>JAHEFZ010000003.1 GCA_024639935.1 Microbacteriaceae bacterium
CAGAACAATCCTTTGCCGACGATCCCCTTCGAATGATGCGGGCTGTACGCTTTGTCGCCCAATTGCAATTCGACCTCGCCCCCGAGGTCATCGTCGCGATGACGGCGCTCGCGGACTCAATTCTGATGATTAGCGCGGAGCGCGTTCGGGACGAATTCATCAAACTTATCGGCGCACCCGATCCGGTTCCCGGTATCCGAACGCTTGTTGATACGGGAATTCTCGACTGCGTGTTCCCCGAAATCCCCGTTCTTATTCGTGAACACGACGAACATGGCCGTCACAAGGACGTCTACGAACATTCGCTCACGGTTCTGACGAAGTCGATCGCTCTGGAGTTGCAACGATTTCCGGGTTCTCCACCCGACACCATCGGTCGCCTTGCTGCGCTCCTGCACGACATCGGGAAGCCGGCGACGCGTTCGTTTGACAATGCCAAAGTTGTGACCTTTTATGGCCATGACGTGGCCGGCGCGCGTCTTGCTAAGAAGAGACTGCAAGCGCTCCGATTTGATAATGACACCATCGCTCGCGTATGCAACTTGATCCGATTGCATCTGCGTTTCTTCGGATACAGCGAGGGGGAATGGACAGACTCGGCAGTTCGCCGTTATGTCAGGGACGCCGGCGAGGAACTTGAACGCTTGCACATTCTTGTTCGCAGTGATGTCACGACCAGAAACGACAGAAAACTCGCCCTCATGGATGTGGCCTACACCGACCTTGAAGAGCGGATCTCGGCGATCCGTGAACGTGAGGAAATTGACGCGATCCGCCCCGACTTGGACGGTGACCAGATCATGACGATTCTCGATGTACGGCCAGGTCGTGTGGTTGGTGAAGCGCGCGCGTTCCTCATGGAACTGCGTTTGGACGAAGGTCCGCTCGGCGCCGAGGAGGCAGAAAAGCGTCTTCGAGCCTGGGTCGCCGGACGCGAATTGTCCTGAGCACTTCTTTCGGCTATTCTTGGACGGTTGCCCACAGGGCGGCACGCACCAGATGCACAACCCTCCTGCTGCAGAAATTCTGTAGCCGCTGAGTCCAGAGGAGGTGGGTTACGTCATGCATCCCTACGAAATAATGGTGATTCTCGACCCCGAGGTCGATGAGCGCACCGTACAACCGACGCTCGATAAGTTCCTGAGTGTCATCACGAATGGCGGAGGCTCTGTCGACAACGTCGACTTGTGGGGTCGACGTCGTTTGTCCTATGAAATCCAGAAAAAGACCGAAGGTATTTACGCCGTCATCAATTTCACTGCTGACCCCGCAACCACGCAGGAACTTGAGCGCCAGCTTCGACTCAACGAGTCAATTATGCGCACCAAGGTTCTTCGTGCGGACGAGGCGGTAGCACGAATTGCGTCGAAGGCAATCGAAGCAGCGGAAGCAGCAACACTCGCTGAAGCGAGCGCGGAGTAACCACAATGGCGAACGACACAGTCATAACGGTGGTTGGCAACCTTACGGCCGACCCTGAACTTCGTTATACCCAAAACGGTGTTGCCGTTGCGAATTTCACCATCGCATCGACTCCTCGAACATTCGATCGTGCGAGCAACGAGTGGAAGGACGGCGAAGCGCTGTTCCTCCGCGCGAGCGTGTGGCGTGAATTCGCCGAACACGTTGCCTCCTCGTTGTCTAAAGGCTCACGTGTCGTCGCGACCGGTCGACTTCGTCAGCGTTCCTTTGAAACAAAGGAAGGCGAAAAGCGAACCTCGATTGAACTCGAAGTTGACGAGATCGGACCTTCGCTTCGCTATGCGACGGCGGCTGTTACCCGAGCACCGGGTTCGGCTGCGGGCGGCGGCGGAAACGGCGATTGGTCCGCTCCGGCGGGCGGCAACGAATGGTCGGCTCCGGCCGCCCCCGTTTCTGGCGGCGACCCCTGGGGTGCCGGCTCGACCGAGCCCGCTAACGACGACGCTCCGTTCTAACTAACTCTTCACGAAAAGGAATAATCATGGCAGGAAAGGCAACCGGCGACCGCCGTAAGCCGCGTGTCGGCAAAGGCGCTAAAGCGCTTCCCCCCGCGCGCGCAATCAAGATCGACGTCATTGACTACAAAGACGTCGCAACGCTTCGCAAATTCATTTCGGAACGCGGAAAGATCCGCTCGCGCCGAATCACGGGCGTTTCCGTCCAAGAGCAGCGTCTCATTGCTCGTGCGGTTAAGAATGCACGGGAAATGGCGCTTCTCCCCTATGCCGGCGCTGGCCGTTAAGGAGAACGACAATGGCAAAACTCATTCTCACTCACGAGGTCACTGGCCTCGGCTCTGCCGGGGACGTCGTTGACGTCAAAAGCGGATACGCCCGGAACTTTCTCGTTCCCCAGGGTCTCGCCATTCACTGGACTCGCGGTGGCGAAAGGCAAGTGACGGATATTAAGCAGGCCCGCGCCTCCCGCGCACTGGCCTCGCTCGACGACGCACAGGCGCTCAAGGCGAAACTCGAAGGCGCAACGATCACGGTCAAGGCGTCGGCTGGGTCAGAGGGTCGCCTGTTCGGTTCGGTCAAGACGGCAGACATCGCGGCTGCAGTCGCAGAATCCGGACTAGGCGAGGTCGACAAGCGCACAATCGAATTGGCCACACCGATCAAATCGACCGGCGCGTTTTCGGCAACTGTACGCCTCCACGACGGGGTGACCGCCACGCTCGCGCTCAAGGTGACGGCTCGCAAGTAGAGCTGTCAGGCCATCGTTGGCGCCCGTCCTCGGAAACGAGGGCGGGCGTTACACTGTTAGGCGCAAACAGGCACGTTGTGGAAAAGTTAAAGGTTCAACCTAAACTCTAAACAACTTTCCCCACAGCGACGAATATCGTGAAACATGGGGTCAGAGCCATTTTTTGACAACCAAGAGGGTTTGTTTTTCGAGGTTATCCCCAAGTCATCCACAACGACGCTCGGCGTGGTAAACATTTTACCCACAATGTTATCCACAGCCCTAATTGCGTCGGGTCACCCGAAAACGTAGCGTTCACCGAGAGCATGTGAAGAAGTCTGATGTCGGCTCTCGCGCGCATACTTAAGATCCCACACGAAACGTTTATTGAGAAGGTGATTGTTGATGGCAGGTCCGCAGCTCGAACTTGTGCCAGAAGGCACCGGGGACACTCGCGTTCCACCGAACGACCAGGCCGCTGAAATGAGCACGCTTGGTGGGATGCTTTTGTCGCCTGACGCCATTGTCGAAGTTCTAGAACTTGTCAGAGGCGAAGATTTCTATTACCCCAAACACGAAATCATATTCAACGCGATCAATACCGTCTTCTCGAGATCGGAACCCACCGATGTCATCATGATCACCGAGCAATTGACTCGCGACGGTAATCTCGCAAAAATCGGTGGCGCAAGTTACCTGCACACACTGGAATCCTCGGTGCCGACCGCTGCGAACGCTAGCTACTATGCCAGCATTGTGGCCGACAAGGCAATCCTGCGGAAGCTTGTGCAGTCAGGGACCCGCATCACCCAGCTCGGATACGCCGCCGAAGGCGACCCGAGTGAACTTGTCAATGACGCGCAGGTCGAAATTTTTACCATTGGTCGCGCGGCAGGTGCTCAAGACGCAATCGTGTTACGCGACGCGGTCAATATCGCCGTCAACGAGATGGAAGAACAGGCGAAATCGGCCAAGGAGGGACTTGATATACCCACGGGGTTTCGCGAGCTCGACGACGTCACGAACGGGCTTCACCCCGGGCAGCTCGTTCTCATCGCTGCGCGCCCTGGTCTAGGAAAGTCCACACTCGCACTCGACTTTGCGCGCTCTGCGGCTCTTCGTTCAAACGTCCCGACCGTCTTCTTCTCGCTTGAAATGAGCGCGAGCGAAATCTCGCAACGGTTGTTGTCTGCTGAATCGAGCGTTCCCCTCAACGCCATTCGTAAGTCAAAAGAACTCAAGTCGGAAGGCTGGAAGCGAATAAATTCTATACAGTCACGGCTCGATGACACCCCCTTGTACATTGACGACAGTCCGAACCTGACACTGTCCGAAATCCGCGCAAAGTGCCGTCGCCTGAAGGCTCAATACGGCATCAAACTCGTTATCATCGATTATCTCCAGCTCATGACCAGCGGTAAAAAGGTTGAAAATCGTCAACAAGAAGTGTCAGAGTTCTCTCGATCGCTCAAGCTCCTCGCAAAAGAACTCGGCGTCCCGATTGTTGCGCTGTCCCAACTGAACCGTGGCCCAGAAAACGCACCGGACAAAAAGCCACAGCTTTCGCACCTCCGAGAGTCAGGATCGCTCGAGCAGGACGCCGACATCGTGCTGCTCTTGCACCGAGAGCGGTTCGCGGAACAAGGTGAGAATCGAAACGACGCAGAAATTCATATCGCCAAGCACCGAAATGGTGAGATGCGGGTACTGACCGTTCTTTTCGAGGGGCATTATTCACGTTTCAGTGATATGGCAAAGATGTAGACGGAAAATCGTCAATCCGGAACCCCATATTCTTGGAGCATGGCAAATGCGCGAAACCTTAGGTCAATCGTGACGAGTGGCCTTGACGCAATTCGTCCGTATGCGCGGTACATCGCAGCGCTCATCGCGGGCATAGCAATCACACTCACCGAGGATCACTCCACCTACACGGGACTCGAATGGCTCATCTTTGTCGTTTCGGTGTCGCTCTATACCCGAGGCGGACCGGCAACTTTGATGAACGCCGTGACGTGGTGGTCCACACTGGTTGTTGCCGGGTTATCGGTGCTGGGGCTCATCGCAAGCCGCATGTCACCCAACACTGCGCTGTCGCTAACAATCGCACTCGTGGCGTTCGAAACTTCTCGTGCCTTCGCCCGAAGTGACCGTATTTGGTTATGGTCAACCGGCGTGCTGGCGTTGGGACTTTCAATTCTGTACTTCACCATCAGTGCAAACGACAGGACCGCCGCCGGATTGACGGGTGGTTGGGCGATTATCGCCGGCATTTTTGGCCTGATCAGCGCGATCGATTCCCGCCGGAAAGCGCGCCGGTCCTTGCAAGAAATGAAGCCATCCAATTCCACAACAGCAAAGGTAAAAACCCGTGGCGCGAAGCGATAAAACGCGACCGGCCGAACTCGTCGGTTTGGCCTTTGTGGCGGGGCTATTTCTCGGCGGCATCGTCTTAATGGTCACCCGAGACTTCGCTCTATCCGCGATTGCCGGCGCCGGCGGTTTTGTCGTCACCATCATTAGTCTCGCAATGATGGTCCTCGCGATGAGTCCGCAGTTACCGAAGTCGGAAAAGGATCCGCACGATTAGTTGAGGTAATCGACCAATTTCGAGGCGAGACCAACGTAGGTGGCCGGAGTGAGTTCGAGAAGCCGCGCCTTCCCTGCCGTCGACATGTCGAGACCTTCGATAAACGTGCGCAGGTCTTCGGCCGTGAGGCGTTTCCCCCGCGTGAGTTCTTTCAACAATTCGTAGGGGTTGTCAATTGTTGTCGTTCCGGCCACGCGTTCGGCGCGCAGCACGGTTTGAATCGCTTCTCCGAGAACTTCGAGGTTCAACCCAAGATCCTCGCCCAAGGCCGCCCTATCGATCGCAATTTCGTCCAGACCAGCCGAGATATTTGCCGCAGCCAGGACCGAGTGCCCGAGTACGACACCGAGGTTGCGTTGGGTGGTCGAGTCGGTGAGGTCCCGCTGGAGTCGTGAGGTAACGAGCGTTGCGCCAAGAGAATCGCCCAGCGCTGACGAAATCTCGAGGTTCGCCTCAGCGTTCTCGAAACGAATGGGGTTCACCTTGTGGGGCATTGTTGACGAACCCGTCGCGCCGCTAACCGGCGTCTGGGTCACGAACCCCTGCGAAATGTACGTCCACATGTCGGTGCAGAGGTTATGCAAAACCCGGTTGACGTGACTGATTCGAGCGAGTAGCTCGGCTTGGCTATCGTGCGGTTCAATTTGGGTGGTCAGGGGGTTCCACTCGAGCCCAAAGGATTCGACAAACTCCCGTGACACACGTTGCCAGTCGACCTCCGGAGCTGCGACAACGTGAGCAGAGAAGGTGCCTGTTGCTCCCGAGAACTTGCCGGAAAGACGAAGCGCGTCAATGTCAGCGAGGAGTTTGGCGAGACGGTGAACAAAAACCGCCATTTCCTTCCCGAACGTTGTCGGGGTCGCCGCTTGGCCGTGAGTGCGCGACAACATGGGAGTGTCGCGTTCAGATGTGGCCAACTCCGTCAATTTTTCGACAACGACGTTCACCGCGGGACGCCACACTTCGCGAACGGCGCTACCCAGGGTGATTCCATAGGACAGGTTGTTGATGTCTTCACTCGTACACGCGAAGTGTGTCAACTCTGCGATACGTGTCAGCCCGAGTCGCTCGAGATTTTCGCGAACGAAATACTCCACGGCCTTGACATCGTGTCGTGTTGTTGCTTCGAGCTCGGCGATCCGCGCGACATCCGCATCACCGAAGCTCGTCGTGACATCCCGCACGGCACGGCGCTCATCGGCGCTCAGCTCGGCACCAAAAAGACCCTCATCCGCGAGGCGAATCAACCACTCAACTTCCACGTGAACCCGAGCACGGTTGAGTCCCGCTTCGGACAGATGTTGACCAATCTCGGCAACGGAACCGTGGTAACGACCGTCCAAGGGGCTGAGCGGTTGGGGAGAAAGGGTCATATCTCTATTCTCGCAGTTTTATCCCCACGAACGGTGTGCGCATCACCCTTCCACCGTCACTCCACGGGGGTGCCGAGCGCTCGACGAGTCTGGAACGCTGTGATGGTGATATGCGCGAATCTGGACAACACAACGGACCTTCTCAGCGGGGCGATTGCCGATCTCGAGCGTTCAATCGCGCGTACGGGCTGGGCCGGACCAGCCCGCATCGCCTACGATGATGTCGCAACGGCGTTCCGCTCCCGATTGATAGCCCTGCTCATTCATGCGCAGACACTCGGTTGATTCCTCCGATACCTGTCGAGACCACCACCGCCCACTACACGCTCGATGCCCTTCTCGTTCGGTCTGAAGACCTGCGCCGAGTGGCAATGACGGTTGCTAGCGCAGCTCAGTATGTGGGGATATCCCTGCGCTTGAATTATTCGCCAGAACGACTTTTTCTGAAGTCAGAAATTGAATCCGCCGCGAAAGAGGTCGCCGGGATTCACGCTGACCTTGACGGCGTTATTGCGACGATTGACCCGTCCGAGTGGGCTCGCGCAGCACTTGCGACGGGTGGACCGTGGCCGGCAGCTCGACTCGCCAGCCAATGGGTCGAGAACTACACACCGTGGCAATCGGGGGCATCGCCATGGGCCCCGGTCACGATGACTCGAGCACTCGATCACGCCAACGGGCCACACGATTTCCTGGAACGTTGTGCTCGAATTCCCACGGGTTCGGAACGTGTCCGCATTGACCGATTTGACACGCCAAACGGCCCCCGTTTCGAGGTGTATCTGGCAGGCACCGACTTTACCGCCGGCCCCAACAACCCATGGTGGGTCGGCGCGAATGCCGAAATGCTCGCGTCGGGTGCTTCGCGATCGATCTCCGCCGCTGAATCTGCACTGGAGCACGCCGGAGTGACCGGCACGACACCCATCGTCTTAACAGGACACTCGCAGGGCGGGGCGATTGCCCTCGCACTCGCGGGCTCAGGTCGTTACGAGGTGGAGGCTGTATTCACCATAGGAACACCCGCCGGTGTCGTCGATTCACCGGACAATGTGCCCATCATCAACGTTGTGCACACCGAGGACCCCGTCCCCGCACTGGGCGGAGACATCCGGGGAACAAAGGGCACCACCTGGATTGTGCACACCGAGCCCCGTCTCACGGGAACCGATGCGCACCTTGCGGTGAACTATCAGGATTCGCTTCGACGGCTGGAGATTCTCAGGGACCCGCGTTTGATAGCGCTCGAAAACCGCCTACACATCGATAGCCCGGGAACTGCGATGTGGTTTCGGGCGACTTTAGCGGGTGACTGACACGGGGCTCATGAACGGGCGAAGAGCGATACCAATCAACCAATTGCACAGCGACATGACGAGGGCACCAATGACGCCCCACGAGAAGTCGTCGATCACAAGGCCAAAGCCCATATACGGCGTCGCTTGCGATACGAGCATCAAGAGGCTTGCATTGACGAGAAGCGCGACAAGCCCCAACGTCAGTAGGTAAAGCGGGAACGCGACGATTCGGATGAAATTACCGATGACGGCATTGACGACTCCGAAGACGGCTGCCACGGCAGCGTAGGAAAGAACGAGATTTGCTTCACCAGAATCGAACGGAATAAGGTGAATGCCTTCAACGAAAGAATCCGCAATCCACAGAGCGGCGGTGTTAATGATCAGCCCCAAAAGCAGTCGAGTCATATAGACAGACTACGACGGAGCGTGTGAGTTTGAACAAAACCCACAATGAGCCGACACAATACGCTTCCGACAGGCGTCAACAAACGCGGTTACGGCTAGTCTGGTGGCATGCCGTATACCGAGGCAACCCTTCAACTGCTGTCAATCGACGGGACTCTTGTCGAAAGCGATCGGACTGCGGAATACCGTGCGCTCGTCGACAAATTGAACGACGCGCAGCTTCAGAATTTTTACCGCGAAATGGTAGTGACGAGACGATTCGATATTGAGTCGGGGAACTTGCAACGGCAGGGTCAACTCGCACTGTGGGTCCCAAGCCTCGGTCAAGAAGCGGCGCAGGTTGGTTCGGGGTTCGCCACACGCAGCCAGGACACCATTTTCCCGTCCTACCGTGAGCACGCGGTGGCGCGAATTCGCGGAATCGATCCCGTCGCGATCCTCTCGTTGCTCCGCGGTGTCACGAACGGTGGCTGGAACCCCAACGATTCGAAGTTCCGTCTTTACACGCTCGTTCTCGCGACCCAGACGCTACACGCGGTCGGCTATGCGATGGGGACGACGATGGACGGGAAGTCGGGAAACGGAAAGCCCGATTTAGACGAGGCCACGATCGTCTATTTTGGCGATGGCGCGTCGAGCGAAGGCGACTCCAATGAGGCTCTCGTTTTCGCTCAGTCTTATCACGCGCCCATCGTCTTTTTTCTTCAAAACAATCAGTACGCCATTTCTGTGCCTGTTTCACGGCAATCGCGCAGTCCCCTTTATCTGCGCGGTGAAGGCTTCGGAATCCCGTCACTTCAAATCGATGGAAACGACGTCCTCATTTCCTATGCCGTCACCACGGTTGCTCTCGACGACGCTCGCGCCGGAAAAGGGCCCCGCTTTATCGAAGCCCAGACCTATCGTCTTGGCGCACACACGACCAGCGACGACCCGACGAAATATCGCGGACAGGCCGAAGAGGACTTGTGGAAGGAACGAGACCCGATTTCACGTTTCGAAAAGTTCCTTCGCGCCAAGGGAGAATCCGACAAGTTTTTTGCTGCGGTGAAAACCGAAGGGGAAGATCTCGCCGCCGACGTTCGTGCCCGCGTTCTCGCCCTCACGCCGCCATCCACGGACACCATGTTTGACCATGTTTACACCGACGAGCACCCCCTCATTGCGGCCCAAAAGGCGTGGCTGGCAGATTACGAAGCGTCCTACGGGGATTCCCGATGAGCGAGTCACTGTCCATGGCGAAAGCCATCAACCTCGGTCTCCAGCGTGCAATGCGCGAGAACGACAAAGTTCTTCTCATGGGCGAGGACATCGCTACTTTGGGCGGGGTCTTCCGTGTCACCGAGGGCCTCAAGACCGAATTTGGGGAGAACCGCGTGTTGGACACGCCGCTCGCCGAGTCGGGAATCGTCGGAACAGCAATCGGGCTTGCAATGCGCGGCTACCGACCTGTCTGCGAGATTCAATTTGACGGATTCGTGTTCCCGGCGTTCGACCAGATTATGTCTCAACTCGCCAAGCAGACGTCACGGCATCAGGGTGATCAGTCATTCCCCGTCGTGATCCGCATCCCTTACGGCGGTCACATCGGCGCGGTCGAGCACCACCAAGAAAGCCCCGAGGCGTATTTCGCTCACACACCGGGACTTCGCGTGCTGTCCCCGGCGACACCCAATGATGGCTTTCACATGATTCAACAGGCGATTCAGTCAAACGACCCTGTCATTTTTCTCGAACCGAAGGCTCGCTATTGGCCGAAGGGTGACGTTGACCTCGACGGAACACCCGCCCCAGCCCACCAGTCACGAGTGGTTCGAACCGGAACAGACGTGACGGTTGTCGGTCACGGTGCGATGGTCGCGATGCTGCTCGATGCGGCCGAGGTCGCCAAAGGCGAGGGGATCAACCTCGAGGTCATTGATTTACGGTCGCTGTCGCCCGTCGATTACGAGCCCATCGTCGCATCGGTTGAGAAAACGGGACGACTTGTGGTCGCGCAGGAAGCGTCGGGAAACGCGTCTCTCGGCTCGGAAATCGCAGCTACCGTGTCAGAACGGGCATTCTATTTCTTGCAGGCACCCGTATTGCGCGTGAGTGGCTTTGACGTTCCGTTCCCGCCGGCGAACCTTGAGGGCATTTTTCTTCCCGACGTTGACCGCATTCTCGATGCAGTCGATCGAACGAGAGGGTACTGACCGTGGCCGTAGTTGATTTTCCGCTCCCCGATGTTGGCGAGGGCCTGACCGAGGCCGAAATCGTGCAGTGGCGAGTGAAGAAGGGCGATGTCGTCGCCGTAAACGACATCTTGGTTGAGATCGAGACGGCGAAGTCACTCGTGGAATTGCCCAGTCCTTTTGCAGGGACCATTGTTGCCTTGCTTGCTGGTGAGGGCGATACCGTGCCGGTTGGCACGCCGATCATTCAAGTTGATTCCGAGAGTGGAGTCCCCGCGACCCTGCATCCCGCTCCCGAACCCGTCGCCGCAACCGCTACGCCGGAATCCAAGGGTGAGGGAAATGCTAAAACGGAACCCGTAGCAGAGGCCGTCCTAGTCGGCTACGGAAGCGCCGGCCATGTCACGTCACGACGCGGTTCGCGCACGGCAACCGTCACGCCGGCGGAAGTTCCCCATGACGCCGACCGCGGCGAAACCGTCGTTTACCCGCCAGCCGATAGCGCTCCCGTCATGGCGAAACCACCTGTGCGAAAGCTGGCGAAGGAACTCGGTGTCGATATCTCCAAGGTTTTGGCGACGGGCGCTCGCGGCGAGGTGACTCGTGACGACGTGGTTCGCCAATCCCAAGTCACGACGGTGTTCCGAAACGTGGAAACCCCCGAATGGCCGAGTGAACGCGAGGAATACATTCCTGTCAAGGGGGTGCGCAAGGCAATCGCGACCGCGATGGTTAAGTCAAAGTTTGAAGCGCCGCACGTGTCGGTATTCGTGGACGTCGATGCGACCAGAACCATGGACTTCGTCAAGCGACTCAAGAGCTCGCCTGATTTCCAGGGGATACGAGTTTCGCCGTTGCTCGTCATGGCTCGGGCCGTTATTTGGGCGGTTCAGCGAAACCCGAACGTGAACTCGTCGTGGACCGACAAGGACATCATCGTTCACCACTACGTCAACCTTGGTATCGCCGCGGCAACTCCTCGCGGACTCATCGTGCCGAATGTCAAAGAGGCGCACACGCTCAACATGAAACAATTGGCGCTCGGCCTCGAAAACCTTACGGTGACGGCTCGGGACGGCAAGACGACGATTGACGACATGTCCAACGGAACCATCACAATCACCAACCTTGGCTCGTTCGGTGTTGATACTGGTACCCCCATCATCAACCCAGGCGAAGTCAGCATCGTCGTGCTCGGCGCGATCAAGCAAAAGCCGTGGATCGTCGATGGCCGGGTAGAGGCGCGGTTCGTCACGACCATCGGGGCATCATTCGACCATCGGGTCGTCGACGGCGATGTTGCGAGCCGTTTCTTGGCGGATGTCGCGAGCATCATCGAAGAACCGGCCATGCTGCTTGACTAATTATTGACAATTGTTCTCAATAAAGATATTTTATGAGAATGATAATCAATAAGCTCGCCGCAGACTTACACGACGCCGGAATGTCCTTTTGGGATGAACTGCTTGCCATTACTCTTGACCCGGCCCATATCCTTTCGGAATTGATCTGGCAGATCGTATTCGACGGGCTTTTTGTCGCCTTTCTCTATGGGGTCGTCTACAAACGTTGGTTGCTGCCTCGACTCCGACGCGAGATTCACAAGGATCTCGACGCCGAACACGGAATCGAACACCACGAGGACCATATTCACATCACCGGCGTCAAGGACCACAACTGAGAACCCCACGATGAAACGAAACACGCGACAACGAACCAGGGTGACGGCGGCCCTGAACAGCTCACGCGAATTCATCTCGGCCCAGAATCTTCACATCATGCTCGGAGACGAGGCACCTTCGCTGGCTACTGTTTATCGAACTTTGCAGGGGCTTTCCGAAGAGGGTGCGGTTGACTCAGTAAACCGGAATGGAGAATTCTTATATCGACTGTGCGGCACGAGCCACCACCACCATCTCGTCTGCGTCGATTGTGCTGCGACCGTCGAGCTGGACGGGGGTGAAATCGAAGAATGGGCAGCGCGAAATGCGAGCGGCCACGGTTTCACGATGACCACCCATATCGCCGAGATTTACGGGCGGTGCGCGGTCTGTTCCGCCTGAGTTTGTGTGTTGCCGATTAATCACGTACCCTTGAGAGGTTGCGCGCTCACGCGTGCACACCGCGACTGTTTCACCGATTCCGTTGCAGACAAGTGATCTTGGGTGAGGTTTGTCCTCACGGTAACTACAAGGAGAAAACCATGGCAGCAGTGTGCCAGGTGACCGGAGCCGTTCCTGGTTTCGGACACAGCATTTCGCACTCGCACCGACGCACGAAGCGTCGGTTCGATCCGAACATTCAGAAAAAGACCTATTACGTTCCGACTCTCGGTCGTAAAGTCACCCTGACCCTCTCGGCCAAGGGAATCAAAACCATCGATGCGCGCGGAATTGACGCTGTCATGCGCGACCTCATCGCTCGCGGGGTGAAGTTCTAATGGCTAAGAAGTCTCAAGATGTTCGCCCAATCATCAAGATGCGGTCGACGGCTGGCACGGGTTACACCTATGTCACTCGCAAGAACCGTCGAAACGACCCAGACCGTCTCGTACTCAAGAAGTACGACCCGGTCGTCCGCAAGCACGTTGAATTCCGTGAGGAGCGCTAGACATGGCGAAAAAAAGCAAGATTGCTCGTAACGAGCAGCGAAAGGTCATTGTTGCGCGCTACGCAACCAAGCGTCTAGAACTCAAGAAGGCGCTCGTTGACCCCAACGGAACAGCAGAGTCGCGCGAGGCCGCGCGCCTCGGACTCCAGAAGCTTCCTCGAAACGCTTCGCCGGTTCGTGTGCGTGGTCGCGACGCAATCGACGGCCGCCCCCGTGGTTTTCTCTCGAAATTTGGCATTTCGCGTGTCCGATTCCGTGAAATGGCACACCGTGGCGAATTGCCAGGCGTAAAGAAGTCTTCTTGGTAGTCTGAAATCGCTAAAACTTGGGGAAACTCAAGGATTAACATTTCATCCACAAAGTCTCAGGAGGACTCGAATGAACCGATCCGAGCTCGTAGCGGCAATCGCCGCGCACACCGGACAGAGCCAGGTCACCGTGAACGGTGTTCTCGACGCTCTTTTCACCACTGTTGCCGGCGAAGTTGCCAAGGGTAACAAGGTCACCATCCCCGGTTGGGTCGCATTCGACCGCACCAACCGTGCCGCTCGTCAGGGACGCAACCCCCAGACCGGTGCCACCATCCAAATCGCCGCCTCAAAGGGCGTCAAGGTTTCGGCTGGTTCGAAGCTCAAGGCTGCTGTCAAGTAGCTTTTGCTTTTGGGAAGGGGCGGAGGAAACTCCGCCCCTTCCTCTTTGCCCAGATTCGCTCGGTAGGCTCAAACGGTGAATCGCCCACGTCTGATTGTTTCTCTCGCTCTCGTGGTTGCCGCTATCGCGGGATTGTGGTTCGCCATGGAACTGGGTGGTGCGAGCCACGCGGGTGAACTCGGTGACGCCGGTGAACTTGTCCGTTGGGGAACCCCAATAACGAAACTAATCGTGTCACTCGCGGGGGCGATGGTCATCGGTGGGCTCGCGGTCTGCCTCTACGTGTTGCCACCGGGCAGTCCCGCCAACCGCACCCTCAACGTGGTTGTGGGAGCAGGAATAATCTGGTCCCTGTCTCTCGTCGGCCACATTCTCTTTACCTATTTCACCGTCGTGGGAGAGGTTCCAACATTCGACGATGGATTCGACGCAAATTTCGGGTTCTTCCTGACCGAAACCAGCCTCGGGCAATTGATGCTCATCGCGACGGGCTTGTCCGTCGTTTCGACAACGGTGGTCGCGATTTCTCGACGACCGTTCTGGCTCGCCGTCGCCTTTCTCATTGCCGTCGCGTCAGCGTGGCCGTTCGCCGAAATGAGCCACTCGGGTGGAACATCGAGCCACGGTTTGGCAATAAATGCACTCGTACTGCACATCGTGTTTGTTTCTCTGTGGACCGGCGGTCTCGCCACGTCAGTGGTCGCTATGGCTTGTGGTGCAAACCGTGTTGACGTCCTTAGGCGTTACTCCTCAATCGCGCTATTGTCCATTACCATCGTGTCCATCACGGGCGTCGCCAGTGCAATAATTCGAATCGGCACCGTCGACAACCTCGTGTCGGAGTACGGCATCATCGTTTTGCTTAAAGCGGCCGGTACGGTGATTCTTGCGTTGCTCGGCACACGCTGGCGCCGTGTCATCATTCCCCGCCTCGGCCCAGTGAAGTCCATCGTGGGGTTCGCGGTGCTAGAAACAGCCATTCTCGGGTTTGTTGTGGGTCTCGCGACGGGGCTTGCCCGCACTGCACCTCCGATTGAGCAGACCCTGACAGGACCGATGACACCAGCCGAGATTCTCATGGGACGAGTTTTGCCGGGTGAGTGGACCTGGACAACGGCCTTCACCTCATGGAAGATCGACCTGATCTGGACCCTGTTCGCCGTTTTCACCAGCATTTTCTATATGTGGGGAGTGGAGCGACTTCGGCGACGCGGCGACGCGTGGCCGATTCACCGACCAATCATGTGGCTCGGGGCAATGGCAATACTCGTGTACACGACGAGCGGCGGAGTCGCAGTTTACGGCGAATTCTTGTTCAGCGCGCACATGATCGAACACATGTTGTTGACGATGCTGATACCCGTCGGGATTGTTCTGGCCGCACCAGTAACACTGGTTGCGAGATCGATCGACGCTCGCCGCGACGGATCGCGCGGGATGCGCGAGTGGTTTCTCGGAATCATTCACTCGAAGTGGATTGGATTTGTCGGACACCCACTCGTCTCGACCGTCGTCTTCGCGCTCTCACTCATGGTCTTCTATTACTCTCCGCTGTTGTCCTGGGCGTCGACCACCCACCTTGGCCACGAATGGATGATCCTACATTTCTTGCTGGCGGGGTACCTGTTCGTTCAAGCGCTCATTGGCGTTGATCCCTCACCGCATCGAACTTCATACCCCGTTCGAATGATTCTCTTGATGGGCACGATGGGTTTTCACGCGTTCTTTGGACTCGCGCTCATGACCGGAACCTCATTGTTGTTGCCCGAATGGTTCGGTGCGATGGGACGAACGTGGGGCGACTCCCCTCTCGTCGATCAACAGGTGGGTGGAGCCATCGCCTGGGGAATCGGCGAGTTACCAACGCTCCTCCTCTCGGCGCTTGTCGTGCGGTCGTGGATTCGATCTGACGAACGCGAATCAAAGCGGTCAGACCGACAAGCGGCACGCGATCACGACGCCGAGCTCGAGGAATACAACGCGATGTTGGAGAAGCTCGAGAATCGCCGGCCAACCAAACGGTAAATTGTCGCGGAATTGTCACCAACTCCGCCCCGCCTCCGCGTTGCGATACTGCGGGCGAGTACTCTGGAGAATCTGACGAAAGGCGCCATTGTGTTCGAACTCACGCCAGAACAATCGCGCGTGATGGACATCATCGAAGGCACCCGCGAACATGTTTTCGTGACGGGACGAGCGGGAACCGGAAAGTCAACATTGCTGCAGGAGTTCGTCGAGCAAACATCGAAATCGCTCGTAATTGGCGCACCAACGGGTGTCGCTGCGCTCACTGTTGGCGGTCAAACAATTCACTCGCTTTTTCGATTACCCATCGGTTTGGTCACTGACCACACCAAGTTTTATCCGTTGTCGGACGACGCCAGGGTTTTGCTACGTCGAATCGATACCGTCGTCATCGACGAGATATCAATGGTTCGTTGCGACTTGCTTGACGGACTGGACCGACGATTGCGAGCAACTCGAGGTCGAAAGAATGAGCCCTTTGGCGGCGTGCAGGTCGTGATGTTCGGTGACCCGTATCAACTTCCACCCGTGCTCAAGGAAGGTCCAGAAAAGCAGTACCTCATGGATAACTATGAATCACCCTGGTTCTTCGATTCAAAGGCGTGGAGAGAAGCGCAACCGCGTGTCGTCGAACTGACCGACGTCAAGCGACAGGACGAGGCCGAATTTCGCGACATTCTCGATCGAATGCGCAATGGGCAAATGACGACAAGCGATGGCGCGGTCTTGAATGATATCGGCGCACGGAGGCCCATTCCGGAGGGGACAGTGACCTTGGCGACCACCAACGTCAGCGCGAACAGCATCAACGCGAAGGCACTGAAGGAATTACCGGGAAAGCCAAAGATCGCGAGAGCCATCATTGACGGGGACTTCGGCGGTCAACTTCCGGCCGAAGAAGAACTCGAACTAAAGCCGGGCGCTCGGGTCATGTTCCTGCGAAACGATTCAATCGCCGACGGAAATCGCTGGGTTAACGGGTCTGTCGGCACTGTGGTGAAGGTAGACGGTGCAGTCCATGTTGCTCTCGACACCGATCCCGCCAATGCGGTTGAAGTTCAGCCGGTTCAGTGGGAAAAAATCCAGTACACCTACGACCCCGAAGAAAACAGTGTCGAGGCCGACGTCATGGCAACGTTCGCGCAATTTCCACTGCGGCTGGCGTGGGCCGTCACAATCCACAAATCCCAGGGGCAGACACTGGATTCCGCTGTCCTCGACTTCGGCCGCGGCGCTTTCGCCAATGGGCAGGCCTACGTCGCATTCTCACGAATCCGAACTCTGGACGGAGTGTTCCTGTCGCGGACCCTGCAGCCGAGCGATATCCAGGTCGATCGACGCGTTGTTGACTTTATGCGCACAGCCAAAGACAACGAATTTCTCGAATAGCGACTAGAAGGGCGGCGGTTTCGGCTTCGATCGTCCAAGCGATTCGAACATCTGATCGTGGGTCACGGAATTGACGCCTGAATGCAACAGACCCAGCTGGGTGTGCTGGGGAAGTCCCTCGTTGTGAATCAAGACAAATCCGTTCGGAGCGCCCGAGAGAGCACCCTCGGCCGTAGAGACAACCAGCAACCAGCCAGTGGTCATAAGGGAATCGCCGAATTGCGATTTGATGAATTGCGAGACCGCATCGTCCATCGAAATTTCCACTCCTACTCCATCCGCTTCCAAGGTTGACGGAAGGTTGCAGAGGATACAGTCGACCACGGACGCGAAACCAAAGACCTCGAACGGTAGGCTCGTCCCATGCTTCTCAGTGATCGCGATATTCGTGCCGAAATTGAATCCAATCGTGTTCAACTTGACCCGCTCGATATGGGGATGATTCAACCATCCAGCATCGACGTCCGGCTGGACAAATTCTTTCGATTGTTCGACAACCACAAGTACCCGTTCATCGACCCCGCCGAGGAGCAACCCGAATTGACGCGGGGAGTCGAGGTTGATTCCGGTGAGCCTTTTATCTTGCATCCGGGGGAATTCGTGCTCGGATCGACCTTCGAACTCGTTACTCTTCCCGACGACATTGCTGCCCGACTCGAAGGCAAATCATCGCTCGGCCGACTTGGTTTGCTGACTCACTCGACTGCGGGGTTCGTGGACCCTGGTTTCAGCGGCCACGTCACTCTCGAATTGAGTAACGTCGCGACCCTTCCCATAAAGTTGTGGCCCGGAATGAAGATTGGCCAATTGTGTTTCTTCCGACTCTCATCGCCGAGCGAGAACCCCTACGGAAGCGAAAAGTACGGTAGTCGGTACCAGGGACAACGCGGTCCGACGGCATCGCGCTCGTGGAAGAACTTCCACAAGACCGCGCTTTAGGCGAGGCGCGATTCGACCAATTGTTCGTGTTGCCAGACAAGCCAAGGGCTGAACGCGAAGGGTGCGCCTTCGATGGCGGCACGCAAATTGTCGGGATTGACCCAACGCCACTCGGCGACCTCGGCGGGTGACGGATTCGGTTCGCCGACTACGGTGGCTGCGAACACCGGGCAGATTTCGTTTTCAACAATCCCCGAAGCATCGATGGCGCGATAGCGGAAGTCCGGAAGAGCTGGTCGGATTTCACTAACCGAGATGCCCAATTCTTGCTCTGCACGACGGCGAATTGCATCATCCATCGACTCGTCGGGCCCGGGGTGACCGCAGAATGAATTGGTCCACACGCCTGGCCACGTCAATTTTGACAGTGCGCGGCGGGTGATCAGTATCTCGCCAACCGCGTTCGTCACATGGCACGAAAAAGCCAGATGTAGGGGCGTGTCCTTGGTATGGACCGTCGCCTTTGGTGCGGTCCCAATTCGGGTACCGTCCTCGGCAAGGAGGACGACTAATTCTTCAACTGCGCTCATTACTACTCAGGCTATCCTGAGAGAGTGTTGTTGGAAAAGACCCTGGTGTTCGTGGCGAATCGATGACTCGTCTCGGGCTCTATAACCGCGTCGCAGAGCGCTCGGCGTCTCTCGTCATCCGTGAGTACTCGACATCGTTTGGGTTGGCCTCGCGCATCTTGTCAGCAGAATCCCGTCAACACATCGACAACGTTTACGCGCTCGTTCGCCTTGCCGATGAAATTGTCGACGGTGTGGCGGTCGAGGCGGGCCTCACAACGACACAGGCTGGCCTGCAATTAGATGCCCTCGAAGCCGATACGTATCGGGCGATGGAAACGGGATATTCGACGAACCTGATTGTTCATGCTTTTGCAATCACGGCACGCGATGTCAACATCCAAAAGGACATTGTGGAACCATTTTTCGCCTCGATGCGAATGGATCTCACGGCCCGCGTCTACACCCAGGAATCGTTCGACACGTATGTCTATGGCTCTGCCGAGGTCGTCGGGCTCATGTGCCTCGCCGTGTTCATCCGCGACGACAAGCCCGACCCCGAAACAGCTCGGACCCTGTATACCGGCGCGCGGTCGTTGGGGGCGGCCTTTCAAAAGGTCAATTTCTTGCGCGACCTCGCCGCCGACGTTGATGACCTCGGTCGATCGTATTTTCCGGGCGTTTCGCTGACAACCTTCACCGAAGAGGACAAACACCGCCTCTGTGACGACATCGCCGACGACCTCGATGCGGCGCGGCGAACGATTCCTTTGCTCCCGCGCGATGCCGCTCGTGCCGTTGGGCTAGCACACGGCCTGTTTGATCGATTGAATTCCCGAATTCGTGACACACCGGCCGGCACACTGAAGGCGACGCGCATTCGGGTGAATGATTTCGAAAAACTTTCAATAGCGGCCCGTGTCATCTCACGCGGGGGAAGGTAAGGAAATGTCCCAGAAGCACGTCGTCATCATTGGAGCCGGAATCGGCGGCCTGGGCGCAGCCGGTTTGATTGCGAAGGATGGGTATCGGGTGACGGTGCTCGAGTCGTTGCCCAACGTGGGTGGTCGCGCGGGCACCTGGTCGAAGGATGGGTTCCGCTTTGACACGGGGCCGTCGTGGTACCTCATGCCCGAGGTGTTCGATCACTATTTCCGTTTGATGGGGTCGTCGAGCGCGAAGGAGCTGAGCCTCAGTCTTCTCGACCCCGGGTACCGCGTCTTTTTTGAACCGAAGGGTAAACAGCGAGCCGAGCACGTCGACATCGAGGTCGGTCGCGAGAAAAACATCGCGTTGTTTGAAAAAATCGAGCCAGGCTCGCGCGAGGCAATCGGACGATACCTTGATTCGGCGACAGAGACCTATGAGGTCGCTAAGAAGTATTTCCTTTATTCCTCGTTTCAGAGCCTTCTGCCGTTGTTCAATCGCGAAGTTCTCGGCCGACTGGGCACCCTCGTTCGCTTGCTGACCGGGACGATCTGGTCGTTCGTAGGGCGTCACGTGAAGTCTGCCCGGGCGCGACAGATTCTCGGCTATCCGGCAGTCTTTCTCGGGGCCAGCCCGTTCAACGCGCCGGCGATGTTCCACCTCATGAGCCACCTCGATCTCGTCGACGGTGTTCTCTATGCGCAGGGCGGTTTCACGCGGGTGATCCATGCGATTCGCGACCTCGCCATCAAGGCCGGGGCCGAGATTCACACCAACTCGCCGGTAACCGCCATCACGGTCGATCGCACCAATGGCGCTAAGGCGACGGGTGTCACGTATCAAGATGCGAAAGGTGTCGACCACACTATTGCGGCGGATATCGTCGTCTCGGGCGCAGACCTGCATTTCACGGAGACGCAGTTATTGCCCGATGATGTGCAGACGTTCCCCGAAACATGGTGGGACAACAAAGTGCCGAGCCCGGGAGCAGTGCTGATGTACCTTGGGGTCAAGGGAAAACTCCCCGAATTACTTCACCACAGCCTCTTTTTCACCGAGGACTGGGACGACAACTTCTCGAAAGTGTTTGCCCAAAACCCCACGATGCCGAATCCTGCCTCGTTCTATGTTTGTAAGCCGTCCGAGACGGATTCGAATGTTGCGCCGAAGGGCCACGAGAACATCTTCGTGCTGGTCCCCTGCCCCGCCGACGTCACGCTCGGCAAGGGAGGCCTGGACGGAAAAGGGGACAGGTTAATCGAAGAAATTGCCGATCGAACTATTGACGCGATCGCCCGTTGGGCGGGGATCCCCGACTTCCGCGAGCGAATTGTCCTCCGCCGCACGGTGGGCCCCGCCGACTTTAAGAATGACCTCAATGCATGGAAAGGCAATGCCCTCGGACCTGCACACACGCTCATGCAGAGTGCGGTGTTCCGCGCGGGCAATGTCTCGAAGAAAGTCGACGACCTGTACTACGTCGGTTCGGGAACGATTCCGGGCATCGGACTGCCGATGTGCCTCATCTCTGCCGAGGTGTTGCTTAAGCGTCTACGCGGAGATGTCTCGGCAACTCCGCTTCCCGATGTCGAAATTAGCGCCTAGCTCTTAGCGAACGAACTTCGGCCGAAGTGGCAACATTAAAACGAGTCCGACAGCCAGGACCGTGACGATTCCCAGGATGCCCCAGTAATCAGCGCCACCGAGGGTAACGAAGAACGCAAACAATGCGGGCGTGATGAACGAAATCGCACGTCCCGTCGTTGCATACAGGCCGAAAAGTTCTCCTTCGGCACCCTCCGGGGCGAGACGGGCGAGGAGTGATCGGCCAGCCGCTTGAGCAGGCCCAACGAACATTGTCAGAAGCAACCCAAACAACCAGAAGACTGTTGGACCGCCGTCATGGAGAACAAACAGCATCGTTCCGGAAATCACGAGGCCGAGAAGTGAGCCGACAATCACACCTTTTGACGAGAACCGGTCGTCGAGCACGCCGCCAGCAAAGACTCCCAGACCCGCGATGAGGTTTCCCCCGATCGCGAAAAAGATCACTTCGGTGTCCGAGAGTCCGAACACCTTGCCCGCGAGTATCCCGCCGAAGGTAAACACTCCAACAAGTCCGTCACGGAACACAGCACTCGCGAGGAGGAAGTAAAACGTCTGGGGGGCGCTCTTCGCAAGGTTTCCGATTTTGCGAAATACTTTGATGTACGAACCCACAATGCCAAGTTTGGCGTCAGGGTCGACTGCGGTGTTCTCGGGGACAAACAACAAAACCGGAATGGCGAAGATTGCCGACCAAACCGCCGCCAACAGGGCAATGTAACGAATGTTCAGCCCCGCGTCTTCCGTCACACCGAACCAATGAACGTCGCCGAGAATGAATCCGAGCAGTGCGATGACGAGAACGACGATGCCGCCGAGGTAGCCGAGTCCCCAGCCGAAACCGCTGATGCGACCGACGTTACTGGGGGTTGAGATTTGCAGGAGCATCGCGTTGTAGTTGACGTTCGCCATTTCGTAGAACACCGTTGCGACCGTGATGAGCACCAGGCCGGCCATAAAGAAATTTGGTGCTCCCTCGACGAAGAACATCGCGAGAGTCGCCACAATCACGACGAGCGTGTTGATTCCGAGCCAGCGACGACGACGACCACCCTGGTCGGTTCGCTGCCCGACGAGGGGGGCCAATATTGCCACCACAACGCCACCAATGGCGAGAGCCCAGCCGAGGTTCGCGGTCAACGCCGAGCTTGCGGCGTGATAAACGCGCTCTTCGAATCCCCCTTCGACGGTGACATCGGGCCGCGGTTTATAGGCTGCGACAATGTCGGGATCGATGAAGTAGTCGGACACGATATAACGGGCAAATACGAACGTGGTGATGAGAACCGAGAATGCGGAGGTTCCCCAGTCCCACAGCGCCCAGGAGATTGTCTGGATGAGGGGAGTTTTCCCGCGGGCTAGATTAACGGCATCGTTCGTCATGACTTAACGCTAGTGCGTGGGGGCGAATCTGGATAGCGTCCAATTCGAATTACTGAATGTGAGCGACACGCGCTCAGATTTTGGGGCGTCGACTTGACAAAGTTATGCACAGATGTCAAACTTGACGCACCGCGGCTCAAGTTTTCAGTTTGACTGGTGGCTACCGCGAGATTTTCACATCACACCCCAAAATCGCCGGTAACGGCGGGAAGGAAAGACACAATGGCACGAGCTGTTGGAATTGACCTCGGAACGACGAACTCGGTCGTCGCGGTCCTCGAAGGTGGAGAACCCACCGTCATCGCCAACGCGGAGGGATTTCGCACAACTCCGTCAATCGTGGCGTTCACGAAGGACGGCGAGGTGCTCGTCGGTGAAACCGCAAAGCGCCAAGCCGTCACGAACGTCGACCGCACCATCGCGTCCGTAAAACGACACATGGGAACTACCTGGACCCAGGACGTCGACGACAAGAAATACACCGCTCAGGAAATTTCAGCTCGAATTCTCGGAAAACTGAAGCGTGACGCCGAGACGTACCTTGGCGAAAAAGTGACCGATGCGGTCATCACCGTTCCCGCGTACTTCAACGACGCTGAGCGCCAGTCGACAAAGGAAGCGGGCGAGATCGCCGGCCTTAACGTGCTGCGCATCATCAACGAGCCGACCGCCGCTGCACTCGCGTACGGTCTCGACAAGGGAAAGGAAGACGAGCTCATCCTCGTCTTCGACCTCGGTGGCGGAACGTTCGACGTCTCTCTCCTCGAAGTGGGCAAGGATGACGACTTCAGCACCATCCAGGTTCGCGCGACTGCCGGCGATAATCGTCTTGGTGGGGATGACTGGGACGCTCGCATTGTTGATTACCTCGCGAAGCAGTTCAAAGAGACGACCGGTGTTGACGTGTCGGGCGACAAAATCGCCAAGCAGCGACTCAAGGAAGCGGCCGAACAGGCCAAGAAGGAACTTTCGTCGTCGATGAGCGCTTCCGTCCAACTGCCGTACCTCTCCCTTACCGAGAACGGCCCGGCGAACCTCGATGAAACAATCACGCGCGCGAAGTTCGAAGAACTGACCGCTGACCTGTTGCAGCGCACGGCCAAGCCGTTCCAGGACGTCATCAAGGAAGCGAAGATCAAAGTTGCCGACATCGACCACGTCGTTCTCGTAGGTGGATCGACGCGCATGCCTGCTGTCGCCGAACTCGTCAAAAAATTGGCGGGAAAGGAAGCGAACAAGGGCGTCAACCCTGACGAGGTTGTGGCTGTCGGAGCGTCGCTCCAGGCCGGAGTCCTCATGGGCGAGCGCAAGGACGTTCTTCTTATTGACGTCACCCCACTGAGCCTTGGAATTGAGACCAAGGGTGGAATTATGACCAAGCTCATCGAGCGAAACACGGCCATCCCCACCAAGCGATCCGAGACCTTCACGACCGCCGACGACAACCAACCGTCGGTGTCGATCCAGGTATTCCAGGGCGAGCGCGACTTCACGCGCGACAACAAGTCGCTCGGAAACTTCGAACTCACCGGAATCGCTCCTGCACCGCGTGGCGTTCCACAGGTTGAGGTTACGTTCGACATCGACGCCAATGGGATCGTTCACGTGTCCGCCAAGGACAAGGGGACAAACAAGGAACAGTCGATGACGATCACCGGTGGCTCTTCGCTCTCGAAAGACGACATCGAGCGCATGGTTCGCGAAGCGGAAGAACACGCCGCCGAGGACCACGCTCGTCGTGAAGCTGCCGAGAAGCGCAACGTCGCCGAACAGATGGCCTACTCGGTGGAAAAACTGCTGGAAGAAAATGACGAGAAACTTCCGGACGACGTCAAGTCCGAAGTTCGTGCCGACGTCGACGCACTGAAGACGGCGCTAGCCGGAACGGATGATGCCGCGGTGGATTCGGCTGTCGAAAGGCTCCAAGCCAGCCAGGGCAAACTTGGTGAAGCGATTTATGCGAATCAGGGCGACACCGCGACGGACGAGACCCCGGAGTCAACCAAGGACGACGAGGACATCATCGACGCGGAGGTCGTGAACGACGACGATTCCGCAACGGATTCCACTGATAAGGATTCTGCGAAGTAGCCATGCCAGAAAACAAACCGAATAATGACGAGCAGGTTCCCCCCACGGAACCGGTCGAGGACTCTGTAGAGGACGCGACCGAGGACGCGACCGAGGACGCGGGGGAGCCCAGCCTTGTGGACGAAGCGGCTGAACAGAACGCCGAGGAACTTCTCGAATCGATGCTGGGTGAGGTCGAACGGAACTTGGTCGAGGAATATCGAGACCGTGCCGCTCGTGCCGAGGCCGAGCTCGCGAATTTCCGCAATCGCGTCGAACGGGATCGAGCGGCAAACCGTGATTCTGTCATCGCCGAAGTGATTCGCGCTGTACTCCCCGCGATGGACGACCTTAATCGTGCCGAGTCTCACGGGGATCTGGCGGGAAGCCCGCTCGAGATCGTGGCCCAAAAAATCCGAACCGGTTTTGGTCGATTCGGACTCGCTTCGGTTGGCGAGGTCGGCGACTCGTTCGACCCGAACCGACACGAAGCAATCGTGAAAATTCCTACGGACGGCGCGACGAGCGAGACCGTTGCTGACGTCGTCGAGGTGGGTTACACACTCGGCGATCGACTCATTCGACCCGCCAAGGTCGCCGTCGCAGCACCAGCAGAGTAATCGAAGGGGGGACGCTATGGCAAGCCAAGACTGGTTCGACAAAGACTTTTATGCCGTTCTGGGCGTCTCGAAGGATGTTTCGGACTCGGAACTGAAAAAGGTGTACCGAAAGTTGGCACGCCAGTTCCACCCCGATTCGAACCCTGGTGACGCGAAAGCCGAGGCACGATTCAAGGAAATCAGCGAGGCGTACACGGTCTTATCGGATTCGGCATCGCGTCAGGAATACGATCAGATTCGGGCGATGGGCGGTGGCGCTCGTTTCTCGTCGGGCGGCAACGGTCCTGGTGGGTTCGACGATGTCTTTGGAAACATTTTCGGTGGCGGGGGTCGAACCCGATTCCAACAGAGCCCCGAAGACATTTTCGGCGGAATGTTCGGCGGGGGCGGGGGTTTCACCGGTCAACAACGTCCGAGTGCCCGAAAGGGCGCCGACCTGACAGCGAACATCACGATCGATTTCCGCACCGCGATTCAGGGCGGCGAAGTCAGCCTCGATATTCGGGGATCCAGACCGCTCCAAATCGCTATCCCCGCCGGAGTGAACGACAAACAAAAAATTCGTGTGCGGGACAAGGGCGAGCAATCGATGACCGGAGGAGCATCGGGCGATCTCGTCATAACTGTCACGGTTCGCGACCACCCGGTCTTTGACCGCGACGGTGACAATTTGCGCGTCGATATCCCAATCACGATTCCCGAAGCGATTTTGGGCGCGACGATCGAGGTTCCAACTCTCGAAGGCGACAGGGTCAAGGTCAAGGTCCCGGCTAACACACCAAGTGGCCGGGTTTTGCGAGTGCGTGATCGAGGCGTGAAGGCCAAAGGGAAACGCGGGGATTTGCTGGCCACGATTCTCATCGTCACGCCCGACCTTATTTCGGACAAGACAAAGAAGCTCGTTGAGGAATTCAAAACACTCAACGATGTACACAGTCCGCGCGAATCGCTCTACGGCAAGGCGAGCCTTTAGGCGGGACTGTGTTCACCGAAGACGATCCAATCTTTTCTATCGCCCACGCGGCGGAACTCGCGGCTATGCATCCGCAGACGCTTCGACAATACGATCGACTCGGGCTCGTATCGCCCGGCAGGACCGCTGGTCGCACTCGTCGGTATTCGATGCGCGACATTGTGCAACTTCGTGAGATTCAGCGCCTCTCCAACGAAGGACTGAACCTCGAAGGGATTCGTCGAATCCTTGAACTTGAAAACACCGTCACCGATCTGAATCACCGTGTTCGCGAGCTCGAGTCGATGCTTGCCGACGCACTAATCGCTCGTCCCGGAAGCCGCGTCTTTGCTGCCGGGAAGGGCGGCGAGGTCGTCTCGCTTCGAGCCGGCACTCGCTCACAAAAATCCAACCAGGTCGTTGTCTGGCGACCGTTTCCGTGGCGCGAGCGCTAGGAACCGAGGAGAAAATTATGGCGAACATGCAAGGCGCCCCGTCGTCACAGGAAGAACAGAAGTCTGCTCTGGAACAGTTCGGAGTCAATCTCACTGCGATTGCCCAAACAGGAAAGCTCGACCCCGTTATCGGGCGTGACACCGAGATTCGACGCATCACTCAGGTGCTGACCCGTCGAACGAAAAACAACCCTGTCCTCATCGGTGAACCCGGTGTTGGCAAAACGGCGGTGGTCGAGGGGCTCGCGCAGCGCATCATCGCGGGTGATGTGCCCGACAGCCTAAAGGGCAAACAAATCGTGTCGCTCGACCTTGCGGCATTGGTCGCCGGGGCGAAGTTCCGGGGCGAATTCGAAGAACGACTCAAGGCGGTGCTGAAAGAGATTGATGAGTCCGACGGTCGCATCATCACCTTCATCGACGAACTCCACACCCTGATGGGCGCGGGCGGCGGCGAAGGCTCCGTGGCCGCCGCCAATATGCTCAAGCCGATGCTCGCGCGCGGCGAACTCCGTTTGATTGGTGCCACAACTCTTGATGAGTACCGCGAATACATCGAAAAAGATGCGGCGCTTGAGCGGCGCTTCCAACAGGTTTATGTCGGCGAACCGAGCGTTGAAGACACGATTGCCATTCTGCGCGGCCTAAAGGAACGGTACGAGGCACACCACCGCGTCGTCATCGCCGACAGCGCGCTCATCGCTGCAGCGACCATGTCGAATCGATACATCACATCACGTCAACTTCCAGATAAGGCGATTGACTTGATTGATGAAGCGGCGAGCCGTCTCAAAATGGAGATTGAGTCATCCCCCGTCGAAATCGACGAATTGCGTCGACTGGTCGACAGGCTCACCATCGAAGAACTTGCGCTCAAGAAAGAAAAGGACGACGCGTCCAAGGACCGCCTGTCGAAACTGCGCGGTGAACTTGACGAAAAGCGTGCGACTCTTGCCGAACTTCAGAAACGCTGGGATACCGAAAAAGCGTCACTCCAGGGCGTTGGGGATCTCATGACAAAACTCAACGATGCTCGAATTGAACTCGATTTGGCTATGCGTGAAGGCAATTACGAAAATGCATCCAAAATCAACTACGAGGTCATTCCCGGATTCGAGACGGCGATTGCGGCTGCGGAATCGGGAGAACAGGTCGGTGACCGCATGGTCAACGACCGTGTGACCGAGGACGACATCGCTGCCGTTGTTGCGGCATGGACGGGAATCCCCGTCGACAAGCTCACCAAGGGAGAAACCGAAAAACTTCTCAGTCTCGAGAAGGAACTCGGTCGTCGCCTGGTGGGGCAAGAAGATGCTGTGCGCGCGGTGTCCGATGCGGTTCGCCGCAGTCGCGCAGGAGTCTCAGACCCGAACCGACCGACCGGTTCATTCCTCTTTCTTGGACCGACCGGAGTCGGAAAGACCGAACTCGCCAAGGCGCTCGCCGATTACTTGTTCGATGATGAGAAGGCCCTGATTCGTATTGATATGAGCGAGTACGGCGAGAAGTTCTCGGTGTCCCGGTTAATTGGCGCGCCTCCTGGTTATGTCGGGTATGAACAGGGTGGTCAGTTGACCGAAGCCGTACGTCGCCGCCCGTATTCGGTCGTGCTGCTCGACGAGGTCGAAAAGGCTCATCCGGAGGTGTTTGATTTGCTTCTGCAGGTGTTCGATGACGGGCGTCTGACGGACGGCCAGGGACGAACGGTTGATTTCCGCAACACAATTTTCATCCTCACCTCCAACCTCGGATCAAACTTCCTCGTTGACCCCGACCTCTCGTGGGAGGACAAGAAGATTGCCGTCAACGAAACCGTACGGCAGGCGTTTAAGCCCGAGTTCGTCAATCGTCTCGACGACATCGTTGTTTTTGCACCGCTGACGAGCGACGACCTCCAGCGCATCGTCGATATCACCGTCGATCGCCTCGCCCGTCGTCTCGTTGATCGCCGACTGACTCTCGGAGTCACTCCCGACGCGCGGGTGTGGTTGTCGGAACGCGGATATGACCCAATCTACGGCGCGCGCCCTTTGCGGCGACTGATGCAGCACGAGATTGATGACCGCCTCGCAACCGCCCTGATCGCTGGGAACATTTCTGACGGAGATGCGGTTGTGGTTGATGTGGCGTCCGATGGCGATTCCCTCACCGTTTCTCGCAACCTCCCCTGACCTATCCCCCAACCACAAAGGACGCCATGAACAAGCGCGCAATAACCGAGTACCCCATCAACGACGCCATGGCCAACCGCTGGAGTCCCCGTTCCTTTGACCCGACAACGGTCCTTACCGCCGACGATTTGGGTTCGGCCTTCGAGGCCGCACGGTGGGCGCCCTCGGCAAACAACCTTCAGCCGTGGATGTTCATTGTTGGCTATCGCGGTGACGACACCTTCGGGAAAATCGCCAACGACCTCTCGGGCTTTAACGCCGGGTGGGCGCCCGACGCAAGCGCACTTGTCGTAGCCGTCGCGAACACACGAACGGCTTCCGGTCGAGAAAACGCCTATGCGCGCTATGACCTCGGACAGTCGGTCGCCCATTTCACGATCCAAGCGACTTCAGACGGCCACATGACGCATCAGATGGGCGGGTTCGATATCGATGCGCTCACAATTGCGCTCGGCATTTCTGAACCGTGGGAAATCGTCTCGCTCATCGCCGTCGGTGCGTTGGGCGACCCGAATTCACTTCCCGAGGACCGGCGGGATGCGGAGACGGGCCCGCGCGAACGCAAACCCCTGACCGAGGTCGTGCGCTAACCCCCAGACCACCGTCGGGGACATGCTCAGCCGAGTAAGGCTTTATCGAGGAGTGCGAAGAGTGCAGACTTCATGTCGCCTCGGTTTGTCACGGGAAACGTCCACGGGATGGAGACTTCGCGGGTCTCGCCGTTCTTCTCGACCGTAAAAACACCAGTTGTTTCGGTGATGTCAATCAGCAAGACGGTGGATTCTAATTCGGCTCCGGCCAGTTTTTCCGCTAGAAAACGCATGTGGTCGATCATCGACGGGTCGTTCATGTACTCGCAAACACCGCGGACATCATTGGGGTCGAGAGTCATGATTGGGGAACCGTCGTTTAGACCGCGCGAAGAGCGTTGCCGATTGCGTAGGCGAACGCCTGCACGTCGGATTTCTTCGTATCGAACGCCGTCATCCACCGCACCTCGTTGGTTGATTCGTCCCAGTCGTAGAAGTGAAACTTTTCACGCAGTGCATCGATTGCCGGTCTTGGCAAACTCGCAAACACTGCGTTGGCGTCGGCGGGGTGGGTAAACGTGAGACCCGGAGCCGACCCGTCGGCGATCATCGAATCGAGGGTCGAGCGCAACTCGGCGGCCATTGCGTTGGCGTGACGAGCAGCATTCATTCCGAGATCGTTGGTCAACAGCGCGAGAAATTGTGCCGACACGAACCGAAGTTTGCTGCCGAGTTGCCCAATTGATTTCCGGAGGAACAACATTCCGGGCGCAACCTCGGGATTGATGACAACAACCGCCTCGGCCCCCATTGCGCCGATTTTGGTCGCACCGAAGCTGACAATGTCGACACCACAGTCGACCGTCATTTCACGGAAGCCGACACCGAGCGCCGCCGCGGCGTTCCAGAGCCGAGCGCCGTCCATGTGCACGACCATGCCCATCGAGTGAGCAAAGTCGGCGAGAGCGCGAATTTCGGCAAGCGAATAAACCCCGCCAAGTTCGGTGGTCTGGGTGATTGACAAAACAAGCGGTTGCGCACGGTGTTCGAACCCGTACCCCCAGGCCTCTGTCGCGACGAGCTCGGGGGTGAGCTTCGCGTGCGGGGCTTTGACCGGGTACAACTTGAGACCGGTCATCCGTTCGGGCGCTCCGCCCTCATCGGTGTGGATGTGGGCGTCGGCCGAGCATATGACGGCGCCCCATCGGGGCATGACCGCGGTGAGCGCGAGGACATTGGCTCCCGTGCCGTTGAAGACGGGGAAAATCTCCGCCGCCGGTCCGAAGTGTTCGGTGATGACCGCACCCAGTTGCGCGGTGTACGGGTCATCGCCGTATGCGCTGACGTGCCCGTCGTTGGCTACTGAGAGGGCGTCGAGGATTTGCGGGTGCACACCTGCGTAGTTGTCGCTGGCGAAGGTGATGCGATTCGGGTCGTGGAGGGTCACCGCTCTATTCTGCCGTTCCCGCGTTACCAAAACATCGGTCGGTCGTCGTCTTGCCCCGAACCACCGATTTCAACAACGACGGGGACGTGGTCGCTCGGCTGGTCGCCCTTGCGTTGATCGCGATCGATGAAGGCGTCAGTGACACTCGCCGCGAAGGAGGGCGACCCGAGAATGAAGTCGATTCGCAGACCTTCATTGCGCGGGAAGGATAAGTTTTTGTAATCCCAATAGGTGTAACCCTCGGGAACGCGGGGTCGCACACAGTCGGTGAGGTGCATGTCCTCGAACTTCGCAAACGATTCGCGCTCGATGGGTGAAATGTGTGTTGACAACCCCTCAACCATTCGAGGGTCACCGCAGTCCTCGTCGAACGGAGCAATGTTGAAGTCGCCCATAATCGCGAGCTGTTCAAATGACGCCATTTCGGTCGCCGTCGATGCACGCAGAGCCTCGAGCCAACGCAACTTGTAGTCGAAGTGCGGATCGTTGAGCGAGCGACCGTTCGGAACGTACAGACTCCAGAGGCGCAGACCGTCGACCGTGATACCGATGGCGCGAGCTTCGAGGGGTGGGTCATCTCCGTCGTGATCCTTGGCGAACCCGGGCATCCCGTTGAATCCCAGCGTGACCTCTGTCATGGGAAGCCGTGAAACGAAAGCGACACCGTTCCACTGCGACAAACCGTGACACACGATGTCGTAGCCCGCGGACTCGAGTTCGGCCCGGGGGAACTGGTCGTCACGGCACTTGGTCTCTTGAAGCGCGAGTACATCAATATCGCTCGCAGCCAGCCAGTCGACGACGCGGTCGACTCGAGTCCGAATCGAGTTGATGTTCCAGGTTGCAATGCGCACGAGAGTGAGTTTAGGCGTTAGGTAGGCTGAGAGAATGACCGACGACCGCTCTCAACTCGTTTCACTCATCAAAGACAACGCGGTTTTTTTCGGCGATTTCACCCTCACGAGCGGTGTTCAAGCGACGTATTACATCGACCTTCGTCGTGTCAGCCTTGATCACCGAGTTGCTCCGCTGATTGGCGACGTGATGGTCGACCTCATCGCCGACATCCCCGACATTGCGGCGGTGGGCGGACTCACGATGGGTGCTGATCCGATTGCATCGGCGGTACTCCACCGGGGGGTCCTGAAAGGCAAAAACTACGACGCGTTCGTCGTTCGCAAAGAACCCAAAGACCACGGCCGCGGAAAGCAAGTTGAAGGCCCCGAACTGGATGGCAAGCGCGTCGTTGTCCTCGAAGACACGTCCACGACCGGAGGATCACCCCTCGCCGCCGCCGCCGCTCTGGAACGAGTGGGCGCGACTGTCGTTGCTATTGCGGTGGTTGTGGATCGGAATACGGGTGCTAAGGAAGCCATCGAAGCCGCCGGGTACGAATATCGTGCTGCGATTTCGCTGAGTGATTTGGGTTTGCCGTCATGACGGAAATGGAAAACGACGACCCCCGCGATGACGTCGATTGGCTCAAGGATGCGTTTGACCGTGCCGTCCAGGGCGACAACGGGACAGTTCCGGAATCCGCCCGACCAGCGGTCAACCCTTTCAGCGGCGGGGCCCCTGCTGGTGGCACAGTTCCCCCAGAGCCTGTCTTACCTGTTGAGAACACCGCTTCAAACACTCCGATCGTCCCGCACGATTCGATGGAGATGCCAGCAATCCGACACGACCACGACCTCGATTTCGAGACCGATGACATGCCTCCGATTACCGCGTTCGAGTCAGTGTTACCGGTAGACCACTCAATTCCGTCGGTGGTGACCGATTACCCCCCAACCGAGACGCTTGATGCCGTTGATTTGCCGGCGACTGTTGCGCCGGAACCTATGGCAGCCAACGCGCAGTCGGATTCCCCGAGGGGAATCGAACAGATCGACGCACTCTTTTCGTCGACCGCGACGCGTCCGATCACAAACTTGCCGGTCAGCCCACAGCCCAGGCCGCCGAAACCAATTCGCGAATCTAAACCGGCCGATGACGCGAGTTTTCGCAGGCGCTTGCTGTTGATTGTCGCCGGTATTGCCGTGGTCACGATTTCGATCGCAATGTTCTTTGCGGGCAGGTTCGTCGCCTCGAGCGCAATTGCACCAACTCCTGAGATGACCGATTCACCGGCAGACCTGACGATGACACAACCGCCGGGCGAATATCCCTTCGCCCAACTTTTCGGTGGCGAATGTGTCGATCCGTTCGACACCGCGTGGGCCGTGACATTTACCGTGGTCGAGTGTGTGACTCCGCATCCCGCACAACTTGTTTATGTTGGTGATCTCGCTCTCGACGGGTCTTATCTTTCGTACCCAGGCGATGATCGAATTGGTAACGCTGCGATGGCGGAATGTTCTCGCAAAGGTGTCCTCAATCTGACGAGTGCAAAGAAATATTCTGACCTCACCCTGTCGGCCGCCTATCCCATTTCGTCTGAGGCGTGGGATTCGGGAGACAAGCGGTATTACTGTTTCGTGACTCTTTCGAGCGGTGCCGCGATTGAGGGGGACCTCGCCGGCAAATTGATTACGCAGGGGGTCGAGGGAACGCCGGAACCGATCGCGACCCCGTGACGCCGAGACGCAATTCCATGATCGCGATGGCATCGTCGGATTGATCCATCAAGAGGACGTGGCGGCCCAGTTCGCGAGCTGCCGCACCCGTGGTGCCACTGCCGGCGAAAGCGTCGAGGACCCAATCCCCCGGCCGACTTGAGGCGGCAATTATGCGCCGCAATATTCCGACGGGCTTCTGGGTCGCATACCCCGTCTTTTCCTTGCCTGTCGGCGACACGATCGTGTGCCACCACACATCGGTTGGCAGCTTTCCGCGCGCGACCTTTTCCGGCGTCACCAGACCAGGCGCCATGTATGGTTCTCGATCGACCTCGGTCGAATCAAAAAAGTAACCCGCCGGGTTCTTGACATAGACCAAAATCGTGTCATGCTTTGTCGGCCACCGTGTGGTCGATTTCGCGCCATAGTCGTAGGCCCAGATTATTTCGTTGAGAAAACTCACCCGCCCAAACAGTGCATCCAGAGCAACTTTGGCGTAGTGCGCCTCGCGATAATCGAGGTGCAGGTAGAGCGTGCCCGAATCGGTGAGAACACGATGCGCCTCGACCAACCGGGGTTGGAGAAACTCCCAATAGTCTTCGAACACGTCGTCGTAGCCGTACAGAATTCCCTTGACCGTTTCGTAGGACGCGCCCCCGAATCCGGTTCGGGCACCACCTTCGGTTCGAACAGTTTTTATCGACCGCCGTTCTTGACGTCGACCGGTGTTGAACGGTGGGTCGAGATACACAACCTGAAATGTGTTATCCGGGATGGCCGACAGCAGCGCGAGGTTGTCGCCGTGCACGATGTGGGTCTCGGTCATTCCCCTAAGTTAACAGAGTGACGGAAGAACAAGACGATTCGGCGACACCCGAATTTTCGACGCACGGCGTCGGCCCATGGAGCGGAGAGTGGCCAACCGACCCGAACCTCGACCCAGTGCTTCTCGAACACGGTGACACTCGCAACGTCATAGACAAGTACCGCTATTGGACCATGGAGGCGATTGTCGCGGATCTCGATTCTCAGCGTCATCCGTTTCATGTGGCGATCGAGAATTGGCAACACGACCTCAACATTGGCTCGATTGTTCGCACCGCCAATGCCTTCCTTGCGAACACGGTGCACATTGTTGGCCGTCGTCGCTGGAACAAACGAGGGGCGATGGTCACAGACCGTTACCAACACGTGATTCACCACCCCACGATTGATGAGTTTCTCGAATGGGCACGAACACACAATCTCGCGGTGGTTGGTGTCGACAACGTGCCCGGCTCGGTGTCCATAGATGAAACTTCGCTGCCCGAGAGCTGTGTGCTTCTCTTCGGCCAGGAGGGCCCGGGGTTGTCACCCGAGGCGATCGCCGCGAGCGACCTCGTCGTAGAAATCGAACAATTTGGATCTACCCGATCACTGAACGCATCGGCGGCTGCTGCCATCATCATGCATTCCTGGATCCGAGAGCACGTAGTCGCCAAACGGTAGACTGAAAAAGTTCGCCGATCGAAGGAATCGACATGCCCGCAGTAGTCATCGTTGGAGCCCAGTGGGGTGACGAAGGCAAGGGCAAGGCAACCGACCTCATCGCGGGTCGTATTGACCACGTCGTCAAATTCAACGGCGGAAACAACGCCGGTCACACCGTCGTAATCGGTGATGAAAAATATGCGTTGCACCTTCTGCCCTCCGGAATCCTCACCGAGGGAGTCGTGCCCGTCATCGCAAACGGCGTCGTCATCGACCTCGAGGTTTTGTTTGAGGAGATTGACGCGCTGAGTAGTCGCGGGATCGACGTCTCGAAGCTTCGAGTGTCGGCCAATGCGCACGTCATCACGTCGTATCACCGAACCCTCGACAGGGTCACGGAACGATTCCTCGGAAAGCGCCAGATTGGGACAACAGGTCGCGGGATTGGACCAACCTATGCTGACAAGATTAACCGCGTCGGCATCCGCATCCAGGACATCTTCGACGAAGGAATTCTGCGCCAAAAGGTTGAAGGTGCGTTGGACATGAAGAACCATCTTCTCGTCAAGATTTACAATCGCCGCGCGATTACGGTAGACGAAATTGTCGAGGAGTTGGTCTCGCACGCGGATCGACTTCGCCCAATGGTGTGTGACACGTCACTGTTGCTCCACGACGCTCTCTCGAACGGAAAAACGGTGTTGTTTGAAGGTGGTCAGGCAACAATGCTTGACGTTGACCACGGCACCTACCCGTTCGTTACCTCGTCGAGCTCGACCGCAGGCGGAGCATCAACCGGTTCCGGAATCGGACCGAACCAGATTTCTCGAGTTATCGGAATCGTCAAGGCCTACACGACGCGCGTTGGGTCTGGACCCTTCCCCACGGAGCTCGATAACGAGGAAGGTGAACGCCTTCGTCAGGCCGGCGCTGAATTTGGCACAACGACCGGCCGCCCGCGTCGCTGCGGATGGTATGACGCTCCGATTGCCCGATATTCCGCGCGCATCAACGGAATCACCGACTTCGTCCTCACCAAACTCGATGTGCTCACCGGGATTGCTGAAATCCCCGTGTGTGTTGCCTACGATGTTGACGGCGTTCGATTCGACGAAATGCCCGTCAACCAGTCCGATTTCCACCATGCGACGCCAATATACGAATTGCACCCTGGCTGGACCGAGGACATCTCGTCGGCCCGAACGTTTGCCGAACTTCCCGCTAACGCCCAGAATTATGTCCACGCCATTGAGAAAATCTCGGGTGCACGGTTCTCGGCGATTGGCGTTGGCCCTGCTCGTGACGAAATTATTGCGGTACACGATTTACTGGATTAGAAAATCCAAGTTTTGTCCAAGATTTGGCTAAAGGCCGGATGGACAACAAATTGCCGATTTACACTGGGGACATGCAACTCGAACGAACGCGAATCGTGCGTCGAACGATAGTCACCGTGGCGGCGACCGCCGCGTTGATAGTGACGTCGCTGGCGGGGTGCAGCTCGAGTGTACCCAGCGAATCAATGAGCGTTCTCGACGGGAACGAAATCCTCACAGCCGACCTCGGCACTGATGTGACGGCGCGTGGAGTGGTTCTCGCCGCAGTGCTCCTTGTTGCGGGCGATATCGAAAAGGCGCTCACGAAGGGACTCGTCACGGCTGCTGAAGTTCAGGCCGCCCGCAAGGCGATTGATGAAGGAACACTCGATATGTGGCGTCAGCGAGCCGACGCAGACGAGGTAACGCCGTGAACCGCCATTCAGTTTTCGTTGCTGCCGTGGCCGTTGGCGCGGTCGTGTTCACCTCGACCACTCCGGCTCAGGCCGCGGATCAAAACTCAATCAAACGAGCGATTGTGGTCACGGTGCTAAAAAACCTCGGCGTCCAACCGACCGACCAGCTTGTCAACGAGATAGTCGGCAACATCCCGATTGAGATTCTTGACTCGACGCTAGTTCGCGAAGTGGGAACGGCTCTCGATAATGCCGTCGACCCGACTCTCACTGTTATTCAGTTGACAGATAGCGACGGCGATGGGATGCCCAATGCCGACGCTACCGTTGACACGAATGACGATGTCGAGGGCGACGTCGAGGGCGACGTCGAGGGCGAATCTGAGGATGAGACTGAGGACGAATCGACACCATCGGTGAAACCGAACACGGATGATGATAGTGACGACGACGGTGACGACGATGGTGGTCATGACGGTGATCATGACGACAATTAGCTCTCTTCTACCTTGAGTTGACACGCATCCAACGACACTCGATGCGGTTGGGCACGATGCTTTGTAGGCTGAAGCCATGGAAGAGGAAACTGCTGCCGAGCTTCGCGACTTGCGGCAGAGTATCGACAATGTCGACGCGGCGCTGATTCATATGCTCGCTGAACGGTTTCGTTTCACCCAGCAGGTCGGTCGCCTCAAGGCTCGCGCCGGATTGCCGCTTTCAGACAAGACACGCGAGGCAACCCAAATCGCCCGACTCACCGCGCTCGCTCACGACGCGAACTTGGACCCGGTTTTCGCTGAAAAGTTCCTCAACTTTATCGTCGCTGAGGTCATCCGTCATCACGAGAAAATCGTCAACGACTCACAGACCGGACACGAAGTTTAGCCGGTAGTCAGACCAGGTAGGTTCTCATAAAGTTTGTGAGCGGTTTCGAGGCATTGATCAATCATGCGCTGTTGTCGCTTGACCGTCACGTATTTGGGTCCCGCCCACGCCGGAACGAAAGAGCCATCCGGTGCTTTTTCGCGCATCATCCAGGCAAAGACGCATTCTTCTGCGCCGGTAACGAACAACTGCCACTGAACCTGGCGCTTGTAGTAGATCGGAACCCAATCGTACGAGCCCCAATCTCGACCGGTTGTTTTCACTTCAACGATGACTCTGTGGTCTGCGGAGAGTCCGTCTGGGGTGGCCATCATCCAGCTCGCCTCGGACGAAGCGATGAGCCAGTCGTTTCCCGCAATGTCGAACCGCTCGGTGAGTTTGTCGATGATGTTCGATTCTTGATCACGGCCGAACGCCATGAACGCATTGTCGGGTATCGGGGTCGGATCGAGCATCTGACCGACAACTTCGGCAAAGCCCTTGTCGTCGTGCGCCTTTCCCACCATCGTTGCGGTCACGCCAGTAGCGCGCACGCGCAACCATTCGTCTCGGTTCGCACTTTGGACAAGGAATCGTGATTGGTCAATCATTGTGGTCCTCCATTATGGTCAAGGCTAACGCGGGGCACCGTCACGCGTAGACGCTGCACTCGGGTTTAGCCCCCGACGACGGGCCCGAATTGGGCGGGAAGAGTGCCGCGGTGTACGGAGCGCAACTGTTCCAGCTCGATCGAGAAAAGTCCCTGAACTTCGAGTTCGCCCGACCGCCTGTCGGTGACGCCGACACGCAAGACGGGAACATTACGACCGTCACAGAGCCCGCGGAATTTGACGTCATCCTCCCGTGCCACGGACACGAGAGCGCGAGCCTGTGTTTCGGAAAACAACGCTGCCGTCGTATCGACTCCATCGCGGGAGACAATCTCGTCAATCCAGACCCGGGCGCCGACACCGAATCTCAAAACACCGTCGGCAACCGCGCGAATGAATCCGCCGGTTCCGAGGTCGACCGCGCAGGTGACAATACCTTCGTGCGCGGCGGCCCCGAGAAGCCCGGCAAGTTCCTTTTCTGCAGTGAAATCAACGTGAGGCGGAACGCCACCGAGGTGGTCATGCACGGCACCGGCCCAGGCCGAACCACCCAACTCGTCTCCCGTGACTCCCAAAAGGTAGAGGTTTTCGCCTTCGTCTTGCCAACCGGAGGGGAGCCGGCGGGCAACATTGTCGATCGACCCCAAAACGGCAACGACAGGTGTCGGGTGAATCGGCACGTCACCGGTCTGGTTGTAGAAGGAAACGTTTCCGCCCGTGACGGGAATGCCCAACTCCATGCAACCGTCCGCGAGTCCTTCGACGGCGCGGGCGAACTGCCACATCACCTCGGGGTTTTCGGGGGAACCGAAATTCAGGCAGTCGCTCACAGCGAGGGGCGTCGCACCGCTCGAGGCGACGTTGCGATACGACTCGACCAGGGCCAGTTGCGCCCCCACATACGGGTCGAGTTGGCAATATCGCCCATTCGCGTCGGTCGCCAGGGCAACCCCGAGGCCGCTCTCTTCGTCGATGCGAATCATGCCGGCGCCGTCGGGGGTGTGCAGGGCGGTGTTTCCCATGACGTAGTAGTCGTACTGGTTCGTTATCCAATCAGTGTCGGCCTCATTCGGCGACCCGAGAACAGTGAGGAATTGAGACTTTAATTCGGCCCCGTCGGTCGCACGGGCGAACTTCGCCGGCGAATCCGCCTGAAGAGCGTCCAGCCACGCGGGGTATGCCATCGGGCGGTTGTAGACGGGACCGTCGATCGCGACGGTGCGCGGGTCGACGTCGACAATCGTTTTTCCCTTCCACTCGATCACAAGTCGCCCGCTGTCGGTGACCTCACCCAGAACGCTCGCTTCGACATCCCACTTGGTCGTGACCGCGAGGAATGCGTCCAATTTGTCGGGTCGAATGACGGCCATCATACGTTCCTGGCTTTCGGACATGAGAATTTCCTCGGCCGTTAGTGTCGGGTCGCGCAACAACACGTTGTCGAGAGTGATATGCATACCGCCGTCACCGTTGGAGGCGAGTTCGCTTGTGGCGCAGGAAATTCCAGCGGCACCGAGGTCTTGGATTCCTTCGACGCAGCCGCCCGCAAACAACTCGAGGCAGCACTCGATGAGCACCTTTTCGGCGAACGGGTCGCCCACCTGAACTGCGGGTCGTTTGGTCGGACCGCCCTCGGCGAAAGTGTCGGACGCGAGAATGGAAGCACCACCGATTCCGTCACCGCCGGTGCGGGCACCGAAGAGCACGACGAGGTTTCCGACGCCCTTCGCGTTCGCGAGGTGCAAGTCTTCGTGGCGCAGCGCACCGACCGCCAACGCGTTGACGAGCGGGTTTGCCTGATAGACCGAATCGAACCAGGTTTCACCGCCGATGTTGGGGAGCCCAAGGCAATTGCCGTAGAACGAGATTCCGCTGACGACGCCGTTGACAACTCGGCTAGTGTCGGGGTGGTCGATCGCGCCGAAACGCAGGGCGTCCATGACGGCGACGGGACGTGCGCCCATCGAGATGATGTCGCGCACGATTCCGCCCACGCCGGTCGCGGCGCCCTGGAACGGCTCGATGTAGGAGGGGTGGTTGTGGCTCTCGATTTTGAACGTCACGGCCCAACCCTCGCCGATGTCGACGACTCCCGCGTTTTCGCCCATGCCCACCATCAGGTGTTTCGTCATTTCTGGTGATACTTTCTGGCCGAACTGTCGCAGGTGAACCTTGGACGACTTGTAGGAACAGTGTTCCGACCACATGACCGAATACATCGCCAATTCACCGCTCGTGGGACGGCGGCCGAGGATGTCACCTATCTGTTGGTATTCATCGGGCTTCAACCCGAGCAGGTGGTAAGGCTGGTCCTTGTCGGGCGTCGCCGCGGCGTTCTCGACGGTGTCGGGAATGTGATCGGTCACGGTGGCTCCTGGTTACGAAAGGACGGTGGCGCGCAGCACCGACTGGAACATGGCGAGCCCGTCCGTTCCGGACGACATCGCGGCGGGGGTGTCGGGGCCGAACCCGGGTTCGACGGCGTGTTCGGGGTGAGGCATGAGACCCACAACGTTCCCGCGCGCATTGCGCAGCCCCGCGATGTCGTTCAGCGACCCGTTCGGGTTGACGTTGAGGTAGCGGAATGCGACGAGCCCGTCGCCCTCCAACTGACGGAGGGTCTCGTCGTCGGCGATGAATCCGCCTTCACCGTTTTTCAACGGGATGGTGATCTCTTGTCCCTGTGTGTAGCCGCTCGTCCACGGGGTGTCGACGTTTTCGACGCGCAGTTTTTGGTCGCGGCGAACGAACGTGCCGTGGTCGTTGCGGATGAGTCCCCCCGCCAACAGGTGGGCTTCGACGAGGACTTGGAATCCGTTGCAAATCCCGAGGACGGGCATTCCCTTGTTCGCGGCGTCGACGACGTCGCTCATGATGGGCGAGTGGGCGGCGATGGCTCCGCAACGCAGGTAGTCGCCGTACGAGAACCCGCCGGGCAGGACAATCGCGTCGACGCCATGGAGGTCGTGGTCGCCATGCCACAGCGATACGGCGTCACCGCCCGCGAGACGGATGGCCCGCAGCGCGTCGCGATCGTCGAGTGACCCAGGGAAGGTGATGACGCCGACGCGCACGCTAGTCCGCCACGCGAATCGAGATGACGTCTTCGATGACGTCGTTCGACAAGACGCCTTTGGCGACCTCGGCAATGTGCTCGAGGGTTTTCGGTGTGATCTCACCGTCGATGGTGATTTCGAATCTCTTGCCGATGCGCACGTCGGTGATTTCTCCGTCACCGAAGCGCTGCAGCGCGCGCGCCGTTGCCTTACCCGCCGGGTCGAGCAGAACTTCCTTCGGCATGACTTCGACAATGACCTTGGGCACGTTCACTCCTCGATTGTCGGACGGAATTCTGCCTTCAGTCTATTGGCGCGTTCGCGACTACGGCGCGAGGGCGATGCGCACGACGTTCCCCCACGGGTCATCGACTTCGACGGCGGAACCCGTTTCGCGCAGGGCGTGACCGTTGTCACGAAGGCGCTCGAGTGTCGTCCCCAGGTCGTCCGCGGTGGGCAGGTCGATCTCGAGGAGTCCAAGACCCAGCGTGGGCTGGCGTACGCCGGCTCCGTTACTTCGCCAAATGTTCATCGCCAGGTGGTGGTGGTACCCGCCTGCCGACACGAACACGGCGGCCTTGTTCCATTCGAAGGTTTGGTCGAATCCGAGGTGGTGGACATAGAACTCCTGCGCGGCGGGGATGTTGCCGACGGACAAATGAACGTGACCGACCTCGACGTTTCCGGTGCCGTGCCCCGCCATCGACGACTCGGTCGCGTGGTTCTGGATGAACTGGTTCGGGTCGAGGTACAGCGTGTCCATCTGGATTTCGCCGTCGCTGATCCGCCACGCGTCGCGGGGGCGGTCCCAGTACAGCTCGACGCCGTTGCCCTCGGGATCGTTGAAATAGAAGGCTTCACTGACGAGGTGGTCGGAACTTCCCGTGAAAGCTCCGGGAAACAACTGGGCAACGTTGACGACGCTTGCGGCCAGGAACGCTCGGTCATCGAACAGGATCGCAGTGTGGAACAACCCCGCTTCGGAGGTACCGGCGTGTTTGAGTGCCGGTGAGTGACGCAGGTTCATGAGGACAGTACCGTCGCGACCAAGCGAACGCAGCCCACCCGGCTGTTCGGCGACGACACTGAGCCCAACCCCGTCGGTGTAGAAACGGGTGACGAGGTCGAGGTCGGCCACGTCGAGCGTGACGGCACCCATGCGGGTCTGTGCGGAAATCGAGGTCATGCGAGTTTCAGTTCGACAGAGTCGAAATTATTCCGTCAAACGCGAAATCAGTTCTCGGTACCGATCCGCTGTCTGTTCGACGATCGCCGCCGGAAGTTCGGGGGGTGTACCCGTTTTGTCCCAGTTCGCCACGAGCCAGTCGCGCACAATTTGCTTGTCGAACGAATGGAGACGGCTGGACCCACCCGCGGCATACGTCGCGGCGTCCCAGTAGCGGCTCGAATCCGAAGTCAAAACCTCGTCGCACAAAGTCAGGAAACCTGTGTCACGGTCGCGTCCGAATTCGAACTTCGTGTCCGCGAGAATTAACCCTTTCGACTCGGCGATGGCGCTCGCTCGGCGGAACATCGCGAGGCTCGTGTCGCGCAGTTCCTTTGCGGTGTCTTCGCCCACCAATTCGACGGTCTGGTCGAACGAAATGTTCTCGTCGTGTTCACCCAGCGGCGCCTTGTAGGCGGGGGTGAAAATTGGTTCCGGCAATCGGTCGCCGTTCGACAAACCGGCGGGCAACGCTATGCCACACACCGTCCCCGAATCCTGGTATTCGACCCAACCGCTGCCGACAAGATACCCGCGAACGACACATTCGACCGGGATCATGTCCAACGTCTGCACGACCATTGCGCGACCGGCGACTTCGGCGGGAGTCTCGGCCGCCAGCAGGTGGTTGGGAAATTCCGCTAACTGGTTGAACCACCACAGTGACAACCGGGTCAACAGTTCGCCCTTGCCGGGAATGCCGGGTGACAGGACGTGGTCGAACGCCGAGACCCGGTCGCTCGCGACGAGAAGCATGGTGGGGGACGACTCTAGTTTCGACTCGGACTCTGGAATGTACAAGTCGCGCACTTTCCCCGAATAGACGTGTCGCCAGCCGGGGATTGTCACTCGGCAACCTTCGCGGCGATGTCGGTGCGGAAATGCGAACCCTCGAGCGTGATGCGATCGAGCGCCATGTACGCGCGACGACGCGCGTCGCCGAAGCCACCGCCGCGGGCGATGACGGAGAGCACGCGTCCGCCGGTCGAGACAAACCCGTCACCGTCACGCGCGGTCGCCGCGTGCGCAATGGACACACCGGGGACCTCGAGTGCATCGGCTAATCCTAGAATCGGCTTTCCCGTGATGGGCGATTCGGGATAACCTTCGCTCGCGAGAACCACGGCGAGCGCGACGTCTTCCGAGAAGATTGGATCGGGGGCGGACGCGAGTCGACCCGTGGCCGTTGCACGAAGAAGTTCCGCGAGCGACGATTCGAGAAGTTCAAGCACGACCTGGGTTTCGGGGTCTCCGAATCGCGCATTGAATTCGATGACGCGAACGCCCGTGTTCGTGACAATCAGGCCGCAATACAGCAGCCCCACAAACGGTGTTCCGCGACGCGACATCTCGCGAATCGTCGGCTGAGCGACAGTCTCTACGATTTCGTCGACGAATCCTTCCGGCAACCACGGAAGGGGTGAATACGCGCCCATGCCGCCCGTGTTCGGGCCCTCATCGTTGTCGAAGACGCGCTTGTAATCCTGCGCGGGCGACAACGGAACGACCGCGTCCCCGTCGGACAAAACGAAAAGTGATACTTCCTGTCCGTCGAGGAATTCCTCGATGAGGACCGGCCCTTGATGAATGAAAAACTCGGCGTGATCTTTGGCCGCAGCGCGGTCGTTAGTTACGATGACACCTTTGCCCGCTGCGAGCCCATCGGCCTTGACGACATACGGAGCACCGAATTCGTCGAGTGCTGAGTCGACCTCCGCTATCGACGTTGCGGACATTGACCGACCAGTTGGGACTCGGGCGGCGTTCATAACCTCTTTCGCAAAATCCTTTGACCCTTCGAGCCGCGCGGCGGCTTTGTCTGGACCAAAAACGGGCACACCCACCGATCGCAGCGCATCGGCAACTCCTGCTACCAATGGTGCTTCCGGGCCGATGATCACGAGTTCGACACCCTGTTCCGACGCATACTCGGCGATGAGCGGGCCATCTGCCGTGTTGAGCGACACGGTCTCGACCACATCGGCGATGCCCGCGTTTCCGGGGGCGACCACAATCTCGTGTTCGGTCGTGTCACGCAACAGGGCGTTGACGATGGCGTGCTCTCTGGCACCAGAGCCAATCACGAGTATCTTCACGAGAAAACCCTACCTTTGTCGCTGATAGCGTGTTGGGCGTGGCCCTTCCGCGAATCAATTCCGAGCGCGGCCTGGCTGCCGTCTCTCTGGTGCGAGGCGGAACCGCGGATCGAGCCACGACGGCTGTGGCCGTGAGATTCATCCTCCAGGAATTCGCGCGAATCGCGCCGGGCAAATCCGTCGAGGTGCGAGTACCCCCGCACGGGGCGGTGCAGATTGTCGAAGGGCTGGGGCACACGCGCGGTACCCCGCCGAACGTCATCGAACTCGACGCGGCGACGCTCGTGGCACTTGCCGTTGGCGACGAGTCGTGGGATGCGGTTCTTGGCCGAGGCGCAGTTCGCGCATCGGGAACCCGCGCAACACTCGTCGATCTCCTTCCCTTGACTGCCCTGAGAGAATAGTTTTATGTCGAAAACCGAGGTCACCATCCGTCGCGCCCCGCGAATTTGGTCGTTCATGATTACGGGGTCGATCGTAGGAATTATCGTCGCTGCCGTCATCACGGTCGCAACGCCCGTTGACCCCGCCGTGGGCGTCTTGCCGACATTTGGTTTCTTTGCGCTATTCGGGTTTGCCATCGGGCTCATTCTCGGGGGCGTGGTCGCAGTGTTCCTCGATCGTGTCACGAAAACGTCACGGGGCGTCGCCGAAATCATCGAAACGAAGGACCGGCCACCGCGAAACTAGGACGACTGGTTTTCCTCGACCCACCGCAGGTATTCGGGGGTGACGGTTCCCGTCACGTAATCGCCAGAGAAACACGACATCTCGAGTGCTGACACAGCGCTTCCCTCAAGGATGGCACTCTGCATATCGGCGACTTCTTGATAAATAAGGCGGTCGGCACCAATCTCAGTCGCAATTTCAGGAATTTTGCGCCCTGCAGCGACGAGCTCTGCTCTGCTCGGCATATTGATCCCGTAAACATGGGGGAAACGAACAGGTGGAGCCGCCGACGTGAACGTCACCGAGTTTGCGCCCGCGTTGCGCGCCATATCGACGATCTCGCGCGAGGTCGTACCGCGCACAATCGAATCGTCGACGATGAGCACGTTCTTTCCTTTAAATTCCGAAGGCATTGCGTTGAGTTTTTGTTTGACGCCCTTTCGACGCTCTTCCTGTCCGGGCATGATGAAGGTCCGACCGACATAACGATTTTTGTAGAAACCCTCGCGGTATTCGATTCCGAGCTTTCGAGCAACCTGTAGTGCGGCGGGACGCGCGGAGTCAGGGATCGGCATGACAACATCGATGTCGCCAGCGGTCACCCACTTCGCGATGGTATCCGCGAGACGGTCGCCAAGGCGCAAGCGCGCCTCATAAACCGAAATTCCGTTCATGACCGAGTCGGGTCGCGCAAGGTAGACATATTCGAACGAGCAGGGTGTGAGCGCGGGGTTTTTGGCGCACTGGCGCGACACCATTTCGCCGTCCTGCGAGATGAATAACGCTTCGCCGGGCTCGACATCACGAACAATTTCGTAGCCGCCGGCCTCGAGCACGAGTGACTCGCTCGCGACCGCCCACTCGGCTCCGACAAGCCCGGCGTTACGGCGCCCAAGAATCAAAGGACGGATGCCGAACGGGTCGCGAAATGCGAGAAGTCCGTGACCGGCGATGAGGGCGATCGCGGCATACGAGCCCTCAACTCGCTCGTGCAGCCTCGCAACGGCGTCAAAGACGTTTTCGGGCGAGAATTTCTCGATGGTCGTGGCGGCCTGTAATTCGTGCGCGAGAACATTGACGAGAAGTTCGGTATCGGAATTCGTGTTGAGGTGACGACGGTCATCCTCGTTGAGTTGTGTGGTGAGTTCCCTCGTATTCGTGAGGTTTCCATTGTGGACGAGGATGATTCCATACGGGGCATTGACGAAGAACGGCTGTGCTTCCGATTCTCGGTTCGCGTTGCCGCGGGTCGCATAGCGAACGTGGCCGAGTCCGACATTCCCCAAAAGTCCCCGCATGTCACGGGTTCGGAAGGCTTCTCGAACCTGCCCCTTCGCCTTGGCCATGTGAAGCGTTGTGTTCTCGCAGGTCGCGATTCCGGTGGAGTCTTGCCCTCGGTGTTGAAGGAGAGCGAGCGCGTCATACACCTGTTGATTCACGGCCGTGGACGAGACGATTCCGACGATGCCGCACATGTTGAAGAGATCTCCTTTGGCTGGGTGTCGATGCCCGTCGGCGTCGGTTAAATACTCTCACATCGCGCAGTCGACGAGGTCGATAGAATTGCGCAATGACGGAGCCCAATCCATATTCCGCAGCCGGTGTCGACACCGACGCGGGCGATAAGGCCGTCGAACTGATGAAAGCCGCCATCTCGGCGACGCACGGACCGGACATCCTCGGCGGAGTTGGTGGTTTCGCGGGACTCATGGATGTGTCATTCCTCAAGGAATTCCGCCGACCGATCCTTGCGACATCGACCGACGGTGTCGGTACCAAGGTTGCCATTGCGCAAGCTCTTGGTGTTCACCACACGATAGGTCACGACCTCGTCGGCATGGTTGTCGATGACATTGTCGTTGTGGGGGCGAAGCCGCTGTTCATGACGGATTACATTGCGTGCGGCAAGGTCGTTCCCGAGCGAATCGCTGCGATTGTGGGCGGGATTGCCGATGCATGTGCACTGACCGGTACGGCGCTGGTTGGCGGCGAAACGGCCGAACACCCCGGACTCTTGGGCGAGCACGATTACGACCTCGCGGGCGCGGCCGTCGGCGTGGTCGAGTCGGACGAAATGCTCGGTGGTGATCGTGTTCAACCTGGCGATGTCGTGATTGCGATGGCATCGAGCGGACTGCATTCGAACGGGTATTCCCTCGTGCGCCACATCATTGCGAACCGCCGGGTGACGTTCGATTCGACAGTTCCCGAATTTGACCGTGTTCTCGGGCTGGAGCTACTCGAGCCGACCCGCCTATACACCGCACCTCTGTTGGACTCTCTTGCCGAGCACCCTGGCGCGATTCACGCTCTGAGCCACGTTACGGGCGGCGGAATCGCCGCAAACCTCTCCCGAGTCTTACCGACGGGGGTGTGGGTCGATCTCGACCGGTCGACCTGGAGCCCGTCACGCATCTTCCGCGTTCTTGCTGACTGGGCGGGCGATTCACTCGAATCGACCGAAGGCACCTGGAACCTCGGTATCGGAATGCTCGCGGTCGTATCGCACGAATCGGCCAGTACTCTGACCCGAGACTGGGCGAGCGCCGGCATCGAATCGTGGGTTGTCGGTCACATTTCTGATCGCGCACACTCTTTGGATGGGTACGTCACGAGCGCCAAGGGAGTTGACGGCGGAGCAGTAAGGCTAGTCGGTACTTACGCCGACTGAACCTCGTCCGCATCGCCGAGGTCGTCGACGGTTTCGGAATCAACATTCGTCGACGTTGGTGACGCGTATTCCGGCCACTTAGCCAGGTCCTCGTCGAGACGGGGGTTTACACCGAGTTCCGATTCGAGCTTGGTTAGGTCAGTGTCGGGACTGAAATATTTCAATTCGCGCGCAACCTTGGTGTGCTTCGCTTTTTGACGGCCGCGGCCCATAGTGGACCCCTTTCCCTCACACAATTCGCCTCACCGGCGATCGTCGTGTCGGGGGCGTCAGACGTTCAGAATATCACGGACCGAGCAGCACGATTGCGGAGATATACCCAAGTCCAGCCAGAACTATCCCGACCACGACGTGAGAAGTCACGAGGATTGTGCCGATCCGAATTTCACGACGCTCGATGTGCTGGGCCGCCGTGACGGTCAGAGTCGAGAACGAGGTCAGTCCCGCAGCGAAGGCGAAAACGAGGGAGGCGATTGTTCCGTCAAGCGTGTCCGTCGCGACCGCGCCGGCTGCGATGCCGACGGCGAGGCTCCCCACCCCGTTGACCGCAAACAAGCCCCACGACCACACACCGGCACGGATGATCGACATGACGCCGAAGCGACCCAGCGCACCGATTGCACCGGCCACGATTTGCGCGAAAACCCACCAGAAGTCGATCACGAGGACCCTGAGCTACGTGCACCGAGCCGAAGCCCAGCCAACGCGCAGACGAGACCCAAAATGATGGACGCGACGGCGTAGGACCCCATCGCCACGAGCGATGCGATGCCGTCGCGAACAACCGGCACTGAAACCTCCAGTGAGATTGCGGACAGGGTAGTGAATGCTCCGAGAAATCCGGTCGTGGCGCCGAGACGCATCCAGCTGGGTGCGGACGACATCCGACGAGCAACGAGGTATCCCAGCACGAACGAACCGATCACGTTGACCAACAGTGTCGGGTACGGCCACCAGAAATTGTCCATCTGCCCCTCAACAAGAGAGATACCGATGCGCGCCGCGCTGCCCGCAAGTCCGCCGACAAAAACGGCAACTACTGGCTTGACAGACGTGTGCACAATCGCCAGCGTACTCGTGTCGATTGCCCAAAAATTGGCGGTTAGGCTGTTATCACGTCACCAAAGGAGTGCCCGTGCCCGTAGTTCCGCTCTTCAGTCACGATGACCATCGGGGCGAGGTTGTTGAACGCTGGGGAGCGAAGGCGTGGACTCGTTCGTCGTCATGGTGGAATCACCTCGACGCAATCGGGCGCGATACGTTTCTTGCCGAAGGGGTCGCCCTCAAGGTTGAATATTTAGAGGCAAAAGAAGCGGAATTAGACGTAACGGACGCTGTTGTTGTTGCCCTCGTCCTGCGGCACAGGGCGTGGATCACGCAGGGTTGGGGCGGAGTCGAACCGACCGGAGAGCAATTCATCGGCCTCGGAAACATGTATGTCGAAGACGATCGCTTCGCTCGTCATTACGGCGGAATCGAAGGCGCTCGCTATGTTCGCGACGCAATCGTCGCATGGGTCGCCGCAGCCTCAACGCCTTCGGCGTCACCAAGCAGAATTCGCCTCGCAAATAAAGGAACAACATCGTGAACCGACTCGCCATTTTTAGTCTCAGGAACCGAGCACTTATCGCCTTGGTCACGGTTGTTGTTGCGATATTCGGTGGCATCGCAATGTCGCTTCTCAAACTCGAATTGATACCCTCGATTACTTTTCCTCAACTCGTCGTCGTGACGAACTACCCCGGCGCATCACCTGTCATCGTCGAAAAAGAGGTGTCGACTCCAATCGAGACGGCGATTCAGGGTGTTAACGGACTCGAATCGACGACCGCAACATCGCAAAACGGACTGTCTCAGGTCACGGCGGCATTTGCATACGGCACGAGTCTTGAATCGGCGGAACAAAAAGTTCAACTTGCAATCAACCGCATTTCGAATCTGCTACCCGCCGGAATCGAGCCGCGGGTTATCGCCGGGTCATTTTCGGATATACCGGTTCTGCAATTGGCGGTGACGAGCGATCTCGCCCCCGATCAACTGAACCAAGCGCTGAAAGACATCGCGGTAAAAGAACTGACCAAGTTGGAGGGGGTCCGAGACGCTGCGGTGTTTGGCGCTAACGGCGAACACGTCGCCATCGTTCCCGATGATAAAGAGTTGGAACGTCTAGGGCTGACGACGACCGACATTCAAACCGCCCTTCAGACTGCCGGAATTCGAATTGGAGCGGGCAGCGTGATGTCCGCGAAGGGCGAACTGTCGATTGTGTCGGGAACCCCACTCGCGAGCCTCCCCGATATTCGGTCTGTTCCCGTGACGATTCCGTACAAGCCGCCGACAGTTACCGTTCCGAAACCGCCAACGGTACCGACCTTTCCGACCATCGAGGTAACTCCCCGATCGAACGGAGAATGGAGTTGGGATGAGCTCAACGGTGGTGAGTGTCTCGAGCCGTATACGGACGCGAACGAGAACACATACACCGTCGTCGATTGTGACGAGGCGCACTCGGCGCAACTCGTCCGCATCGGAGACCTGCGTGTTGATGCGGGAATCCCGATTTACCCGGGTGACGCTGCGGTTGGTCCTATTGCCATGGGAGAGTGTTACGCATCGGGTGTCATTTCCGCGTCGGGGATTGCCGCCTACCCAACCTTGACTACAGATTTTCGATACCCGACGAGCCAGGCACAGTGGAATAAGGGTGACACGTTTTATTACTGCTTCGCGCACGCCAATCCGATAGCAGATCTCACGGAAAGTGTTGCGGGCGGGAAGGTGAACACCATTGTTCCCGCCGCCCCCGCTTTCCCGGGAGCATCAACGACCAGTTCGTCGTCATTCCCGTCGGCCGGCACGACCACAATTCCCACAACGCGCTCGGTCACCACGATCGGCGACATTGCGCGAGTGTCGATCCAACCTGACGTCATCACGTCCATTTCACGAGTCAACGGGCAGCCCTCGCTGACTCTTGCGATTACGAAACGTGCCGATGCGAACACAGTGGACGTGTCCCGTGTGGTCGTCGCGGCCCTGCCCGCGATCACGGACCTGCTCGGTAATGGCACCGCGTTCACCGTCGTCTTTAATCAAGCGCCGTTCATCGAAAAAAGCATCGATTCACTCGCGGTGGAAGGGCTCCTCGGGCTGATTTTCGCCATCATCGTGATTCTCGTCTTCCTGTTGTCGATTCGTTCGACGCTCGTAACCGCGGTGTCGATCCCGACCTCCCTTCTTCTCACTTTCATCGGGATGTGGGCGAGTAATTTCTCACTCAACATCCTCACCATTGGTGCCGTGACTATCTCGATCGGTCGAGTCGTCGACGACTCGATTGTGGTCGTCGAGAACATCAAGCGCCATCTCTCGCTCGGCGAAGAGCGAATGGACGCTATCCGCACGGCGGTGAAAGAGGTCGCCACCGCGGTCACCGCGTCGACCATCACCACTGTCGCCGTGTTCCTTCCGTTGGCGTTTGTTGGCGGTTTGTCTGGCGAACTGTTCAAGCCCTTTGCTGTAACCGTGACAATCGCACTCCTCGCGTCGTTGTTCGTTTCGCTCACGATTGTTCCCGTTCTCGCCTATTGGTTCCTCGGCGACAACAAGAAAAAGAAGAAATCAACAAAGCCGGTACGCGAGGAAAACGACGTCCTGCAACGTGGATATCGCCCCATTGTCGGTTGGACCATTACGCACCCGCTTGCGACGATGCTTATCGCAATCCTCACACTGGGTGGTACGTTCGCACTCGTTCCGCTGATGAAGACCAACTTCGTCGGGGGCAGCGGTCAGTCAACGATTACGCTGACCCACTCGACGCCCGGCGGACTGACCCTCATGGACCGCTCGGCCGTGGCCGAAGACGTCGAAGCGAAACTCCTGGAGTACCCCGGAATTGAGACCGTTCAGATATCGATTGGTGGCGGAAACGGTTTCGCGGCGTTCAACGGCCAGGCGGGCAACATTATTTACCAAATCACCATCGCGGATGATGTGGACGCCGATCTCGTGCGCGCCGAAGTAACGCGAGACTTGGAAACAATTACTGACACGGGGAAGATCGCGTCCGCTCAGGGCGGCGCCTTCGGTTCGCAGACCATCGATATCACCGTCAAAGCGCCGTCGGAAGAGACGCTCGCTGCGGTAACTGCCGACATCGCCGCGGCGGTAACCGAAACCAAGGCTGCGGACAGTGTTACCACGTCGCTCGATGACACGCAGTCTTACATTTCGATTTCCATCAAGCGAAGAGAAGCGGCGAAATACGCTCTGTCCGAGGTTCTGATTGGCCGGACACTGTCGGGGCTTATTGCCCCCAGCGCGATTGGTCAGGTTGTGATCGACGATGTCACGATGGACCTTGTCGTCGAAACGCAGAATTCGCCAGAAACGCTTGGCGAATTGCGGAAAATGAAAATCACGACACCACTGGGCGCCAAGGTTCTTCTGTCCAAGGTGGCAACAGTCGGGATCACGGAAACCGCTGCGTCGCGAACGACCGAGCGTGGCGTGCTGTCCGCGTCCATTGCGGTCACTCCAACGTCGGACAACCTCTCGGAATCGACCGCGGCCGTCAACACTGCGCTCGCGAGCGTCGAGTTGCCGTCGGGGACCACGGCCACGGTAGGTGGTGTCGCCCAAGACCAGGTCGAGTCCTTCCAGCAACTGGGTCTTGCCCTGCTCGCGGCCATCTTGATTGTGTACGTCGTCATGGTGGCCACCTTCCGATCGTTGCGTCAACCACTGCTGCTGCTCGTCTCGATTCCGTTCGCGGCGACCGGCGCAATAGCGCTCCAGATCATTTCGGGAATACCTCTGGGGATCTCGTCGCTGATCGGATTGCTGATGCTCGTTGGAATCGTGGTCACGAACGCCATCGTTCTCATTGATCTCGTGAATCAGTATCGCGAGCGGGGCGCATCAGTCATCGACTCGTTGCTGGACGGAACGAGTCGACGCGTTCGGCCCGTGCTGATGACGGCGCTCGCGACGGTGTTCGCACTCACGCCTCTCGCGACCGGTGTGACAGGCAGCGGTGGGTTCATCTCACAGCCTCTTGCGATCGTCGTGATCGGCGGCTTGCTTTCGTCGACAATTCTGACTCTGCTCGTACTGCCCGCGCTCTATTCACTCGTTGAAGGGCGCAAGGAACGCAGGGCGGTCCGTCGAGCGCGCAAGGCCTAGGGCGCCGGAGACAACACCCACAACACTTCGGCGGGTTCGCTCGTCGAGGGATTACGCCACGTGTGTGGCTCGCGACCGCGGAAGGTCATTGCGTCTCCGATTCCGAGGTTGTGCGTGGTGGGGCCGAGAATTATCTCGAATTTGCCCTTGAGCACATAGACGAATTCGATTTCGGTGTCGAGTGCGTATAACTCGTGCCCACCGGACCCCTGAGGGCTGACGATTGAGTGCAGAACCTCGATGTGAGATTGCGAGCCGGGGGAGAGAAGGTATTCCCGCGCGTTGACACCGCCAAAGTTGATGAGCGCGCCTTCGCCCGCCCGCACAATCGCGCTGGACGGTGGTTCGAAAAGTTCGCCGACACGAAGCCCCAACGCTTCGCACACCGCGACGAGCGACGCGACCGACGGCGAGACTTGGTCGCGTTCGAGTTTGCTGACGAACCCTTCGGTGAGTCCTGCCGCGGCCGCGACCTGACCGAGCGTCAATCCGCGAGCGAGTCGCGTCGCGCGAAGACGCCCGCCGATGGGAATGGGCTTTTCGCTCACCTGTTTTGCTGTTCGTCGGATACCGCCTGCCATGGTCAGCGGGTCTCTAGTGCGACGGCGCGAACGGGTGCACCGTCGATACCGACGAACTTCATTGGAAGCAACGACACGAATGGGTCGGCAAAGTCAATCGACTCGAGATTGCAGAGGTTTTCACAGATCACGCCGGCAACATTTGCGATGAGGTGATGTGCGGGGAACCCTTCACCCGGGTGCGCGTCGTCGGGGGTTTCGTCGATGTTGAGCGCGTCCAGACCGATGGTGCGAACCCCGCGATCCAGCAGGTACGACACGAGCTCGGCGTCGAGGAATGGATTGTCGAAATAGCTCGACTCACCGTAGTGACGCGCCCAACCGGTGTGCACCAGCACAATGTCTCCAGGACCGGCCTTGTTGGCATCGGAACGCACCGCGTCGAGAGTGATGCGCTCGCGGGCGCCGACGCCGTCACAGCGGAGAACGACCCCTCGGCCGACGAATCGATCGAGGGGAATCTCGTCAATCTTTTCGGTGCCCTCGTCGAAATGGAACGGGGCGTCGACGTGGGTTCCACTTTGGCTTCCCATCTGAACCGATACGAGGTTGAACCCGTCCACGGCGATCGTCGCGTGTTGAGCGATGTGAGGAACCGGGTCGCCGGGATACACCACTGTTTCTGCAGTAATTTCGCGGGAAAGGTCTACGACACGAACTATCTCCATGAGAAAAAACTATTGCCTGTGGGTCAAGAAGGGAATAGCATGGCGACACATTGTTTTGCCAACGTTCAGAGAGGACAACAATGAGCAACGTCGCTCACAACCCCAAACCGAAAATCACCGAGGTCGAAGGCTTCGGAATTGATACTATTCCCGACGCGGATCGCACCTCCACACCGCGTGATTTGTTCCGGATTCAATTCGGAGGCGCGAACACGTTCGCCACCGTCCTGCTCGGAACCTTCCCCATTTTCTTCGGACTCTCCTTTTGGGAAGGAGTCGGCGCTGCCGTTCTCGGTGTTCTCGTCGGAACGCTCTTCCTCATGCCGATGGGTCTCTTTGGACCGCGCACGGGAACTAACAACGCGGTGGCATCGGGCGCACACCTCGGCGTCACCGGGCGTATCGCTGGTTCGTTCTTGTCACTCTTGACGGCAATCGCGTTCTACTCGATTTCGGTGTGGGTCGGCGGCGACGCCCTCGTTGGCGCATTCGTCCGCTTGTTCGGCGCCGAGGACAGTCAAATGCTCCGGATCGGGCTCTACTCGCTTATCGGACTCATCGTCATCATCGTGGTTGTGTACGGATATCAGTTCATGTTGCTTATCAACCGCATCGCGGTGTGGGCCAACACTGTCCTGATGTTGCTCGCCATTGTCGCGTTTGCCAGCGTGTTCGACCCTTCCTACGCCGGCTCGGGCGAATATTTGCTCGGTGGATTCTGGCCGACCTTCATTTTGTCGGCACTCATCGTCATGTCGAACCCGATCTCGTTTGGTGCATTCCTCGGTGACTGGTCGCGCTACATTCCCAATGGCACCTCGAACAGTAAGCTCGCGCTTGCGACGTTCGGAGCCCAGGCAATGACCTTGATTCCGTTTATCTTCGGTGTGGCTACGGCGACTCTCGTAACCGGCGGAGACTACGTTGTCGGATTGATTGGTGCCGCACCCGATTGGTACGCCTACCTCATCATCATCGTCGCCTTCGTCGGTGGCTTGTCGACAGGTAGCACCTCGCTTTACGGAACGGGACTCGATTTCTCGTCCGTGTTCCCCAAGCTCTCGCGCGTTCAGGCAACCATCGCCATCGGAACAGTTGCCTTTGCCTTTATCGTCGTGGGTCGTCTGTACTTCGACCTGCTCGGAGCCGTCAACGGATTCGTCGGCGCAATTGTGGTGACCACCACTCCGTGGATGATCATCATGGCAATCGGATTTTGGAACCGACGCGGCTGGTACAGCAATGAAGACCTTCAGGTTTTCAATCGCGGTAAAAAGGGTGGCCGTTACTGGTACAGCAACGGAATCAACTGGCGTGCAATGGTTGCCTGGGTCGTCTCAGCCGTCCTCGGACTTCAGTTCGCTTATTACCCGCCAATCATCGAAGGACAGTGGAACGCGGTTGCCGGTGGTGTAGACCTCAGCCTCATCGTCGCCATCGTCTCGGCCGCGGTCTTGTATGTCGGTGCGTTGATCCTGTTCCCCGAACCCGATTATGTGTTCGGACCGAAGGGGCCACGTATCGGTCGATCGGTCAAATCCACAATTCCGCCCGTCCGTTAGAAAGTCGCAATGATTGGTCCTGTCCCCCGCGACAACGCGGGAAACAAGGTTGGGCAGGTTGATGCAACGGTGGTGCCCCGGTTCGCCGGGGCACCAACCTTCGCTCGACTTCCCCGCCGTGAAGAAATAGCCCGAGCCGATATCGCGGTGGTGGGCATCCCGTTTGACGCGGGTGTCAGCTACCGTCCCGGCGCTCGGTTTGGACCTGGCCACATTCGTGAATCGTCTCGACTTTTGCGTCCCTATAATCCGGCACAAGACGCGATGCCTTTTGCGCTTGCGCAGGTGGTCGACGCGGGCGACCTCGGTGTTAATCCCTTTGATATTGCCCAAGCGATTAGTCAGATCGAAGCGGGCATGGATGAACTCACCGTTGACGGCACCAAGGTCGTCACTCTCGGTGGCGACCACACCATCGCGTACCCGATTCTTAAATCCCTGCACAAAAAACACGGTCCGATAGCCGTCATTCATTTCGACGCGCATCTCGACACGTGGGATACGTATTTCGGCGCGCCGCTGACTCACGGGACCCCGTTTCGACGGGCGAGCGAGGATGGCTTCCTCGACTTAACGGGCTGTCTACACGTCGGAATCCGCGGCCCCCTATATTCCGACACTGATTTGTCTGACGACACCGCGTTAGGTTTCCAGGTGTTGCGATCACTCGACGCAGACGAACTGGGAGTCGATGAAATGATTGCGCGGATGCTAAAGCGGGTGGGCGATCGACCTGTATACGTCTCGATTGACGTGGACGTCATGGACCCTGCGTTTACTCCTGGAACGGGGACCCCGGAGGCGGGAGGGTTATCGAGCCGAGAAATGTTGAAGCTGGTTCGCGGTCTTGCCGACGTCAATCTTGTAGGCGCCGACATCGTCGAGGTAGCACCCGCATATGACCATGCGGAGATCACCGGAATCGCGGCTGCTCACCTCGCCTATGAACTGATAACTGTTCTCGCAAGGAAGATTTCATGAGTGCTGTCGACGAGGTGCGTGCTGTCGCTGCCCAAATTGTTGACGACTTTGGGAACCACCGCACGGCTGACTACTTCTCGAGATTCGCAGCGGATGCGACATTTGTGTTCTACACCCACACGGCACGACTCAACTCGCGCTCCGAGTACGAGACGCTGTGGGCATCGTGGGAAAATCAGGACGGATTTCGTGTTCACGGTTGCCGATCGCGTGACCAGCGGGTCCAGGTTCTCGGCGACTCCTCTGCTGTTTTTACCCACTACGTCGAAAGCGACGTGGAATTCGGCGGGGACGTGGCAACAATCAAGGAGCGGGAAACTATCGTCTTTGAGCACCGCGCCGGTTCCTGGATTGCGGTTCACGAGCACCTTTCGCCCGACAGCGCGGAGTAATACTTTTGTTACGCCGCTGACGTAACACAACTACAGAGAGTGACGCTCTGTTTGTAGTCTCGAGACACGACTTCACCCTCAGGAGACTCTCATGGCGCGCATTTTTTCGGATATCACCGCAGCATTCGGAAAGACCCCACTCGTCAGGCTGAACCGTGTCACCGACGGCTCGGAAGCGATCGTGCTCGCCAAGCTCGAATTTTACAACCCGACCTCGAGCGTCAAGGATCGACTGGGAATCGCCATCGTTGACGCCGCAGAAGCGTCGGGTGAACTCAAGCCCGGTGGAACGATCGTCGAGGCGACCAGTGGAAACACGGGAATTGCGCTCGCGATGGTCGGTGCCGCACGCGGCTACAACGTCGTGCTGACGATGCCGGAATCCATGTCGATTGAACGACGTGCGCTGTTGAAGGGGTTTGGGGCTGAACTTGTCTTGACGCCAGCACCGGAGGGAATGAAAGGCGCGGTGTCGCGTGCCGAGGAAATCGCCGCGGCGCGGCCCGGCGCTGTTCTTGCGCGACAATTTGAAAACGACGCGAATCCCGCTATTCACCGCAAGACCACAGCAGTCGAGATTTGGGATGACACCGACGGCGCAGTAGACATTTTTGTTGCCGGCGTCGGTACCGGGGGAACCATCACCGGAACCGGGCAAGTACTCAAGGGAAAAAAGCCCAGTGTTCGAGTTGTCGCGGTTGAGCCCATCGATTCACCAATCCTCAACGGCGGCGCACCCGGCCCTCACAAGATTCAGGGAATCGGCGCGAACTTTGTTCCCGAGGTTCTCGACCGCGAGGTCTATGACGAGGTGATCGACGTGTCAATTTCAGATTCGGTTGATACCGCCCGTCGACTTGCTCGCGAGGAAGGCATCATGGCGGGAATCTCGTCGGGGGCGACCGCTTGGGCGGCCCTAGAACTGGCGAAGCGCCCCGAGAACAAGGGCAAGACCATCGTCGTCGTCCTCGCCTCCTACGGTGAGCGATATCTGTCTACTGTGTTGTTTGAGGGTATTCTCGACTAGGTGACCCCACTCCAACGCATTCGCGAGGACCTCGCGATGGCGATGGACCGCGACCCAGCGACGCGCACGAAGTCCGAAGCCTTCTGGGTGCTTTCGGGTCTTCACGCGGTCTGGTGGTACCGACTGACGCACGTGCTGTGGGGTTGGGGGTGGAGGTTTGTTGCTCGTTTCATCGCGCAGCTTGTTCGGTGGTGGACGCTCATCGAAATTCATCCCGGTGCCACAATCGGCAATCGTTTGTTTATCGACCACGGTGCGGGGGTCGTCATCGGTGAAACCGCGGTGATCGGCGACGATTGTATTTTCTATCACGGAGTGACACTCGGCGGGCAGGGTGACGAAAGGCATGGTCGCCGGCATCCGACAGTGGGCAACGGTGTTGCCATCGGTGCGGGAGCAATCGTTCTCGGGCCGGTCACGATAGGCGATAACTCCGCGATCGGGGCCGGAGCTGTCGTCCTCATCGATGTACCGGCGGATCGAACAGCTGTGGGTATGCCCGCCCGAGTGCTTCCCCGATCGTCGCGGCGGTCACGTTCGTGATTAAATTCATCACTCGGGTTCTTTTCCCGCCGCTCATTCGCGTGCTTTTCGCCGCGACAATTATCGGACGCAAAAACATGCCTCTCAAGGGTGGTGTGATTCTCGCAAGCAACCATCTGTCCTTTTTTGATTCCGTCATCATCACACTCTTGTCTCGCCGACCGGTTTCGTTTCTTGCGAAGGAAGAATATTTCACCGGTAAAGGCTTCTCCGGTTGGTTATCCAAAAAATTTTTTGAGGCGATCGATGCGATTCCTGTTAACCGCCGCTCCGCCTCGGCCGCCCAGGACGCCTTGGATTCTGGTCTCGCCCGACTTGTGGACGGTGAATCCTTTGCAATGTACCCGGAAGGGACCCGCTCGCTCGACGGGCGACTGTATCGAGGCAAGACGGGTGTTGCGTGGCTTGCCCTGACCGCCGGCGTTCCCGTTGTGCCGGTTGCGTTGACGGGCACCGACAAGATTCAGCCCGTCGGCACCAAGGGAATTCGCTTGGCAAAGTTGCGAATCGAATACGGGAAACCGATGGACCTCTCTCGTTTTGGCGAGGCATCAAGCGGTAAAGCGCGACGGGATGCGACGGACGCAATAATGCTCGAAATTCAAACTATGTCCGGGCAGGAATTCGCCGGAATCTACAACGAGAAACCCGCGACGACCATCAAGGCAAAGGTCAGGCGACTGTTTCGGGGTCGGGCTCCACTGACATAGTCGGCTTTGCAAGTTCTGTTCGAATGGCATCCATGTCAAGTTTTCGCGCTTGCGCGATGATGTCTTCGAGCGCCGATTCGGGCGCAGCACCAGCCTGATTGAACAACAAGATTCCGTCACGGAACATCATGAGTGTCGGGATTGACCTAATCCCGGCCATCGCCGATAACTCTTGTTCCTTCTCGGTATCCACCTTCGCAAACGTGATGTCGGGGTGCTTGTCACTGACGCGTTCGTAAATAGGACCGAATTGCCTGCACGGCCCGCACCATTCCGCCCAAAAGTCCACCAAAACGAACGAGTCGTCGGCGACAATGGCCGCTTCGAAATCAACTTTATTGAATTCAACGGTAGCCATGAATCTCTTTCGGTCGTGGCATCAGCCTAAATTGTTCACGGGTTCGACTTGCTCTTACGCGCGACGGCGATCAACGAGGTGACGACCTGATCTGCCGTCTGGGAAGACTCGGCGGCCTGCGATTTCACCCAGGACGCCGCGGCTCCCGTGAGCGTAACGGTCACTGCTGGCGACGATGCCGCGTCAACTGCCGAGACGGCTGGGCCCTGCTTGTTCTGGCCACGAACGATTAGCGTTGCGACGGGCAGGGCGATCGTGCACAACGCATCGAGGATCAGAATCACGGCAAAGAATCGCCAATATACATCCTGAAAAGACTGCGGTGGGAAGTTTCCTTCGGCGAGGATGACGGGGATGACGAGGGTCGGAACTATCGCGATGAGGATCAGAGCAACCGAGAGAGAGGAACGAATCCAGCGAAGTGGCGCCGTTTGCAGAAGCAACATCAGATTTGCGTGTGCAAGCGACAGTGCAACGAGTCCCGAGATCGCGAACGTCTTGGTAATGTTCATGTAAATACCGCTGGGTTGGTAGGTATAGTCCCCGAAATTCCACCAGATCAGTATTGCGGCGGTGAGGAGCGCAAGAGCGCTCATGCCGATCCCAATCCAGCCAACAGCTTTGACGTCACGTTCAACGATGGCAAGGTGACAGAGTGCCAGCACCGAGAAGGCGGCAACGGCGAGCGTCGTGAGCATGACCTTGCCCTGCGTTTCGCCCAGTTCGCCTGACACGATTGTGTAAATACCGATTAGCGCCGTGATGACGAGCGCGATAACGACGGTCCATACTGCGATCCGACGGATGCCTTTGATGTTTCTTATTTCGCCAGTGTTGTGTTGGGAGGTCATGGCCCCAGAATACAAGCGCTTGTCATACAAATCGAGGTTCGAGTGTTTCCTGCTAAGGGATGATGGGCAAGCCGGTGACGACTGCGGCGTTTTCGACGCCCCCGGCGTTCGTGAGGTTTTCGTACCCCATGTCTCTCAGCGCGTCGATGGCTTGGCCAGCCCGATTGCCCGAACGGCAATAGACGATGTACGTACCAGCCGGGTCGAACTTCAGGATTTCGTCGAAAAATGTTGCTCCCTGCCAATCGATGTTCACCGCACCGTCGAGATGGCCGGTGGCGAACTCTTCGGGTGTGCGGACATCGATGACAGCGGTGACGGAACTCATGTCTACATTCTCGGGGGCGCAGGCGCTGACGCCAAGTGTTAATCCGATGGCGACCGCAATCGCGGTCATGGCCGTTGTAATTCGCTTCATGGGACAGTCCTTTCGATACCCCCTAGGGTATGTTATGCTCACGAGAAACGCAACTCAGAGGGGTGCCATGATTATCGAACCAAACGAACTGAAAACTACTCGCGATCGACTCGCTCGCGTTCAAGGTCAAGTCGGCGGAATCGTTCGAATGATTGACGAGGGTCGTGATTGCACAGAAATTCTGCACCAGCTTTCTGCGGCGAGTACAGCTCTGAGCCGTGCCGGATACACCATCATCGCGACGGGCATGGCGAACTGCGCAATGGAACCGTCCGACAGCGAAAGCCGTGCGGCGCTCGAAAAAGCATTCCTGTCACTTGCGTAAAGTGAACGCATCATGAAAATCGCTATCGTAGGCGGCGTTGCCGGGGGAATGTCCGCCGCCACGCGGCTGCGCCGACTTGACGAAAAGGCTGAAATCACAATCTATGAAGCTGGCCCGGATGTGTCCTTTGCCAATTGCGGACTGCCATATTTCATCGGCGGAGTAATTGGCACACGATCGAAGCTGTTGCTGCAAACCCCCGCTAGCCTCGCGGCACGGTTCAACCTTGACGTGCGCGTGAACACACGCGTGATGTCGATTGATCGCGCGGCGCGAACCGTGACGGTACACAATTCCGACAGCAATGAGACTTATACCGACTCCTACGACTCCCTCATTTTGTCACCAGGTGCCGCACCACGAATACTAGAGATTCCCGGATGGAATCGAGCGCTCACGTTGCGAAGCCTCGCTGACGCCGACCAAATCGCCTCGGCAATCGGCGGCGCCCCCAAACACGTCGTCATACTTGGAGCAGGATTTATCGGTGTCGAGGTTGCCGAAAATCTACGTCACCGCGGACATTCGGTCACAATTGTTCAATCGAGTTCCAGCATTCTTTCGCCGTTTGACCCCGAGATGATAGAGCCGTTCCATGCAAACCTTGAACAACATGGCGTGCGGATTGTGGTCAACGTGACGGCGACCGAAATCACGGAATACGCCGTTGAACTGTCCGACGGAACCCGTCTCACGGCGGACATCGTCATCTCGTCCGTTGGGGTAACCCCCGACCACGCGCTGGCGATCGAGGCGGGGCTTCGCATTGGTAAAGCCGGCGGGATCTGGGTGGACAATCAGCAACGGACGAGTGACCCCAACATCTACGCCGTCGGTGATGCCGCGGAAAAGGTTTCACTGTTCACCGGTGACGAGCAGATGGTGTGGCTTGCCAACCTTGCGAACCGCCAAGGTCGCCTTGTCGCCGATGTTGTTGCGGGGCTCGACGTCACAGCTCGGCCATCTGTCACCACGGGCATTGTCGGGGCATTCGGAATGGCGGCCGCAATGACTGGTTTGAGCGAGAAGGCTGCCCGCCGAGCCGGAATCGCTCACCACGTAATGCACGTGCATCCAAGTTCGCACGCCGGCTACTACCCTGGCGCTGAAACGATGTCACTCAAGATGGTCTTTGCTCGTGAGACTGGCGCACTACTCGGCGCGCAGGCAGTCGGAAACGATGGCGTTGATAAGCGCATCGACGTCATTGCCACCGCGATTTATGGCCGTCTCACCGTATCGGACCTCATGAACCTCGAACTTGCCTATGCGCCTCAATTCGGGTCGGCTAAGGACGCCATCAACCAAGCCGGTTATGTCGGTGACAACATCATGGATGGGCGCACGCCGACTATTCAGTGGCACGAACTCGAGGAGCGCCGTGCCGCGGGCGCCGTGCTCATCGATGTTAGAACGGACGAGGAAAATCAGGCCGGCTCCATACCGGACTCATTGCTGATTCCCGTCGACGACCTGAGAAACCGCCTCGACGAGATTTCCGCGAAAGACGTCATCGTCCACTGTAAAGTCGGGCAGCGCGGGCATACCGCTACCCAAATACTCCGCTCCCACGGATTCACGGCTTCCAACCTCGACGGTGGGTATCTGACGTGGCGCGCGGGCACGGATTCGATCGCACGTTCGAATCCCGCTTCATCACCAATCAACAACTAAGGAGAATCTATGTGCCAGAAAGTGACATGCAACGATTGCGGTAAGCCGACGTGGGACGGATGCGGGCAGCACATCGAGCAGGCACTCGCTGATGTCAAACCCGGCGATCGCTGCACGTGTAGATAACTCGAAACGAGCGTCTCACCGAGATGCGGTGTGGCCCGAATCGTTGACTATTGCGACGCCTTCTTCCGCGAGGTCGACCGCTTTTCTGCCGAGGCCCCAAGCGAGAAGCTCGCGGCAAACGCAACGGCCAAGAAGCCCGCAGCGAGGTAGGCGGCGCTCGCGGTTCCGCTAGACATGGCGAGCTTGGCGTCAGACGCAAAGTCCGCTGTTGCGGGGTTTGCGTCGAGTCCGCTGATTGCGCCACCTGCCGAATCGATAACGGCGGTGACGATTGGCGCACCGACGGCTTCGGGCACGTTTCGATCCGCGAGTGACGATTCGAGGCTTAACTGCGCCGTCGTGAACAACACCGTTCCGATGACGGCAATTCCCAACGCGGATCCGATCTGGCGCGACGTACTGGATGTGCCCGAGCCCTGACCGCTCGCCGCGACAGGGACGTCCTTCAAGACAACGCCGGTCAATTGCGCGGTCGCGAAACCCACGCCCATTCCATAGACAAAAAGGAATGGCACAATCGACCAACCGGTTGCCTCTGGCGAGACCATGAGGCCAATTCCCGCCACACCGATCATTTCGAGAATGAGCCCAATTCGAATCACCCACGTAGCTTCGAGACGCGAACCCAACCCAGCAGCAATCCCGCTGGCGGCGAATGATCCGACGGCAAGGGCGAGAATGACCAATCCAGATTCAAACGCCGAGTAACCGAGAACGAACTGAAGCCAGAGGGGCAGCGCGAGGATAATCCCGAATTCGCCCATACTCACAATCAGGGCGACGAGGTTGCCGTTTCGGAAACTCGGAATAGAAAATAGCCCGAACGCGATGAGAGTCGATTTTCCGGCCTTCTGACGGCGAAGTCCGTGCACGATGTACAGGGCAACGGCCAACACGGTAACCATGAAGGCGATCGGGACGACCGAGATGTCCCACGGCCACGTCCAGTCGCCCAGTTCGAATGCTTTGTTGATGTCCCACCACCCGAAGTTACGTCCCTCAATTAAGCCGAAGACGAGACTGCCACTGGCAAAAACACTCAAGACAGCACCCAACCAGTCAATGGCCCGTGCGTGCTCGATGTCTTTGGATTCGGTGACGAAAAGGAAAACGCCAATCGTGATGAGGACGCCGAGCGGGATGTTGATTCCGAATGCCCAGTTCCACGAGAACTCTGTCGTTAGCCATCCGCCGAGAAGTGGGCCAACCGCGACCATTCCTCCGATAGTCGACCCCCACACCGCAAATGCGATTCCTCGCTCTTTTCCCTGGAAGGTTGCGTTGACAATCGAGAGCGTTGTCGGGAGGACCATGGCACCACCAATACCCTGGATGACCCGCCACGCGATCAGCGCACTTGCGGTGTCGGACATGGCGGCAAAAATCGACGACACGATGAAGAACGAGAGGCCGACAACGAGCATCGAGCGGCGCCCCCACTTGTCGGCTAGTGCGCCGAACACAAGGAGCAGAGCCGCGAACACCAGGGTGTACGACTCTTGAATCCACTGGACGTCCGTTGAACTCGCCTCGAGGTCGGTAACGATTGCGGGGATTGCCACATTGATAATCGTTGAGTCGACAATGACGAGGGCAACCGCGAGGCTGACGAAGAGGAGAGCGAGCCAGCGGTTTTTCTGGGTAGGCATGTCTCCCAGCATATCTGCGGGTGCATTTCTTCGATTACCTGTTAGCATTGGACAGTCGGCTCAGGACAAGCAGAAATTTTTCTGCAAAATTGTGTGGTTTGTATAGGTTCCGAGTCGGGTTGACAACATCCTGTTGGCAATGGTCCCCACTCGTGAATCGAACCCGGTCACTGATTGCTCGGTTTCGTGCGGCACCGCTGTGTGTCGCCATGGGTCTTTACAAGCCAGGAAGCATTCTGATGACCAGCAACACCCCTCCCGCGGAACGCCGCGGAAAGAACTTCGTTCCGCGCGATGCCGCAGCGAAGAAAAAGAGCCGTTTCGGCCGTCCCGCAGGCCCGGCAGGCGCAAGCCGACCGGCCCGAGGTACTCGCGACGACCGACCCGCGCGCGACGACCGTCCGGCGCGCGATGACCGCTACTCCAGCGGGACCCGTCCCGTGCGCGACGACCGCGGTGCACGCCCGGCGCGCGATGACCGCACTCCTCGCGCAGATCGCACCGACCGTGCCCCTCGAAACGAGTACGCGTTCCGCGATGGTCGTCCCGTTCGTGAAGGCCGTCACATGGATGCGAAAAGCAAGTTTGACCGACCTGTTCGTTCTACTCGGGATGAACGTCGTGATGTGCGTCCCGTGCGTGACGACCGAACTGCGCGCGACGACCGCTACTCCAGCGGGACTCGTCCCTTACGCGACGACCGTGGTGCACGCCCTGCGCGTGATAACCGCGCACCGCGCACGGACCGTAACGACCGACCTGCTCGCCGCGATTCCGACTTCTATCCCTCGCGTGACGAGAAGGCGTTTTACGAGCCAGGCGAAGACGTCGTACTCGAGCGCCTTCAGGCCATGGCCACCACGGCTGACGACGTCGACGGTGTGACGTTTGGCGACCTCGGGTTGGGTCGCAATATCGAATCCGCTCTGGTGCAACTCGGTGCGACCGCACCGTTCCCGATTCAGGCCGCAACCATCCCCGACGTGCTCGCAGGTCGTGACGTTCTCGGGCGCGGTCGGACCGGTTCGGGGAAGACCATTGCCTTCGCTGCTCCGATTGTCGAACTCCTCATGGCAAACGGTGGCGGCAAGAAGCGCAGCCAGGGTCGATCGCCTCGCGCACTGATTCTTGCTCCGACACGTGAACTCGCAATGCAGATCAATCGAACCGTGATGCCTATCGCAAAATCGGTCGGCCTCTTCACGACAACCATCGTGGGTGGAGTCCCGCAAGGTTCGCAGGTTATGAGCCTTCGTCGTGGCGTCGACATTGTCATCGCGACGCCGGGTCGTCTCGAAGACCTTTCACGCCAACGCCATATCGACCTCTCGCAGATTCAGATAACTGTTCTCGATGAGGCCGACCACATGTGCGACCTTGGATTTCTCGAGCCGGTGCAGCGAATCCTTCGCGACACCGCAGAGGGCGGACAGCGACTGTTGTTCTCGGCCACTCTCGACAAGGGTGTCGCCTCGATCATCGACGAGTTCCTCCCCGAGCCCGCAATCCACGAGGTTGCTGGTGAAGACCAGTCGTCGTCGACCATTGACCACCGTGTGTTCATCATTGACCACCGCGACAAGATCCCGCTGATCGAAAAACTCGTCCGCCGTGACGGCAAGACACTCGTGTTCACTCGCACTCGTGCGTATGCCGAGCAGCTCGCCGACGAGTTAGAGGACGCGGGAATACCGGCGACCAGCCTCCACGGCGATCTCAACCAGTCGCGTCGAACCCGGAATCTTGAGCGACTCACGACGGGTCGCGTCAACGTCCTCGTTGCTACCGATGTGGCCGCACGAGGAATTCATGTCGACGACATTGACCTCGTCATCCAGGCGGACGCACCTGACGAGTACAAGACCTACTTGCACCGCTCTGGACGAACCGGTCGTGCTGGCAAGGCCGGAACCGTGGTCACCCTTATTCCCAAGCAGCGCCAACGACGGATGACCGACCTCCTGAACCGAGCCGAGATTCAGGCCATCATGGTCCCGACTCGAGTCGGAGACCCGCACCTCAACAACCTCGTTTAACGACAATCGCAATGCCCACTCGGCTCTGCAATCGCGTGCAGAAGTTAGAGTGGGCATTGTGATTCGCCGACTTTTTGAAATCTCTCGTCCCGTTCTGTGGGTCAACACGATCGGCACCACGGTTGTCGGCATGTGGTTGTCCGGTTTCTTGTGGACCTGGGACATTCTGCCCATCCTCATATGGGTCACTCTGCCGTTCAACTTGTTGATCTACGGAATCAACGACATTTACGATCAAGACACCGATGCGGAGAACGACCGCAAAGGTGGATTCGGCGGGGCCAAAATCAAATCCACCGAGGTTTCCTTAATCAGGTGGGGCGTCGTCGTGCTCAACGCACCATTTCTCGCCTATTTCGCGGTCACGGTTCCCCTCGCCGCGTTCCAGTGGATGTTGGCCTACACGTTTTCGTTCTGGCAGTACTCGTCGACGCCGCTTCGGTTCAAAGCGCGACCCGTTTGGGACTCGATCAGCAATTCTGACTACGCCTTCCCACTCGCGTTCGTGCCACTCGCCCTCGAGGTCGAGCCGATGTGGCCGGCGGTCATCGGGCTCATGGCGTGGAGTATGGCGAAACACGTGTACGACGCAATTCAGGACATCGATGAGGACGCTTCGGCGGGAATCGTCACCACCGCGGTGAAGTTCGGCGTCAAGGGTTCGTTGGTGTGGTCTGGCACATGGTGGGTCGTCTCGACCATTGCATTCGCCATGGTGAACGTGCCGGTCGCGATTGTGTCAGGACTGATCTCGGGGTGGCTCCTCGTCGCGAACTGGCGAACTCCGACAAGTCGCGAAGCGAAGCGTTTGTATAAATTTTCGGTTGCGTTCCCGTATGTTGCGGGGGCGGTCGCCGGCGTTCAATTGGTGACGGGCATCACGCTCGGGCTGTATCCGTGACGCCTCGCCGAATTGTCGTCATCGGGGCAGGACTCGGCGGCTTGTCGTCGGCCGCACTACTTTCACGAGCGGGACACGACGTGACGGTTATCGACAAAAACGACTGGATCGGCGGCAAAAGTAGACGTATCGAGGTCGCCGGTCAGCGCATTGACACCGGACCGTCACTCGTTACCTTTCCTGCCGCGCTCGAAAAATTCTTTGACCGATTCGACGAGCTAGGTCCAGCTGGCGCGTCGACGGCGCGCGAAATCGCGCCCCTCGTGCTTGAACGCCTTCCCGAAGTCGGGCGCTACTACTTTCGTGGTGATGTTGCCAATCTTCCCGTCGAAACAGGACACTCCTGGCGAGAACCGTGGGACCGATTCGAGGCGGAACACGGTCCCCTTGGTCACCACATCACCACGATGCTGACGAACGACCCCTGGGATCCCGCGATTTATCCGGCAGCGGCTGCATTGTTCCGCCGTTATGGATCGCGCCTCAACACTGACCGTTATCTTGAAGGCCTCGACTGGATGCCCGAAAACCTTCGCGAAGTCATCTCGATTCACACGCTCAACGCGGGAGTATCCCCAGCCAAGACGTTAGCGCTGTTCGCGACCATGCCTGCTGTCATGTCAACGGACGGCGTCTGGGTCCCGAACGGTGGGGTGAACGAGATCCCTCGAACCATTGCGAGGCTCGCGACGGAATCGGGGGCAACGATTCGACTTGGTGAGGCGGTCATGTCGGTGTCGCGCGGGAAAGTCATCACGCACTCAGCGGAATACGACGCGGATATCGTGGTCAGCGGTCTCGATGCCGGAATTCTCGAACGACTTCTCGGTCAGCGGGCTCGAAAACCGAAAGCACTGTCCTGTTCGGGCATCGCCGTCTTCGCGGTACTGGACGAGGAACTGCCGGCCGAGATCGTCACGCACTCGGTCATCATGCCGGATGAACCCTCGAATTTGTATGAGAGCATTCGGACAAAGTCGCTACCAAACCAGACGATGGCGTTCCTCAATTATTATCGGGCCGGACACATCTATCCAAATGACCGTCCGACCGCCGCCATCTTGCTCACCGCCCCGCCGGACGGCAAGCGATACGACATCGAACACGAGTGGGCGCAGGGCGAAATGCGCCGAATCAGCAACGTCATGGGACTCCCGCGACAACTCGGTGCGATGATCACCGACCACACCGTGTTTCACCCGGAATACTTCGCGGGTTTCGGTGCGGTTGGCGGGGCGCTGTACGGCGAGGGACATCCGTGGTGGCAAAGCGGCCCGTTCCACAAGCCCGGTTATTCGTCCAGGCGTCGGCCATGGCTCTGGCGGGTTGGCGCGTCGGTTCACCCCGGTGGAGGTGTTCCGGCCGTTCTCGGTGGAGCGATGATCTCGACAAACCGCCTACTCGCGAGCCTCGACTAGCAGGTTACGGCGCTGTTGCTGCCGGCGGCCTTCCCTCCAGGGCATCAACCCATTGCCCTCCGATGAGCAGTGATTGCGCCTCCATTGACGGCCTCCGCGATGAGTCTCTGGAACGTTCCAGATTGAATCAAAGGGTACCACCGTTCGCCCCAGTCAGACTTTGACGAAACTGGCCACGACGCTCGTGAGGACGGGAGCGACGACAAGTGCGGGCAACATGTCGGCTACGGATACAGCTCGAAGGTTCAACAATCGAAGTCCGACACCCAGCAGCAAGACACCACCGGTGGCCGTCAGGGTTGCGATGGAGGCGCCGGGCAGGACGGAACCAAGCGTGAACGCGGCAAGCGTCAAGAGACCCTGCCAGACACCGACGGGAAGGGCCGCGAACGCGACTCCCCACCCGAGCGAGGCGGCGAAAGCAATGGACGCGAATCCGTCGAGGAGGGACTTGAGCACGAGCTGGTCGATGCCCATGCCCATGCCATCGCTGAAGGCACCGAGAATTGCCATCGGACCGATTGCAAAAATGAGCGACGCGTCGACGAATCCCTGAATGAATCGATCGCGGGCAGAGGTTGCGGATCCTGTTGATTTCGCTCCGACCCTGGCGTGCAGGGAGGCCCCGAATTTCTCGAGTCGCGCTTCAATTCCGACGAGGGAACCGATGATGCTTCCGATGAGTAATGCTCCCACGATGATAAGAAACGGCGCGGCCGGCCCGACCGCTGCGACGAGGTCGGCATCGCCAAGCGCAGCGAGATTGAGTCCGCCCATCACCAGGGTGATGAGGCCAAGCGCATCGGTGACAACTCGGTTGGTCCGTTCTGGCAATTTTGAGCCAATCGCCACGCCGATCGTGGAACCCATCACGATTGTTCCGATGTTGATGAGCGTGCCGAGTCCAATCATGTCTCTCATTATCCCGAACCGGAGGACAACCTCGAGATCACGTTCCTGCTTCGCAGGAGAATGATGATTTTTTCTAAAACCTTTTAGTGGGCAAAATGGTCGTATGCCGAAAGTCGCCCTTACCGACACGCTTGCCAGTGAGTCAATCGAACTCGTTCGACACTGGTTATCTACGGCAGAGACGTTCCCCGCCGATGTCAGTGCCACCCGACTCGCCGGTGTGCTCCGAGACCCCGACGGTCTCGCGTTCACCGTGGGCTTCGTCGACGGCGTCGTTCGACCAGAAGACGTGCGTGTCGCCGCGCGCACGTTGCGCGACATTGCACCCAGAGTCCCCGCCTTCCTGCCTTGGTTCATGCGTGTTGCGGTTCGAATTGGCGGAGTTCTCGCCCCTATTTTCCCGAGCATCGTCATCCCGATTGCTCGAATCGTGTTGCGAAAAATGGTGGGCCATCTCATCGTCGATGCGACCCCGTCGAAACTGGGATTGGTCATCTCGAAATTGAAGAAGCCCGGGGTCCGACTGAACATCAATCTCTTGGGCGAGGCCGTGCTCGGTGAAGGGGAAGCAGCCAAGCGCTTGAGGGGAACGACCGCCCTTCTCCAACGCGACGATATCGATTATGTGTCAATAAAGGTGTCGGCAACGGTAGCACCGCACTCACCCTGGTCGTTCGACCAGAACGTCGCACACGTCGTCGAGCGCATTCTGCCTCTATTTAAACTCGCCGCCAAGGGCAAGAAGCCAACTTTCATCAATCTTGATATGGAGGAGTTCAAGGACCTCGACATCACCATTGCGGTTTTCACTCAAATATTGGACCGAACTGAATTCGCGAAGCTCGAAGCCGGAATCGTGTTGCAGGCATACTTGCCCGACGCTCTCAGTGCGATGATGCGTCTTCAAAAGTGGTCGGCAGCTCGTCGCGCTCGGGGTGGCGCGGGGATCAAGGTTCGTGTTGTCAAGGGAGCAAACCTTCCCATGGAACGTGTCGAGTCGGCAATTCACGATTGGCCCCTCGCGACGTGGTCGACCAAGCAAGACAGTGACACGAATTACAAGCGGGTCATCAACTATGCCCTCGACCCCTCGCGGATCCGCAATGTGCGCATCGGCGTTGCCGGCCACAATCTGTTTGACATTGCCTATTCATGGCTCCTTGCCCAAAAGCGCGGAGTGGAATCTGGAATCGAATTCGAAATGCTTCTTGGAATGGCGCCAGGTCAAGCCGAAGCGGTCAAGCGCGATGTGGGCAGACTTCTCTTGTACACACCCGTTGTTCATCCCGCCGAATTTGATGTCGCCATCGCATACCTGATTCGGCGACTCGAGGAAGGCGCGAGCCAGGACAACTTCATGTCGGCGGTTTTCGAATTGTCACGCAATGAAGCGCTGTTCGAGCGGGAAAAGGCTCGCTTTCTCGCGTCGCTTGAGACCCTCGACACCGCAGTGCCCGCATCAAACCGGGTCCAAGATCGTCGAAGGAAACAGGCGCCGATGCCGACAGACTCGTTCCGTAACGCGGCCGATACCGACCCTGCTATCGCGGCGAACCGCGAATGGGGCGCCGCGATTATTGCGGGCATCGAGAAATCGAGGGCAGGAAATAAGTCCGTCGCGGCAAACTTTGTGAAGACCGCTAAGCAACTCGACGACGTCATCACGCGAGCCACCACCAAGGGTGCGGCGTGGAGCAAACTCCCGGCCCTGAAACGTGCGGCGATCCTGCACAAGGCCGGCGAAATGCTCGAAAATCGACGTGCTGAATTGATAGAGGTGATGGCGAGCGAGACCGGCAAGACACTTGACCAATCGGACCCCGAAGTCACCGAGGCGATTGACTTCGCCCACTATTACGCGGAAAACGCGAAGGCGCTTGAAGGAATTAACGGTGCGACCTTCACCCCGGCCCGACTGACCGTTGTCACCCCACCCTGGAATTTCCCCGTGGCGATTCCCGCGGGTTCGACTCTCGCCGCTCTCGCAGCGGGTTCTCCCGTGATTATCAAGCCCGCAAATCTTGCTCGCCGAAGTGGCGCCGTCATGGTTGAGGCATTGTGGGCCGCGGGCGTTCCACGGGACGCACTGCAATTGGTCAATCTCGCCAATCGTTCCCTTGGTTCAAATCTGGTGGCGGACCCTCGAGTTGAGCGGGTCATTCTTACCGGAGGATACGAGACGGCAGAGACCTTCCGGGCGCTCCGTCACGATCTGCCACTGCTCGCCGAGACGAGCGGCAAAAATGCGATCATCGTGATGCCGAGCGCCGACCTCGATCTCGCGGTGAAGGACGTCATCTCATCGGCTTTTGGTCATGCTGGTCAAAAATGTTCCGCTTCGTCACTCGTCATCTTGGTCGGATCGGTTTCTACTTCGGGCCGTTTCCGGAACCAACTCGTTGACGGTGTCACGAGCATAAAAGTTGGGTATCCGTCGGACCCGACTGCTCAAATGGGGCCGATCATCAGCCCGGCCGACGGGAAACTTCTCTCTGCATTGACGACTCTCGGTAAGGGCGAATCGTGGTTGGTCGAGCCGAGGAAACTGGACAAGGCTGGTCGGTTATGGACACCCGGCGTGCGTGACGGCGTGACCGCGGGAAGTGAATTTCACCTGACCGAGTACTTCGGACCGATTCTGGGCATCATGACAGCCCGAACTTTGGACGAGGCAATTGGAATGGTCAACGCAATTGACTACGGACTCACCTCGGGGCTGCACTCGCTCAATTCGAGCGAAATCGAACGGTGGCTGGACACCGTTGACGGCGGAAACCTCTACGTCAACCGGGGAACTACCGGCGCAATCGTGCAACGACAGCCGTTCGGTGGATGGAAGAAGTCTGCGGTGGGAGCGGGGGCAAAGGCCGGAGGACCGAATTATCTGTTCGGATTAGGTTCGTGGATGGACGCCGAAACCCGCACCGGCGGAGCGGATGTCACCGTCGATCGCGTGCACGCGCTGCTGGCGGCACTGCCGGGGTTCGACTCGGTCAAGGTTGATGGTCGTGCGTGGCTGACGCGCGCCGCTCGATTCGACGAAGAAGCGTGGAACAACGAATTCGGAATCGCTCGAGACGTCTCCAACCTTGGTGTCGAACGCAATGTGTTCCGTTATCGCGGATTCCCCGAACCCGTCATCGTAAGATTCTCGGACGGCGCCGAGCCCGCCGAATTGTTGCGGGTTTTACTTGCGGCTTTCCGCGCGGGGAATGACCCCGTTGTGTCGGCATCGGCGTGGCTGGAAAACAAAATTATTCGCGCGTTGAGCGAAATCGGAGTATCCGTTGAAATTCAAACCGAACACGAATGGCAGGACGACCTCGGTCGACCCGAAAAGGAACTCTCCGGCCATCGAATTCGCTTAGTCGGGGGGTCACCCGCGACCATCACGGCGACGACAGGCGGGCGTCCCGATCTCGCAATCTGGTCCGGACCAGCGGTGACGGCCGGTCGAATCGAGATGCTTCCCTTCCTTCGCGAACAATCACTGAGCATCACGGCACATCGTTTTGGAACGCCAAACCACTTGACGGATCACATCGAACTCGGTCGTTGAAAAATAGAAGCCCCCGACAAGTCGGGGGCTCTACATGGTGGCTCCGACGGGCGTCGATCCCGTGACCTCTCGATTTTCAGTCGAACGCTCTACCAACTGAGCTACAGAGCCAAGGAGTATGTCGCTCCTAGACAAAAGAGCCTCTCGCGAAAGAGACTCTGACGTCCGCGACCCTGACGGGACTTGAACCCGCGACCTCCGCCGTGACAGGGCGGCACGCTAACCAACTGCGCTACAGGGCCTTGCATATTGAATTGTAGACCTGCCGTGACCCCAACGGGATTCGAACCCGTGCTACTGCCGTGAAAGGGCAGCGTCCTAGGCCACTAAACGATGGGGCCGTGTCGTGCCTCCGAGGATGCTCAACCTTACCGAGTTTATGGCTTATTCGGTTCGCATGCAAACCGCCCGCAGAATGGCAATGTCGGGATTGCCGACATTCCACGATTACCCTCAATTGACCATTGTTTTCACTGGGGGGTGACGAGTATGCGCAGAAGTTGGATCGGCCTCGGTGCCTTTTTTACAAGCATTTCACTGCTTTTCAGCCCCATCGTCTCAAACAATCCCGCATACGCCGCCGACTATCCGACGTGGACCGATGTTCTCAACGCACGAAATGATGTTGCACTCAAAGAGCAGGCCATCGCCGAGCTCAAAAGTATCATCAAGCGTTTGGAGAAAAAGGTAGCGGTCGCCGCGGCCGAAGCGGAACGAGTCGGAGCGATTTATCAAGTCGCGCAACTGGCGTTCGACGAGGCAGCCTACAAAGCTGACCAGTTGCAAGCGCAGGCCGACGAGGCGAAGAATGCCGCCGATGCATCGCGTATTCGCGCTGGCCAATTCGTGTCGGAACTTGCGCGTGTGGGGAGCGTCAATGTTTCTACGAGCCTTCTCTCCGATGCGTCAGGAGCAGCCGACCTTCTCAGTCGTCTCGGTTTCGCGTCGATTATCGCGTCTCAGGCCGATGGAATTTATCAAGCGGCAATTCGCGACCAAAACTCTGCCCAGTCGTTGACAGACCAGGCGACAGTCGCAAAAAATGAGCGCGACGTCCTTCGCGCTGACGCGGAAGCGGCTTTTCAAGTCGCGCAGACCGCCGCAATTGCCGCACAAACAGCGTTCCAAGAACAGCAGGACCACCAGGCAACACTTCTCGCTCAGCTAGCGACGCTTGTCGAAAACAGGCGGGCCACCGAAAAGGAATACCAGGCGGGACTCGAAGATGGTGGCACAACAGGGAGTGACCTTCCGCCGGGAGCAATCTCGGCAAAGGGCTGGGCTCGGCCGGCCGCGGGGTACATTTCGAGTGGCTTTGGATGGCGCGTGCACCCGATCTATCACACGGTCATGTTCCATTCGGGAACGGACCTTGCCGCCGGTTGCCTCGTGCCGATTTACGCCGCCCGTGGCGGCCAGGTCACCTATGCCGCACCACTGGGCACCTATGGAAACTTCGTTCTGATCGACCACGGCGGCGGAATCTCGACCGGGTACGCGCACATTGCGAACGGAAGAACCTTCGTGAAAATCGGCGAACAGGTGTCAACGGGGACACACATCGCCGACGTCGGTTCGACCGGCGGTTCGACGGGATGTCACCTGCACTTCGAGGTTCGCGAAAACGGTAAAGCAACCGATGCGGTTCCGTTCATGCGGCGCATGGGAATCACTCTCGGATAACTAGTGACCAGCTGCGAGGCGGGCGATGCCCTCTTCGACGATCGCTTCGGCTTCGGCCCTGCCCCGCCAGCCTTCCGTCTTGACCCATTTATTGGGTTCGAGATCTTTGTAATGCTCGAAGAAGTGTTCGATTTCCTTTTTCGTGAATTCGGGGATGTCGGCGAGGTCCTGGATGTGTGCCCAGCGCACATCCTTTTCGAGAACGGCGATGACTTTTGCGTCGCTGCCGCCGTCGTCGGTCATGTTGAATACGGCGACTGGACGAACGTTGAGTCCGACTCCGGGGAAGAGCGGGTAATCGAGAAGGACCAGCACGTCGACGGGGTCACCATCGAGTCCAAGAGTGTTCTCGAAGTATCCGTAATCGGTCGGGTAAACGAAAGTCGTAAACAGAACACGGTCGAGATAAACGCGACCTGTCTCGTGGTCCACCTCGTACTTGTTTCGGCTTCCCTTGGGGATTTCGATAACGGCGGGGTATCCGGCCATGGTGTCTCCTCGTGTGTCAACGGTTCTCGGATAACCTTACCGAGTGACCGATACCAACGGCGATCGACGGGGCAAGTTGTCCCCTGCCGTTGCCGAAGTTCGGTCAGCGGTCACAGATTTTTTCGATCGGCACCCGGTTCCGGGTGGCTCTCTTGTCCTCGTCGCACTGAGTGGCGGAGCCGATTCTCTCGCGCTTGCGGCGGCCACCCGATTTGTCGCCACAAAACGAGGGTTGCGGGTCGGGGCGATCATCGTTGATCACGGGATTCAAAATGGAAGTGCTGAGCTGGCGGTCGCAGTATCGACAACAGCATCGTCGCTCGAGTTAGACCCGATTGAGGTCGTTCGCGTCGTCGTTGGAGTCGAGGGCGGTCCCGAGTCGGCAGCCCGCGACGCGCGATACGCGGCTTTACGAAGCGCTGCCAAACGGACCGGCGCGGTGCTCATCGTGACGGGTCACACACGCAACGACCAGGCAGAAACGGTGTTGTTGGGGCTTGCGCGCGGTAGCGGCCCGGGTAGCCTGCGGGGTATGGCGGAACTCGAGGACGCCATCGGTCGCCCATTGCTCGACGTTGCCCGCGACACCACCCGCGAAGCGGCGCTCGCTCAACATCTCAATCCGTGGGACGACCCGCACAACAATGACACTCGATTCGCCCGCGTCAGAGTTCGCAACGCCGTCCTACCCCTATTGGAGTTGGAAATCGGGCCCGGAATCGTCGACGCGCTCGCTCGCACCGCCGATTTAGTGCGCGATGATGATGATGCGCTCGACCTGCTTGCCGAGGGAATGGCGCGCCAGGTTCTCGAATCCAACCCCGTGTCATTTGCCGCGGAGGACATTGAAAACCGCCCGCGCGCGTTACGCACAAGAATCATTCGTATCGCAGCGCACCGGGCATGGGGGACGACGTTGACGCACCGCCAAACGCGCGCAATCGATTCCCTGCTGACCGACTGGCACGGTCAGGGAAAGGTTGACGTCACCGGCGGTAGTGTGGTCAGAAACGATGGTCGAATTAGGTTCGACCCCGCCAGTTAGGACGATATGCGGTACGACGACGTTTCCGACCAGCTCGACGAAATTCTGGTTACCGAGGAACAACTCCGCGCGCGTATTGCCGAACTTGCCCGACAAATCGAGCGGGACTGCGACGGCCAGGACCTGTTGCTCGTCGGCGTCCTCAAAGGCGCAGTCATGGTCATGAGCGACCTATCTCGTGCTCTGACTATTCCCCTCACGATGGACTGGATGGCGGTTTCGTCCTACGGTCACGGAACGACCTCGAGTGGAGTCGTGCGAATTCTTAAAGACCTCGATACTGACATTGCTGGCCGACACGTCCTCCTCGTCGAAGACATCATTGACACCGGACTGACCTTGTCGTGGCTACGCGACAATCTCATCTCGCGCGGTGCGTCGAGCGTCAAGATCTTTGCCGCACTGCGCAAACCCGAGGCAGTCAAGGTCAATATTGTGGCCGACTACCTTGGATTCGACATCCCCAACAAGTTCGTCGTCGGTTACGGACTTGACTTTGCCGAGAATTATCGCCACTTGCGGGATGTTGCCGTTCTTTCTCCGCGGGTGTACGCCGAGAGCGAATAGCCCCGAATCGAGCGCGTGCGAGCAGGTACGCTGGAACGACGTGTTCGAGACAGGAGCAAGGCACCGAATGAAGAACTTCCTCAAGGGTCCGTGGCTGTACATTGCCATCGGCCTGTTGGTTGTCTGGGCCGGCTTCTCGTTCCTGACGACCGTCAATTACGCTCCCGTTTCGACCAAAGAAGGCTTGGCCTTCATCGCTGATGGCAAGGTGAAAGAAGTCACCATCACCGACATCGAGCAGCGCGTTGACCTGACCTTGAAAACCGCCGACGAGACATACGGCGAGACCGTTCAGTTCTATTACGTCGCGCCACGCGGACTCGAGGTCCTCAGCGCGATCACCACGGCAAATCCCGAGAAGTTCACCGACAAAGTGCCAAAGGAATCCTGGTTCATGTCGATCCTCGGTTTCATCATCCCGTTCCTCATCATCGGGCTCGCTTTCTGGTTCATCTCGTCTAATGCCGGCGGCGCTCGCGGAGCGATGCAGTTCGGCCGTTCCCGCGCCAAGTTGTTCAACAAGGAATCGCCGCAGGTGTCATTTGCGGATGTTGCCGGGGCGGACGAAGCGATCGAAGAACTGCACGAAATCAAGGAATTTCTGCAAAAACCTGAAAAGTTTGAGAAGGTCGGAGCCCGCATCCCGAAAGGCGTCTTGCTCTACGGCCCTCCCGGAACGGGTAAAACCCTTCTCGCTCGCGCCGTCGCCGGTGAGGCGTCGGTTCCGTTCTATTCGATTTCTGGTTCAGATTTCGTCGAAATGTTCGTGGGAGTCGGCGCGAGCCGGGTCCGCGACCTTTTCGACATCGCGAAACAAAACGCGCCCGCCATCATTTTCATCGACGAGATTGACGCCGTCGGACGTCATCGCGGCGCGGGAATGGGCGGAGGCCACGACGAGCGCGAACAGACCTTGAACCAATTGCTTGTCGAAATGGACGGGTTCGAGCCAGGGCAAAACGTCATCATGATCGCTGCGACGAACCGTCCCGACATTCTTGACCCCGCTCTGCTTCGCCCCGGTCGATTCGATCGTCAGATTCAAGTTGACGCCCCTGATTCGAAAGGTCGGGCAAAGATTCTCGCGGTTCATTCGAAGGACAAGCCAATGGCAAAGGACGTCGATCTCGACGTTCTTGCCCGCAAGACCCCCGGGTACACCGGCGCGGATCTCGCCAACGTCATCAACGAAGCCGCTCTCCTCACGGCTCGTCAAGGCAAAACCGAATTGACAAACGAAATTCTCGACGAGGCCGTTGATCGTGTCATGGCCGGACCGCAGAAGCGTTCACGGATCATGAAGGACAAAGAACGGCTCATCACCGCTTATCACGAAGGTGGTCACGCTCTGGCGGCGGCAGCGATGCGGCAGACCGACCCCGTGACAAAGGTCACGATCCTTCCCCGAGGGCGCGCTCTCGGTTACACCATGGTGATGCCGCTTGACGACAAGTATTCGGTCACCCGAAACGAGCTGCTCGACCAATTGGCCTACGCCATGGGTGGTCGCGTTGCGGAAGAAATCGTCTTCCACGATCCGACAACCGGTGCGTCGAATGACATCGAAAAGGCGACAGGAATCGCTCGCCGCATGGTCACCGAGTTCGGAATGTCGACCGTGGTGGGTTCGGTGAAGTTGGGCTCGGGCTCTGGCGAGATGTTCCTCGGTCGTGACGTCGGGCACCAACGCGACTACAGCGACGGTGTTGCCGAACGGGTCGATGCGGAAGTCCGCGCCCTCATCGACGCAGCGCGAGACGAAGCGTGGACGGTGTTGACGGCGAACCGCGCAATTCTCGACCAACTCGCAAAAGAACTGCTGGAGAAGGAAACGCTCGACCACAACCAGCTCGCGACGATTTTCGCCACAGTCAAGAAGCTCCCCGCTCGTCCCGTGTGGAAATCCAACCCCAAGCGTCCCGTGTCGACCAAGGGACCGATAAAGATTCCCGCGCGCATCGCGCTCGATGCAGACCTTCCACAGTCGAAGGCGCCCGCGAAGGCGAAGGCACCTGCGGGCAAGGTCCCGAACACTGCAGTGAAGCGCGCGGCAAATCGAACGAAGCCGGCGCCGAAATAGTTTTATGGCCATCGATCGGGACCGAATCGTCGCGGCTGTGAGGGACATCCTTGTGGCCATTGGGGAGGACCCATCCCGTGACGGATTGCGCGAGACGCCCGGTCGAGTCGCCGACGCGATGGCGGAACTGTATGCCGGCGTCGGCGCGGATGCGACCGAGGGATTGCGTGATGCGGCGTCAACGGCGGACGTCGTCTCGAACGACCCCGTGATCCTCCGCGACCTCGCCTTCCGCTCGATGTGCGAACATCATCTCTTGCCATTTAACGGTGTCGCTCACATTGCCTACGCGCCCACTAACGTCGTTGTCGGACTCGGGCGAATTGCCCGAATGCTCGAGACGATTTCGTCTCGGCCTCAGGTTCAGGAACGAATCGGTCTCGAGATTTGCGAAGCATTGACGGTTGGGGTCGGATCAAGCGGTGTCCTCGTCGTTCTCGACGCACGTCACGAATGCGTCGCGTCTCGGGGCGCGAAGCAGGCGAACGCGTCGGCGCTGACCGTTACCGCCGCGGGAAGTTTTGCTCTGGAACCGACCCGGTCCGCTCTATTGACTCTGATCGGACGGGGCGATGGCTAACCGTCCCCTCGTTTTCGGTGTCCTCAATGTGACCCCGGATTCGTTCAGTGACGGTGGGCTGTGGAACTCGCCGAGTAGTGCAATCGAGCACGCTCGCGGGTTGGTGGCGGACGGTGCAGATGTCATTGATGTCGGTGGAGAATCAACGCGTCCCGGTGCGGCGCGAATTGATGATGGCGAAGAGCGCCGGCGAGTTGAACCCGTGATTCGAGCACTTGTGGAAGAGGGGATTTCGGTCTCGCTCGACACGATGCGAGCCGACACCGCCCGACTTGGCATCGACCTCGGCGTCGCGTACATCAACGACGTGTCCGGAGGACTTTCTGACTCCGCGATGCTCGGAGTTATCGCCGAAAGCGAGGTAACCTACATCGCAATGCACTGGCGTGGTGAAAGCGACACTATGGACGCGAATGCCAACTACAGAGACGTCACGCGAGATGTCCTTTCCGAGTTGCGTGTGCGAATTGACGCGATTCACATCGCCGGAATCGCCCCCAGCAAGTTGTGGATTGACCCAGGACTCGGATTCGCCAAAACTGCCGACCACAACTGGCAACTTCTGCGAGACCTCAACCAGCTCGTCGCGTTGGGATATCCAGTTCTCGTTGGGGCGTCCCGCAAGCGATTCCTCGCGCCCTTTGGCGAGCTGCCGACCGATCGCGATCAGGCGACCGCAATCATCAGCGTCCTATCCGCCGAAGCGGGCGTGGCCGCGGTTCGTGTTCACGATGTCGCTCGCACGGTAGGGGCACTTCAGGTTCGACATTCCTGGTGGGGCGATTCGAGATGACCGACGAAATTCGCCTCCGCGGCCTTCGGGCGTTCGCGCACCACGGTGTTTTCGACGACGAACGCACGAATGGCCAAGAATTCATCATCGACGTCGACGCTCGCGTTTCACTGTCGGGTTTGGGCGATGACATCGCACAAACGATTCACTACGGTGAACTCGCTGTCGCCATCGTCGAGGCGGTCGAGACCGACCCGGTGGACCTCATCGAAACTGTTGCAGAGCGCGTCGCCACCATCGTTCTCGGGTTTGGTGCGCTATCCACTCGTGTCGAGATTCACAAGCCGAGCGCGCCCATAACTGTGAGGTTTGAGGATGTGTCCGTTGTGATTGAACGGGGTCGATTGTGATCCGAGCAGTCATTGCGATGGGTGCGAATCTGGGGGACCGCGCTGCCACCATCGCGAGCGCGCTGGAACGCCTCGGCGCGACCAACGGCGTTGACATTGTCTCGGTGTCCGAACTCGTTGAGACCGTCGCCATGAGACCGGACGGACCTGATGACTCTCACCCCGACTATCTCAACGGTGTTGCGATTCTCCACACGACCCTGTCCGCCTCGGGTCTTCTCGCAGTTCTTCACGCAATCGAAAGCGTTCACGGTCGAACCCGCACCGAACTGTGGGGCGACCGGACCCTCGACCTGGATCTCATCGTGTTCGGCGACGTGATCGAGGAGGGAAACCTCGTGATCCCACACCCGCGCGCTCACGAGCGCTCGTTCGTGCTTGGCCCGTGGTTGACTCTCGACCACGACGCGGTGATCCCGGGGCGAGGACTCGTGCGCGAACTCGCGGCGGCGGTGTCCGCGTGAAAAAGACGAATGCACTTTTCCTGGTCGTGCTCACGCCGTTGGCGTTCGGATTCGGGTTCGCGCTCGATTGGCTGCTGGTTAGCAGCGGCCGGATGGCCGTCATGGTGCCGTGGACATTGTCGATTTGCCTTGTTCTCATCGGAATCGCGATTCTGGCGCTGGGTGCGCGCGTTCGCATGGCGGTGAAGCCGGTGAAGGGTCGCCGAATTGACCCCATCGCCGCGGTGACGATAGTTCAGTTGGCCAAGTCGTCTGCTGTCGGAGGGACGGTTCTCTTCGGTGCGACCGTCGGGTTCCTGGCGTTCTCGACATCACGACCCGTTGTCGTCGATTCCGTTATTCCTCCCACCATTGGTGGTGTTGTCGCATCACTCGTGCTCGTTGTTGCCGCTCTCGTCGCCGAGTGGTGGTGTGTTTTGCCCCCTCAAGACCCGGACGGAGAACCCGCATGATGACACCAGGTCGACTCGAGGTCGGGCTTGTCGGAACCGCTCCGGAACTCGCGATCCTCGGTCTTGCTCTCGCGGGCGCCGGCCATTTCCCGTGGACAATCACCGAACCTGCCCCGACCGACCGCGAACGGGTCGTCTCGTTGCTGCGCGGAGTATCAATTCAATCGCCCGCGGAGGTCGTCGCGGCCACCCAACTGGTCATTGTCGGGGCGGGCGAAGGCGAAACGGTCGCCGACATCGTTGAGTTGCTCAGCGATTCGTGGCGACCGGGGCAGATCGTTGTGCACACCTCGGCGGAACACGGTATCGGGGTCCTCGAGCCCGCGACTCGGCGCGGAGCGATTCCGCTTGCTATTCACCCCGTCCTCACCTTCACGGGAACTTCGCTTGATTTACACCGGATGAAGGATGCCTACTTCGCCGTCACGGCACCGAGTGTCGCATTGCCCATCGCGCAAGCGCTTGTCGTCGAGATGGGGGGCGAGCCATTCGTCATTGCCGAAGACGACCGACCCGCCTACGCCGATTCAGTGGCGACTGTAGCCGAGTTCTCGCGCGCAATTGTCGACCAGTCGACGTTCCGGCTCCAGGAAATCGGTGTCGAACACCCTGGCGCCGTGCTTCGGGCTCTCGCACACTCCGCTGTCGAAGAAGCATTGCGGGCATCGTCGGACGGAGCAATCGATCCCATCGGTCGCTGGCTCGACGACACCACCCCAGATGACGCGGACTGAATTCGACCTCGGCTCGACGACACTACCAATCGGCACAGCCCCCGAAACGGTAACCTTGTCAGGTACCAGAAGGGGCGCCATGACTGACGAGACCGAACTCTCGGCCGAAGAGATTATCGAACAGAAGGCTGTTCGCCTCGCAAAGCGCGCCACTCTTCTGGAAACGGGGGAGGCCTATCCCGTCTCGGTTCCCGCCACCGACACGATCGGTGCCGTTCGGGCCGCCAACGAGGGTCTCGATATCGATGTTGCGACGGGTGTCACCGCCGCGCTGGCGGGTCGCGTCGTCCACTCTCGCAACACAGGAAAACTTTGTTTCGCCGCCTTACAGTCGGGTGACGGTGAGCGCATCCAGGCGATGCTGTCACTCGATGTCGTTGGCGAGGATGCCCTCGAACGCTGGAAGGAGCTTGTTGACCTTGGCGATCACGTGTTTGTCAAGGGCGAGATCATCACCTCGAAGCGCGGAGAATTGTCGATCCTCGTGTCGGAATGGCAGATGGCGGCAAAATCACTATTGCCGCTGCCGAATCTGCACGCCGAATTGAACGAAGAAACGCGGGTCCGCCAGCGCTACCTCGACCTCATCGTTCGCGACCAAGCTCGTCACAATGTTGTGACCCGCTCAACGGTGATGGCTTCGTTGCGCAAGACATTCGCCCAACACGGGTTCCTTGAAATCGAAACTCCGATGCTCCAGACGATGCACGGCGGAGCAGCCGCTCGTCCGTTCGTCACCCATTCGAATGCTTTCGATATGGAACTGTTTTTACGTATCGCCCCGGAACTTTTCCTCAAGCGCGCTGTCGTCGGCGGAATTGAACGAGTCTTCGAGATCAACCGCAACTTCCGAAACGAAGGCGCCGACTCGACCCACAGCCCCGAATTCGCGATGCTCGAGTTTTATCAGGCGTACGGTGACTACAACACCGTTGCCGACCTCACTCAGGAAATGATTCAGAATGCGGCCATCGCCGTGGCTGGATCGCACATCGTGACGTGGAATGACGGAACCGAGTACGACCTCGGTGGGGACTGGGAGCGCATCTCGATGTACGAATCTCTCAGCACCGCCGTTGGCACCGAAATAACCCCCGAGACGCCGACGAGTACCCTCGAAACGATGGCGAAGGCCATCGACATTGACGTCCAACACCCGACACACGGCAAACTCGTCGAGGAACTGTGGGAACACCACGTCAAGGGCGACCTTGACCGTCCCACGTTCGTCATGGACTTCCCCATCGACACGAGCCCGCTCGTGCGCGAACACCGATCGAAGCCCGGTGTCGTTGAAAAGTGGGACTTGTATGTTCGCGGGTTCGAACTCGCGACCGGCTATTCCGAATTGGTCGACCCCGTCATCCAGCGGGAGCGATTTGTTGAACAAGCAAAGCTCGGAGAGCGCGGAGACGTTGAGGCAATGCGCCTCGACGAGGATTTTCTGCGCGCCCTCGAACACGGAATGCCGCCGTGCGGTGGCCAGGGAATGGGAATCGACCGCCTGCTCATGGCGCTGACCGGTCTCGGCATTCGCGAAACAATCCTGTTCCCCTTGGTGAAGTAGGCGATAGTGATTCAAGACTTCTGGGGTAACGCCATCTTCTCGGTCACCCCGACCATCCTCATGGGAATAATTTTTTGGTTCATCATGCGCAGTATCCTGCGCGCCGACCGAACCGAGCGCGACACTCTCAAAAAATACGAGGCCGAAGAGCGCGAACGCCGCGGCCTTCCGCCCAAGAAGGACTAGTTAGGCGCGTTCCTCGGGAACGGCGATTTTCCAGAGCAATTTGGCGGGTACATACGTCGTCAACCACACCGACGAATCGGGACTGGTTCGACCGACGGGTTCAGGAAGTGCAGTAGTTTCGATTTCGAAAAGCGCGAGCGGAACCCCACGCCGCTGTCCGACCTGAACCGCACGCATCGGGTCCTCGGATAGGTGAATGTACAGCCGTTTTTGTGGAAGCAGACCTTCTTTTCGGTCCAGAATCGCCTCGAGGTTATAGTCCGGGGTCGCGTGATACAGGTACTTCGGTGCGCGATCAGTGTCAGTGAGTTCGAGGTTCACCCCCGGCTGGCTGTGGCCATAAAACGCGCGAGCCTTCGTTCCGTCGATACTCAGTTCAAAGCGGTCGTTACCGCCCGGACCGACCTCGCGCACGACGTCTTCGGCCGTCGCCACAATGCCGTCCTTTGCGAGGCGCTCGACGATGTTCTCAATCGGCAACCACCCCACCGAGTCGACCTCGACGTCATCGGCGTGACGCAGGATGAACGCAATGGCGCCACCGAGGCGCTGGCCGTTATTACGGGACATTCTTCGATCGTACGGTGGCGGACGGCCAATGGCTGGCGTACACGGGTTTTGCCCTTGGCGAAATCACCCCACCGCCCCAGTTCGCGTTGTTACCCTCGCAGTAAAGGCGCGCAACTGTGTGCGAAGGAGATGACGCGATGTTTGAACGTTTTACTGACCGGGCCCGTCGAGTGGTCGTGCTTGCCCAAGAAGAGGCGAAGCAGCTTAATCACAACTACATCGGTACCGAGCACATCCTGCTGGGTCTCATTCGCGAGGGCGACGGCATCGCCGCAAAGGCGCTCGCCGAACTGAACATCTCGATCGACAACGTTCGCGAACAAGTCCAGGAAATCATCGGCCAGGGTCAGACGGCCCCGACCGGACACATCCCGTTCACGCCGCGCGCCAAGAAGGTCCTCGAACTGAGCCTCCGCGAGGCTCTTCAGCTCGGACACAACTACATCGGCACCGAGCACATTCTGCTGGGTCTCATTCGCGAAGGCGAGGGCGTTGCCGCCCAGGTTCTCGTGAAGCTCGGTGCGGACCTCACCCGGGTTCGCCAGACCGTCATCCAATTGCTCTCGGGTTACCAGGGCAAAGAATCGGCGGTTGTCGGCGGAACCGAGTCGACGTCGAACGACAAAGGCTCGACGATTCTCGACCAATACGGGCGCAACCTCACTCAGGCCGCACGCGACGGCAAGCTCGACCCGGTCATCGGGCGCGAGAAGGAAATGGAACGCGTCATGCAGATCCTTTCCCGACGCACCAAGAACAATCCGGTCCTCATCGGCGAGCCGGGTGTCGGAAAGACCGCGGTCGTGGAAGGGCTCGCGCAGTCGATCGTCAAGGGCGAAGTTCCCGAGACGCTCAAGGACAAGCAGGTGTACACGCTCGACCTTGGAAGCCTCATCGCCGGAAGCCGTTACCGCGGTGACTTCGAGGAACGCCTCAAGAAGGTCACCAAGGAAATTCGCAACCGCGGCGACATCATTGTCTTCATCGACGAAATTCACGCACTCGTCGGTGCGGGTGCGGCGGAAGGCGCGGTTGACGCGGCTAGCATTCTCAAGCCGATGCTTGCTCGTGGCGAACTACAGACCATCGGTGCGACGACACTCGACGAATATCGCAAGTACTTCGAAAAGGACGCGGCCCTCGAGCGCCGTTTCCAGCCCGTGACCGTCAACGAACCGTCGGTTGCTCACACCATCAATATCCTGAAGGGACTTCGCGACCGCTATGAAGCGTTCCACAAGGTGTCGATTTCGGATGCCGCACTGACCGCGGCGGCGACTCTCGCCGACCGATATGTGCAAGACCGTTTCTTGCCCGACAAGGCAATCGACCTCATTGACGAAGCGGGAGCCCGCTTGCGTCTGTCGATCCTGTCGTCTCCCCCGGAATTGCGGGAATTTGACGACAAGATTGCGGCGGTTCGTTCCGACAAGGAAAAGGCCATCGAGAATCAGGACTTTGAAGGCGCGGCGAAGGCACGCGACGAAGAAAAGAAGCTTCTCGGTGAGCGACTTCGCCTCGAGAAGGAATGGCGCAAAGGCGAAAAGGGTGAATTGGGGACTGTCGACGAAGGAATCATCGCCGAAGTCCTCGCCCAAGCAACAGGTATCCCCGTGTTCAAGCTGACCGAAGAGGAAAGCGCACGCCTGCTCATGATGGAGAAGTCGTTGCACCAGCGCGTCATTGGCCAAGAAGAGGCGATTGCCGTGTTGTCGAAGACAATCCGCCGCACGCGTGCGGGGCTCAAGGACCCGAAGCGCCCGTCCGGTTCATTCATCTTCGCCGGCCCAACCGGCGTCGGAAAGACCGAACTTGCCAAAGCTCTTGCCGAGTTCCTGTTTGACGACGAGGACGCGCTCATCTCACTCGACATGTCGGAATACGGGGAAAAGCACACCGCGTCGCGGTTGTTCGGTGCCCCTCCTGGATACGTCGGATTCGAAGAGGGCGGACAACTCACCGAGCGCGTCCGCCGCAAGCCGTTCTCAGTCGTCTTGTTTGACGAAATCGAAAAGGCACACCCCGACATCTTTAACTCACTGTTGCAGGTTCTTGAGGAAGGCCGTCTGACCGACGGTCAAGGACGAGTCATTGACTTCAAGAACACGGTGATCATCATGACGACCAACCTCGGTACGAAAGACATCACCGGCGGTCCCGTCGGTTTCACCCTTCAGGGTGACTCAGAGCAGTCCTACAAGGCGATGCGCTCGAAAGTCATCGAGGAACTCAAGAAGCACTTCAAGCCAGAGTTCCTCAACCGCGTCGACGAAACCATTGTCTTCCCGCAGCTTTCGCAAGACGAACTGCTACAGATTGTTGATCTGTTCGTGCGCCGACTGCGCGAGCGCATGCTCGACCGGGACATGACGCTCGATGTCACGGACGCCGCTCGTCGCCAACTTTTGACGATTGGCTGGGACCCGATGCTCGGGGCTCGACCACTTCGTCGTGCAATCCAGCACGAGGTCGAAGACATGCTGTCGGAAAAGATTCTCAACGGGGAACTCGCTATCGGGCAACATGTCCTCGTCGACTTCGTGAATGACGAATTCACCGCGGTGATGACTGGTTCAATTCTCCCCACGGACGAACCCATCACGGGACGCCCGTCGAAATCGGCAAAAGTTCCAGTGGATTCGACTCCCGATGTTACGGTTGATTCCGCGGAAGACGCTCCATCGGAATAGGCGCGAGCCTAGACTGACGACATGTCAGTTTCGGTTCGTCCTGCCCGCACCGCGGACGTTGGCGCCATTGAATCGCTGATCGAGCCATTCGTCGCACAACGGATTCTTTTAGGAAAAGACGCGGTCGTTTTATACGGATCCATCCAACAGTTTGTCGTGGCGGTAGATGTCTCCGGGACGGTTGTCGGGTGCGGCGCACTTCACGTCTTATGGCGTGACCTCGGCGAGATTCGAACCGTGGCAGTCGCCGAATCCAGCCGGGGAAAGGGTGTCGGCACAGCATTGCTGACCGCTCTGGAAGGCGCGGCGCGAACGCTCGGCCTCGAGCGCCTGTTTTGCTTGACTTTTGAGACGGCGTTTTTCGGGCGCGTGGGTTTCGACGTCATTGGCGAGGTCGGATCCGATGCCCAGACCCCGAATATCATCACGCCCGAGGTATTTGCCGAACTCGCGCGGTCACATGACGAGGGTGTCGCCGAGTTCCTTGATCTCGCCCGCGTGAAACCCAACACTCTGGGCAATACGCGCATGCTCAAGTCGCTGTAGGTTCGGCGCGTCACCTGAAATCACCCATTCGACGCGCGTACCCTCGGAATATGAACGCGTTTCTCGATCCCGCAGGGCCACTTCCCCCCTCGGTTTACTGGCGTCGACGGGCGATTGTGCTCGTCCTCGCCATATTGGTGTTCGCGGGAGTCTGGACCCTATTTTCGGCTTTCAACGCGAGTCCGGCCACAACCCCTGTCGCGTCCCCGACTGCTGGCACGGTCGCGGCGTGCAATTCGAGCGATATTTCGCTTCGGGCCGAAACGAACCAAGAGTCCTACGCTGCGGGCGAATTTCCCAAGTTTTCGATGACGATTACCAATGCGGGGACGACAGCCTGCACGCTCGAGGTCGGTACGGATGTGCAAAAGTACATCATCATGAGCGGATCGGACTTGATTTGGGATTCGACCGTGTGCCAGGTTTCGCCGCAACCGTTTAGCCAGTTATTTGAGGCAGGACAGTCGTTGACGACGGACGAAGTTGAATGGGGGCGTGCTCGAAGCGACAACTGTGACAGTGGGACGCCCGCGGTCGGCGGCGGAGCGTCCTATCAACTGACGGTCTACGTTGGCGGCATTCAATCGACCGAAGCGAAACAGTTCATGCTGTATTAGTGTCAGGAACATGACTTTCTCCGCACCGCGATTCTTCATTGCCTGGGTCGCGGTGGTGTGTGTGGCTGTGGGCATCCCGGGTTCGCCCGCCGTCGCTGCCGATACCCCTTCGCCAATCATCGGCGGTACGGATGCAGACATCAACGATGTACCGTGGCAAGTTGGCCTGATTTCAGCGCGGCGGGATGCAGAAACCGTCTTCGATGCTCAATTCTGCGGCGGTTCCATCATCAACAACACCTGGGTGATCACGGCTGCGCACTGCCTCTACAGCTACAAGGGCTCGAAACTGGGGATTTTCGCGGGCAGTGACGACCTGGGAGTTCCGGCGGGAACGAATGTTTATTCCGCGGCAGGGTGGAAGATTCACCCCGACTACTCCTCCGGCCCTTCGCTCGATGTGTGGTTCAACGACATCGCACTGGTGAAGTTGAAGTCTCCCCTGGACATCACTGACCCCGCGATTGACCCAATCGCACTGCCGACCGCCGTCGATCCGGAGGTTGCCCCCGCTGTCGGAGACTCCATCGCCGTTTCGGGTTGGGGAGCAACATCGTCGGACGAGTACGACCCGGGCTACCCTTACCTACTTCAAGAAACGACGCTCGACGTGATCTCGAATGGTTCGGATGATTGCGGTGATTACGTCGAGTCCGACTGGAACAGCCTCTACGAGATTTGTATCGGAGTCGCGGATGGAAGCAAAGACACCTGTTGGGGAGACTCCGGTGGCCCCTACGTCGACCAAATCGACTCTGACGGCGACGGAAGTACCGAGCCCACTCTCGTCGGCGTCACCTCATGGGGAAACGGATGTGCTGACTCGAGTTTCCCCGGGTTCGCCACTCGCGTCACTTCCTATCTCGACTGGATAGTGCCGCGCTCACCGAGTTTCACTGCAACCGTTTCTGGATCGAACACTGTGGTCACGTGGAACGCTATGAACAATCAGTTCCTTTCCTATCCCGTTTCTGGATACCGGGTCGAGTACTCCCTTGATTCCGGGGCGACCTGGACACTCGGTGGAACGGCAACCGGCAAAAAGACGTCGCTTGTCGTTACGGGTGTGTCAAGTGCCGTGTGGCGACTCGCTGCACTCAATGCGGTCAACACCTCGGGCGGTCCCTATTTGTGGTCTGGTGACGGTGATGCCGACGCGGCACGACTCGGCGCAGAACCTGATGCTCCACAATCATTCACCCTGGTCTATCAATCTCGCAAAGGAATCAACTTCGAGTGGGAACAGCCCGATTCTGTCCACAGTTCGGCAATTTGGGATTATCGCATTTATCAGCAACGTGGTTCCAGTGCGCCGCGAATAGTCGAATCTGGTCGTTCTCAATGGCCCGCCGCCACCGTCAAGTCCAAGCTCAGTTCCGGAACGTATTGGGTTGTCGCCGTGAACAATTTTGGCGAATCGGAGGGTTCCGACACCGTCATCATTCCCTAGTGGCGTAAGCCCGCGGGAATATCTCCGAGCCCGGCGAGGTTTCGAACTTTTGTCAGTTTGACGGCGTGGCGTGACGCTTAGATGTCAGCGCTCGGTGACATACTGACGTTCCCGCACCGTCGCGAAATCGTTCCGTCCGCTTGTTGGACGGCCCGGTCAGTCGTCCCTTAGAGAGGAGTAATATGCGTTTTCCCATGGGCCTCACCCGCCTTCCTCTGCCCCAATTCACGTGGGGCTCCATCGACCAACAGGTGGAAAAACCGCAGCCTGCCGTCGTTGACATCGCAGCACACAGCACCACCGAATTGACCGCAACGGAGGACGACAATGAATAATCCCTGGGAAACAAACGAACCGACCGACGCGGATCTGTGGGACGAGCTTCCCGGCTCGGTCGACTCGCGACGTCAAGAGATTTATACCATCCTTGCTCAACGTGCCTACAACGCCAACAAATACGACGAGTCGTTAGCGCTGTTCGACAAGTCACTCGAATTGTGTGAAACGCTCGGGTACACGCGTGAAAAGTGCTTCACAATGGTGGGGCAGACCCGGTGCCATCGGGAACTAGAGAACTGGGATAAGGTTTTCGAAATCTTCGATTGGTTTGAAAATCGAGGCCTTGCGGATCTCGAGGCAGAGGACCTCGCCCACATCTTCCGTGCCAAGGCATTCGCGCTCAAAGAACGGCGCCGAGCACTTGATGCGATTGAGGCATTCCGTCTGGCCGAAAAGTACTCGCTCGAATGTGGAGAGTCGTACATGGTCTGTAACGACGCGATTCAACGCGCGCGCATTCACGCACTTTTACGTGAATTCACTGTTGCTCGCGACCTCCTGTTGGCCACGCTGGAATACGCCCGCACGGATGCCATTGTGCCACTAGCCGCGCAGGTTCAATTGAACCTCGGGCGAATCTACCTTCAAGGCCGTGATTACCCGGCTGCCATCGTGACACTGGAGGACGCCGTCGCGACATTCGACGCAATTGAGGACGAAATTTTTGGACGGAAGGCACAGATAGCGCTCGCCGCCGCTCACGGTCGGAACGGCAACGTGGCTCGCGCCGAGGAAATACTTGTCGCGCTGGATCTGGCGCTCAACCCGTGGGACATCGAACTCCGGGCGAGCATTTCGCTCTTGCGTGCCGAACTCTCGTGGGATCCCAAGGAGGCCGCCGCGTTTCACAAAAAAGCGCGCGCATTGGCCGAAAACGATGCGCGTCGCCACTTTGTGAACGTTGTCGACATCAACGCCGCAGTGATCATGGCAGAAGCGGGTGACATGTTTGGTGCCGAGAAACTCCTTCGCGTGGTCATCGAGTCCGCGGAAAAGTTCGACGACCTCGACATCATCAATGAAGCCCGAGTTCGGCTTGCCAGCATCGTGACCGAACTCGATCGACCCGACGAAGCGCTGTCGTTGTTGTCGACGCTCTCGATTGCAACCTTTGGCGATGACGCCTATGCATGGCAACGATTCGCACTCGTTCAGTCGGCCGCGTTGCTTCTTGTCGGTGAAATCGACGAGTCCGAGCAGGCGGTGACGGTCATCATGAACCTTGAACGCACCTGGGCAAACCTCGCGTTGATCGCCGAGGCGTATTGGATCACCTCGCAGATCGAAGAAAAGCGACATGGTCGAACCCCCACGTGGGAGCACATGCTCTCGGCGAGCGTCGCGATGTTACTTCAGACTGGCAACGCCGAACTGGCAACCGAGCGGGCACGCGACCTCGTTCCAGCGGCGGATTCAACGCCCTCCATCCCTCGACAACCGATCAGAACCCCGAACGACCTGCTCGACGACATCAACGCAGAGAGCGACGAATAGCGTCTGCGAGGGTGTTCACCGAGTGATCGATGACCTCGGTGAACCCTAAGCGGCTCGCTTCGGCGTTTCTCAGTTGCTGGGCGGTGACTGCCCGAATATCGCCCGCGAGACTGATTTCACCCGTGGCGACCAAGGTCGTGGGCAATGGGATGTCTTTCGTTGCGCTCGCCAGGGCCAGTGCGATGGCGAGGTCGGCGCCTGGTTCGGTGACACGAATCCCACCGACGGTCGAGACGTACACGTCGGCGGCGTGGAAAGGCAGTTTCGCCCGTCGTTCGAGGACCGCAAGCAGCATTGACACGCGGGACGAATCCACGCCATTCGTGACGCGGCGCGGTTGCGGTGCGGACGACGGCACAATCAGCGCTTGAATCTCGACCGGGAGAGCACGGCGGCCTTCCATCGTGATGGTGGTGCATGTTCCACTGACGGGTGTCGCCGAATTCGATCGAAACAGTGCGGACGGGTCGGGGACCTGTTCAATTCCACTTCCGACCATTTCGAAACATCCGACTTCATCGGTCGGTCCGAAACGGTTTTTGAGCGTGCGAACGAAGCGTAGCGCTGTTTGCCGGTCACCCTCGAAATGCATGACAACGTCGACGAGGTGTTCCAACAACCGTGGGCCTGCGATTGTTCCATCTTTTGTGACGTGCCCAACGAGAATCACGGGAATCGAACGGTCCTTCGCGATTCGGACGACTGTGGCAGCGACTTCCCGCACCTGCGCGACGCCCCCGGCAAGTCCGTCAACGGTTTCCGATGACACGGTTTGCACCGAGTCGATGATGACGAGCGAGGGCTTTACTTCGTCAATGTGACCGAGGACCGTCGCAAGATTGGTTTCGGCCGCAAGATAGAGCGTGTCGACGAGAGTGCCCGTGCGCTCCGCGCGAAGTCGGACTTGACCTACCGATTCTTCGGCACTGACGTAGAGAACTGTGTCGCCGCGCTGAGCAACACGACCCGCGACATCGAGTAGCAGAGTTGATTTTCCGACCCCCGGTTCGCCGGACAACAGAATAGCCGCACCGGGGACGATACCCCCACCGAGAACCCGGTCAAATTCGGCAATTCCGGTCGGTCGATGTTCGGCATCGGTAACCGTGATTTGTGTGATGGGGACGGCGGCGCGATTCGGGGGGACGCGTGTCGCGATGGTTCTCCCCCCGAGAGACTCGGTCCCAAATTCGCGGACCGTATCCCATTGTTGACACTCTCCGCAGCGCCCAACCCATTTGTTTGTTGTCCACCCGCACTCGACGCATTTGTAAGGAGTTGTGACACGGGCCATGGTTCCAGATTAGGCGAGAGGACAGACACCAACCTGTTTTTCTCCCCCCTCGTTTCGCGTGTAAGATTTCCCTCGGTGCCGTGTCCGAGCGGCCGAAGGAGCATGTCTCGAAAACATGTGTGGGTGCAAGTCCACCGTGGGTTCAAATCCCACCGGCACCGCCAGGGCCCCCGAGGAGACTCGGGGGCTTTCTTTTATTCGCCTCACACTGCCTAGGGCAGAAGGCGGTTGGGTCCGCGGAACAGATATGTCGTCTCGCGAATCGACGGTAGCCCCAGCAACAGCATGAGGAAACGGGCGAGGCCCATACCGAATCCACCGTGGGGGGGAACCCCGTGGCGGAAGAAGTCGAGATAGAACTCGAGTTCCTCGGGGTCGAGTCCCTTGTCCTTCGCCTGTTCCGTCAACACATCGATACGGTGTTCGCGTTGGGCACCGGTCGAGATTTCGGTCCCGTTGTACAAGAGGTCGTACGAGTTGGTGAAGTTCGAGTCGCCCGCGTGACGCATGTGATAGAACGGGCGGATCGAGGTGAAATAGTCGGTGACGAATACGAAGTCGTGACCGAATTTTTCCTTGACGTACGCCGACAATTGGCGTTCCCCTTCCGGGTCGAGGTCGCCGTCGGCGCGAGGCACGGAGTAACCGCGAGCTGAGAGGATCTCGTGCGCTTCGGCGAGCGGGATGCGCGGGAACGGCGTCGTTGGAACGACTACGGGAACCCCGAATGCGTCGGCAACCTGCGTCCCTAGCTTTTCGGCAACGGCAGAGAGCCCCGCCACGATGATCGATTCGTGCATCGCCATGATGTCGTCGTGTGAATCAACCCACGACATCTCGGCGTCGATCGAGGTGAATTCGGTCGCGTGGCGCGAAGTAAAAGACGGGTCGGCACGGAACGCGGGTGCAATTTCGAATACCGCGCCAAAACCAGCTGGTTGTGCCATCTGCTTGAAGAACTGCGGGCTCTGCGCGAGGTATGCGGTCGTCTCGAAATACTGCATCTCAAACAACTCGGCGCGCGACTCGGACGCACTCGCCATCAGTTTGGGGGTGTGAATTTCGATGAAGCCGTTGTCGACCCACCAGGTTCGAATCGCGTGTTCGAAGACGGTCTGGACGCGGAAAATGAGATTTGCTTCGGGGCGACGCAGATCGAGGAATCGCCAGTCGAGGCGCTTGTCGATGCTCGAATCGTCGGCGATGGGGGGCTCGGGCTGCGCCTCGGCAACGACCTCAAGGGTTGAAATCTTGACTTCGAGTCCACCCAACTTGACTCTCTCGTCGTGGGTGAGTTGACCCGTGACCCGAATGAATGTTCCCGCGTTGAGCGTGCCGATGACTTCCGTCAGGGCGAGGCGTTCCGCCGAATCGGACATTTCGGGGTCGAGCTCTCGAACCGCTTTCGTGACGAGCTGTACCGCGCCTGTTTCGTCACGCAGGATGACGAACTGCACCGCCTTCTGGTCCCGGACGGTGTCGACCCACCCCGCGACAACAACCTCACTGTCGGGGAGAGCGGAAAGGGATGCCACAGTTGAACGCTTAGCCATAATCTCCAGCGTAGCGGGCGGGTTGCCCTCAGTTTGCGCGGTTACAATCGGGAGGGTGAGTGCCGAGCGTGTCCATCTCGTGCGTCACGGTGAGGTGAATAACCCCGGTGGCGTTCTCTACGAGCGTCTGCCGAACTTTGGGCTCACCGAAAATGGTCGCATACTCGCCGAATCGGCCCTTCGCCACGTGTCGCTTGACACCATTTCGACACTCATCGTCAGCCCACTTCAGCGGGCGCGTGAATCGATGGCCCCGTGGGAGATCGCAACCGGCTTGACCGCAGCGGTCGATGAGCGAGTGATTGAACCGTGGAACGAATTCCGAGGATTGCGTCTCGACGGCGGACGTGCCCTTTCTGTGCGGCCCGACCTCTGGAAATTCCTGGTGAATCCGTTTCGCCCGTCGTGGGGTGAGCCCTATCGGGATATTGCGCAGCGAATGCTGACCGCGATGCGGGAATCGGTCGACTCGGTGGACGGTGGTGACGTCATCATCGTGTCGCACCAGTTACCCATCTGGATGGTTCAGCGAGCAATGGCAAACAAGCCGTTGGCACACTGGCCTGGCACTCGACGTTGTTCGCTGTCTTCGGTGACGTCCTTTCAGGTGCATCCCGCTGACTTCGTCGAGTACGACTACCGCGAGGCGACCGACGTCGACCGTGCGGTGGATTCGGGGGCGGTGTGAAACGGTTGTTGATCGCCGTCAGCCTTGCGGCTTCTACGGTTCTCGTCGGTGGGTGCGTCGCGAATGACCCTCTCGCCATCGACGCGAACGACGAAAATTTCACGTCGACGGATGGGAGCGTGACGGAAGTTGCACCCACCAACCGCGGTGAAGCGGTGTCGTTTGAATCGAGCGACACGACGGACGGCTCAACCCTTCGATCCGAGAACTTTCTCGGATCGGTGCTCGTTGTCAATTTTTGGTACGCCGCCTGCCCGCCGTGCCGGGCAGAGGCCCCCGACCTTGCCGATCTGGCCGCCACCTACGCCGATCGGGGCGTCCGGTTTCTCGGTGTGAATGTTTTTGACAACGCGTCGGGCGCGCAATCGTTCGAAAAGTCGTTCGACATTCCGTATCCCAGTGTTCTCGACGCGGACACCGGCGAATTGCGACTCGCGTTCGCGGGCGACCTTCCTCCGAGCGGTATACCCACAACCTTCATCATCGATCGTGACGGTAGGGTTGCGGCTCGGGTCCTCGGATTACTTGCTGACCGTTCGATGTTCGAAGACATGCTGGACAGAGTTGTGGCCGAGGCCGCACCGTGATCGACAACGTTGGGGAAATCGTATTCTCGGGCGATCTGGTCCTCGCGCTCCCCATCGCGTTTCTCGCAGGGTTGCTCGCGTTTCTTTCGCCGTGCGTCATCCCGCTCGTACCCGGATACATCGCCTACGTCTCGGGTTTTGCGCTTTCTGCCACGCCGACCCCGGCGGATCGCCGCCGCGCTCTAGTCGGGATTCTTGGCTTTGTTGCGGGGATGGGATTGGTCTTCGTCGGGTTATCAGTTGTGTTCGGAACTCTCGGGCTTCTCCTGATTCCTTACCTCGACATGGTGCTGCGGGTGTCGGGCGTATTTCTCATCCTTTTGGGAATCGTCTTCGCCGGCGGGATCCCGGCACTGCAGCGCGATTTCCTGCCTCGGTGGAAGACGCGCGCCGGGTTGTGGGGTTCCCCGTTCCTAGGGATTGTTTTTGCCATCGGATGGGTTCCCTGTGTTGGCCCGACGCTCGCCGCAGTGCAAGCACTTTCTATCGGATCCCATAATCCCGCGCGCGCGGCGGTTCTGGGCATCGCCTACTGGCTTGGGCTCGCACTCCCCTTCGTGGTTGTCGCCCTCCTGCTCGGCCGAATCCTTCCCGCCCTGGCCTGGGTGCGCGGACACATCTCGGTGATCAACATCGCGGGCGGCGCTGTGCTGGCCATCATCGGTGTCCTCATGGTCCTTGGTATCTGGCGCGACCTTCTGTCCTGGGCGGGGGTGTTCTTGAGTGGTTACACGTCCACCCTCTGACGCGTCATCGTTGCAACCCGTCGACCTTGCGGACGCGATGAGCGGCTTCGATTCACCGGACGCCCCGCGCAAGAACCGTCTCGATTCTCCGATTCGCGGCCCAAAGCTCGGACCGCTCGAGTTTCTGCGATGGGTGTGGCGTGTCCTCACGTCGATGCGCACCGCAATCATCTTGCTAGTCCTGGTCGCGTTTGCGTCAATCCCCGGTTCGCTTGTTCCGCAGCGCTCGTCCGATCCGAACGGCGTGAGCATCTTTCGGGACACCAATCCAGAACTCTTCAGGTTCTATGAATCGATTCAGCTTTTTGACACCTTCACCTCCGTGTGGTTTTCGTCGATTTATTTGTTGCTGTTCGTTTCCCTGATTGGTTGCATTGTGCCCCGGACGCTGTACCACTGGCGGATTCTGCGGGCCGAACCGGCCGCCGAACCGACATCGTGGGCTCGACTTCCTTTTCGTCGCAGCGAAAAGGCGACGGGTGGATCGGCGACCGCTCTCGACCGCGCCGAGGCCGTGCTGCGAAAGGCTCACTATCGCGTTGTTCGCGATAGAACGTCGATTCGCGCTGAGTTCGGGTATTTGCGCGAAACGGGGAACCTCATATTCCACATTGCGCTCATAGGGATACTGACAACGCTGGCGGCGACCGGTGGATACGGCTGGAGCGGACAGCGCGTCATTATTGAAGGACAGACGTTTACGAACCAACTCGCGTCATACGATACGTTCCACCCCGGTTCGTGGTTCGCCGAACAGAATCTTCACCCCTATGCAGTGTCGTTGAAATCGTTCACGCCCAAGTACACGAGAGACGCGACGAAGGACGTCTGGATGCCGATTGACTTCACCGCGACGGTCACGGTCACCGAAGGGAATTCGTCGCGCGAGGCGACGCTCAAAGTTAACGAGCCCCTCGTCGCGGGCGATTCGCAGATGTACCTGTTGGGGAACGGATTCGCCCCCGTCATCACGGTGCGAGATCCCGGCGGAACGATCGTGTTCGACCAGCCCGTTGTTTTCCTCAGTCAAGACTCCAACCTCACGAGCGTCGGCGTCGTCAAAGTTCCCGACGGCCTGTCCGAGCAACTCGGATTGCAGGGCTTCTTCTATCCGTCGGCGGTTGCACTCGATTCAGGAGCGCTGTCGTCGAACAACCCAGAGCCCACCAACCCAACCGTGACGTTCAACGTCTACACAGGTGACCTTGGACTCGATTCGGGGGCCGGCGCCAATGTGTTCCAACTCCCCGTAGAATCGCTCACCCAGATCGCCGGGAGGCACACGGGTACGGAAGTTGTCTTGAGCCCTGGCGACACTTTCGAACTACCCGGTGGTCTCGGCTCGATTGAATTCACGTCGCTGCGCCGATTCATCGGTGTCGAGATTCGACACGACCCAACCCAGATGGGTGTCGGATTGAGCACCTTCTTCCTCGTCGCGGGTTTGCTTGCGTCGCTAGGGACCCGCCGCCGACGCGTCTGGATTCGCGTTCGCGGCACCGCGCGCGCTCCTCAACTCGAATGGGGCGGAATGTCGCGCGGAGACGACCCTCGACTCGACGTTGCCCTCGATCGTTTGATGGAAAACGCTCGCCAAACTTCGACCGATAGGGTGACGGGAGCATGACAAACAGCCTCGAGTCCATTTCCCTTATCGCTACCTATTCCGCGATGGCGGTGTACACCTTGGCTTTCATCCTGTTTACGGTGGATCTCGCAGGTCGTGCCGCCGTTGACGGACCGTCCAAACCAACTCGATGGCTTCGCAGTGCGATGGCGGTTCTCGTTATCGGGTTTGTCGTTCACCTGGGAGCAGACGTCACGCGTGCAGTTTCAGCCCATCGCGTTCCCTGGGCCAACATGTACGAGTTCGGCTTGACCGCGACCCTCGTATTGGTGGGGGTGTTCCTCGGCATCAACATCTGGCGTGACGTTCGATTCGTCGGCGCCTTCGTGTCCGGGTTTGTGATCCTCGCACTCGGTATCGTCACCGTGAACTTCTATGTCGCCGTCTCACCTCTGCCGCCCGCGTTGCAGAACTATTGGCTTGTCATTCACGTGTGCGTCGCCGTCCTCGGTACCGGATTTTTCGCCACCGGAGCTGCGCTCTCGGCGTCGCAACTGTTCCAGCAATCACGGGAAGAGGGAAAACTCCAGACTCGCTCGTGGCGGTTCCTGTCTGCGTTCCCGTCGTCAGAAGCCCTCGAGGCGCTCGCCTATCGCGTTCTCGTGATCGGATTCGTTTTCTGGACATTCACGGTCATCGCCGGCGCAATCTGGGCTGAGCGCGCGTGGGGGCGTTATTGGGGCTGGGACACCAAAGAGGTCTGGTCGTTCATCATTTGGACGTTGTTCGCTGGGTATATTCATGCTCGAGCGACACGCGGTTGGCGTGGGCGTCCCGCCGCGATCTTAGGTCTCGTCGGTTTTGGCGCAGTCTTGTTTAACTATGGAATCGTCAACATCTTCTTCAAGGGCTTGCACGTCTATTCGGGACTCTAAAGCAACGCGAGGCATCGGGCGGCTCGGTCGCGCCACCATTGTTCCCTCGCGGGGCTAACTCGCAGGTCGTGAGCGGCCTGCTCGTCAACAATTCTCTGGAAGCCACCGCCCGCATCAATCGAGGTCGACGGGAGCGTAATGTCCCGTTCAAATAAAACATTTGTGGCGATCCCACAGTCGTAGTCGAGGTGCTCGATTCGCATCGCGAGGTCGAACGACATTCTCAGTCCTATTGACGATTCCAACGCACTGGAAACTACAACGGGAAGACCCGCCTCGTCGATAATGTCCAGTGCGCGCCGAACGCCGCCTAACGGGGAAACCTTGATGACGAGGATGTCGGCCGCTCCGGCGCGGGCGACCGCAACCGGGTCGGTGGCTTTGCGAACACTTTCGTCCGCTGCAATCGCAATCCCCAAACCGTGCACTCGAGTGCGAATTTCATAGAGTTCGTCGACGCTCATGCACGGCTGCTCGACGTATTCGAGGTCGAACTGTTCGAGAGCCCGAATGGCGTGTTCCGCTTCATCGACGTTCCACTGTCCGTTGGCGTCGATGCGGATCCGCCCCGCCGCCCCGACGTACGAACGAGTGGCACGAATACGTTCGATGTCGTCCGCTAAGCCCTGTCCCGGTTCGCCGACTTTGACCTTGACCGTGCGGAAATCACCAAACCGCTCGAGCACGGTCGCGACATCGGCTCCGGCCACGGCGGGTAGTGTGGCGTTCGTTCGAACGAACTCGCGAAACACGGGCCGCTCCTCGAGTGAAGGAATTTGGTTCCAGGCCTGTTCGATGGCGCTCGCCAACCATGGTGCAGATTCGGCGTCGCCGTATTCGGTGAATGCGGCAAATTCTCCCCATGCTCCCGTCGGGGAGGCAATGAGCATCGTTTCGCGCGCGTCGAGACCGCGAAACCGAGTCCGCATTGGTAGCGCCACGACCCGCACGTTAGCGAGTAACTCGTCGATCGTCGGGAGCATCATGACTCAAACATAACCGTGAAGTTATAGCCTGAAGGTATGACAAATTGCGTCAGCGACCTCTTTGATTCGACCCAGTGGACCGTCGTTCCTGGATTCGAAGACCTGACAGACGTGACATATCACCAGTCTGCAGATCAGGGCATCGCGCGAATCGCCGTCAATCGGCCCGAAGTTCGGAATGCATTCCGGCCCCACACCGTCGACGAGTTGTATCGCTCGCTCGACGACGCACGACTGAACCCTCGACTCGGAGTCGTTCTCTTGACGGGAAACGGCCCCAGTGTGAAAGACGGTGGGTGGGCGTTCTGCTCGGGCGGTGACCAGCGCGTTCGTGGAACGGACGGGTACAAGTATGCGGAAGGCGAAACCGCAGCGACAATCGACGTTGCTCGCGGTGGCCGACTCCACATCCTTGAAGTGCAGCGACTCATTCGGTTCATGCCCAAAGTTGTCATCGCCCTAATTCCCGGCTGGGCAGCCGGCGGCGGACACTCGCTTCACGTCGTGTGTGACTTGTCAATCGCGAGTCGTGAACACGCCCGTTTCAAGCAGACCGATGCGACTGTTGGGTCGTTTGACGCCGGTTACGGAAGCGCATATTTCGCTCGTCAGGTCGGTCAGAAGTTTGCGCGCGAAGTCTTTTTCCTCGCGGATGAATACGACGCGCAGCGCGCCCACGAGATTGGTGCGGTCAACGCTGTCGTGACTCACTCCGACCTGGAATCGACGGGAATTGCCTGGGCACGAAAAGTCCTCGCGCAGAGTCCGACGGCCATCCGTATGCTCAAGTTTGCGTTTAACGCGGTCGACGACGGTCTCGTTGGGCAACAACTGTTCGCCGGCGAAGCGACTCGCCTCGCCTACGGGACTGCCGAAGCGGTCGAAGGTCGCGACGCCTTCCTCGAGAAGCGCGACCCAGAGTGGGGCGCCTTTCCCTGGCAGATCTGACCGTGGACAAGACCCTCACTGCGGTGTCGGCGTCGGACACCAACGCGGTCTGGCGCGCTCTTGTTCAAGCGCTCGCAGGTGGAGATGCGCTGTGTGTGACGGATGCACCGCTATCTAGCACCGTCGTTTCGAGCGAGTGCGCTGTTGTCGTATTGTCCAGCGGATCAACAGCGAAACCGAAGCGTGTCGCTCTCACTGCAGACGCACTCCGCCAGTCCGCCCGTGCCACTGCCGAGGCAATCGGAACGGGTGGTTGGGTACTCGCACTCCCGCTCGACTACATCGCGGGACTCATGGTTCTGGTGCGTACCGCTGAAGCGGGCCGAACTCCCGTCGAATTCGCTTCAGCACGATTCGACCCAGCAGAGTTTTGTCGCGCTATCCGGGAGCTTCCCGAAGACATGTGGTTCACGGCACTGGTCCCCGCACAACTCGCCCGCCTCGTCGATTTCGCCGAAACGCACGCTGACGCTCGGGATGCGCTTCGACGATTCGAGCGAATTCTTGTGGGTGGACAGGTGATTCCCGCCGGTCTCGTTGACCGCGCGACCGCGTTGGGTGTCCGTGTCACCAGGACATACGGTTCAGCCGAGACTGCCGGCGGTGTCGTATATGACGGGACCCCGATCGGTGACACCGAGGTGCGAATCGCTCTCGACGGTCAAATTGAACTGTCCACGTCGAGTCTGGCCCTCGGGTACCTCGACGACACGGGAAATATCGCGCCGTGGTCCTTCTCGACCGAAGACGACCGTCGTTGGTGGCACTCCACCGACCTCGGAGAGGTGGTCAATGGGGTGCTGACGGTTCTCGGACGATCAGACGATGTCATTGTGACGGGTGGAATCAAGGTCGCGTTGAGTGACATCGACCGGGTGCTCGACGCCGCGGGGGTTAACGCCGTCGCCAGTTGGTTCGCGGACGACTCGTGGGGACAGGTGCCCGCGCTCGTCTCCGATACGGAACTCGATCGAGACGCCGTGCGCGACTTGATTGAACGAGAGGTTTCTCTCGAGGCACGCCCGTATCGATTTGTAACCGTACCGAAATTACCTCGGTTATCGTCGGGCAAAATCGACCGTCGCGCGGTCCACGAACTCGTTGCGAATGTCGAATCGTAGACTGAGCCCATGTCATCGCGAAACCCAAAAAAGAAGCGTCCGAATGGAAACCGTAGTGGACGGCCCAGCACCCAGAAAATCGTCGCGCACGCCTCACAAGGGCAGGCAACGGTGCGCACGGCCCGGTTCCGTGACTGGATTTCCGCTGCACGGCCCGCGACTCTGGGACTGGGAATTGCGCCGGTGCTTCTGGGCTGGAGCGCGGCCATCTTGCAGTTCCTTCTCGACGACATCAACCCGTGGGACGCGCTTCCCCTCACGGTCGTCTCACTCTGTTTCGTGGTTGCTCTCACCCTGCAAATCGGCGTGAACTTCGCCAACGACTATTCGGATGGAATTCGCGGAACAGACACCCATCGCGTCGGCCCTGCGCGGCTCACGGCGTCGGGTGCCGCTCCCGCGAAGCAGGTTCGCGCTGTCGCCTTCGTTTTCTTCGGAGTTGCAGCCGTTGCGGGGGTTGGAATCACCGCGCTCACACAGTTGTGGTGGCTCCCCGCCGTCGGTGCGGGCGCGATCGCCGCTGCGTGGTTCTACACCGGCGGACGAAAGCCTTACGGTTATGCCGGACTGGGCGAACTCATGGTTTTTATTTTCTTCGGACTCGTCGCGACAACGGGCACCGCGTTTCTGCTTGTCAGGGCGGTCTGGATCGACAGCATTCTCGCCGGTGTTGCGATGGGGCTTTTCTCGATGGCGGTCCTTCACATCAACAACGTTCGCGACCGAGCGACAGATATTGCCGCCGGCAAACGGACGCTCGCTACTCGGATACCGCTGTGGCTGGGACGAGCTTTTTACACGTTTTTGCTCCTCGCCCCTTTTGGGCTCCTCGTGTATTTCTCGTTGATTCTCATTTCAGCGTTTTGGGGATTCTTCGCCCTGTTTATCGCGGCGCCCGCACTTCTCATCACCTGGACCGCACAGCACCCGCGCGAATACGTGTTGGTGTTGAAGCTGACGGTGTGGACGAGTGTCACCTACGCGGTATTGCTGGGGTACGCGTTCGCCTTTTAGCTAGCACTCGACTACGTTGACGGCGAGGCCGCCCGTCGACGTCTCTTTGTACTTGTTCGACATGTCGAGACCGGTTTGCCGCATCGTCTCGATGACCGTGTCGAGCGAGATCTTGTGGGAACCGTCGCCTGCCAGTGCGAGGCGCACGGCGGCCACCGCAGTGCCAGCGGCTATCGCGTTGCGCTCGATACACGGCATCTGAACGAGCCCGCCTACTGGATCGCAAGTGAGCCCCAGGTTGTGTTCCATCGCGATCTCAGCGGCATTTTCGATTTGACGCGGAGTCCCGCCGAGAATCGCGGCGAGCCCGGCGGCGGCCATGGAACAGGCTGACCCGACCTCTCCCTGACAACCGGCCTCAGCACCCGAGATGCTCGCGTTGCGCTTGTACAGCGTTCCAATAGCACCGGCGGTGAGCAGGTAATCGCGCGATATTTGCTCACGGGAAATCTTTTTGAACCGCTCCGCGAAATACCCAACTGCCGGGATGATTCCGGCCGCGCCATTGGTGGGCGCCGTGACGACACGCATTCCCGCGGCGTTCTCTTCGTTGACGGCAATCGCGAAGGCTTGCAACCATTCGTTGCTGAGTGAGCCGGGCTCTTCCACTGCTTCTTGGGCGCGGAGGTGCCGTGCGAGGCCAGCCGCGCGGCGCGTGACGTTCAACGACCCGGGAAGCGTTCCCTCGTGTTGGAGTCCGGCCTCAATGCACGATGACATGGCTGACCAGATGCCGGCGAGGCGTGCGTCCACCACTTCGTCGCCATAAATCGCAACGGCATTCGCGCGCGCCACGTCGGCGATGCTCATCCCCGTTGAATCGCACAACGCGATAAGTTCATCGCCGTTGTCGAAGGGGTGGGGCAGTGTGGTGTCGGTAACCGGCGCGGGTAGCCCGATTTCATCATCGGATTCGACGAAGCCACCCCCCACAGAGAAATATGTTCGCGAGAAAACCTCGACACCACCCGCGTCGAGCGCGTCGTAGGTCATGGCGTTCGAATGATGCGGGAGTCGCGTCATGGGCCGCAAAGCGATGTCGGATTCGGCGAATGGAATCGTTCGGCCTCCCACGGTGACGATTCCCGAAATGATCGCGCGTTCCATCGCAGTAATGACCGAGTTCGGATCGCACGTTTCGGGGGCGGCCCCTTCGAGACCGGCGATGATGGCATTCGTTGTTCCGTGTCCGACGCCCGTCGCGCCGAGTGATCCGAAGAGCGACACCCGAATCCGCACCATCGCTCCGAGTTGACCGGCGTCGGTTAGCTCGGCAACGAACCTGCGCGCCGCTCGCATCGGGCCAACGGTGTGCGAACTCGACGGGCCGACGCCAATGGTGAAAAGATCCAGTGCAGTGAGAACGCTCACAATGTGTTTCTGCTATCTATGGGAGAAAAGACGCCTGTGAGCCGACTAATCGGCCCACAGGCGTCCAAGGGTGTTATTTGTGTTCGCCGTGAACCGCGTAGCGCTCTTCAGGAGACATTACGAGGTTGTGTCGACCGATCAACGCGAAGTAGCCCAGGAAGAGCACATACACGATGATGATGGCGTAGATGGCGGGAAGGAATGTCGGGTTCAACAGGAATCCGACGAATGCCAGTGCAGCAATCAATCCGGACACGGTTGCTCCACCGACGCCCCACGGCGAGCGATACGGACGCTCGAGTTCGGGGTGCTTCACGCGCAGAATGATGAACGAGATCATCTGCATGAGGTAGGCGAGCATTGCCCCCCACACGGCGATGTTCAGGATGATGGCTCCTGCAACACCACTGATAGCACCGCTCGTGTCGGTTGCGGTCAAGTAGTCGAGCAGCACGAGTGCCGCGAGACCGATGAGACCACCGATGAGAAGTGCAAGCCATGGTGTCTTGTTCTTGCCCGTGACGGACAGTCCCTTGAAGTAGTAGCCCGCGCGCGAAAGCGAGTACATGTTGCGCCCGTAGGCGAACATGATTCCCTGCAACGACGCAAGCAGACCGATCAGCGCGAAGATGCCGAGAACGGCAGCCCAGCCATCTCCCACAACAGCGCGGAAGCCGTCGAGAAGCGGTTCACCGGCCGCACCTGTCGCCTCAGCACCGAGAATTCCGGTGTTGATGAACATGACGAGGATACCGGTGACGATGAGGGTCCCGCGAGCCCAGAATCCAGCACGGGGGATGTCCTTCGACGGGTTGTGTGCTTCTTCTGCAGCGAGGGGGAGTTCTTCGATTCCGAGGAACAACCACACGCCAAAGGGAATCGCAAACAAGATGCCCATGATGCCGTGAGGGAGGAACCAGCTCGAACCGGCGGAACCATCTGCGGGGATGTTCCAGAGCATCGACCAATCAATCTTGCCCGAGGCGAGAACCATTACGGAGAACAGGACGATAATCGCGAGCGAGATAATCGACACGACAATCGAGAACTGGAACGAGATGGCGGAACCGAGCGAGTTGAGTCCAACGAACACGGCGTAAAGAACGACATACCAGATCCACATGTTTCCCGTGAGGTCGAGATTCAACAGCTCAGCGGTCACACCGTTGAGATAAGCCGCCGAGAAGAATACGACGACCGCGGTGGTCGCGACGTACTCGATTGTTTCGGCGAGACCCGTGACGAATCCGCCCCAGGGCCCCATTGCCTTTCGGGCGAACGAGTACGCGCCACCCGAGTGAGGCATTGCCGACGACATTTCACCGATGGCGAACATGAGCCCGTAGTACATGACGACGAGGATAAGGAATGCGACCAGCAGTCCTCCGAATCCGCCGGCGGCGACTCCGAAGTTCCACCCCGAGAAGTCACCCGAGATGACCGCGGCGATGGCGAGGCCCCACAGGCCCCAGACGCCGGCAGACCGAGTGAGCTGACGTTTATCGAAATAGTCCTTGCTTTGCTCGGTGTAGGAAACACCCGAGACTTTCAGTTTGTTAGACATACGACGTTGTAGTCCTTTCCCGTCGCGGGAACTTCCGCACCCACGACATTGTGTTGGCTAGGTAGTTGCGAGCATAGACGAGATAGCACCCGAAAATCCAACCTTTAGAGGAAAATTTTTGTGCTGTTCATCTGCGGTGCTTTCGACAACGGTTACGCTGCTCCGCGAAGATTCGCAGGTAAGTTGACAAACACCCCTCACCTGGTGTTTTCTAAAGGTGACAAATCCAACCTCAACGAAGAGGAACTACACCATGGTTCAACGTAACGGAATGCTCACCGTCCCCGAATTACAGAAACTCGTTGACGGTGGTGAAATCGACACGGTCATCATTTCGTTCACCGACATGCAAGGGCGACTCGTCGGCAAGAGAATGTCGGCGCGGTTGTTTGTCGAAGACGCAATAGAGCACGGCGCAGAGTGCTGTAACTATCTGCTCGCCGTCGATGTCGAGAACAACACGGTTCCCGGGTACGAGTTTTCGTCGTGGGAAAAGGGGTACAACGACATGGCGATGATTCCGGACATGTCGACTCTGCGAGTTGTTCCCTGGATTCCGCACACCGCGATGGTGCTCGCCGATCTGCAGACGACCGACCACGAACCTGTTCCCATCGCACCCCGTTCTCTGCTGACGGCACAGATTGATCGACTGAAGAAGATGGATCTCGTCCCGTATGTCGGCACCGAGCTCGAATTCATTGTTTTCGATGACTCGTTCCGTGACGCATGGGCCAAGGGTTACGACAACCTCCGTCCTTCCACGGACTACAACGTCGACTACGACCTCCTCGCGAGCAACCGCGTCGAGCCGCTGTTGCACGATATTCGCGTCAGCATGGATAGGGCTGGCATGTACTGCGAAGGCGTTAAGGGCGAATGTAACCTGGGCCAACAAGAAATCGCATTCCGCTACGACACCGCACTCATCACCTGCGACAACCACTCGATTTACAAGAGCGGCGCCAAGATGATCGCCGATAACCACGGCAAGTCACTGACCTTCATGGCCAAATTCAACGAACGCGAGGGAAACTCGTGCCATATCCACATCTCGTTCCGTGACACCAAAGGCAACCCCGTTTTCGCTGACAAGAGTGCGGAAAATGGGATGTCCGACATGTTCCGTCACTTCCTCGCGGGACAGATCGCGCTCATGCGTGAGTTCACACTGTTGTTTGCGCCTAACATCAACTCGTACAAACGGTTCGCCTTCGGCTCGTTCGCGCCAACCGCGATTGCGTGGGGTCATGACAACCGAACCCTGTCGTTGCGCGTCGTCGGCCATGGTCATGGAATGCGCGTCGAGCACCGCGTCCCCGGGGGTGACGTGAACCAGTACCTCGCGGTCGCCGGGCTCATTGCCGCGGGTATCCACGGGATCGAAAACAAGTTGGAACTCGAAGACCAGACCCGTGGTAACGGCTACGAAGCCGACAAGCCGCACGTGCCGACTTCGCTCCGTGAAGCGGCCGATCTATTCGAGAACAGCACGGCTGCCCGCGCGATCTTCGGCGACGATGTTGTCAACCACCTCGTCAACGCAGCCCGCATCGAGATTCGCGCGTTCGACAGCGCAATCACTGACTGGGAGCGCGTCCGCGGTTTTGAGCGCCTCTAGTCAGCCCGTTATCGGCATCACGACGTACCGTCAACAAGCGAAGACGGGCGTGTGGGATGTCGATGCGGCGTTCCTCCACTCGGGGTACATCGAGAGCGTGGCACGGGCAGGCGCAATCGCCGTGTTGTTACCTCCGCAACCCGCTTCGATGGACATCGCGGACCGCGTTCTCGACGGCATTGACGGACTGGTATTTGCCGGCGGACGGGACATCAACCCCGAACGCTACAACCAAGATCCGGGCGAACACACCGACCAGCCCGATCTCCGGCGCGACGAGTGGGAGTTCACGCTGGTCAACGCGGCAATTCGGCGCGAGCTTCCGATCTTGTTCATCTGCCGAGGAGCGCAAGTTCTCAATGTGTATCGCGGTGGCACGTTGTTTCAACATCTTCCGGACATAGTGGGGAAGAACGATTACCAGCGAGGAGAAGCCCTGTTGACCGAGATGGAGATGACGGTGTCGCCGGGTACGATCCTTGAGTCCATTGTTGGATCCACGGTCACGGGGATGGTCTATCACCACCAAGCAATCGAAGGTCTTGGCTCTGGTTTGAGGGTGTCCGCTCGCACTGCAGACGATGTGGTCGAAGCAATCGAGATTGAAGACTATCCGTTCGGTGTCGCGGTGCAATGGCACCCCGAGGTCACCTCAGAAAAGGACGGTCGACTGTTCGACGCGCTAACCTCCGCGGCGCGATTACAGAGGAGCACGTTATGAGTTACACGATTATCAACCCCGCTACCGGCGACGAAATGGAAACGGTCGAGCACCTTTCTGTGGAAGAAACCGACGACGCGATCGCCCGAGCGCGGGAGGCTCAAAAACGTTGGGCAGCGTTTGCCCCCGCCGAGCGCGCAGAGGCACTTCGTTCCTTCGCTCGGACCGTTGAAGCGGACATCGAAAATCTCGCCCAGATTGAGGTTCGCAACTCGGGACACCCCATCGGACAGGCACGTTGGGAAGCGACGCATGTTCGGAATGTGCTCGACTATTACTCGGCCGCCCCCGAGAGACTCCTCGGAAAGCAGATTCCCGTTGCGGGCGGCATTGACATCACCTTCAACGAACCGCTTGGTGTTGTCGGGATCATCACACCGTGGAACTTTCCGATGACGATCGCATCCTGGGGGTTTGTTCCAGCACTCGCGGCGGGCAACGCCGTCGTCCTCAAACCGGCCGAATGGACGCCGCTGTCGAGCCTCCGACTTGCCGAACTTGGCCGTAACTCCGGCTTGCCCGAGGGGCTCTTTCAAGTTCTCGCCGGAAAGGGAAGTGTTGTCGGTGAACGGTTCATCACGAACCCGGATGTGCGCAAAATTGTATTCACGGGCTCGACCGAAGTGGGCAAAAGTGTCATGCGTGGTGCAGCCGACCAGATTAAACGAGTGACACTCGAACTCGGTGGGAAGAGCGCAAATATCGTTTTTGCCGATGCCGATATTGATAAAGCAGCAGCGACCGCGCCGTATTCTGTGTTCGAAAACGCCGGTCAAGATTGTTGTGCCCGTAGCCGAATCCTCGTTGAGAAGTCAGTTCTCGACGAGTTCATGGCGAAGTTCGAAACCGCCGTCAAGGGTGTTGTCGTTGGCGATCCGACGAACGACGCGACCGAGGTTGGCCCTCTCGTACACTCTCAGCACCTCGCATCGGTCAGCACGTACCTAGACAAAGCAGACATCGCCTTTCGTGGGAGTGCGCCTGACGGACCGGGCAACTGGTTCGCCCCGACGGTCGCTCTCTCGCGCGGTCTCAATGACCCGTGCATGACGGACGAGATCTTTGGACCAATTGTCACGGTGCATGCGTTCGAGGACGAGGCGGACGCGATTTCCATCGCGAACGCAACGGAATTCGGACTCTCTGGCTCGATTTGGACCCGCGATGTGGGACGCGCCATCCGGGTTTCCCGTGCGGTCGAGAGCGGCAATCTCTCGGTCAATTCGCACTCTTCCGTTCGGTACAACACCCCGTTCGGTGGATTCAAACAGTCGGGACTGGGACGCGAACTCGGCCCTGATGCCCCGCTTCACTTCACAGAAGAAAAGAACGTTTTCATCCCAGCGGACTAATCCCCAGAAAGGAACCACCATGTCCATTGAACAAATCGATCTCACCCAACGCCTGAAAGGCAAAGTCGCGGTCGTCACCGGCGGTGCGAGCGGTATCGGTCTTGCGACCGCCAAGCGCATGCGCGCCGAGGGTGCCACAATCGTCATCGCCGACATGGACCCGAAATCGGGCACCGCGGCAGCCGAGGAACTTGAGGGCACTTTCATTCAAGTTAATGTGGCGGATGAAGACCAGGTCAACCACCTGTTCGATGAGACGGTTCGCCTGCACGGCCGCGTCGACATCGCGTTCAACAATGCCGGCATTTCACCGCCCGACGATGATTCGATCGAAACCACGGAACTTCCCGCGTGGCAAAAGGTCCAAGACGTGAACCTCAAGAGCGTGTATCTGTGCTGTCGAGCGGTACTACGTCACATGACCAAGCAGGGAAGCGGGTCGATTATCAACACGGCCTCCTTCGTCGCGGTCTTGGGTAGCGCCACCAGCCAGATTTCTTACACCGCAAGTAAAGGCGGTGTACTCGCAATGAGCCGCGAACTCGGCGTGCAGTTTGCGCGTCAGGGAATCCGGGTCAACGCGCTGTGCCCCGGGCCGGTCAATACGCCGTTGTTGCAAGAATTGTTTGCCAAGGATCCCGAGCGCGCTCAGCGTCGACTCGTCCACATCCCCATCGGACGCTTCGCCAAGCCGGAAGAATTGGCGGCGGCAGTAGCCTTCCTCGCGAGTGACGACGCGTCGTTTATTACCGGATCGACGTTCTTGGTCGATGGTGGAATCTCGGGCGCGTACGTCACTCCGGTCTAACGGACATGGATTTCGACTTCTCCGTCGGTGAGACCGCAGGGACAACGGTCGGCTTTGATCGATCGTTGCTTCTTACACCGATTCGGGGCGGGAACACCTACGAAGAGACGGTCGAACGCATTCTCCAGACGATTCGACTCGGCTTGATTCACCCTGGCGAGCAATTGCCGCCGGAGCGAGAACTCGCCACCATGTTGGAAGTTTCGCGGGACACGGTTCGAGATGCGATTGCGTCGTTGTCAGAGGCGGGATACCTGTCGATTCGACGCGGGCGATATGGCGGCACGTTCATTGCCGAAACGATTCCCGCCGGACCCATCGTCATCGGAAGGGACGGTGATGTCATAGAACGACAACACTTCACCGTGTCGGATATTCATGACGTTCTTGTGCTGCGGGCCGTCCTCGAGCCCGGCGCGGCCTATCAAGCAGCGACAAACGACCTCACCGGGGAACTTCGCGAGCGCTTGTGGACGATCCATCAAGAAACGGCCAACGCGACTGTCGAGGAATATCGACGCTTTGATTCTCGGCTTCACCTCGTGATCGCAGAGATGGCGGGCTCGAATTCTCTGGTCAACCAAATCGCCCAATCCAGAGTGAAGGTCAATGAACTTCTCGACGGAATTCCCTTGCTCCCGCCCAATATTGCGCACTCGAACGAACAACACGAATCCATCGTCATGGCAATTTTGTCGGGACGACCGGACGACGCTGAAGCGGCGATGCGCGCTCACCTCGAAGGTTCCGCGGCGCTGTTGCGGGGATTCCTGACCTAGTTCTTCGTTGAATCAATTTGGTCGTCTTCGACATCCGAATCAATGTCGGGGGCAGGTCTTTCAACTCGGCGCTGAATGTCGGCAGCCACACGTTGACGCAGTCCATTGAGAAAGAGGACCGACAGAGCAAGCGAAATCAAACTTGCAAAGATGGCTCCCCCAATCCACCCTGTGCCGAGAACGAGGAGGAAGACGAGTGCGACAATGAAGATTCCCAGCCGGGCGAGGGTGTAGGTGATCCACGGGCTCATAGCTACATCGTATGTGTCCATCCAGCGCGCCTAGAATAAAAACGTGCTCGCTCGTATTCTGTTGGTTGGATCATTTGTGCTTGTCGCCGTCATGGTTTATGCAATCGTCGACGTCGCAATCACTCCCGCGTCGAAAGTTCGCGGGCTGCCGAAACCGATTTGGTTTGTTGTCGTCATCCTGTTCCCTCTAATCGGGGCAATCCTCTGGTTCATCATGGGCAAAGGCCGCCGTGGGGCCACGTCACGACCTGCCACGCCGACCGATATTGTCGACCGTGGTCCGACCAGCGGCCCGTTTTCGACGGAATCAGTTGATGACCGAATTGCTCGACTTGAAGAGGAACTTCGCCGACTCGATGAGGAGGGTGAAAACCCGCCCAAGGATTCGGCGTGACGTCACCGACGTCCGCCGTGTCTAACGCCACGAACTGGTCGCTCGCGTTCCTTCGAACCCTCATCGAGAACGGCGTGACCGACATCGTCGTGTGCCCTGGTTCGCGATCTCAATCGTTGGCGTTGCTCGCCGCCGAGTTGGCCGACCGCGGATTACTCACGCTTCACGTGGTGCTTGACGAGCGCGCGGCCGCCTTTCTGGCTCTCGGGCTGGCACTCGAATCCGGTCGTCCCGCGATCATCGTGACGACGTCAGGAAGCAGTGTGGCCAACCTTCATCCCGCGGTTGTCGAGGCGTTTCACCAAGGGATACCTCTGTTGCTGGTCACCGCTGACCGCCCCGCATCGGTGCGCGCGCAGGGCGGGGGACAAACCACATTTCACGTGGGGATGTTTGCCGCCGCTGTCAAAGAAACGTTTGACGTTCCCCCTGCCCAAAGCCCTGATGACGCTGAAAAGGGAGGCGCGATCGTCGCACTCGAGGCGCTGACTGTTGCCCTTCGTGACCGGGGCCCTGTCCATGTGAACCCACAATTCATCGAGCCGCTCTCGTCCGACGCCCCTAATAGGTATCTCGAGTCAATCCGACCGGGCGATCTCCTTGTCGTTGAGCGGGAGTCCGTGTCCGCCACCATCGAGGCCACGGTCGGAGTGGTCGTCGTCGCGGGACTCGGTGCGGGTATCCGAGCCGAGAAATGGGCACGCCAGTTGGGCGCTCCGCTCTTTGCTGAAATCGAGAGCGGGTCGCACTTCGGGCCGCATTTGGTGACGGATTATCGAACCATCGGTGTGAGCCCAGAATTCGTCGACGAGATCCACTCGGTCGTCGTCGTCGGCCGCCCAACTCTCTCCAACGTCATCGACCAGTTGTGCGCGCGCGAGGGGGTCGCCGTCACCGTTGTGCAGGGGGGAGAGGGAGTTCCGTATCGTCCTAACGAACGAGTCCGACTTGTCGACGAGATCGTCGTGACCGGCTCGGGTGACGACATAGCCCGTGAGTGGGGACTTCCCTGGGCACGGAGATCACGAATGACGATTGACGGCCGGGTTTCGGAACACGCGGCCGATGTTGACGGCAGTCTCGCTGGCGACCATGCCGCGCGGTCGGCCTTCGCCCGACGGGAAATGGAAATCCAACGAGAGCCGGTTACGAGCGAGATGGTCGTGCGATTAGTGTGGGATGCCACGTGGCCTCATGACCGCCTGGTGTTCGGAGCATCCTCCATCATTCGAATCGCGGATTCGATTTTGCCGGGGAAGCCGATTCGAGTTCACTCCAACCGTGGTCTTGCCGGGATTGATGGAACTATCGCGACCGCCCAAGGGATTGCCTCAGCCTCTCGCCGTGCCGACTCCCCAGTCGGCGTCACGCGCCTTGTTCTCGGCGATCTCGCCGCCGCCTATGACGCTAGTTCCCTCGCGTTGGTCAACGGTCCGGTCCAAATCATCGTCTGTAACAACAATGGCGGTCGAATCTTTGAGGGTCTCGATGTGAAGTCGACCGCGAACCCAGCACATTTTGAGGCTGTCATGCTCACGCCTCAGCGAGTCAGCTTTGAGGCGCTCGCCGAGGCCTACGGTATCGCCTATCGACGCGTCGAAACACGCGGGCAACTCACGTCGGCGTTAACCGAAACCACCGAGCCGATTCTTATCGAAGTGCCACTTCGGGAAGGCTAAAGCGTCAAGGCCTCTCGGATCGGCCGGAACTTGAGCTCGGTTTCGTCGTACTCTGACTCTGGATCAGACCCAACAATGATTCCCGCACCAGCGTGCGCGACGATGTCTGTTTCGCGCCATTGCGCGCACCGAAGTGCGATTGCCCATTCGCCGTTTCCCGCGCCGTCTACCCAGCCAACGGGACCGGCGTAACGTCCGCGGGGGATTGCCTCGATGTCCGCGATTGTCGCCAACGCGCGATCGGTTGGAACACCCGCCACGGCGGCCGTGGGGTGCAGCGAGTCGATGATGTCGAGTACAGACGTGCGGGTCCGCAAAACGCCCTCAATATCGCTGGCAAGATGCCACACGTTCGAAAGGCGAAGCGTGAACGGGACCGACGTACCGACAATCGTCCGGCAGTGCGGCGCGAGTGCCGTGAGGACCGACCGCATCGCGTACTCGTGTTCGTCTCGATCTTTAGGACTAGTTGCTAAGTGAGACGCTGCGAGGGCATCCGACTGGGGATCGCCTCCGCGGGCAGCGCTCCCTGCGAGCACCCGCGTTTGGACACGGCGATCGTGAACCCGAACCAGCGTTTCGGGTGAAGCCCCCCACAAACCATCGACGGCAAAAATGTGACAGTCGGGATACCCCGATGCGAGTTTCTGCAACGGTGCGCGTTCGTCGCCCGGCCTGACGACGTGTCCGGTAATCGCGCGAGCAACCACAACCTTGCCGAACCCAGAATCCAAGTGTCCGAGAGCGGTTCGAACGCGATCACGGTAGACCGAGTCGATGTGTGGCCAATCGACGACGGGCACGGGACCAATGGCCCGACGCACGTTCTCGAACCCTGTTTCGGCGGCTCCAGCGGTGACGGTCGTAATCTCGCGCCCGCGCCGGATGATTGTCACGCGCGGAAAAATCAGAAATGCTTCTCCGTTCGGGTCGAATGATCCGCCACCAATCGCGTGGAGGTAGGGGCGCATCGCGGGCGGCGCACCGACGACCGCAGATTCCCACATTCCGGCCAACGTGGCGAAGCGATTCGGCCCGCTTGCCGTCCATCGAGTGTGCTCACCAATGCCGACGATTTCACGGTCCCCGCTGCGGAAATAAAGGGGTCGAGACGGGCTCGCATAGTCGAGAATTGATTCGACTCGAGCCGTTCGAATGACGTCTCGCGAGAAGGTCTCGAGGTTGGCGCTGCTCACTCGTTAAGGCTACCTACGCACGGGTAGAGTTGATAATCGTGACGAGTGCTGATCTGGGAAAAGACCCCATCAAAGTCGCGGCGATGTTCGACGATGTAGCTCCTGGCTACGACCGAACAAATTCAATCCTTTCGATGGGAGCCAGTGCGCTGTGGAGACTGGCGACGGTTCGTGCACTCGGTATCGTCTCGGGTGACCGAATTCTGGACATTGCCGCCGGAACGGGTACCTCGAGTTCTGCGATTGCACGAGCAGGAGCTCGCGTCACTGCCCTCGATTTCTCGGCGGGAATGGTCGCGGTCGGTCGACAGCGTCACCCCGACATCGATTTTGTCGAAGGCGACGCGACGGAACTGCCGTTCGATGACGCCAGTTTCGACGCGGTCACGGTGTCATTTGGTCTTCGCAACGTCAACGACCCCCACAAGGCGCTCGCCGAAATGCGTCGAGTCCTTAAGCCCGGTGGCCGCTTGGTGATTTGTGAGTTCACGACTCCGCCGAACCGAATTGTTCGACGTGCTTATGACTTTTATTTGACGTCGGTGATGCCCCGAATTGCCAACCTGTCCAGCACGAATCCCGCCGCCTACACCTATCTCAAGGACTCGATCCAGGACTGGCCCTCACAAGGACTCCTCGCGAGCTGGATTCGCGACGCCGGTTTCACCGCCGTCGGGTATCGGAATTTGACCGGGGGAGTTGTCGCGCTTCACCGCGGTACTGCTCCGATGGGAACAGGGCGATGAGTCACGTAAATTCCATCAATTCCAACTTCGGACTTGCCGACGCCTTGTCGTCAACCGCGGAGGAACGCGAACTGGTCAAGCGCCTCAGCGCAGGCGTTGAGCGGATGGAAGACTCGCTCGAGTCAAATTTGCACTTTGGCGATGCACACACGGATACCATCGCTCGCTATTTGTTCGAGGCGGGCGGAAAACGTGTTCGTCCCTTGTTGGCCCTAATCACCGCCGAATACGGGGACCCAACCCGTGACGACATCATCATGGGCGCACAGGTTGTAGAACTAATTCACCTCGCCACGCTGTATCACGACGATGTGATGGACGACGCCGACCTTCGCCGCGGCGTACCGACAACTCACACCGTCTGGTCAAATTCGGTGGCAATCATTACAGGGGACCTACTACTGGCGAGGGCAAGCTCACTCGCCTCGACACTCGGCGACGACATGGTTCGATTACACGCGGCGACCTTCGAGCGCTTATGCCTCGGTCAACTTCACGAAACGACCGGTCCTCAGAAGGACGCTGATGCGGTCGCCCATTACCTCCAAGTGCTTGCGGACAAGACGGGGTCGCTGATCGCGTCGAGCGCGGTTGTCGGTTTGATGACGTCTGGGGCACCGCGAGAGTACTTTGAACCGCTTCGCGAATACGGCGAAAAGATCGGCGTCGCGTTCCAGATCATCGATGACGTCCTTGACCTTGATGGTGGCGAAACGGGCAAAGAAAAAGGCAATGATGTCCGAAACGGTGTCGCGACACTACCGATCTTGTTGGCGCGGGCGGCATCCGATCCCGAGTCTGTTTCGCTCGTCGAGCGAATAGATTCCGCAATCGAATCGAACAACGCGGAGAAGTTCGCCGGCTTTATGGACGAACTTCGTGCGTCCCGCCACACGGTGGACACGATTGCCAGAGCGCGTCGCTGGGCGGCCGAAGCTGTCGCAGCCCTTGACATACTTCCCGACGGTTTACCCAAAAAATCTCTCGAACGGTTTGCCGCGCGAGTGATTGATCGAACGAACTAGGACGATATGAAGCTTCGACTTGCGATTGTGGGCGCCGGTCCCGCGGGAATTTATGCTGCCGACATTGTGCAGAAATACGAGCGAGCGTTCGATGTTTCGATCGACCTCTTTGACCGCCTCCCTGCACCCTATGGGCTCGTCCGATACGGGGTAGCCCCCGACCATCCTCGAATCAAGGGGATTGTTAATGCACTGCGGGACGTGCTCGACGCGGGCGGTATTCGAATTTTCGGGAATGTGAACTACGGTACCGACCTCACCCTGGACGACCTCAAACGGCACTACCACGCCGTGATTTTCTCGACGGGAGCGATTCGTGACGCCGACCTCGACATTCCGGGCATCGAACTTGACGGTTCCTACGGTGCTGCCGACTTCGTGTCGTGGTACGACGGGCACCCAGACGTGCCGCGCGAGTGGCCGTTGGACGCCAAAGAAGTCGCGGTGATCGGAAACGGAAATGTTGCTCTCGATGTCGCGCGCATGCTCGCCAAGCACGCCGACGACCTGCTGCCCACCGAAATTCCCGACAATGTTTACCAAGCGCTCAAAGCGAGTCCTGTCTCTGATGTGCACGTTTTTGGGCGACGAGGCCCAATGCAGGTCAAGTTCACGCCTTTAGAATTGCGGGAATTGGGTGAATTGAACGACGTCGACATCGTTGTGTACGAGGAAGATTTTGACTTCGACGAGGCGTCCAAAGCCGCCATCGAATCAAACAAGCAGATCTTTGTTATCAACAAGATTTTCATTCCGTGGCGCGAGGCAGGAGTCGGTAGTGCCCGTCGCCGCCTGCACCTGCACTTCTTCGCCAATCCGGTCGAGATTGTCGGCGAACACGGAAAAGTTAGCGTATTCCGATATGAGCGTACCGAACCTGACGGTGCGGGCGGTGTTCGCGGGACGGGCGAAATGCGCGAACTACCTATTGACGCACTGTATCGCGCGGTTGGTTACCATGGTTCAGCACTCGACGACATTCCTTTCGACCACCGCCACGGCGTCATTCCCAATCATGAGGGGCGGGTCATGGACGACAGCAACAACATCCTTCCTGGCGTCTATGCGACGGGCTGGATCAAACGCGGACCCGTTGGACTCATCGGCCACACCAAATCTGACGCGATGGAAACGGTTGCACACCTCGTCAAGGACCAAGCGTCGTGGTGGTCGCCCGCTGAACCGGCAGAGGACGCGGTTACCGCTCTTCTCGATTCCCGCGGCGTTAAATTTACTAACCTCGATGGTTGGCACCGACTCGACGAACACGAGAAGTCACTCGGGACGCCGCACGGTCGCGAGCGAATCAAGGTCGTTGACCGCGACGAGATGCTTCGCGTTTCTCGCGTTTAGCGGAAATTGATGAACTGGACATCGACCGGAAGGTCTTTGCCCTTGATCAAGTGCATCGTTGCCTGAAGGTCGTCTCGGCTCTTGGAGGACACACGAAGTTCGTCGCCTTGAATCTGCGGCTTGACTGACTTTGGACCTTCATCACGGATTATTTTGGCAATTTCCTTCGCGTGTTCACTGGTGATTCCGCTCTTCACCGTCGTCTCGATTCGGTATTCCTTGCCCGAAGCGAAGGGTTTTCCGACCTCGAGTGACTTGAGCGAGATGCCGCGCTTGATGAGTTTGGACTCAAGAACGTCGAGCACCGCTTTGACGCGCTCTTCGCTACTCGCGGCGAGATTGACCTTGTCGGACTTCTTCTCGATCTCGGCACCGACACCCTTGAAATCAAAGCGCGTCTCGATTTCGCGTTGTGCCTGATTCACGGCGTTGTCGAGCTCCATCGGGTCGACTTTGGAAACAATGTCAAAAGAGGAATCAGCCATGGCGCCAGTTTAGGCGAGGTTCGCGGGAACCCGCCCGCGTATTGTATGGTTGAGAACTGCGCGCCTCGTCGAGGATTACCTTGGTGTGGAACGCACCTGGTGGGTTACCCAAGCGGCCAAAGGGATCTGACTGTAACTCAGCTGGCTCAGCCTTCGGGGGTTCGAATCCCTCACCCACCACCAAGTCCCCGGCCCATCGAGGTTGGGGACTTTCCTTTAGTAGAACCGATGGTCGATTTCGTCTTCGTCCGCGAGGGACGGGTTCTCGGGTCTGGCCAATTCGGTGGCTCGGCGAAAAAGAGCCAGAGCGGCCAAGACGAGCAACAGGAATCCCCCCGCTGCGACCACTAATCCTGCGACAACACCGAACGCAAAACCCCAGGACTGCATGTGCCGAGAATAGGCGGGGCCACCGACCCGTAACCTGCGCGACAATAGAAACATGTCGGCCCAACTTCTTGAGACTGCTCTCGCTATTGCGAGGGAGGCAACCGTGCTCGCCGCGGATCGCCGCCGTGGAAAGGTGACGGTCGCCGAGAGCAAGAGTTCGTCAGTCGACGTCGTCACGGCGGTCGACCGCGAGGTCGAGGCGCTTGTGAGGCAGCGACTTTCGGAACTCCAGCCCGGTGACGGCTTTCTCGGTGAAGAGGGCGGTCGAGCTGAAGGCTCGACGTCTCTGACCTGGGTTGTCGATCCAATTGACGGGACGGTCAACTATCTTTACGGCATTCCGCAGTATGCCGTCAGCATCGCCGTCGTGGAAGGCGAGCCCAGTCCAGGCGAGTGGGAAGAGATAGCGGCCGTGGTCATCAATGTGGCCAACGGTCGAGAGTTCACCGCAACCCGAGGTGGCGGTGCCTTCTCAGATGGGATGCCCCTTTCGGTGAATAGGCCAGAGTCGCTCGGACAATCGCTGCTCTCGACCGGCTTCTCTTACTCCCAGCAGATTCGGACCCGACAGGCGGAGGTGATGGCCGCTGTGATGCCGCATATTCGCGACATTCGACGAATGGGAGCGGCGTCGCTTGACCTGACAGCGCTGGCGGCGGGCCAGCTCGACGTCTACTTCGAACGCATGTTGCAGCCTTGGGATCACGCCGCCGGCGTGCTCATCGCCCGCGAAGCCGGAGCAGAAATTCGCGGCTGGAACGGGTCTGCGCCGGACGTTGATTGGTTGTTGGCATCGCATCCGGATCTCATCGACGAGATCGAATCGGTACTGGTCGCCGCAGGCGCTCATTTCGACCTCCGGTAGCGTCACCAAGGTCCCTCGTTTACACTTACCAAGCACGACTTTTTTTGGAGGGTTTGTGACTATTGATTCTGATTCGGCGCTCTCGAGCGTAGATCTAGAGTCGCGCGTCCAAAACCCCGATCAACCGCTTGCGCGGCGCGAGTTGCGACTCCGCGCAGAGCAGGAAAAAGTTGAAATTATCGCCCGCGAACGCGAACGGGATCGGATCCGAGCGAATGCGTTAAGGCGTGCAGACGAGATTCGCCGGGAAAAGGAAGCGGCGGAAGCACGTGAAGCAGAGCTCGCGCGCTTTCAGGATCAGATTAACAAGAGCCAACCGGTTCCAATTCTCCCTCAAGCCGTGACGGTCCCCACTCCGGAACTCGCCGCCGCGTCAGCAGAAGCAGTATTGGACGTCGCTCCGCCCGAACCAGTCGTTGTCCTGGACAGTTACGCAAATCGCGGCCATGTTGGGGCACAGCGCCGCTCGCGTGCCGAAGAAAAGCTGCGAAAGAAGGCGGAAGCTGCGGCAAAGCGCTTAGCGCGTAAAGCCAACCCTCCGAGACTTACCCATCCGTTGCGCAACTTTCTCGGACGCAGTTTTGTCTTGTTGGTTGTCGGGGGACTTTTCGCAGTGTTGGCACTTCCTGCCACGGGTTTTGACCCGACCAACACGGGATGGGGTACGGCGTCGACAGGCGATGATCAGTCGGTAAAGGTGGCCTCAACAGGAACGGAAGCCGAACAGGTTTCCCTCGGCGATTTTTCGGTGACAACCTATTCAGATCTGTTGTTGCTGACCTACGGCATCACGTCTGGATTCAAGTATTCCGTCACCAATAGCGGATCGATTCGATGGCCGTTCCCGGTCGTCGTTCCAATCTCTTCGGGGTTTGGTGGACGTTCCGCGCCCTGTTTCGGGTGTTCGACCAATCACCAGGGACTTGACTTCGACCCAGCCGACGGAACGGCCTTCAATTCGGTTGCTGCAGGCGAAGTCGTCGAGGTTAACGATGACGGTTACCTCGGAAAATGGGTCGTCATCCGACACGACGTTGACGGGCTCAAGTTCGACAGCATGTACGCCCACATGATTCGGGATTCAACGGGGGTAAAGGTCGGCCAAATTGTTAAGGCGGGAGACTATGTCGGGCGAGTTGGGAACACGGGGGTCACGTCCGGTTCCCACTTGCACCTTGCGATCATCGTGGACGGGGTGCATGTCGACCCGTTCGAATTCTTGCTCAATCACACCAAGGGGAACTAATTGGTAGCGAGGGCGGGACTCGAACCCGCGACACCACGATTATGAGCCGTGTGCTCTAACCACCTGAGCTACCCCGCCGCAACCTAATTAGGTCGAGCCCCGAGTCAGGATTGAACTGACGACCCCTTCCTTACCATGGAAGTGCTCTACCACTGAGCTATCGGGGCGAGTGCCACGAAGGCACCATGCGAGGTTAGCACCTCTACCCGTCGTGGGTGAAATCCCGAAAACCTCGATTGCTGGCTCTCGAGGTGACGGCGAGCTGCCGGGGAGACCGGTGCGTGGGCGCGACACGCCACAAACACTAGATGTTGTGAAATGACAGGATTGTCATTCGCGACATATAGTATTTTCCCTACGGCATCCCCGCCGCAAACATTCAGGAGGAACTATGGACTTCGACAACGACAGCGTTGGCGGCTATGCGGTTCCCGTCGACCCGATGGACCTGCTGCAGTGCGATAGCTGCCAGTAAAGAACTGAAGCGTTGAGAACCCCAGCCACGTCGCCGTGGCTGGGGTTCTCTCATTTAAATTCAGAAACGCTGCGAGAAGCGGGTGACCGCGGAATAATGATTTTATGAGTGATGTCCGCACGCCCGACCCTGACTGGTTTTCCGAGGAGGAATTCGAGGGGGTTCGTCGGAGGCTTCCGCTCGTCTACGTCGAAGCGGTGCCGGTTCGACTTGATGACGACGGCTTCGTCACGGAAGTGGGGCTCCTGATCCGAATCGACGACTATGGTGAAATGCGCTCTGCCCTCGTTGCGGGGCGCGTGAAGTTCGGCGAGACGATTCGTGATGCCCTCAGCCGCAACCTGGAGAAAGACCTCGGGGCTCTCGCGTTTCCCCGTCTTCCCAACAGCGTTGTCCCGGCGACGGTCGCGGAATATTTCCCGTTCCCCGGACGACTTGTTGACGAACGGCAACACGCCGTTTCACTGGTGTTCGTTGTGCCGGTTACGGGCGAAGCGCAACCCCGCCAAGACGCACTCGACATTCGATGGATCCCTGTGCAGGATGCTGTTCGCGAATCAATCGACGGCGAGTTCGTCGGTGGGCGGGGAGCAGTCCTTCGCGCCGCGCTGGCCACCGTGTCCTATCGGTAACGTCGGGAATCTCGCGCAAAAAAGGAAGTTTGTCACATTTGATTGCGTCTATTCTTGGTTGACGCACGATGACTGTGATTTGACGCGACTTTAACGCAATACTCTGTCGTTTTGACCTATCAGGTCGTACAGTATTTCCTGTTCACACCGACGGAGGCCTGATGACAAACCCTTTGCGAATGCACATCCACGACGACGCTATGGCGGCACTTCGGGAGCGCATTTTTGACTATGCGCGAGATCGCATGCAGTTGGACCCGCCTCCGCTTGACAAAGGGATGCCCTTTACTGAATTACGCGCCATGATGCCCGACACCGTGACCGAATCCGGAATCGGCGGCAACAAGGCACTGGATCTCTTCGGCGAAATTCTCGCTCCCGCATCGATGTCCACCGACCACCCTGCGATGGTGTCGTTCATCCCCGTCGCACCGACTGAGGCGTCGATTTTGTTCGACCTCGTGGTCTCGGCCTCCTGCATTTTCGGGGGTTCGTGGCTGGAGGGGGCCGGTGCAATCTACGCCGAAAACGAAGTATTGAAGTTCCTCGCCACAGAAGCCGGCCTCCCTGAGGGTGCCGGCGGTGTCTTCGTGCAGGGAGGAACGAACGGGAACCTGTCAGCCCTCGTTGCCGCTCGCTTCGATGCCGAGCACCGTTTGGCCCAGGCGGGGAAGTCGCGACCCGCCCGCTGGTGTTTCGTCGCATCAGAAGAAGCGCACTCTTCGCTCGCCCACTCTGCCCGCGTGATGGATGTCGATGTCATCAAAGTTCCTGTCGGAGACGACGGTCGCATGACGGGGGCCGCCATCGAGAAAGCAGTAGCCGGCGCATGGGGAAGCGTCTTTGCCATTGTCGCAACCGGTGGCACTACGAACTTCGGAATCGTTGATGACATCGCATCGGTTGTCGAGACCGCGAAGGACCACGACACGTGGGTCCACGTCGACGGTGCATATGGACTGGCCGGAATGTTTGCACCGAGCACCAAGCCGCACTTTGACGGGATCGCTGGCGTTGACTCGTTTATCGTTGACCCACACAAGTGGCTCTACGCGCCATATGACTCGTGTGCCCTCATCTACCGGAACCCGTCAATCGGACGTGCAGCGCACACTCAACACGCGTCGTACCTCGATGTTCTGACCGACACCGATGAGTGGAACCCGTCCGATTTCGCTGTCCACCTTTCGCGGCGCGCACGAGGACTTCCGTTGTGGTTCTCGCTCGCGACCCACGGGGTCGGCGCGTATCGTGAAGCGATTGAATCGAACAACATCGTGGCGCGGGACATAGCCGCGATTATTCGCGAGAGTGATCATCTCGAACTCGTTCGGGAACCGATGCTCTCGGTTGTGGTGTTCCGCAGGACTGGGTGGACCCAGGACGACTACACCGCGTGGAGTGACGAACTCTGGGAGGCGGGTAAAGCAGCTTGTTTCCCGTCAAAGTTCCAAGGCGAACCCGTGTTGCGATTTGCGATTGTCAATCCTCGGACGACCCTCGACATTCTTCTCGAACTCGTCGAAAGCCTCAAGGATAAATCCTGATGACACGGTGGCCAGCAGAATGGGAACGCCATGAGCGGACGTGGATGGCGTGGCCGTCCACTGGATACAGCCTCGGGGATACCGAGGCCGACATCGCGGAGGCACGGGGGGCGTGGGCGTCTGTCGCGAACGCAATCGTCCAGTACGAGCCCGTGACGATGGTCGTGGACCCGTCTGACGTCGCCATCGCCCGCGAGTGGCTCGACGGTCGCGTCGAAATTGTGGAGGCGAAACTCGACGATGCATGGATGCGTGACATCGGGCCAACCTTTGTCAAAGGTCCAAACGACGCGACACTCGGTGTCGATTGGATCTTCAACGGTTGGGGAGCGCAGTCCTGGGCAACGTGGGACAACGATGCCGAAATAGCGCGTAAGGTTCTGGCCTCGGCCGACGTCCCTGTCATCTCATCGTCACTGACGAACGAGGGGGGTGGAATCCACACGAACGGTGAGGGAATCGTTCTGGTAACCGAAACGGTCCAACGTGATCCGGGCCGTAACCCGGGCTGGACTCGTGACGAGGTCGAACGAGAATTGTTCGACACGCTTGGTGCTACCCGCATCGTCTGGGTTCCGCGCGGCCTGACTCGTGACTACGACGAGTTTGGTACCCGTGGCCATGTCGACATCGTCGCCGCGTTCTGCAACTCGACGACGGTTCTGTATCACGACCAGCGCAACCCTGAACACCCCGATTTCGCGGTATCGGAAACGGTTCGCAATTTGCTTGAGGCGGAGGGGTTCGACCTCATCCCTGTCCCCGCACCCGAAACATTGCGCGATGACGAGGGCTTCGTCGACTATTCGTATATCAATCATTACGTCTGCAACAACGCCGTGATTTTGTGCGGGTTCGATGACTCGGGTGACGCGGTCGCGCAGGGCATCCTCGAAAAGGCGTATCCGGGTAGAACGGTCGAGTTGGTCGACGCCCGCGCGTTGTTCGCCCGCGGTGGCGGCATTCACTGCATCACCCAGCAGCAGCCCGCTTAGCCCAACAACTCCCACGCGATGAGATGCCGACGCGAAAAGCGCGGATTGCACAGTACACACGAGGCGACCATGTTGCGCGGCTTTCGGTAGCGCAAAATGATGTGTCCAGCAGGACATTCTCCGCGCCATCGCGCCAAGTGGTCGGGTGATGGGCCGGTATGCCGAATCCAGCCGGTGTATCCGATCGAGCGTGCCGTGTCGAGCCAAAGCTGACTGTGGTTGTGCTCTTTTCCACACAATGCGTGGGCAATTTCGTGAAGAATAGTTTGCTCGGCGTCCTCGAGAGAGCCCAAGGCCATGAGGTGGACCGATAACGAGATCTGCGATTTGTCGTGATGACACGCACCCGCCCGACGTCGGGCATGATCCCAGCGGAAGGTCCACGGTTGCTCTAAGACCGCAAGGTGACGCGCGATCAGCCGCTCGGCAAGAGACTGAACTTCGGTCAAATCGATCACGCAACAACCATAGGCACGGGCTAGGACCGAAAAAGGTTGCGCGCTGGCGGCGGCGAGTCGATAGCGGTGTTGTCGGTGACCACCGCGGCGCTCGCCGACCAGGTCACCGCCCCTGCCCCAGCAATCAAAACCGCCGGGTGCGGCCCCTTGCCCGCAAGCGCTGAAACCCAGTGTGGAACCGTATCGCTAGAGACGGCCCCGAGAACGATGTTGCCAAATCGTTTGCTGTTGGCGACACCCTGCTCGGCGACGCCGAATGCCTCGCCGAAAACGTAGCGAAGCGTCGCGAGCTGCCCGCGGGCAAACGCCATGGGTGGACCGTCGGCAACGTTGGCGATGACGATACCGCCCGGTGCCAAAAGTTGCTTAATGGCAAAATAAAATTCGACACTCGTCACCTGCGCGGGTGTTCGTGCGCCGCGAAAAACATCAACCACAACCAGATCGACGCGGCCGAGCAACCCTTTCGGAAGTGATTCCATCACCTCGCGGGCGTCCCCGTAGCGGCAACGGATGGATGCTCCTCGGGGAAGCGGGCAGTGCTGACGAACGAAATCGATGAGGTCACGTTCAATCTCGATGACCTGTTGTCGTGATCCCGGTCTCGTCGCCTCGATATAGCGCGGGATTGTCAGCGCCCCTGCACCAAGGTGTAATGCCGTGATTGACTCCGCGCTGGGGAATGCCGCGTCGATGATGTGACCCATTCGCGCGATGTATTCGAAATGCAGTGACATCGGGTCGGCTAAGTCGACGTGCGACTGCGGGGTGTCATCAATTGACAACACCCACGAACCAGGGCGCCACTGGTCTGGATCGAGGCGGGCAATGAGTCCACTGCTCGCCAGTCGATGTGTGAACGCCGTTGCCATTGGGTAATCCTCGCTCATGTGGGCGGCTCGAACAATCGTTACCAATTCGAAACTTTACAATTCGTTCAACGGGGTGTAAGTTAGCAATTTGCGCTTCATTCTGCTCGGGAATCAAATAGTGGATCCCCGACTCACCCGTAAATAGTGGCGGGTCAATGTCGCTTCCCAACGCTCAAACACTGTACCAAGGGCCCCGCCCGTAAAGGAAATATCTGTGGCTGTTAAGAAGAAAAACCAGGGGACCGGACGCGATGCGAACCGTGTGTCGTTTGCCAAGGTGACCGACGCGCTCACCGTCCCGGACCTCCTCGCTCTTCAAACCGAAAGCTTCGCGTGGTTGATCGGGACCGATGGTTCTGACGCCAAGTCGGGACTCGAAGAAATCTTCGAAGAGATTTCACCGATCGAAAACGACCGAATGCAGTTGTCGTTCACGAACCCGTATCTCGAAGAAAAGAAGCACGAGCTCGACGAATGCAAGGAGCGTGGCAAGACCTACGCCGCCCCCCTCTACGTCGAAGCCGAGTTCATGAATCACGACACCGGTGAAATCAAGACGCAGACCGTCTTCATGGGCGACTTCCCCCTCATGACACCGAAGGGCACGTTCGTCATCAACGGAACGGAACGTGTCGTAGTTTCACAGCTCGTCCGTAGCCCCGGAGTTTATTTCGAGAAGCTCGACGACAAGACGACAGACAAGGATTTGTTCTCGTGCCGCGTCATTCCTAGCCGCGGAGCATGGCTCGAATTTGAAATCGATAAACGAGACCAGATTGGTGTGCGCATCGACCGCAAACGTCGCCAGTCGGTGACAGTTTTCCTCAAAGCTCTCGGAATGACACGCGAGGAAATCGAAAAGGAATTCGCGGGCTCGTACACGATGGAAGAAACACTGTCGCACGACAGCATCCTCACCGCCGAAGACGCGCTCAAGGACATCTATAAGAAGCTCCGTCCAGGTGAGCAGGTCGCACTCGAAGCAGCTCGATCACTTCTCGACAACTTCTACTTCAACTCAAAGCGATTCGACCTCGCAAAAGTCGGCCGATACAAGTTGAACCGCAAACTTGGTCTTGAACTCCCGATCACCGAGTCGGTGCTCACCCTGTCGGACATCAAAGCGACAATCAAATACCTCATTGCGCTGCATGAGGGGAAGGCAACAATTGCCGGCAAGCGCGCTGGCAAAAATGTCGAAATCATGCTGGGCACCGACGACATCGACCACTTCGGTAACCGTCGTATCCGCGCGGTGGGTGAACTGATCCAGAACCAGATCCGCACGGGACTGTCGCGTATGGAGCGCGTCGTTCGCGAACGTATGACGACGCAGGATGTCGAAGCCATCACGCCACAGACTCTCATCAACATCCGCCCCGTGACGGCCGCGATCAAGGAATTCTTCGGCGCATCGCAGTTGTCGCAGTTCATGGACCAGAACAACCCGCTCGCCGGACTCACCCACAAGCGTCGTCTCTCGGCGCTCGGACCGGGTGGACTCTCGCGTGAGCGCGCCGGTGTTGAGGTGCGCGACGTGCACCCGTCGCACTACGGACGCATGTGCCCGATCGAAACGCCGGAAGGTCCGAACATCGGTTTGATCGGTTCGCTCGCGTCGTTTGCGCGAATCAACTCGTTTGGTTTCATCGAAACCCCTTATCGCCAGGTTGTTAACGGCAAGGTCACGAACAAGATCGACTACCTGACCGCTAGTGACGAGGACGAGCACATCGTTGCTCAGGCTGGCTCGCCGGTGAACGATGACGGGTCTCTCGCCGAAGAACGAGTGCTCGTTCGAATTAAGGGTGGAGAAGTTGACACGGTTCCCGCGAACCGCGTTGACTACATGGACGTTTCGCCGCGCCAGATGGTGTCGATTGCGACGTCGCTCATTCCGTTCCTCGAGCATGACGACGCGAACCGTGCGCTCATGGGCGCCAACATGCAGCGTCAGGCTGTGCCGCTTCTTCGCTCGGAGGCTCCGATCGTCGGAACCGGAATGGAGTCGTATGCGGCCGTTGATGCCGGTGATGTTCTGATTGCCGACTTCGCCGGTGTTGTCACCGAGGTCTCGGGCGATAGTGTCACTGTCCTTAACGATAAAGCGGGAGAAATCGACCCCAGCACCAACGTCACGATTCCCCCAACCACAGAGTACGTTCTTCGCAAGTTTGAGCGTTCGAACCAGGGCACCAACTTCAACCACCGCCTCGTCGTTTCTGAAGGAGACAAGGTTGGGAAGGGCGGGGTTCTCGCCGATGGCCCCGCAACGGAAAACGGAGAACTGGCGCTCGGAAAGAACCTCCTCGTGGCGTTTATGTCATGGGAGGGCCACAACTTCGAAGACGCGATCATCCTCAGCCAAAACCTGGTCAAGGACGACACGCTCTCGTCGATTCACATCGAAGAATATGACGTTGACGCCCGCGACACCAAGCTCGGACCGCAGGAAATCACGCGTGACATCCCCAACCAGTCTCAGGAGAGCCTCGCTCACCTCGACGAAGAGGGAATTGTGCGAATCGGTGCCGAAGTTCGCGCCGGTGACATTCTTGTTGGCCGCATCACTCCCAAGGGTGAAACCGAACTGACCGCCGAAGAGCGACTTCTTCGTGCAATCTTTGCCGAGAAGGGCAAGGAGGTTCGTGACTCGTCACTCCGGGTTCCCCACGGCGAGCACGGAACAGTCATCGACGTCAAGATTTTCGATTCGAACGAAGAAGACGACGAGCTCGGTAATGGTGTCCTCAAAAAGGTCATTGTCTACATCGCTCAGAAGCGCAAGATTTCGGAAGGTGACAAGCTTGCTGGTCGCCACGGAAACAAGGGTGTTATCGCCAAGATCCTTCCGGTCGAAGACATGCCATTCCTCGAAGACGGAACTCCGGTCGATGTTGTCCTTAACCCGCTCGGTGTCCCCGGACGAATGAACTTCGGTCAGGTCCTCGAACTCCACCTCGGGTGGGCAGCCAAGCAGGGCTGGAAGGTCGACGGAAACCCCGATTGGGCCAAGTTCCTCCCCGAAGAAGCGCGCGATGTTGCTCCGGGCACCAAGGTTGCCACCCCCGTATTCGACGGCGCAAGCGAACTTGAAATCGCCGGCTTACTCGACTCCACCTTGCCTCGCGCCAACGGGCAACAGCTCATCGGCTCGTCCGGTAAAGCGCAGTTGTTCAATGGCCGAACCGGCGAGCCATTCCCTGACCCCATCTCGGTCGGATACATGTACATCCTCAAGTTGCACCACCTTGTTGACGACAAGATTCACGCACGTTCGACCGGGCCCTACTCGATGATTACGCAGCAACCGTTGGGTGGTAAGGCACAGTTCGGCGGACAGCGATTCGGTGAGATGGAGGTGTGGGCACTCGAGGCTTATGGCGCGTCCTACGCGCTTCAAGAACTCCTCACGATCAAGTCCGACGACATCGCCGGCCGTGTCAAGGTTTACGAAGCCATCGTCAAGGGGCTCAACATTCAGGAACCTGGTATCCCTGAATCGTTCAAGGTCCTCATGAAGGAAATGCAGTCTCTTGGGCTCAACGTCGAGGTGCTCGACGGTGCCGAGAACCCTGTGAACCTTCGTGACACGGCGGACGACGCCGATCGCGCAACCGCATCGCTGGGTGTCAACATCGCCCGCGAAGAGTCCGCTGCCGTGGACTTCGCCGAATAGGCACCCCAGAGAACTGACTATCGAGAAATACGGAAGAGAACAAAGTGCTCGACGCAACAACCTTTGAAAAAATTCGCATCAAGCTGGCAACGAACGAACAAATTCGTTCGTGGTCGAGCGGTGAAGTGAAGAAGCCTGAGACCATCAACTACCGCACGTTGAAGCCAGAAAAAGACGGCCTATTCGGTGAGCAGATCTTTGGTCCGTCCAAGGACTGGGAATGTGCATGTGGCAAGTACAAGCGCGTTCGCTTCAAGGGTGTGACGTGTGAGCGATGTGGTGTCGAGGTCACACGCCAAGCCGTCCGGCGCGAGCGCATGGGCCACATCGAACTCGCTGCTCCGGTCACGCACATCTGGTACTTCAAGGGCGTCCCGAGCCGCCTCGGTTACCTTCTTGACATGGCACCGAAGGACCTCGAAAAGGTCATCTACTTTGCCGCGTACATGGTGACGTCTATCAACGAAGAACGCATCCACCAGGACATGCCAATCATCGAAAAGATGGTCCAGACCGAAATTCGTGACTACGAAAAAGTCCGCGACGAGGAAATTGCCGACCGTCAGAAGGAACTAGAAGACGAACTCGCGAAACTCGAAGCCGAAGAGTCCAAGGCCGACGTCAAGCGCAAGGCCAAGGAAGCCGCCGAGCGGGAAATGGCGAACATCCGCAAGTCGTTCGACGATGACATCGCTCGTTGGCAACGCGCATGGGACTCGTTCCGATCGCTCAAGCAGGGTGGCTTGTGGGGCGATGACACGGAGTTCCGGTTCCTCGTGGATCACTTCAAGGGCAACACCGATCCCGACAAGACGACCCTCGACGAAACCTATTTCACTGCTCTCATGGGTGCGGAAGCAATCGAACACGTCCTCAAGGACTTGGGCAAGAACGACCGCGAAAAGTTGAAGGCCGAAGGCGAAGTTCTTCGCGACGAAATCAAGAACGGCAAGGGGCAGCGTAAGGTCCGTGCAATCAAGCGTCTCCGGGTCGTCAACTCGTTCCTCGTTCCAGCCGGACAGGACCCTCGCGACGTTCCCCTCCCCGAGGCAATGGTTCTTCGCGTCATCCCTGTCATTCCGCCGGACCTTCGTCCGATGGTGCAGCTCGACGGCGGGCGTTTCGCAACGTCTGACCTCAACGACCTTTACCGCCGCGTCATCAACCGCAACAACCGTCTGAAGCGATTCGATGAGCAGATGACTCCGCAGATCATCAAGAACAACGAAAAGCGCATGTTGCAAGAAGCCGTTGACGCGTTGTTCGACAACGGTCGTCGTGGACGCCCCGTTACGGGAACCGGTAACCGTGCGCTCAAGTCGCTGTCCGACATGCTCAAGGGAAAGCAGGGACGTTTCCGCCAGAACCTTCTCGGCAAGCGCGTTGACTACTCAGGTCGTTCGGTCATCGTCGTCGGTCCGCAGCTCAAGCTCCACCAGTGTGGTTTGCCCAAGCAGATGGCGCTCGAACTTTTCAAGCCCTATGTCATCAAACAGCTTCAGGACAAGGGACTCGCGTCCAGCATCAAGAGTGCAAAGCGCGCCGTCGAGCGCGCCTACCCCGAGGTCTGGGGCGAGCTCGAAGAGATCATCCGCGAGCGTCCCGTTCTGCTGAACCGCGCACCAACGCTTCACCGCCTCGGAATCCAGGCGTTTGAACCGCAGCTCGTCGAAGGTAAAGCCATTCAGCTCCACCCGCTCGTGTGCGCAGCGTTCAACGCTGACTTCGACGGTGACCAGATGGCTGTTCACCTTCCCCTCTCGGTGGAGGCCCAAGCCGAAGCGCGTGTTCTCATGCTTGCATCGAACAACATTCTCAAGCCCTCGGACGGAAAGCCGGTTACGGTTCCGACCCAGGACATGATCATCGGTCTGCACCACCTCACCTCAGAGCGCTCGGGCGTTGTGGGCGAGGGACGTGCTTTCGGGGGCATCTCTGAAGGTCTTATGGCCTACGACCTCGACAAGTTGCACATCAATGCGAAAATCAAAATTCGCGTCCCCGGCGTTGTCTTTGCCGCGGGAACCGCGCCGGAAAGCTTTGCCGACGGAAACGCGTTTGAAACGACGCTGGGAAAGGCGATTTTCAATAGCCTCCTACCCTCCGACTTTCCCTACGTGACGGAGGTTGCGGACAAGGGTGTCATCACCGAAATCGTCGAGGAGTTAGCCGAGAAGTATCCGAAGGTCGTTGTTGCGGCAACGCTCGACGCCCTTAAGGACGCGGGATTCCACTGGGCCACTCGTTCGGGAGTAACCGTCGCACTCAGTGACGTCGTGACCCCGAAAGAGAAAAAGACGATCATCGAAAAGCACGAGAAGTTGGCCGCCAAGGTAGACGGCCAGTTCGAAAAGGGTCTCATTTCGGAGCTCGAGCGTCACAAAGAGCTCATCACTATTTGGACAGATGCGAACGTCGAAGTCTCTGCGGCGCTCAAGGCAGAGATGTCTAAGGGCTACAACACCATCAACCGTATGGTCACCTCGGGTGCACGTGGAAACTGGCTCCAAGTGGGAAACATCGCCGGTATGCGTGGACTCGTCGCGAACCCGAAGGGTGAGATCATCTCGACTCCGATCAAGAACTCGTACCGCGAGGGACTGTCGGTGGCCGAGTACTTCATCGCGACCCACGGAGCTCGCAAGGGTCTCGCCGACACCGCGCTTCGTACCGCGGATTCCGGTTACCTCACGCGTCGTCTCGTGGACGTCTCGCAGGATGTCATCATTCGCGAAGCGGACTGCGGCACGACCAAGGGTCTGCCGTTCACGATCGCAATGGACGGTGCTGCCGCAAACAACGTCGAGAACCTCGTCTTCGCTCGTACCCTCGCCGCGGACGCGCTTGACGCCAAGGGCAAGGCCGTCGCTGTGGCTGGAACTGACATCGGTCGCCAGACAATCAGGGACTTCATTGCAGCGGGCGTCACGACTCTCCTTGTTCGCTCGCCGTTGACCTGTGAATCAACTCAGGGCGTGTGTGGCGCGTGTTATGGCCGCTCGATGGCGACGGGTAAGACTGTCGATCTCGGAGAAGCAGTCGGAATCATCGCCGCCCAGTCAATCGGTGAACCCGGAACACAGCTCACGATGCGCACCTTCCACACCGGTGGGTCCGCATCGGCAGCGGATATTACTCAGGGTCTTCCCCGCGTAGCCGAACTGTTCGAGGCGCGTACCCCCAAGGGGGCGAGCCCCATCGCGGATGCGACCGGTCGTGTCGCAATCGACGAGTCGGGCGCACAGCGCAAGCTGATCTTGACCCCGGACAACGGTGACGACTCCTACTCGTACACGATCCTCAAGAACGCCGTTCTTCTCGTCGAAGATGGCGCTCACGTCGAGGTCGGAACGCAGCTGTTCGCTGGAACGCTCGACCCGAAGGACGTTCTTCGTGTCCGCGGTCTGCGCGAAGTTCAGGCGCACCTTGTCGAGGGGGTCCAGGGAGTCTACCTTTCACAAGGTGTCCCGATCCACGACAAGCACATCGAGGTCATCGTTCGCCAGATGCTTCGCATGGTCTCGATTGTCGATCAGGGTGACACCGAGCTCGTCCCCGGCGAGCTCATCGACAATATTCGTTTCCGTGCAATCAACCGCGATGCTGTGTCGCGCGGAGCAAAGCCTGCCACCGCGCGTGCCGAGCTCCTCGGAATTACGAAGGCGTCGCTCGCAACCGAGTCGTGGCTTTCGGCTGCGTCGTTCCAGGAGACCACTCGCGTTCTGACGCAAGCGGCCCTCGAGCGCAAGTCCGATCCGCTCATCGGTCTGAAGGAAAACGTCATCATCGGAAAATTGATCCCGGCCGGTACAGGTCTCGCAAAGTACCGCGGGGTCGACATTTCCAACAACGTGGACGAAGCCGACCGCCGTTACCCGCAGCGCCACTTCACGGTGGGCGGGTTCTCGGAAGACGCATTCACCTACGCCGACATCGAGTCGTTCAACTCGGCGTCGTATGACGCATCGGGTTTCCAGACCGAGTACTAAACCGTTCGACGGTGGAGGGGTGGGCTTCGGCTCACCCCTTTTTCGCGTGCCCGCACCTTTTTCCTAACCCTCCGTGAGAACGCGCAACTCCTGTTTTTGCAAACATTTGCACTACATCTACCTGTTTCTGCAGACAAACCAGCCGATTGGGCCAAGTTGGGTCGAGAAGTCCCGAAATGTCTGCAGAAACAGGTGTGGATGGGGAAGTTTGTGGGAGTGGCAATGTGAATATTGTCGAGCAATGTCCGTCGCTCTATATATGTGTGCCTTGATCGCCTGGTCGGTTGCCCTCGCACGGATCGATTTTCGCGAGCACAGGCTACCCGACAGGCTCACTCTGCCTGCAATCCCCGTCGCGTGGGGAGTTCTCGCACTGACTCGACCCGAGAATCTTGGATTCGCGTCGGCCGGCGCCGTGGTAATTATGGCGATCGGCCTCGTCGCGCACCGGATTGCCGGACTGGGGTTCGGTGACGTGAAACTCGCGCCCACGGTCGTGGCTATCGTGTCAAACTCGGCGAATCCCGCTGAAAACCTTGTGGAGTGGTTCATGGGAATGTCGATTCTCGGGGGAATACACGCCGTGATCCACCTCTCGATCACGCGCGATCGGCGTTCCCACATCCCGTTCGGACCGGCAATTCTCGGCGGAATGCTGACCGCCGTCAGTGCGGGTTGACCAAAACGCAAAACACGGTGTAATCTTGAGATTTGTGTGCGCGCCAACGCGTGCGAGAAATCGTGCGAGAACGTGACTCACTCAAGGACCGCAATCCGGACCGGCCGCGTGGCGCAGTCGAACCGAGGTCCCCACGGCATAACGACCGCCGGTCGTTTGAGAACATCACTGTCACCGTGCAGAAATTACAAGGAGAAAAGTCGTGCCAACGATTCAGCAGTTGGTTCGTAAGGGACGCAGCCCCAAGGTCACCAAGACCAAGGCCCCCGCGCTCAAGTCGAACCCCCAACAGCGTGGAGTGTGTACTCGTGTGTACACCACCACACCCAAGAAGCCGAACTCGGCTCTTCGTAAGGTCGCTCGTGTCAAACTCTCGAACGGCGTCGAAGTGACCGCGTACATTCCGGGCGAAGGCCACAACCTCCAAGAGCACTCGATGGTGCTCGTTCGTGGCGGTCGTGTCAAGGACCTCCCTGGTGTTCGATACAAGATTGTTCGTGGAGCACTCGACACGCAGGCGGTTAAGAACCGCAAGCAGGCTCGAAGCCTCTACGGCGCGAAGGCGGACAAGAAATAATGCCTCGTAAAGGACCCGCACCCAAGCGACCCGTTGTCGCTGATCCCGTTTACAGTTCGCCCGTCGTCTCGCAGCTCGTCAACAAGATTCTTCTTGACGGCAAGAAAGACCTCGCGCAGCGCATCGTCTACGGCGCTCTCGAAGGTGTTGCCACCAAGTCCAGCCAGGACCCCGTCGTCGTCCTCAAGAAGGCGCTCGACAACGTTCGACCGACTCTCGAGGTGCGTTCTCGCCGCGTCGGTGGATCGACCTACCAGGTTCCGGTCGAAGTCAAGCCACACCGTGCGAACACCCTCGCACTGCGGTGGTTGACCTCATACGCCAAGTCGCGTCGTGAAAAGACGATGACCGAGCGCTTGCAGAACGAAATCCTCGACGCGTCCAACGGACTGGGAGCGGCTGTCAAACGCCGTGAAGACACCCACAAGATGGCCGAGTCGAACAAGGCATTCGCGCACTACCGCTGGTAGTCGCTCGGGGCTGGTCCCTCGACCAGCCCCTCACCCCGACCTCATTCATACAGAAACACACACGGAGAACAACACATGGCACAGGACGTGCTCACTGACCTCAACAAGGTCCGCAACATTGGCATCATGGCTCACATCGATGCCGGTAAAACAACGACGACCGAACGTATCCTCTACTACACCGGTATCACGCACAAGATCGGTGAAGTGCACGATGGCGCGGCCACGATGGACTGGATGGCGCAAGAGCAAGAGCGTGGAATTACGATTACATCTGCTGCTACGACGTGTTTCTGGGACAAGAACCAGATCAACATTATTGACACCCCTGGACACGTTGACTTCACGGTCGAGGTGGAACGTTCGCTCCGTGTTCTCGACGGTGCGGTTGCTGTGTTCGACGGCAAAGAAGGGGTCGAGCCCCAGTCCGAAACCGTATGGCGCCAGGCGGACAAGTACAACGTCCCCCGCATTTGTTTTGTCAACAAAATGGACAAGCTCGGCGCGGACTTCTACTTCACTGTGGACACCATCATCAAGCGCCTCGGCGCAAAGCCTCTTGTCATCCAACTGCCGATCGGTTTCGAGTCGACGTTCGTCGGTGTCGTCGACCTCATCGAGATGCGCGCACTCATCTGGCAGGGTGACTCGAAGGGTGACGTAACCCTCGGTGCCTCCTACGAAATCGAAGCGATTCCGGCGGACCTGCAAGCCAAGGCGGAGGAATACCGCGCACAGCTCATCGAAGCGGTCTCGGAATCGAGCGACGAACTTCTCGAGAAGTTCCTCGCGGGCGAAGAACCTTCGATTCCTGAAATCAAAGCGGCAATCCGCAAGATGACCATCGCGGGTGCTGCCTACCCGGTTCTCTGCGGTTCGGCATTCAAGAACCGAGGTGTCCAGCCCATGCTCGACGCCGTCATCGACTACCTCCCATCACCGCTCGATGTCCCGGACGTCGATGGAACGGATGTTCGCGACCACGAAAAGCACCTGACTCGTAAGCCTGATTCGACCGAACCCTTCGCGGCGCTCGCATTCAAGATTGCGGTTCACCCGTTCTTCGGCCGCCTCACATACATTCGTGTTTACTCGGGCAAATTGAACTCGGGCGAGCAAATCATCAACTCGACCAAGGACAAGAAGGAGCGCATCGGCAAGATTTTCCAGATGCATTCCAACAAGGAAAACCCGGTCGACTCGGTCACCGCAGGGCATATCTACGCGGTCATCGGACTGAAAGACACCACCACGGGGGACACTCTCTGTGACCCGAACCAGGCGATTGTCCTCGAGTCGATGACCTTCCCGGAGCCGGTTATTGAGGTCGCGATCGAGCCCAAGACCAAGGCAGACCAGGAAAAGCTCGGACTCGCGATTCAGAAACTCGCCGAAGAAGACCCGACCTTCCGCACGGAACTGAACCAAGAAACGGGCCAGACCGTCATCAAGGGAATGGGTGAACTTCACCTCGACATCCTCGTTGACCGCATGAAGCGCGAATTCGGCGTCGAAGCCAACGTCGGAAAACCGCAGGTGGCGTACCGCGAAACCCTGAAGACGGCTGTCCTCAAATACGACTACACCCACAAGAAGCAGACCGGTGGTTCAGGCCAGTTCGCGAAGGTGCAGATCAGCCTCGAGCCGATGGAAGTTACCGTCGAAAAGGTTTACGAATTCGAAAACGCCGTGACCGGTGGCCGTGTTCCTCGCGAATACATCCCCGCCGTCGACGCGGGAATCCAGGACGCAATGCAGGTCGGTGTTCTCGCGGGATTCCCCACCGTCGGAGTCAAGGCGATTCTCGTTGATGGCCAATATCACGACGTCGACTCGTCGGAAATGGCGTTCAAAATCGCTGGATCGATGGCCTATAAAGAGGCTGCTCGTAAGGCAAACCCCGTTCTCCTCGAGCCGCTTATGGCGGTCGAGGTGCGCACGCCGGAAGAGTACATGGGCGACGTTATCGGCGACCTGAACTCTCGACGTGGGCAGATTCAAAGCATGGAAGATGCGACCGGTGTCAAAGTCGTTCGCGCTCTCGTGCCGCTGTCGGAAATGTTTGGATATGTTGGTGACTTGCGGTCGAAGACCTCGGGTCGCGCGGTGTATTCGATGACATTCGAGACATATGCGGAGGTCCCGAAGGCGGTTGCCGACGAGATCGTCCAGAAGAGCAAGGGCGACTGAGCTCCTCGCGTGACGACATCCGTCGCGACGCGATAAACTAAAACTTCATATTCCACATTAACAATCGTTTGCTCGGAACTTCCGGGTAAATAACCGAAAGTCCTAGGAGGACACCGTGGCTAAGGCCAAGTTCGAGCGGAGCAAGCCGCACGTAAACATCGGAACGATTGGTCACGTCGACCACGGCAAGACCACTCTGACCGCCGCAATCTCGAAGGTTCTTGCTGACAAGTACCCTTCGGCCGTCAACGTCGTCCGCGACTTC
>JAHEFZ010000006.1:0-62952 GCA_024639935.1 Microbacteriaceae bacterium
TTTACGGACTGCGAAGGAACTTCGCCTTGTACGGCGGATGCGCTAGGTGCAAACGCAACTCCCGTGAGCAGGGTGATCGCCGCGGCGACTCCTACTACCTTTGTGTTTTTCATCATTATGAAGTTTCTCCTTGTTTAGATGGGCAATCTTTCGATTGCGTTGATTCCACGATACTTAACCCTTTTTCGGAATGTGCAGGGAATTGCCAGACGTTATCAAGTCGTTACACTTCGACATTCGTGAGATTTCTCGATTTATCGCGCGCCCAGCGGTGCGCCACATTATCGGTATGGAGGGGATGACGGGAATCGAACCCGCGTAGTCAGTTTGGAAGACTGAAGCTCTACCATTGAGCTACATCCCCACAGGGGAGCCTACAACATTTCGTGGTGCGGGAAAAATCGACGAGCCACTAGACTCGAACTGCGTCGTGCCCGTTTGCGTCACGCACGTCCGGGGCGTAGCTCAGCTTGGCTAGAGTGCCCGCTTTGGGAGCGGGATGTCGCAGGTTCGAATCCTGTCGCCCCGACTAGTACTTCAGTCCGTTTGTTTTGAGGAGTAAGTCAGTGCCTACAACCACCGTCGAGCGTTTGTCGGATACCCGAGTCAAGTTGTCGATTTCGGTGAGCCCCGCAGAATTGAAACCGTCGATTGATCACGCGTATCAGCACATCGCCGAACAAGTTCAAATCAAGGGATTCCGAAAAGGCAAGGTTCCGCCGAAACTGATCGACCAGCGCGTTGGGCGAGGTGAAGTCATCAATCACGCCGTGTCCGAAGGGGTCGACCGTTTCTTCCGAATCGCGACCGACGCCGAAAAGATTCGTACGCTTGGCCGCCCCGAAATCGTCAACACCACCCTTCCGAAGGAAGACTTCTCTGGCGACCTCGTTCTTGAAATTGAGACGGATGTTCGCCCCACTTTCGCACTTCCGAAACTTGAGTCGTTGACGGTGTCTGTTGAGACGTCGGAGGTTACGGCGATGCAGATCGACGACGAGCTACACGCTGTCCGAACCCGCTTCGGAACTCTGGCGACAGTCGATCGCCCGGCGGCCAAGGGCGACTTTGTCGTTCTCGACCTCACGGCGATTATCGGTGGAAAGACTGTTGACACCGCCTCGTCAATTTCGTATGAAGTTGGTTCTGGCGACCTCATCGAGGGCCTCGACGAAGCTGTGCTGACTCTCACTGCCGGTGAGAAAACCACCTTCACATCGACCCTCGTCGGCGGGGACAACGCCGGCCAAGAAGCGGAAATCGAGATCACGGTCAACCAGGTTAAGGTCCGTGAAATTCCCGACGCTGACGACGAGTTCGCTCAGGTTGCAAGCCAGTTCGACACCATCAAAGAATTGCGTGCCGACCTCAAGACTCAGATCGAGAAACGAGCGGTGTTCGACTATGCGACGAAGGCGCGCGAAGCTCTTCTCGACGTACTTCTCGCCAAGGTGTCAATCGCCGTTCCCGAGGGAGTCATTACCGACGAGGTCGAGCGCCACCTCGAGCAGGAGGGGCGCGAAAAGGATGACGTACACCGCGCCGAAGTCACCGATTCGACCACGCGGTCGTTTCGGGTTCAAATTCTGCTCGACGAACTGGCTGAAAAGGAAGAAGTCCAAGTCGGTCAGGACGAATTGTTGCAGTACCTCATGCAATCGGCTCAGCAATATGGCATGGATGTCAACGAGTTCATCAAGGTGGTTACGGAAAACGGTCAAATTCAGAGCATGGTCGGCGAGGTCGCCCGCTCGAAGGCACTGTCCGTCGCCTTGACGAAAGTAAAAGTCACCGACTCGAAGGGTAAAGCCGTCGACCTGTCGGAGTTCACCAACTCAGCTCTCTCTGCAGTGGCCAATCCGTTCGACAACGGTGACCACTCGGACCACGGTGATCACGAGGGGCATAACCACTAACGCGAACGGTGGTTTCGGGTTCGCTTTCGTGTGCGCGATGCTAGCCTTTGCGAATGAAGAAGTCCGCCCGTTGGGGAATCATTGCCGGCGCGACCGTTGCCGCATTAGTCGGTGGCGCGCTCGCCGCCGGTGATTATGTCTACACCTCGGGAACTGCGGTGTCGTGTTCGGTCAATCTCGACGACGTCCAGAACAACCCAGAACACTATTGGACTCAAAGCTCGGGAAACGGCCCGTTCGAAGGACCCGGTTGGGACAAGTGGGTCGGATACGACCTGTCTGCGTATTGGATGAAGAATGTCCCCTTCGAGGAAGACATCATTCCTGTCGCGGACGATATCAACCTGTCGGCGTGGTGGATCACCCCCGCGTTCCCGAACGGCAAGACAGTCATCGTCACTCACGGGATCAACACTTCTCGGCGCGACTATACGGTATTGCTTCCGACCTCGATGTTGGTGAAAGAGGGCTTCAACGTGCTCCTCGTCGACCGACGCGACGAAGGTGAATCAACCTGCACTGATGGTCGCCATTCGGCCGGACAGGAAGAATCCGATGACTTCGCTGTGGTGGCGGACTGGCTCGTCGCGACCAAGGGTGTTCACCCCAAGAGCCTCGGGATGTTTGGCGTGTCGGGCGGCGCAATCACGACAAGCCTTGTTCCGGCGAAAACCGACAAGATCTCGGCATTCGCGATGGAGGGGACAATATTCGATTTCAGCGCGGCGGCCCAGCACGAAGTCGAGTTCAAGGGCTTCCCGGGTTTCTTGTGGCAACTCGCTCTCTTTTCCGCGCAGTGGTTTCATGGCGTCAACCTCACCGAAACCTCGGTGACCTCGGCCATTGAAGCCGCAGGGAAACGGCCAATGCTCGTCCTTCACGGTGACGCCGATCAACGATTGGCCTATCAATCGTCCGTCGATTTCGTGGCCTATGCCAAGTCAGTTGGAGTTGACGCGACACTCGAAACCTTCAAAGGTGCGGACCACACCGAAGGCATGTTGACGGAGACCGAACGATATGCGGATGCGCTCACGTCGTTCTTCAATGCCAATCTCGCGCCTTAAGCCTCGCGCGTCTCATGGGAGTTTTGCCCTCGGCGAAATCGTCACGGCGTAGCTCGCGCACTGGGTACGCTGGCTAACGAGCCCCAAGGAGTAATTAATGAGTGATTCCATGTTTCCGCCCAACGTTTTCGACCGTTTGCTAAAGGACCGAATCATCTGGTTGGGCAGCGAGGTTCGCGACGAGAACGCGAACGAAATCGCCGCGAAGCTTCTGCTTCTTGCCGCGGAAGACCCCAAAAAGGACATCTATTTGTACATCAACTCGCCCGGTGGCTCGATCACCGCGGGCATGGCGATTTACGACACCATGCAGTTCGTGCCGAACGACATCGTCACCGTCGGAATCGGTATGGCCGCGTCGATGGGCCAACTGCTGTTGACCGCTGGCACCAAGGGCAAGCGTTACATCACGCCGAACGCCCGCGTGTTGCTTCACCAACCTCACGGTGGCTTCGGTGGTACCGCGAGCGACATTCAGACCCAGGCCCAGCTCATCAACGACATGAAGAAGCGCCTCGCGGAAATCACCGCCGAAGCGACGGGCAAGACTCCAGAGCAAATCTCTCAAGACGGTGACCGCGACCGATGGTTCAGCGCGCAAGAGGCTCTGGAATATGGATTTGTCGACCACATTCGCGCATCGGCTGACGATGTCGTCGGTGGCGGCGGAACGAACACGAAGTAGGGGACACGCACATGAACTTTGACATAAACGACAACAGCATCGCAGTCCCCGAATCGCGTTACATCCTCCCGCAGTTTGAAGAGCGCACCGCCAACGGCACCCGCTTCCTTGACCCCTATGCCAAGCTGTTCCAGGACCGTATCGTGTTCCTCGGTGTCCAAGTCGACGACGCCTCGGCCGACGATGTCATGGCGCAGCTGCTCGTTCTCGAGTCGCAAGACCCCGACCGTGACATCATCATGTACATCAACTCGCCCGGTGGATCGTTCACGGCGATGACGGCGATCTACGACACGATGCAGTACGTTCGCCCCCAGATTCAGACCGTCGTTCTCGGCCAAGCCGCCTCGGCCGCCGCCGTGCTTCTTGCCGGGGGAACTCCGGGGAAGCGCCTTGCGTTACCCAACGCTCGGGTGCTAATCCACCAGCCGTCCACGGGTGATGCGGGCCGAGGTCAGGCGTCGGATATCGAAATCCAAGCGAGAGAAATCGCGCGCCTGCGGGAATGGCTTGAGCAAACACTCGCCGAACACTCCAAAAAGACCGTCGACGAGGTTCGCAGTGACATCGATCGTGACAAAATCCTCACCGCATCGGAAGCCCTGGAATACGGGCTCATCGACCAGGTGTTGTCGAGCCGTAAGGTCGTCGCCTAGCTATTTACGGTTACCGTCCGATGGTCGTTTTCGGAATACTCGCACGAGCAGCCAGATAGCTACGGCAAGCACGGGAATCGTTGCAAGCCCAATCCACGGCATGAAGTCTGCACCCGGTGCGGGCGAAATCAGAGGCGGAGCGGGCGAAATGACCATTGGCTCGTCCGTCGAGTTATTCGACGTGTCATCCGAATCGTCGACCGCAACAGGCGTCTGAGCAATTCCACATTCGGGTGTTTCCGCAAAAGCTGAACCCTGTTCGGCGTTGTCATTGCCGTTGACAGTGAATGCGAATTGTCCTTCGACGGGATGGCCATCATTCGACACGACCCGATATGCGACGACATAGTCTCCCGCAGCGGCCAGTGAAACTGCCATCGACGCGGTATCGCCATCAACCGAGACGCAACCGTCTCCGTAGAACAACCCCGTGGAATCCGTGACGGTCATCACGAATCCCTCGGCATTGTCGCCGATGTCAAGAAGTTCCTCGCCCGCGGTGATGGACACCGTGGTGACCTCGGTGACAGTGGAGTCAGCCGAGGGCGACGAGCCTATGAGTTCGGCGTGGGCAGAGGCGGGTCCGGCGGCAAGAATAGCCAATCCGAGAGCAGTAATTGTGGCTGAAATCATGGTGCGAAAATTCATGAAATTAGTCTATGCGCCACGCCAAATACTTATCGACAGGCCTGCCCTAACCCGTGGGTGGGCGGGTTTAGGCTTGAACCGTCCACAAAGGAGGAATCGTGTCACGTATCGGAGACAGCACCGATGTCATGAAGTGTTCCTTCTGTGGGAAGACGCAAAAGCAGGTCCAGCAACTCATCGCCGGTCCTGGCGTGTACATCTGTGACGAGTGCGTCGAACTCTGTAACGAGATCATCGACGAGCGGATGGCCGAGGCCTCCCAAGGCGAGAGCGATGAAATCGTTGACATCGATTTGCCCAAGCCGAAGGAAATCGCGGCATTTCTTGACGAGTATGTTGTTGGCCAAGACGCCGCGAAGCGCGCCCTCTCTGTCGCCGTGTACAACCACTACAAGCGCGTTCGCGCCCAGGAAACCGTCCGTCCGGCAGACGTGAACGACGAGATCGAGATTGCGAAGTCGAACATCCTTCTCATCGGCCCAACGGGGTGCGGCAAGACGTATTTGGCTCAGACTCTTGCCAAACGCCTCAATGTTCCGTTCGTCGTCGCCGATGCAACAGCGCTGACGGAAGCGGGCTATGTCGGCGAGGATGTCGAAAACATCCTGCTTAAGCTCATTCAGGCGGCCGATTTCGACGTGAAACGGGCCGAGAAGGGCATCATCTATATCGACGAGATCGACAAGATTTCGCGCAAAGCCGAGAACCCGTCGATCACTCGCGACGTCTCGGGCGAAGGCGTTCAACAAGCACTTCTCAAGATTCTTGAAGGAACCGTCGCAAGTGTTCCGCCCCAGGGTGGTCGTAAGCACCCCCATCAGGAATTCCTCCAAATCGATACGACGAACGTTCTGTTCATCGTGGCGGGTGCGTTTGCGGGACTCGACGAAATTGTGTCTCAGCGCGTCGGCCGTCACGGTGTCGGCTTCGGTGCGCCGCTTCAACTCAAGGGCGAACTACAAAATCTGTTCGCCGAAGTCCAACCCGAAGACTTACACAAGTTCGGATTGATTCCCGAGTTCATCGGTCGACTTCCCGTTGTCGCCTCGGTTCTGCCACTCGACCGCAGTGCTCTAATCGATATTCTCACCGGTCCGCGAAACGCCCTCGTCAAGCAGTATCAAAAAATGTTCGAACTCGATGGTGTCGAACTGAGGTTCGACAAGGACGCGCTCGAGTCGATCGCCGACCTCGCTGTGAAGCGGGGGACGGGCGCCCGAGGACTCCGCGCCATCCTCGAAGATGTTCTCGGCCCCATCATGTTCGAAGTACCGTCGACGGAGTTGATCGCCACCGTCATTGTCACGAAAGAATCGGTCGACACCGGTGCGGCCCCGACGATGATCGAACGCAAAATCGCGAAGGAAAAGTCGGCCTAACTGCCCATTTCGTAGGTCACCCACGACTGACGGCGTGCAAGTTTCTGGTACACACTCTGTGCGGTGGTGTTGTCCGCGGCGGTGATCCACGAGATGGTCCCGCCACCGTGGGCGTCGGCGAAAGTTCGAAGTGCGGTGATGATGGCTGTTCCGGCGCCGTGACCACGCGCTGCAGGCGCGGTGTACAGATCGTCGAGGAACCACGCCGGGCCGCCCGTGAATGTGTCCGAGTGAGTTCTCATGTGCGCGAATCCGACCACGGTGTCGTCGAGTTCGGCGACCCACGCCTTTGTCGGGTGGTTCGGGTCCATTAACCACGCCCACACGGTCGAGATTTGCGGTTCGGTGAAAGCGGTTTCGTAAAAGACCCCGTAAGCAAGGAAGAGGTCACGCCAGACGGCTTCGTCCTGAGCAGCTATCGGCCGAACGTTGATGGTCATGATGTCACCCTAGTCCCCTGGCCCGCTCCGTTGATTATTCGGCGTTGTCCTCGAGCGCGATATCGGTCACGGAAACCTCGGTCGCCTCAACGAGCGTGAGGTCGACGATTCGTCCAACCGCCGCCAGGTCATGCTTCGCCTCAGCGAGAAGAGCCGGGCCGGTAATCGTGGCGCTGGTCACCACTGTCTTCTGCGACGCCTTCGCCTCGGTTTTAGCCCCGCGAATGCCAACGAGGGCGATCCCGCACAAATCGAGAAGCCCCGAACTCGGACCGTCAAAAGGGATTTCGTCAACAATCGGCCACGGCGCGATATGGATTGAGCCCTCGTGCGTCCATCGCCACACTTCTTCCGTCGCAAACGGCAGGACCGGTGCTAGAAGACGCAGGAACACATCGATTGCAAGGCGCAGTGCGGCAACGGCCGACGCTTGCTCGGGTGAAATCTCGTCGCGATAGGCGCGTTCTTTGACGAGTTCAAGATAGTCGTCGGTGAAGGTCCAAAAGAACTGTTCCGTGACCTCGAGCGCTCGGGCGTGGTCGAAATTGTCGTACGACTCGGTCGCGATGCGAACGACATCGGACAGACGTCGCAGCAGATCGACGTCGAGCGGCTCGGTGATGGCCGCGCCCTCGGTGTGCGGAAAGGAGTAAACGAATTTTGCCGCGTTGAGCACCTTGATGGCCAGTCGTCGACCAATCTTGATCTGTTTGGGGTTTTCCGGGTCGAACGCCGCGTCTGTGCCGAGTCGGCTCGACGCCGCCCAATACCGAACAGCGTCGGAACCGTGCTCGTCGAGCATCCCCTGCGGGGTTACCACATTCCCCTTCGACTTCGACATCTTTTTGCGATCAGGGTCAACGATGAATCCGGAAATTCCGGCGTGTTCCCATGGCGCAACGCCGTGTTCGAGTTCGGCGCGCAGAACCGTGGAAAAAAGCCACGTGCGAATGATGTCTTGACCCTGTGACCGAAGTGAATAGGGAAAGACAAGGTTCCAGAGTTCGTCGTCTTCGCCCCACTTGCCCGCGATTTGCGGAGTGAGTGACGAGGTCGCCCAGGTGTCCATGACATCGACTTCTCCAATGAATCCGCCCGCAACGCCGCGTTGAGCGTTGTCGAATCCGGGGGCAGGTTGCGACGACGGGTCGACGGGAAGTTGATCCTCGGTCGGGACAATGGGGGAGCTGAAGATGGGATTGCCGTCGCCGTCGAGGGGGTACCACACGGGAATCGGCACTCCGAAGAAACGCTGGCGAGAGACCAGCCAGTCGCCGTTGAGTCCGCCGACCCAGTTGTCGTAACGCACGCGCATGAAGTCGGGGTGGAAGTCGACTTGTTTGCCACGCTCGAGGAGTCGAGCTCGAAGTTCTTCGTCCCTGGCGCCATTTCCGATATACCACTGGCGCGTCGTCACGATTTCGAGGGGCTTGTCGCCCTTCTCGAAAAACTTGACGGGGTGGGTGATGGGCTTTGCGTCGCCGATCATCTCGCCCGATTCCTGCAGCATCTCGACGATACGCGCCTTCGCCGAAAACACGGTTTTCCCAGCGAGTTCCGCATACACGGCACGCTGCGCATCGGTGTCGATGCCGGCGGGCGGTTCGCTTATGACGCGACCGTCAAATCCGAGCATCGGACGGGTGGGCAAGTCAAGTTCGCGCCACCAGATGACGTCGGTGACGTCACCGAATGTACAAATCATCGCGATTCCGCTTCCCTTGTCGATTTGCGCGAGCGGGTGTGCCATCACCGGTACCTCGACGCCGAACAACGGTGTGCGGACAGTGGTTCCAAAGAACGGTTTGTAGCGTTCGTCTTCTGGGTTGGCAACCAGCGCAACACACGCGGGAATCATCTCGGGACGAGTTGTCTCGATGTCAATCGTCCCACCGTCGGGCCGGTGAAACGAGACACGGTGATAAGCGCCGGGAACCTCTTTGTCCTCGAGTTCCGCCTGGGCCACCGCCGTGCGGAACGTGATGTCCCACAGGGTCGGGGCATCCGCCTGATAGGCCTCGCCACGGGACAGATTTCGCAGGAAGGCGCGCTGAGCGGTGCGCTGCGACTCGTCGGAAATCGTGCGATAAGTCTGTGACCAGTCGACCGAGAGGCCCAGTGTGCGCCATAGTTCCTCGAACTTCTTCTCGTCCTCGACGGTGAGTTTTTCACAGAGTTCGACGAAGTTTCGGCGCGAAATCGGCACCTGATCAGCCGCTTTCGATGACGCGTTGTCACCACCTTCGAGGGGCGGCGTGAACGACGGGTCATAGGGCAAAGTCGGGTCGCAACGCACACCGTAATAATTCTGAACGCGGCGTTCCGTCGGCAGCCCATTGTCGTCCCAGCCCATCGGGTAAAAGATGACTTTCCCTTGCGCGCGCTGATAGCGGGCGGCGAGATCCATGTGAGTGTAAGAAAAAACGTGACCGATATGCAGTGAACCCGAGGCTGTCGGCGGGGGAGTGTCCACCGCGAAAACGCTGTCTTTACCGAGCGAAACGGCTTTCGTTCGATCGAAAGCGTACGTCCCTTCGCGTTCCCAGACCTCGCCCCAGGTGGCTTCGAGTCCTTCGAGGGCCGGCTTGTCAGGGATTTCGCGGGGCATGGACGCCTCTTTCACTATCGGCGGCAGCGAGTATGGCTGCCTCACATGTACTGCACAAATCTATCAGCCCGGGAGCGATAGACCCCACCGTCGGACTAGTTGTTGAGTGCGAGGTAAATGTTGAGTGACGACGCGATCCACAACCACGCCTCATAAGGAATGAGCAGGCGTGCCGACCAGATGTCAACGTCCTTGAACTTCACAATTGTCATCCACACGAGAACGTCCATGACGAGAATGATGACCACCCCGAGCCAGAAGGCGATTGGACCGAACAACGGGAAACCGGAGAAAAAAATCGGCGTCCAAATAGCATTGAGCGCCAACTGCCAAATGAACAGTCGAATTCCCGCAGTTCGGGTGGGGCTCGATGGCCTTCGCCACGCTCGCCAGAACGACACGCCAATCAAAACATACAAAACGGACCACACGGGACCGAAAACCCAGTTCGGGGGCGTCCACGGCGCAACGTTGGCGTCGGCGTACCAACCGTCGACATTCCCGGAGGTCGACAGAGCTCCCAAACCGCCAATAATGAACGGCACGGCGATGCTGATGGCCAGCGCCAGTCCCTGACGAGGTCGAGTGGACGAAGAGGTAGATTTCGCGGCCATTATTCTCCTTTGGATTGAACCAAGACTACCCCCACTGCACCCATAGAATTGAGACCCATGACCTACCCCCGACATCGCGATACGACTGGCGTTCAGCCGTCGCCGTCGTTCCCCACAATTGAGCATGAGGTGCTCGCTTATTGGGCCACGAACGATACGTTCCGCAGGTCGATTTCGAACCGCGAAGGCTGCGACGAGTGGGTGTTTTACGACGGACCGCCCTTCGCCAACGGTTTGCCGCACTATGGCCACCTTTTGACGGGATACGCGAAAGACCTTTTCCCTCGGTACCAAACGATGCGTGGTAAGCAGGTTCACCGCCGTTTCGGGTGGGATACGCACGGATTGCCCGCGGAACTCGAGGCCGAACGTCAACTTGGAATTACCGACAAATCACAGATTGAAGAGATGGGTCTCGCTGCCTTCAACGCGGCTGCCAAGGAATCGGTGTTGAGATACACCAAGGAGTGGGAAGAATACGTCACTCGCCAGGCGCGTTGGGTCGACTTCGACAATGACTACAAGACTCTGGATATCACGTTCATGGAGAGCGTCATTTGGGCGTTCAAGCAACTGCACGACAAGGGTTTGGCCTACGAGGGATATCGTGTCTTGCCCTACTGCTGGCGCGATCAAACCCCGTTGTCGAATCACGAACTGCGGATGGACGACGATGTGTACAAATCTCGGCAAGACCAGTCCGTCACGGTAACATTCCCGTTGACCGGTGACAAAGCGGAAGCTCTCGGACTTGTCGGCGTTTCTGCGATGGCCTGGACGACGACACCGTGGACACTCCCGACGAACGCGGCGCTCGCGGTCGGACCAACCATCGGGTACTCGGTTGTTCCCGCGGGACCCATCGGTGCCGCCGCCGACGGCGCACAATTCCTTTTAGCGACCGACACGGTCGGCTCGTACGCAAAGGAACTCGGATATGACGATTCCGCCGCCGCCACCGCGGCCGTGACATCGAGTTTTGTCGGGTCGGAACTCGGAGGAGTCACCTACTCACGCCTTTGGGACTATTACGCGGATGCCGAGGGCATGGAACACGCCTGGCAAATCCTCGTTGCCGAATATGTTGCAACGGGTGAGGGTACCGGAATCGTTCATCAGGCCCCCGCCTACGGTGAAGACGACCAAAACATCTGTGCAGCGGCGGGAATCCCTGTCATCGTCTCGGTCGATGATTCGGGGAAATTCCTGCCCGAGGTGACCGATGTTGCGGGACTCCACGTGTTTGACGCCAACAAACCCCTCACCCAAAAACTCAAGGCGGATGGGAGACTGGTCCAGCAAAAGTCGTACGACCACTCGTACCCGCACTGTTGGCGATGTCGTAACCCCCTGATTTATAAGGCCGTCTCGTCGTGGTTCATTCGCGTGCCCGAATTCCGCGACCGGATGGGTGAACTCAACCAACACATCAACTGGGTGCCCGAAAACGTCAAAGACGGCCAGTTTGGAAAATGGGTCAGCGGCGCTCGCGACTGGTCGATTTCCCGCAATCGCTACTGGGGAAGTCCGATTCCGGTGTGGAAAAGCGACGATCCCGAGTACCCGCGAATCGACGTGTACGGGTCACTCGACGAGCTCGAGGCGGACTTCGGTGTGCGCCCGAACGACCTCCACCGACCGGCAATCGACGAACTCACCCGCCCGAACCCTGACGATCCGACGGGCAAATCGACAATGCGCCGTATCTCGGATGTTCTCGACGTCTGGTTTGACTCGGGTTCGATGCCGTTCGCCCAGGTTCACTATCCGTTCGAGAACCGCGAGTGGTTCGACACCCACAATCCCGCCGACTTTATCGTCGAATACATCGGGCAGACACGCGGCTGGTTTTACACTCTGCACGTCTTATCGACCGCCTTGTTTGACAGACCGGCGTTCACCAACGTCATCAGCCACGGAATCGTGCTCGGCAATGACGGCCAAAAGATGTCGAAGTCGCTGCGCAACTATCCCGACGTGTCGGAAGTGTTCGAACGCGACGGGGCCGACGCGATGCGGTGGTTCCTCATGTCGTCGAGCGTTATCCGGGGTGGAAACCTCGTCGTCACCGAAGAAGGCATCCGGGAATCTGTTCGGCAGTTCCTTTTGCCACTTTGGAGTACTTACTATTTCTTTTCGCTGTATGCGGGCGATGTCGACGCTGTTCGCCGAACCGACTCGGCCCATGTCCTCGATCGCTATTTGTTGGCAAAAACTCGTGAACTGATTGAGAAGGTGACAACCGATTTTGACGCTCTCGACAGTCCGATGGCGGCCGCTTCGCTTCGCGATTTCGCTGACGTGTTGACCAACTGGTACGTCCGTCGATCGCGCGACCGTTTCTGGGATGGCGACGATCGCGACGCGGTTGACACTCTGTACACGGTTCTCGAAACCGTGTGCCGCATCGCTGCTCCGCTCGCGCCCCTCGTCACCGAAGAGGTGTGGCGCGGACTGACCGGCGAAGAAAGCGTTCACCTCACGGATTGGCCCGACCCCGCCGAGTTTCCGGCAGACCACGCGCTCGTCGTGGCGATGGACCGTGTTCGCGAAGTTGCGTCTGCCGCCTTGGCCTTGCGCAAATCGAAGGGACTGCGGGTTCGACTTCCGTTGGCGAAACTTACGGTCGTTGTCCCCTCCGCGTCAACGATTCCCGAGTTCAGTGACATCGTGCGCGACGAAATCAATGTCAAGTCCGTTTCGATTGTCGAACTTCGTGAGGAATCCCTCGGCGAATACGGAATCACGCGACGACTCTCCGTCAACTCGCGGGTCCTCGGTCCGCGAATCGGCGGGCAGGTTCAGCAGGTCATCGCTGCGACAAAATCAGGAGATTGGTCGATTGACAATGATGTCGTCATCGCTGGAGGCATTCCACTCGAATCGGGTGAATATGATCTCGTTCTTGACGTGGAAGACGAGGCGGTTGCTGTGGCATTCCTCGGAAACGCCGGCTTTGTCGTCCTCGATACTGATGTGACCCCGGAACTCGCCGCTGAGGGACTCGCGCGTGACGTTGTCCGCGCGGTGCAACAGGCGCGAAAAGACGCGGGACTCGACGTCAGCGATCGGATTCACCTTGAGATTGAAAGCGATGACGTCACCATTAGCGCGATGCGTGAGCATCAGGACCTGATCGCAGGGGAAACCCTCGCTATCGAAGTGGAGTTTGTCGACGGCACGTCGGGAACCACTGAGGTTGGCGACGGCGCACACATTCGTGTCGGTTTGGAAAAGGCGTGACCGATTTTCGTGCCGAGGTAGGAGTGATTTTCAACTCGCTCGTCGCCCGAATCGGCGAGCGCTCGCCGCAGCCGCGTCTCCATGCAACTCGCACGGCCGTCGAGTACCTCGGAAATCCGCAACAGTCGTGCGCAATTGTCCATGTGACGGGAACGAACGGCAAAACGTCAACGTCGCGCATGATTGAAGCCCTGTGTCGTGCTCACGGACTTCGCACGGGACTCATGACAAGTCCTCACCTGCGTTTCGTGAATGAGCGAATCATGATTGATGGCGCACCGATTAGCGACGAAAAGTTCATCGAAAACTGGCGGGATGTCGAGCCCTACATCAACCTGGTCGACGCAGACCTGGTCTCCAATGGCGAAGCGCCTCTGACGTATTTTGAGACGCTCACTGTTCTTTCACTTGCCGCCTTCGCCGATGCGCCGGTCGACGTCGCGATCCTTGAAGTCGGAATGGGCGGGGAGTGGGATTCGACCAACGTCGCTGATGCCGATGTTGCCGTCTTTACGCCCATCGGAATCGACCACGCTGAGTTTCTCGGTAATTCCATACGTGAGATTGCCCGCACTAAAGCGGGAATCATCAAACCCGGCAGCATTGTTGTCTCGTCCGCGCAAGAACCCGACGCGATGGCAGAAATTGTGACCGCAACTCAGAAGATGGAGGGCGAACTTTTTGTCGAAGGTGACGGTTTCGAACTCACGTCGAGCATCTCGGCCGTCGGAGGTCAAGTGATGCAGATTCGGGGCCGCGCGGCCGCGTATCGCGACGTTCCGGTGACATTACACGGACGTCACCAGGCACTCAACGCAACGTTGGCAATCGCCGCGGTGGAATCGCTTTTCGGAAATGGTTCGCGACCAATTCCGGACGACATCCTCAGCACATCGCTAGGCAATGTCACAAGTCCCGGTCGACTTCAGTATCTTGGCGCGAACCCGCCGATTATCGTCGACGCAGCGCACAATCCTCATGGTGCCGTTGCGCTCGCCACCGCAATACGCGAAGTCTTGCCGTTCGAGAAGGTGTGGTGTGTGGTTGGCGTCTTAGACGACAAGGATGCTCGCGGCATCATCGAGGCGCTCGATCCCGCGGTTGCCGGCGTCGTGTGTACCCAGTCCCATTCAGACCGAGCTATGGGCGCAAACGCACTCTCAGACATCGCTGTGGCTCTGATCGGAGCAAGCCGAGTTAGCGCAGAACCGACACTCTCGTCCGCAATCGAGACAGCACGATCGATGTGCGGCCCATCAGATGCGATTATGGTCACGGGGAGTATTACTCTCGTGGGGGACGCCATCAGCCTCGCCCGAACGGAGAATTGGACATGAGTCAACGACGACAGCGCAGCGCGACTGAATCGTTGCTGAGCGTTGCAATGGGTGTCGAAATGGCGACCATTCTGTTCGGTGCCATCGCTATGGCCGGACTCCACAAACAGCAGTGGCTCGAAGTTCTGGTCAGCGCGGTAATTCTCGTGTCGATGCTCGCTCTTGCCCAGGCGACACTTCGCCGCGGACTCCACCCGATCGTCTACGCGTCGCAAGCACTGTTGGCGCTGCCTGTGGTGACCGAACCGATGTGGGGTGTGGCATGGCTTGTCTGCATCATTTTCTTCACGTACTGCCTGGTCAAGGGACAACAACTTGACCGTCGAAAGGAACAACAATGACCGAGCCTCAGGAAACTCTCGTGCTGATCAAGCCGGATGGCACAGAACGCAACCTTGTCGGCGAAATTCTTCGTCGCATCGAAGCTAAAGGGTACGAAATTAGGGACCTGCGCATGCTTACGCCCAATCGTGCGTTGCTGACCGCACACTACGCGGAACACGAGGGCAAGCCGTTCTTCGAACCACTTGTCGAATTCATGTCGAGCGGACCGGTCGTCGCGGCCAAAGTTCGGGGGCACCGCGCCATCGAAGGATTCCGTGTTCTGGCTGGCACCACCGACCCGACCCTTGCCGCCCCCGGCTCGATCCGCGGTGACCTTGCTCGCGATTGGGGACTGTCAGTTCAAAAGAACCTCGTACACGGCAGTGATTCGCCCGAATCTGCCTTACGCGAACTCGCGCTCTGGTTCTAGTAGCCGCTGAGCAACATCGGAACGAGCAGTGGGAACTGCGCGATGATTGCGAGGGCGATTCCAGCGATATTCACGAGGGGCAAAAGCCACGAATACGGCAGAACCGCCACACCCAATCGTGACAATTTTTCGCTGGCGAGCAACAGTTTTTCGCGCAAGAGCCACGGGATCAGGATCCACAACAGGATGGACTGTGTCGCCCAGGTGACCATGCAGTAGAGGCAGAGAAAACCGATGTTGTACACGGCGGCGAAGAACAACCACATGAGAAAGAACCACGCGACAAACATGCCGACGGCAAACGTCCGCCAGTACCAGCGGGCGTATGTCGCACCGGCGAGCACGCCCGCTCCGGTTGCTGCGACGACGCCCCACCCAATCAGGCCCCAGAAATAGTTGGGGACTCCGAAGAACGAACGTGCCTGGTCGGATTGCATGACGTTACCGCAGCTGAAGAACGGATTGATGTTGCACGACGGCTGTGTGCCGTCCTTCAACAGGTAATAGCCCTCTGTCGACAGCGTGAGTGCGGCCCACACCGAAATCAGCCCGAAAACGAGGATAAAAGCGCCGAATGCGAATCGGCCGCGAAAGGTGGGGTTCACGATTCCATTATCACCCCAACGACGACGTCAACGCGCCCGGAGCCGTTCTTCGGGCTATACTGAGAAAGCGCGTAGATCGCGCAGGACTTTTCCGGACATGCCGGGCTAGAAATCGCAAGATTTGAGCGGATAGTCAGTTCCGCGCGTAGTGACAGTACGCGGATTGCGTCACTCGACACGATCACACAAAAGTTTTGAAGCATTGCTTCACAGAATGAGATTTCGAAAGAAATCACCGAGAGGTGCACCAGAAAATGGTGAACAAAAAAGATTTTGATCCGAACGAGTACGTCTCGTCGCCGTTTACGGCTCCCGAAACGCGTGTGTCTGCTGTGGCAGATGCCGCGACCCTCGATGTTGCCCTGGAGGCTTCTTCCGTGGCCGACGGGATGCCGGGAACCGAGACGGATGCTCTGACCAAAGCGAAAGTTGCGTTCGAGCCGATTGTTCTCGAGAACCCGATGCAGCTCGTATTCCGTTCGCCGGCACCCGAGTACATCCCGATCCGATCCGGTCGTCCAATGGACGATGAAGGCCCGTCGGTTCGTCGTCGTAACCGCGGAAACCGCGAGGAACGATCGGAGCGCGTCGAGCGTGTCTATATCGAACCGGAGCAAATCACCGAGCCGCAACGTATCCGTGGTTCGACACGAATTGAAGCCAAGCGGCAACGTCGTCGTGATTCGCGCGACAGCGGCCGCCGCCGCCCGGTCGTCACGGAAACGGAATTCCTCGCGCGCCGCGAAAGCGTCGACCGCAAGATGGTCGTTCGCAGTAAGGACGGCCGCATCCAGATAGGTGTTCTCGAAGACAACGTGCTCGTCGAGCACTATGTCGCGCGTTCGACCGAGTCGAGCATCATCGGAAACGTGTACATCGGAAAAGTGCAGAACGTCTTGCCATCGATGGAGGCCGCTTTCGTCGATATCGGACGCGGACGCAATGCAGTGCTGTACTCGGGCGAAGTCGACTGGGATGCCGCAGCGACCGAAGAAAACGCGAACCAGCCTCGACGTATCGAGATGGCCTTGAAAACCGGCGACTCGATTCTCGTGCAGGTCACCAAGGACCCGGTGGGGCACAAGGGCGCGCGATTGACCAGCCAGGTCAGCCTTCCGGGCCGATATGTCGTGTACGTTCCCAGCGGTGCAATCAACGGCATTTCACGCAAGCTTCCGGACTCTGAGCGCACGCGCCTCAAAAAGATTCTTGCGACGGTTCTCCCGGAAAACGCCGGAGTAATCGTCCGTACGGCGGCTGAGGGTGCAACCGAAGAGCAGTTGACGCTCGACGTCCAACGCCTCACTTCCCAGTGGGATGCGATTCACAAGAAGGCGGAAAATGAGAGCGGGCCGGTATTGCTTCATTCCGAACCCGACCTTCTCGTCAAGATCATTCGCGACGTGTTCAACGAAGATTTCCAGAACATCATCATCCACGGCGAAGAGGCCAAAGCGGTGATTTCGGATTATCTCGCTCAAGTCGCACCCGATTTGATTGAGCGAATCATCGACCACAATGATGGAACCGACCCGTTCGACACATATCGCATCAACGAGCAAATTATCAAAGCGCTCGACCGCAAAGTCTGGTTACCGTCGGGCGGCTCGCTTGTCATTGACCGAACTGAGGCGATGACGGTCATTGACGTCAACACCGGAAAATTCATTGGATCGGGGGGAAACCTCGAAGAAACCGTCACGAAAAATAACCTGGAATCAGCGGAAGAAATCGTTCGTCAACTGCGATTGCGTGACATCGGCGGAATTGTCGTTATCGACTTCATCGACATGGTGCTGGAAAGCAATCGTGATCTGGTTCAACGTCGCCTGATCGAATGCCTGTCGCGAGACCGCACGAAACATCAGGTTGCCGAAATTACCAGTCTTGGCCTTGTCCAGATGACTCGGAAGAAACTCGGTCTCGGATTGCTCGAAACGTTTGGCGAACCGTGCGAGGTCTGCGCCGGTCGGGGACTGATCATTCACCACGAGCCAGTCGGAAAAGCGCGGGTCGAGGGATCCGCCGAACCAGGCGCGTCGCGTCGTGGCCGCGGAAAGCAATCACCGCAACCCAAGCAACAACAAGGCCAAACCGGTACCCACGAGATCACGGAAAGCGCTCGGAGCGCGCTCGCCGCGATTGCAACGGCAACCGTCAACCACGACAGCCCTGAGGGCGCCAAGACGGCACGCAAAGTGAAGCCGGTTGCCGACCTCGATTCGCTTCTCGATTCACTGCCCGAGGCGCCCGACCCCGGGACTCGAGCCGCTCGTCGACCTCGGCGTGCGACGAAGAAAGCAACGTCCGACACGGCGACCGGCGAATCAACGAACCCCGACTAATTCGATTTGCCTGAACGGCACCGTTCAGGTATTCTTGAGCGTTGGTGCGCAATGCCAACATTCAGGCCCGCACTGAGTTTTCGAAAGGACATCACCGTGGTTTACGCGATTGTGCGCGCCGGAGGGCGACAGGAAAAGGTTGAGGTTGGAACAATCCTTACCGTCGACCGAATCAAGGCCGATGACAAGGGTTCGATTTCACTCGCTCCGGTCCTTCTCGTGGACGGGGACAAGATCGAATCGAACGCCGCCGCACTCGCAAAAGTGACGGTAACCGCCCAGGTTCTCGACGACCTCCGCGGCCCCAAAATCGTGATCCACAAGTTCAAGAACAAGACCGGGTACCACAAACGTCAGGGATTTCGCGCTGACCTCACCCGCGTGAAAATTACGAGTATCAAGTAGTCAGGGAAGAATAGCGACATGGCACATAAAAAGGGAGCGTCGTCCACTCGTAACGGACGCGACTCGAACCCCCAGTACTTGGGCGTCAAGCGCTACGGCGGCCAGGTTGTCAAGGCTGGCGAAATCATCGTCCGCCAGCGCGGAACGCACTTTCACCCCGGCGCCGGCGTGGGCCGTGGCGGCGACGACACCCTCTTCGCTCTCGTAGCTGGCTCGGTGCAGTTCGGTGCAAAGGGTGGCCGCAAAGTCATCAACATCGTTCAGAGCGCTTAAGTTTTTCACTCGGCGGGGCGGGCTTCGGCCCGCCTTGTTGTATTTTCGCAGAGAAGGAGGTGACGCATGGTCTCGTTCATCGATGAAGTGACCGTGCACCTCAAAGCGGGCCACGGCGGTAACGGTTGCGTGTCGGTCAAGCGTGAAAAATTCAAGCCACTGGCTGGCCCCGACGGTGGAAACGGCGGTAACGGCGGCGACATCGTTCTTGTGTCAGATCCGCAAGTCACCACGCTCCTCGATTTCCACTATCGGCCTCATCGCTCCAGCGAAAACGGTGGGTTCGGCATGGGCGATCACCGCAGCGGGCACAAGGGCGAAACGTTGACGCTTCCTGTTCCCGTCGGAACGGTCGTCAAGGACATCGATGGTCAAGTACTGATCGACCTCGATAAGCCCGATATGGAATACGTTGTCGCGCCGGGCGGCCAGGGCGGCCTCGGCAATTCAGCTCTTGCATCGCTCAAGCGGAAAGCCCCCGGTTTCGCCCTACTCGGCACACTCGGGTGGGACGGCGATATCGTTCTCGAACTCAAGACCGTTGCCGACGTCGCCCTTGTCGGATATCCGTCTGCCGGAAAATCGTCCCTCATAGCGTCCGTTTCGGCCGCCAAACCGAAGATCGCGGATTATCCATTCACGACCCTGCACCCGAATCTCGGTGTCGTCGACGTTGAGCAATACCGCTACACGATTGCGGACGTCCCCGGACTCATCGCGGGAGCGTCTGAGGGCAAGGGGCTCGGACTGGACTTCCTTCGGCATGTCGAGAGGTGCCGTGTTCTCATTCACGTAATCGACTGTGCGACCCTCGAGCCGGCGCGTGATCCGATGAGCGATTTCGACATCATTCGCGCGGAACTCGCCGCCTACCCCGTTCCCGACGGCGCGATCCCATTGACCGAGCGCCCCCAGCTCATCGTCCTCAACAAGGTTGATGTGCCCGAAGCGGCCGAACTGGCCGAACTTGTCCGTCCCGATTTTGAGGCGCTCGGGTTTGAGGTGTTTGCGGTGTCGGCGGCGACACGAGTGGGACTTCGCGAACTCACCCTACGAATAGGTCACATCGTTGGAGCAGATCGGGCTGAACGTCTCGCCGAAGAGGAATCTCGTCAACGGATTGTTATTCGCCCGCGCGCGGTTGACGAGAAGCAACTCACGGTACTGGTCGAACATCGAGGTGACGAAGTCACCTATCGAATTCGCGGAGCGAAACCAGAGCGTTGGGTTCAGCAGACCGACTTCAATAATGAAGAAGCAATCGGATACCTCAGTGACCGTCTTGCCAAAATCGATCTGGATGACCACCTGTTCAAGGCGGGCGCGGTCCCCGGGGCCACCGTCTATATTGGCGACGGTGACCGTTTCGTGTTCGATTGGGAACCAACGATGACGAGCGCCGCCGAAATGATGGTGAGCCCGCGCGGGACCGATGCTCGCCTTCACGAGAGCAATCGGGCAACAACGTCCGACCGCCGAAAATCGTACAAGGAACGCATGGATGCGAAAGCGGCCGCCCGTGCCGAGTTAGATCGTGAACGTGAAATAGGGATGTGGTCGGAAGAGGGCGATGGTGGACCAGCGGAGTGAAGTGACCGCAGCGATGAGGATCGTTGTGAAGGTGGGATCGTCGTCGATCAGCGGCGAAAACGCTCATCAATTGGCAACTATTGTCGATGCCTTAGCGGGCGCTCACTCCCGGAACGTCGATGTCGTGCTCGTGTCGAGTGGTGCGATTGCAACCGCTCTTCCACACTTCGGACTGGTAACTCGTCCCGCGGATGATCTCGTTACCGAACAGGCGGCAGCGGCAGTAGGTCAGACAATGCTGATGGTGCGCTACCAGGACAGTCTCAACCAGTTTGGAATTGTTGCAGCCCAAGTGCTGTTGACCTCAGGAGACCTGGAGGCCGACGCGACCCGCGCCAACGCAAAGGCCGCAATCGGCAAATTATTAGACCTGCGGTTTCTTCCTATCGTCAACGAGAATGACACGGTCGCCACACACGAAATCCGATTCGGTGACAACGACCGTCTCGCCGCGTTGGTCGCTGAACTGGTCGGGGCCGACCTCTTAGTGCTTCTCAGCGACGTTGATGCCCTGTATTCCCGCCCACCGGGTGAACCCGGTGCGGAAATGATCGAGTTCGTAAGCTTCGGCGACGATTTGTCCGGTATCGAAATCGGTTCGATCGGGGCCACCGGTGTGGGGACGGGTGGGGCAGAGACCAAAATCGCTGCCGCACTGCACGCGACGCGTGTTGGAGTTCCCGTTATTCTCACATCGGCTGCCAACATCGGCCCCGCGTTGTCGGGGGATGCGGTCGGAACGTGGTTCGAGGCTGCGGTTCGTTAGCTCGCGCGACCTAAACTGGCAAACATGACCGACGCGTTCCAGCAAATCCTCGACAATGCGCGCGACGCATCAATTGTGCTCGCTCAAACCTCGACAACCGTTAAGAATCACTCTCTCGAGGCAATTGCTCGCGGTCTCGCATCGAACAGCGATCACATCGTGGCAGCGAACCGGGTCGACGTCGACCGTGCGCGTGCAGAGGGAATGGCCGATGGGCTACTTGATCGCCTGGAACTGACACCGGCGCGCGTAGCGGGCCTTGCCCATGCCGTGCGTGACATCGTTGCGCTTCCTGACCCGATTGGCGAGGTACTTGGCGGAAGCACACTTCCCAATGGACTGCACCTCACTCAGGTTCGCGTTCCCTTCGGTGTTGTTGGGGCAATCTATGAGGCCCGACCAAACGTCACCGTCGACCTAGCTGCCATCCTCATCAAGAGCGGGAACGTTGCCGTTTTGCGCGGCGGCAGCGCGGCGGAAGAAACTAACACGGTCCTCGTCGAAGTCATCGGTTCCGCTCTCGAGAGCTGCGGTTTACCGCGAACAGTCGTCCAGACAATCGACCCGTTCGGACGAGACGGCGCCACCCGACTCATGAACGCACGTGGTTTTGTCGATGTGCTCGTTCCGCGGGGAAGTGCGTCGCTCATCAGTGCCGTTGTTCATGACTCGAGCGTTCCCGTGATCGAAACCGGGGCAGGTGTTGTCCACATTTTCCTCGATGCCAGTGCCGAACTCGACATGTCGAGTGACATTGTTCATAATTCAAAAACGCAACGAGTCGGTGTCTGCAACGCTCTCGAAACTTTGCTGGTTCATCGAGACTCGGCACCGCGCCTGATTCCGGACATTCTGCGCCGATTGACCGAATCGGGTGTGACCATTCATGCCGATGACGCGACTCGGGTGATTTTCCCCGACGCCCACCCAGCGACGTCGAAGGACTGGGGCCACGAATATCTATCGCTCGACCTCGCGGTGAAGATCGTTGACTCGCTTCAGGACGCGATCGAGCACATCGGCGTCTACTCGACTCATCACACCGACGCCATCATCACGAACAACATGGCCAATGCGGAAAAATTCGTTGCCGAGGTTGACTCCGCGGTGGTCATGGTCAATGCGTCGACGCGATTTACGGACGGCGGCGAGTTTGGCCTCGGCGCGGAAGTAGGAATTTCGACACAAAAGCTTCACGCGCGCGGACCGATGGGATTGCGCGAATTGACGAGCTCAAAGTGGATTGTGCGCGGAAATGGCCAGTGGCGCGAGTAATCTTGGAATAACAGTCTTGTGAGGGAGAACATTGTGAACACCGTCATCCGCGCTTCGGAAGAACTTGCGCCGCTCATTTTCCCGGCAATCGTCTGGGCGGGAATTTTCGCCGCCGGATTTATCGTTCTCGCCGTGATTGTCCTGGCGAATCGCGATGTCGCTCATCGTAATCGCCGTCGCGGCTCGAGCAATTCCGGGCATCACTAGGCCTTTCATGACGGTCGACCGCACCCGCCGACGAATCGGCGTTATGGGTGGGACATTCGACCCGATTCATCATGGCCACCTCGTCGCCGCGAGTGAGGTGGCAACTCATTTCGAATTGGACGAAGTGGTCTTCGTTCCCACCGGAGAGCAGTCCCACAAAAAGAACGTGACCGCGGGAGAACACCGCTATCTCATGGCCGTTATTGCAACGGCGGCGAACCCCCGCTTCACCGTTTCCCGAGTCGATATCGATCGCAACGGACCGACCTTTACGATCGACACACTTCGCGACCTTCGGTACCTTTATCCGAATTCAGACCTGTACTTCATCTCGGGAGCCGACGCAATCGAACAAATTCTTGATTGGAAGGATATCGACAACGCGTGGGAATTTGCACACTTCGTCGCGGTCACTCGACCTGGACACACCCTTTCGGTTTCCAGTCTTCCGGCCGATAGCGTGAGCCAACTCGAGATTCCCGCACTCGCCATCTCGTCGACCGATTGTCGCTCCCGCGTCCGCGCCGGTGCGCCCGTGTGGTACCTCGTTCCCGACGGCGTCGTTCAATACATTGCAAAACATGCGTTGTATCGTGGAAATTCATGACTGACAGTTTTGCTGCCCTACCGAGCCGGCGCGCGCAACGCGAAGCTCGTGATGCGGCCGCGCGTTCGATAGAGGCGTTTCATGCCGTATCGCAGCCGGAGTTCGCCACGCGACAGGCTGACGCAATGCCATCCCGCCGGTCACTGAGGCAGCCATCCAGTGGGCTACCGCACGACAACGGCTACGACGACTTTGTAAAGGAGTGGGTCACTGCGTCGCCCACCGTGGGACAACCCACTGCCGTGACTACGACGCTTCACGTCGAACAGTTTCCGACCGGTGAAATCTCGGGACCAATCGATAACACGGGTGAGATTATCCTCACAGGCCCGATTGTCGTAGCGGCTGCATCGATCAACAAACCTCCCACGGTCGCAATCGACGCCAGCCCACAGGCTGGATTGCCGGGAATCCCTCGACGAGCGACTGAAGCACTCTCGATCATCGGACGTGCAGCACCTCTTAGCCCGGGCCACAAAATCTCCTCAACCGGCCAAGGCATCTCTGCTGGGTTCGCCACATTTCTCGGGCTGGTTGTGGCAGCACTCATTGGGCTTGCTTTCATCACCAAACTCATCTAAAGGAACTCAGTGCCCGCAACCACCACCGCAATCGATCACGTCACCATCGTCGCTTCCGCAGCAGATGCCAAGCAGGGAGAAGACATTGTCGCTCTTGATGTCAGTGGACCCATCGGCATTGTGGATGCTTTTGTGATGGTCACGGGACGCAATGAGCGAAATGTTCAAGCAATCGCGGACGAAATCGAAGACCAGATGTTGGCGAACGGAAACCGGACTCTCCGACGGGAGGGCCGCGACCTTGGACGTTGGATACTACTTGATTTTGGTGACGTCGTCGCGCACGTTTTCCACGAGGAAGAGCGCTTGTTTTACGGACTCGAACGTCTCTGGCACGACTGCCCCGTAATTTCATTCACGCTTCCCGAACGAGAAGCCGTCGCCGGTGATTTGTAAGAAATCTCGCCCTTAGGCTAATCTGAACAGGTTGCCCGAAAGGGCCTGTGGCGCAGCTGGTAGCGCACCTGCATGGCATGCAGGGGGTCAGGGGTTCGAATCCCCTCAGGTCCACTCTTCATCGTTCTTCGCTCCTTCCCAGCGATTAGGATTGCTTTGCAGGTACAGCACGAAGGGGCAACATGTCGAACTTTTCAACTGCCGAATCCGTCATGGGGTTCGACGCACTTTTCACGGCGACCGAGCTGGACTGGCGCGACAAAGCTCGGGCATTCTCTCTCGACCGCATCCAACCTGAAATCGACGAGGACTTCGAGATTCAGCGCCTTCGCACTGAATTGATCGGGGAGATGGGCCAACTCGGCATGCTGGGAATGCACATCGAAGGGTACGGGTGTGCGGGCGCTAGTGCTGTGTCTTATGGACTTGTGTGTTACGAACTCGAAGCGGTTGATACGTCGTGGCGAACGCACATCTCGGTTCTCGGCTCGCTTGCGATGTCGGCAATCGCGAAGTTCGGTTCCGAGGAACAAAAGCAGGAATACCTCCCCGGTTCAGCCCGCGGCGAGTTGGCCGGATGCTTCGGACTATCGGAACCCCACGGCGGTTCCGACCCGTCGAACATGCTGACGAAGGCCGTCAAGGATGGTGACCACTGGGTTATTAACGGAGCCAAACGTTGGATTGGCATCGCCAACATCGCTGACTACGCCATCATCTGGGCTGACACCGAAGACGGTATTCGCGGTTTCATCGTCCCGACCGCTACCCCCGGCTTCACTGCGACGCCAATCTCGAACAAGCTGTCGATGCGTGCTTCGATTCAGTGTGACATTGACCTCGACGACGTTCGCGTGCCCGAGTCGCTTCGCCTGCCGCTAGCTACAGGGCTCGGAGCACCGTTTTCGTGTCTCAACGAAGCGCGCTATGGGATCGTGTGGGGCGTCATGGGCGCCGCACGAGCGGCCATCGATGTCGCGGTGAAGTTCTCACAAGAACGCATCTTGTTCGGCAAGCCACTGGCGGCAACGCAGATTACGCAAACCAAGCTCGCCGATTGTTTCCTCGAATTCGAAAAGGGTGTCCTGCTTTCCCACCACATCGGCAAACTCAAGGATTCGGGTACGTTGACTCATCACCAGATTTCGGTCGGGAAACTCAACAACGTCCGCGAAGCGGTCGGAATCGTCTCTACGGTTCGATCCATACTCGGTGGAAACGGAGTCACGGCGGACTACCCGATTATGCGTCACATGATGAACCTCGAGTCGGTGCGCACGTACGAGGGCACAGATGAGGTCCACGCACTCGTGGTTGGCCGTGCGTTGACTGGCGAAGAAGCGTTCCGCTAAATCGCGAGCGCGGTACCCTTGCCCTTATGGCGCTGTCACACGATCCTCTCTGGCCCCGTGCGGGCGGATGGAGTGCGCCTGCGGGGGAGGTTGACTTCGGGATCATCGGGGTTCCGACGTTTTCGACGTCCATCACCCCGGGTTTCACTAACCTGACCCCGGGCGCCGTCCGTGCCGTGTTGCCCCGGTATTCCGAGGCCTTCCAGACCGGGGACGAAATCCACACCGCAACACGACTGGTTCGACACGATTTCGGCGACGTGATCGACCCCGACGGCGACGAAGCGGGCGCGATTCGTACGATTGGCACGGCCGTTTCCCGCGCTCGTCTGTTAGTGGCGATTGGCGGTGACAACGCACTCACCGTTCCCGTGGCGGTCGCGGGGTGGGGTGACCGACGCGGCACGGCCGGCCTTATCACCGTCGATGCGCATCTTGACGTTCGCGACGGGGTGAGCAACGGTTCACCCGTTCGTCGGCTCGTCGAAGATTTTGGAGTTGACCCCGCTCGGGTTGTTCAGATCGGAATTGCGGATTTCGCCAACTCGACCGACTACCTTCATCGGGTTCGCGATTGGGGAGTAACCGTGATCACTCGCGACGACGTCGCGCGTCGCGGAGTCGACGCGATTGTTCGCGACGCTCTCACCATTGCCGGTGCAGAAGGCGGACCGATTCATGTCGACCTTGACATCGACGCCTGCGACCGTGCAGTGGCGCCGGCGTGTCCCGCATCCATCCCTGGTGGACTGAGCGCATACGAAATGAGGCAATTCGCCCGAGGTTTTTCGCGAGACGAGCGGGTGGTCACCGTTGACCTTGCTGAAGTTGATGCGAGCGCGGACACCGAAGACGGCCGCACGATTCGACTCACCGCGCTGTGTGTCCTCGAAGCCCTCGCGGGACTCGCTGAGCGCTAGCTCCAGACACGGCGGGCGAGGTTGACACCTGGCCGGTATGCGAGGTGGACGTGGTTGGGTGCGTCGAGTTCGACAATGTGGGCGTTCGAGCCGATGCCCAGGTTCCCCAGTACGGTCGAACAGAGAGCCATCGCGCCACCTTGTGTCGCTGCCCAGAGCGCTTCGGTTGGGGTCATGCCCATCTCGCGAACGGCAATCGCGATACAGAACGAGATCGACGAAGTGTAGGACGAGCCCGGGTTGCAATTCGTTGCGAGCGCGACGGTGACTCCGGCGTCCAGGAAATTTCGGGCGTTGGGGTATGGCTGGCGAGTTGAAAAGTCGGATCCGGGCAGCAGCGTCAGCACGGTACCAGATTCGGCTAACGCCCGAACATCGGCATCAGAAAGGAACGTGCCGTGGTCGACACTCGCCACGCCGTGCGCGATTGCCATCTGTACCGAATCGGACGGTCTGAGTTGTGCCGCGTGAATGTGAGTGGTGAGCTCTCGTTCGGCCCCGGCGGCAAGGATTCGCGCCGCCTGACCGACAGTAAACGCACCGTCTTCACAAAAAACATCGATTGCCGTAACGAAAGGGGCGACGGCATCGAGCATTTCGCCACAAACCACGTCCACATAGGCATCCTCGTTTCCTCGGAAGTCGATTGGGATTACGTGTGCGCCGAGGAATGTGACGTAGTCGGTGAATTCGCGCGCGATTCGTGCCAGTCGAGCCTCGTGGTCGACGGTGAGGCCGTACCCCGTCTTGATTTCGATGGTCGTCGTGCCCTGACGATGCATTTCGGCGATTCGAATGCTTATCAGTTCCCGTAGTTCGTCGTCTGTAGCAGCGTTGGTCGCTGCCACGGTGGTAGCGATGCCGCCGGCGGAATAGGGTTTCCCCGCCATTCGCGACTCGAATTCGCGGGAGCGCTCTCCTGCGAATGCGAGATGAGTGTGCGAGTCGACGAAACCGGGAATTACCGCTCTCCCCTCAGCGTCGAGGACTTCGGTGTTGCGGTCCGCGCGCACCGATACCTCGCTGTCGAGGCCGACCCAGCGGACGATTCCGTCCTCCCACTCGATGGCCGCGTCGTGCAGAATTCCGAATTGGTCGCCCCATCGTGGGTCATTGGTGACGAGTTCCCCGATGTTGCGAAGCACAGTGGTCATGACGTCAGGCTACTCAAATCTCCCACATCGGAACGCGAAGTCCGCGTTCGCGAGCGACGTCAGCGGCGCGGTCGTAGCCCGCATCGACGTGGCGCATGACGCCGGACCCTGGGTCGTTGACCAATACTCGCGACACTTTCTCGGCGGCGAGGTCTGTGCCGTCCACGACGAGCACCTGTCCACTGTGGATCGAGCGACCGATACCAACTCCTCCGCCGTGGTGGAGCGACACCCACGTCGCGCCACTCGCAGTGTTGAGAAGCGCATTCAACAACGGCCAGTCGGCGATGGCGTCGCTGCCGTCGAGCATCGCTTCGGTTTCTCGATACGGGGACGCGACGGAACCCGAATCGAGGTGATCGCGCCCGATAACGATGGGAGCACTGACGTCACCGTTCTTGACCATCTCGTTGAAACGCAAACCGGCCAGGTGGCGTTCCTTGTAACCCAGCCAACAGATTCGGGCGGGAAGTCCTTCGAAATGGACCTTCTCGCCTGCCTTGGTGATCCAACGCTTCAAGTGCTCATCATCGGGAAATAACTCGAGAATCGCCTTGTCCGTGGCCGCAATGTCTGCCGGGTCGCCGGAAAGAGCAACCCACCGGAACGGACCCTTGCCCTCGGCGAAAAGTGGGCGAATGTATGCAGGGACAAAACCGGGGAAATCAAACGCCCGGTCGTACCCGCCCAATTCGGCCTCGCGGCGAATGGAGTTGCCATAATCAAAGACAACGGCTCCCTTATCCTGAAATTCGACCATTGCCTTGACCTGCTTGGCCATCGCCGCTCGCGAACGAAGGGTGAAGCCTTCAGGGTCCTTCGCCGCATCGCGGAGCCAATCGGCAACTTCTTCGCCCTCGGGGAGGTACGACAACGGATCGTGAGCACTCGTTTGGTCGGTCACAATATCAATTGCGACGCCACGCTCGAGCATTTCGGGAAAGACGGTTGCCGCATTGCCCACCAGCCCAACGGAACGGGGAATACGCTTCTCCTTCGCATCGAGCGCACGGTCGATGGCCACGTCGATGTCATCTGTCATTTCGTCCAAATAACCGTGATCGACACGGCGTTGCAGGCGTTCCGCGTCGACGTCCACGATGAGAACCGCACCATCATTCAGTGTCACGGCGAGGGGCTGTGCGCCACCCATTCCGCCACACCCACCAGTGAGTGTCAGCGTGCCGGCGAGCGTCCCGTCGAATTTTTCGCGCGCGACCGCGCCGAATGTTTCATACGTTCCTTGCAGAATTCCTTGCGTACCAATGTAAATCCAGGATCCCGCCGTCATCTGGCCGTACATTGTGAGCCCTTCGGCTTCGAGCCTGCGGAATTCGGGCCAATTCGCCCAGTCGCCCACCAGGTTCGAGTTGGCGATGAGTACACGCGGCGCCCATTCGTGTGTCGTGAAGATTCCGACGGGCTTCCCCGACTGCACAAGGAGCGTCTCGTTGGCCTCGAGCGTGTCGAGGGCGTGCACGATCGCATCATACGCATGCCAGTTGCGTGCCGCGCGACCCGTTCCTCCATACACAACGAGATCGTCAGGACGCTCGGCAACGTCAGGGTCAAGATTGTTCATCAACATGCGTTTGGCGGCTTCGGTCGACCAGTGCTTGGTCGAGATGCTGCTGCCGCGCGCAGCTCGAACGGTTCGAGGCTCGTGTCCGGGGGCCGAGCCACCTACGGGAATAATTGCCATTTCTTTGTCCTTTTAATCGAGTTTGCCAGTAGTTTTTTCCGCTAATGCAAGAATCTGTCCCGACTGGACAAGTTCGACAACGGCGTCAATTTCAGGAGAAAGGAATCGGTCGGGACCGGGACCTCCTGATGCCCTATTGACCATGTCGATAATGGGCGTCGTCGCAGCGGATGCTGTCTCTGTTCGCAACTCTGTTCCACGCGATGCGGTAAGGATTTCGATGGCAAGAACCCGCGCGAGGCCATCGATCGCTCGGCGAAGTTTCCGGCCGGCCGCCCAACCCATCGACACGTGATCTTCCTGCATGGCGGATGACGGAATGGAGTCGACGGAGGCAGGCATTGCTAGGCGCTTCATTTCACTGACAATTCCCGCAGCGGTGTACTGTGCGATCATCAATCCGCTATCAACACCGGCTTCGTGTGCGAGGAACGGGGGAAGCCCATAGCTTCGAGTTTTGTCCAGGAAGCGGTCGGTCCGACGTTCGCTCATCGATGCGACGTCCGCGATGGCGATGGCGAGAAAGTCGAGGACGTAGCCCACGGGTGCGCCGTGGAAGTTTCCGTTGGATTCGACACGGTAGTCGGGTGTGACGACCGGGTTGTCAATCGCCGACGCCAACTCGTGCCCGGCCACACGCTCGGCGTGGTCAACCGTGTCGCGGGCCGCCCCGTGAACCTGCGGCGCACATCGAATCGAGTAGGCGTCTTGAACGCGCAAATCTTCAGGACCGGCATGGCTGGCGACGAGAGGGCTGTCGTTCAGAAGTGCACGAACATTCCGCGCCGACGCTCGTTGGCCGGGGTGGGGGCGCAGCGCTTGGAGGTCGTCGGCGAACACCTTGTCGGTGGCAAGCAGTCCTTCGACCGAGATTGACAACGCGATATCGGCGACGCGCAATAGGTGTCGAATGTCCTCTATCGCCAAAACGAGCATCGCGGTCATGCCGTCTGTTCCATTGATGAGGGCGAGTCCCTCTTTTTCCCGAAGTTCGACGGGGGTGATTCCGGCTGCGGTGAGCGCGTCGGCGGCATCCAACGCCTCTCCCGCACTGTTACGAACACGACCTTCGCCCATGAGGACGAGTGCACAGTGGGCGAGTGGAGCCAGGTCGCCCGAGCATCCGAGTGATCCGTATTCATAAACGATTGGTGTCAGCCCTGCGTTGAGCAACGCCGCATAGGTGTGAACGACCACGGGACGTACGCCTGTTCGACCCGTCATGAGCGTGGACAAGCGTTGCGCCATCAGCCCACGGATGACTTCGGTTTCAACCTCGGGGCCAGTTCCCGCGGCATGGGAACGAATGAGGGAACGCTGCAATTGCGCGCGCTGATCCTCCGGGATGAACTGTGTTGCGAGCGCGCCGAAACCGGTCGAGATTCCGTAGTGCGGGTCGGGGTCGTTGGCCAGCGCCTCAATCGCGGTGCGCGTCGTGGCGACCGCCTCGACAGCAACGGAGTCAAGTTCGACGGTGTCACCGTGACGTGCGATGCGAATGAGCTCGATGTCGGAGAGCGGACCGGTTCCCAGAATGACGACCATAGTTACGATTACACACTGCGCGACCGCCAATGTCATTGCCTGTCGACGCTATTCTGTCTGGTATGTCAGACAAGGTGCAGGTCCCTGCCGCGGATGGAACGCTTCGAATTCTCAGTTACCTCGCGCGTCAACGCGGAAGTGTCCCGGCCGCGACGATTGCCCTCGCACTCGAATTACCCAGGTCGACCACGTACCACTTACTCACGACGTTGCTCGAGCACGGGTACGTCGTGAATGGCGATCGTCGATGGGCTCTCGGTGTCGCAACCCACGATCTTGGAACCGGGTATTTGCGTCAACAGCCCCTGGCGCTGGTTGGTCGGAATCTGGTTACCAGGCTGGCCGATTCGGTGGGTGAAAACGCTCATCTTGCCGTGTTGCATGGACGCGATGTGGTCTATGTCGTCGAAGGTCGCGCGCCCGACCGACCCTCGCTGATTACCGATGTCGGCGTTCGACTTCCCGCCCACCTCACGGCGAGCGGTCGCTCAATGCTCGCGGCAATGTCTCGCGAGCAGGTGCTCGCGCTGTATCCCGATGACGAATCGTTGACGGATCGTGGCGGCACTTCGCTCACCCGTCGCGAACTTCGCGACGTGTTGCGGAAGGCACGTGAACGGGGTTTCGCGACCGAGCACGGCGAAATTACGGCGGGGTTCGAATCAGTGGCGGTTCCTATTCTTGATCGTGTCGGTTGGCCACTCGCCTCCATCGCCCTGACCTTCCCCGAAGGAACGGTCGATGTCGAACAACTCGCGCGCAAAGCTCTCGCGACATCCGTCGAGATTTCGCGTCGACTTCGCGTCTAGTCATGGTGATGTCAAGATAGGGACATGGACTCCCTTTCTCGCCACGAGGACTATGGGCACTTGGCGTTGAGCGAGACCGACATGACAAGCGACCCCCTCGCGCAACTAGCGGCGTGGTTGGTTGATGCGGAACAAGCGGAGATTTACGAGCCCAACGCCTTTGTGCTCGGAACAATCGATCCGTCGGGACGACCGACGGCTCGAACCGTACTTCTGAAGGGTCTGGACTCGGGATTGTTGTTCGCGACAAACTATTCATCGCGCAAGGGTGATGCGATCGGCGACGGAGCGGATGTCTCCGCGGTCTTCGGTTGGTATTCGATGTATCGGCAACTAATCATCGAAGGTCGCGCCGAGCGCGTCTCGTTGTCAGAATCGGACGAATATTTCGATTCACGCCCGCGTGGCTCGCAACTCGCCGCCTGGGCGAGTGAGCAATCCCGTCCCATCGCGACTCGCGATGCGCTCGATCAGCAGTACGAGGACACCGACCGGCGTTTTGCGAACGACGCCGTTGTGCCACGACCAGAACACTGGGGCGGATACCGCATCGTCCCCTCTCGAATGGAGTTCTGGAAAGGTCGCTCGAACCGCATGCACGACCGCATTGCGTTCGACCGTGTCGACGATGGTTGGAAAGTCACTCGACTTCAGCCTTAGGGAATAAGTACACACGGACGCAACTGGGAATAGGTATGACGATTCACATCGACGACATCAAATTCGGCCTCGACACGTTCGGCGATATGACACAGAAGGACGACGGCACCCCCGAAACTGCGGGGCAGGTGTTGCGAAACCTCGTCGATCAAGCCGTGTTTGCCGACGAATTGGGGATTCACGCCATTAACATCGGTGAACACCACCGTGATGATTTCGCCGTGAGCGCGCCGGACACGGTGCTGGCGGGAATTGCGACGCGCACCTCGTCGATCATTCTGGGTACGGGAGTGACCGTCCTGTCGAGTGATGATCCGGTTCGTGTCTACCAGCGTTTCGCGACCATCGACGCGTTGTCGAACGGTCGCGCCGAAATCACGGCGGGTCGAGGCTCGTTCACCGAATCGTTCCCCCTGTTCGGTTATAACCTGAACGACTATCACGCGCTGTTCGAAGAAAAACTCGAATTACTCGTCCAGCTCCTCGATGAAAAGCCCATCACGTGGTCGGGCACAACGCGCGCATCTCTGGCTAACCAAGACGTCTATCCCAAGACGGAAAAGGGTCGAATCGGATTAAGGGTTGGTGTGGGCGGTAGCCCCGAGTCGGTTGTGCGTGCCGCTCGCTTGGGAATTCCACTCGCGCTAGCGATTATCGGCGGAGACCCGGCTCGATTCGCACCGTTCTCGAAGCTTTACCGCGATCAGCTGCAATCATTCGGTCGCGATGTGCTCCCCGTCGCGATTCATTCGCCTGGTCACATTGCCCAAACCGACGAGCAAGCAGCCGAGGAACTGTGGCCTCACTACCTGTCTTCTTTCGGTCGCATTGGCCGTGAACGGGGATGGGGGCCGATCACCAAAGAACATTTCATGGGCGAAGTTTCGCATGGTTCGATTTACGCCGGCTCACCTGAGACGGTCGCCAAGAAAATTGCACACGCAGTGTCGTCCGTCGGTGCGCAACGATTCGACCTGAAGTATTCGAACGGCCCGATGCCGCATTCGAGGCTCATGACCTCAATCGAGTTGTACGGCAGCAAGGTTGTTCCGCTCGTTCGCGATATCCTCGCGGGTTAAACTCGTTGTCAACGGTGGCGAAACGTACCGCCGAGTAAACCTGCGTCGCCGAATCTTTCCGCGAGTTCAGCGCCGTCGTGGCCGTAGACCCATGGGAGTCCGGGGACGGGGTCGGGGTGAATGGTTGGAGCGCCGGCGAGGACGGCCTCTGGGCGAGAAAGGCGACGAATTCCAACCCCAAGGACATGGTCGGGATGTCGGCGTGCGAAATCTCCGTATGTCGTCTCGTCGTGCTGACCGTCATCACCAATCAGAATCCACTTGATATGCGGGAATTCGGCAACGAGGCGATCAAGATTTTTAACTTTGTGGTCGCGACCGCTTCGGAAAATTCGGTCGGGGGTGGCCCCCCAATCCGTCAACAGAAGTGGGCCACGGGGGTACATGTGACGCGAGAGGAAGCGTTCGAGCGTGGGTGCAACATTCCACGGACCGGTGGAAAGATACATCACGGGTGACCCCGAATAAAAAGCGCCCAACGTATTGAGGAAGACGGCCATTCCGGGGACTGGTCGCCGCGCGTGCTCATCAAGGACGAAGGTATTCCAGGCCGCCAACATCAGTCGGGGGAGTGCCGTGACCATGACGGTGTCATCGATGTCACACACGATACCGACGGTGGTCGTGTCGTCGACAACGGTCACATCGCTCGATGCCCAGCCGTGACCCTTCCTGACACGCATCAACACGGTGTGGAGTCCGACGGGAAGGTTGACCGGAAGACGGGCGTCGATGACGCCGCCACGGTCGCTTGACACCTTAAACTTTCGGCTTCCGATCTTGACACTCACCTTGGTGTGGGCGACGGGAACACCCGTGAACGCACGCCATCCGCGCACATATTTGCGGACTTTGCGAGTGCGCGGATCAGGGTTCACATACAAAACTCGCGCAAGGATTCGAACTGACGTCACCGATCCATACCCGCGGAATGCGATGACCGTCGGAAGTTGTCCCGTTGCGCGAGCAATTCGCGCCCGCAAAGCGGTATACGCGTCTTCAATACGCGCCGCGACGTGCATTTTGACCGGGGTTGTCGAATTTGATGGCATCGCGGCTAAGCCTATCCCCTCGGTTTTATCCGACAGTTCTTCACCTAGTTGCTCATTTGCAGGGCGCATTCTTAGAATACGAAGATACCTTCGGCGTTGAAGGTTTTATTCTTCGAAGATTTAGTCGACGATCACCTAACAAGGAAAAGAACATTGCCAATCCAACACCCCCCCGCGAGTGAAGAGTTAGTGAAATCCGGATTGCTCATCAACACTCCGGTACAGGCTCGCAGTAACGCGCGCGTCACCGCCCTATTGGACGCGGCGGCGAAAGTTGTTCACGCCAAGGGATTCGAAGAATTGACGACGGCCGATGTCGCGGAGGCGGCCGGTGCCTCGATCGGGACCGTGTATCGATACTTCGAGGACCGCGTCAAGGTGCTGGAAGCCCTCGCGATTCGAAACCTTGAGCGGACAGACCGTCGTTTCCTCGACGCGCTCGATCAGATTGATGGTTCGGCTCCCAGCGATGCGATCAACGTGATGTTCGACATGTACCTTGGCATGTTTCGCACAGAGCCAGGGTTTCGCTCACTGCGCCTTGGAGACGTCCTCGATATCCGACCACGGAATCGCGAATCACGTCTCACCACGGCGGCCCGCCGGATGACGGAACAGTTAAGCGTTCGCTTTGGTTTCGCGAACAACGCCGCGACTGTTCGTGAAATCGAGAAATCACTCGTGGCCGTTGACGCGTATCTGGCCCGAGCATTTTTCAACGACGACCGAGGCGACGCGTTCTTTGTCGATGCCGCGCGTGCCTCGGTGATGTCGCTGTCCAGCATCGCAACCTAGTCGTCGTGGTGCCGCGTGTAGCGGTGTAGTGATTTCTTCACCAAAGCCATGATGGCGATGAAGAGAAGAATTATCCCCGCGAAAATGAAGCCCGCGAAATGAAGGCTTTGGTTCAGCTGTTCATACGTGAAGGCAGCGGTGCGTCCAACCGTCACGTACGCAGCGGCCCATAGTGCGCATGCCGGTGCGGTCCACGCGATGAATCGGCGATAGTCCATTCCCGTGATCCCGGCGGTCAGCGGAACAACGCTGTGCAAAACCGGCAGGAACCGAGAAATGAAAATTGCCCAACCGCCGCGGTGCTCGAGAAATCGTTCGGCGGCTTTCCAGTTCTTGTGACCAATCCATTTGCCGACTTTCGAGTGTTGAATGGCGGGACCAAAGGCATGCCCGAGCGCGAACCCAATGCTTTCCCCAATCAGTGCACCGATGATGATGACGACGATGAGGGCGACGTATTCCTCGGGTGACGTTGCGCCGGTTGCGGCCACGAGGACGACCGTGTCTCCCGGAATCACGAGTCCGATGAGGACACTTGTTTCCAGCATGATGGCGAGACCGGCGAGACTGACACGGAGAATCGGGTCGATTGATCCGACCCCACTGAGAAACCAATCGAGAAATGCGTTCATGATTGCGAGCGTACCTCGCCCAGTTTCAGAGCCCGCCGTTGATTGACGTATTGCTGGCGCCAATAGTCAACGCGACCCGGCTCGACGTGCACGGCTGGCCCGTCGCGCCACTCCGTCACAATTCGAATTCCGTGGAGGGCGGATAGTGTCCACACTTCCGCTCCGTCGAGGTCCCGCGGTCGGACTCGGGCCGAGACGACGGACGACCCGATGACGTCCGCGTGATCTCGGATTGTTTTTTCGGTGACACTGGGCAGTCGGGGGATTATCGGGTCAACGACGTGGAGAGTGTCGTTCTGCCACCACACAATCGATGACCATGCTCCCTCCGCGACGAAACCGTCGTCGACGAGCACGGCCTCGCCGACATCGAGTTCCCGTCGGAGCGCGCCGAGCGCGGCGAGATCCGGCCCTTTCACCGACGGCTGCGTTCGCGGGTCACGGTGCGCTGTCGCGAGGGAGACGTCGGTGGACGCATCAGGCGCCTCACGTAGGTGAAATCGCATCATCACGCCGTCGCCGTAATCAATCGCCTCGATGCGCGGGAACCATCGCCCCTCGGAAGGAATCAAGGCGATGACCTCGGCAGCGAATGCCCGAGTGTCCAAGGCGGGGTCGACAACGGCGAGTGACTTCATGAATCGTTCGAGGTGCATCGTCAGATTCACGGCACATCCGTCGACCACGAGCCATGAATCGGCCACCCGAACCGAGCCCGCGCGAGGATCACACCATTCCTCTTCGACGACGGTGCCGCCCGCCCATCGGAAAACCCGCGCCTCGACCATAGAGTAAAGGCTATGACAGAGGGGTACGTTCGGCACGCTATTGTCGCCCACGTTGACCCGGTCGTCATCTTTCGCGAGCTCGTCGCCCATCGCGATGGCAGTTTCTGGCTCGACGATTCACTCGGGCAAACCGTTTCTTATCTGGGTGTGGGTACTCGCATTGACACCTCCGATGCCTTTTCCGGTTTCGACACCGTGGATCAGTTTCCGGTCTCCCGTGTGGGCTGGATCGGTTATGGCGCGCGCGCCGATTCACTCGGAGTCGAAGTCGGTATCGAGCCTCAACCGCGCTCGACAATGCTGTCGGTTCGACTCGCGATCGAGGTCGACCATCGAGACGACAAAATCTCGGTCATCGGATTGGAGCGCGACGCCGAGTTCGACGCCCTCGTTTCTGCAATCGAAGCGTTGGCTGGACGTGTCGCGCCGGCGCCCCTACCTCCCCCCACGCGCACCGCGGTATGGCGCGATGACCCAGCGACGTATGCCGGATACATCGAAGAGTGTCTCACGCACATTCGAAACGGAGACGCGTATCAGTTGTGTCTAACGACCGGAATCGACGTCTACGGCGAGTTCGATGCGATCGACACGTACTGTGCGCTTCGAACCGTCGCCCCCACTCGGAACGCGGCCTACCTCTCAATCGGCGGAATCAGTCTGCTCAGCGCGTCGCCCGAGACGTTCTTTACGGTTCGAGGTCGACACGCAACGACGAGCCCGATCAAGGGCACACGTCCACGCAGTATGGACCCGGCAGAGGACTTCCTCGTGAAACGGGAGCTGCAGACCTCAGAGAAAGAACTCGCCGAGAACCTCATGATTGTCGACTTGTGCCGCAACGATCTGTCCAGCGTCTGTCTGCCGGGGACGGTCACCGTGAGTTCGCTTCATAAGGTTGAAACGTATTCGACCGTTCACCAGCTGGTCAGCACCGTCACCGGCGAATTGATCGCTGATTGCGCCGTGTCCACCGCGGCTCGCGCACTATTCCCCGCCGGGTCGATGACGGGTGCCCCAAAACGCCGTGCGGTTCAAATCTTGGAGAGAGTGGAATCTGCAGAACGAGGGCTGTATTCCGGCGCTTTCGGCTATGCCGGCGCGGGAAACCTGACACTCGCCATGACAATTCGATCGATCGTCATCGACGGCAGCGGTGCCCACATCGGAGTGGGTGGCGGGATCACGTCGGGATCAATTCCTGACCAGGAAATCGCCGAGGTCGGTGTCAAAGCCGCCGCGATGCTCGGCGTTCTGGGTGCCTCGCCGAACCCGTACCTGTGCACGGAATAGAATTGGGGACGCGCGAGTGCGCGTTGTGAAAGGGTTCCGTGGACGAGAACGAGTACGACTTCCGCCGAATGGAAGCGAAGTGGGCTCCCGTGTGGGAAGCCGAGCGACCTTTCGACGTTCCCGACGGCGACGACCCTCGTCCCCGAAAGTACATCCTGGACATGTTTCCGTATCCGTCCGGCGATCTGCATATGGGTCACGCCGAGGTCTATGCGCTCGGGGACGTCCTCGCGCGATATTGGCGACTGCGCGGCTATCAGGTTTTACACCCCATCGGATGGGATTCCTTCGGACTTCCGGCCGAAAACGCGGCCATCAAGCGGGGTGTCAACCCGCGCGAGTGGACCTACGAGAACATCGCTCAACAACGCGCCTCGATGAAGCGGTACGCGGCGTCGTTCGACTGGTCGCGAGTCTTGCACACGTCGGACCCCGAGTATTACAAATGGAACCAGTGGCTGTTTCTCGAGTTGTACAAGAAGGGTCTTGCGTATCGCAAGGATTCGTGGGTCAACTGGGACCCTGTAGACCAGACAGTTCTTGCGAACGAACAGGTTCTGCCGGACGGCACAAGCGAACGCAGTGGTGCGGCGGTCGTCAAGAAGAAGCTCACCCAGTGGTACTTCCGTATCACGGATTATGCGGATCGACTCCTCGGCGACCTCGATCGACTCGAAGGAACGTGGCCGGCCAAGGTTCTCACCATGCAGCGCAACTGGATTGGACGATCGCGCGGAGCAGAGGTGCTCTTCGCTGTCGACGGCAACGAAAGAACTGTCCCCGTCTTCACAACCCGCCCGGACACGCTCTACGGAGCGACGTTTATGGTTGTCGCGCCTGATTCCGATCTCGCCAGCGAACTTGTGGCCGACGCCGACCCATCCGCCCGAATGGAGTTTGTGGCCTATTTAGACGAGGTCCAAAAGAAATCCGAAATCGAACGCCAGGATGCGACTCGAGAGAAAACCGGAGTGTTCCTCGGTCGATTCGCGATCAACCCGGTCAACGGCGAACGCGTCCCGATTTGGTCGGCGGATTATGTACTGGCAGATTATGGCTCGGGAGCCATCATGGCCGTCCCTGCGCACGACCAGCGCGACCTCGATTTCGCTCTCAAATACGACCTTCCAGTTCGAGTCGTCGTGGACGTTCCGTCGGAAGAACCGAACGACCCCGGGTTGACTCGAGTTGCGACAACGGGTGATGGCCCGCACGTCAATTCGGGTCCACTCGACGGCCTTCGGAAGGCTGACGCCATCACTGCGATGGTCGACGTTCTTGAGAAAGCCGGAACAGGGAAGGGCGCGACGACCTACCGACTGCGCGACTGGTTGATTTCTCGCCAGCGCTACTGGGGCACGCCGATCCCGATCATTCACGGGGCGGACGGCGCGGAAATCCCCGTTCCCGACGACCAACTTCCCGTGGTCTTGCCGCCGACGGAAGGCCTGGACCTCCGCCCAAAGGGTTCGTCACCGCTCGGTGCTGCCGACGAGTGGGTTAACGTTCCCGACCCACGGGACGGCAGCCCGGCGCGACGCGACGCCGACACGATGGACACTTTCGTCGATTCGTCCTGGTATTTTCTGCGTTTCTTGTCGTCTCACGATGACACCAAGGCGTTTGACGTCGACGCGGTGAAAAAATGGGCACCGGTCGACCAGTACGTCGGTGGTGTCGAGCACGCGATCTTGCACCTGCTGTATGCGCGCTTCATCACCAAGGTGCTGTTCGATCTGGGTTTTCTCGATTTTGACGAGCCCTTCACCGCGTTGTTGAACCAAGGCATGGTCATTCTCGACGGCGCAAAAATGTCCAAGTCGAAAGGCAACATCGTCTTTTTTGGGGAAGAACTCGACAAATACGGCGTTGATGCGGTGCGTGTCACGATGGCTTTCGCCGGGCCGCCGGAGGACGACATCGATTGGGCCGATGTGTCTGTCACGGGTTCACACAAGTTCCTCGCCCGAGCATGGCGCATGGCGCACGACGTCACGAGCGACGTCGGGGCAGATCCAACTACCGGCGCTTCCAGTCTTCGTCGTGTGACCCACAAGTTCCTCGCGGACGTGGGGGGTCTTGTCGAAAGTTATAAGTTCAATGTTGTCGTTGCGCGGCTCATGGATCTCGTCAATCACGTCCGAAAGGAAATCGATTCCGGAGTCGGGCCTGTTGACCCGTCCGTGCGTGAAGCCGCCGAGGTCGTGACACTCGGATTATCGATGTTCGCCCCACACGCCGCCGAGGACATGTGGTCGCTACTGGGCCACAAACCCTTTGTCGGGCTCCAGCAATTCCCGGTCGCCGATGCCAACCTGCTGGTCGAGGAGACGATCGTCGCAGTTGTCCAAATTAATGGAAAGGTCAAGGAACGCCTTGACGTCTCGCCCAATATTTCCGAATCGGACTTATCCGAGCGCGCTGTGGCTGCGGTCGCGGGGTTCCTCGTGGGCAAGACGATTCGCACGACTATCGTTCGACCACCCAAACTCGTGAACATCGTCGTCGCAGAGTAGGTTTTCCACACACATCACCCGTAACCACCGAGTCGAAAGCCAAACCGTTAGCGTGACCGCATGGTCGAATGGTTTGTCAAGGCGGTTCCGGAAAATCCGACGTCACGCCGCAAGTTGCTGATTTCCGCCGGCGCCGGGGTTGCCGCCGTCGCAGTAATTGGTGCGCTGTGGTCGAACGCCTCGAGCGGGTCGGGCGAAATTTCGGTTCCGGCGGGTACCGACACGCAGTTGAACAGCCAAATTTCTGGCACGCTATTCGTTCAGGTCGTCGGAGCAGTCGCCGAGCCAGGGGTTTACGAAATCCCGTTCGACGCTCGAGTCATGGACGCGGTTGCGTTGGCGGGTGGACTGTCCGCGAACGCCGACCCGGCATCCCTCAACCTTGCGCGAATTGTTCAAGACGGAGAACAGATCATCGTTGGCGCGGTGGGTGACCCACGTTCGCGAAGCGTTGCACAGTCCATCTCGGACAAGGTGAACATCAACACGGCGACGGCAGATGACTTCGACACGCTCCCTCGAATCGGAGTGACAATGGCGGAACGGATTGTTGCCTACCGAGACACACACGGACCTTTCGCGGCCGTGGAATCGCTCTTAGAGGTGCCGGGAATCGGTGACCTCACCCTCGCGGGAATGCGCGACAAAATAACTCTGTGACCGACCGCATTCCGGTACTCGCCTTTCCTGCGGCGGTGGCGTGGCTATTCGCGTGGTGGTTAACCAATGCGCAGGGATATCGGCGAAACGTCGATTACCTGTTCCCTTGGGTCGCCGCTCTTCACGACGATTTTCGACTTCGAGCAGCGCAATGGCAGGGTGACGCAGGAGCCCTCGTTCCAGGTTTGGTACTGGGAAACACCGACGCCATCCCCGAGTCGTTGTCGGACGCGATGCAGGTCACTTCCTTGACGCACCTCATGGCAGTCAGCGGCTCGAACTGTGCCATCGTGGTCGCGCTCGCATTCGGAATCGCGGCACTCTGTCGAGCCCCACTGTGGGGCAGAGTCTCCGCAAGCGGAGTCGCGTTGATCTGCTTTGTTATGGTGGTCGGACCGGACCCGAGCGTAATTCGGTCCTCCATCATGGCCGCGATCGGGCTAGCGGCTCTCCTGTGGGGTCGGCCCGTTGTCGGAGTCACCGCACTGTGCTCTGCCATTCTTATTTCTCTCGCGGTGGACCCGACGCTGTCCCATTCGATCGGCTTTGTACTGTCAGTCGCAGCGACGCTGGGCCTGTTGGTACTCGCGCGACCGATAACCGAGTTCGTGAGCCGGTGGATGCCACGCCCCCTCGCCGCCGCCGTGGCCATCCCCCTGAGTGCGGCTATCGCCTGCCAGCCCATCATCCTCGCGCTGTCGCCCTACCTTCCGCTGTACGGCATTGCGGCCAACATTCTGGCGGAACCCGCGGTGCCAATAGCGACCGTCTGTGGATTGTTATCCATTGTGTTGTCCCCGATTCCGTTCCTTTCGGATGGATTACTGGCACTGGCGACGGCAATGGCAAGTGTCGTCGCGGTCATCGCGCGAACGGGCGCGGCACTCCCTTACGCGCGTCTCCCGTGGCCGTCGGGCGAGTGGGGGATTGTGCTCGCGACGCTCGTGTCGCTCGGGGTTACCGTGACGATGACGCAACGTTGGCGCGTTCTGGGCGGGGTGGTCGCCGCAACCGCAGCAACACTGGGACTTGCCCTAACGGTGGGTGCGGGACGCGTTGCGTGGGCGAGCGCGCCACGGGACTGGTCCTGGGCGCAGTGCGACGTCGGTCAGGGCGATGCCGTGCTGGTTCGAGATTCTGGCCGTATCGCGGTGATCGACGTTGGGCGCACCGAAGCCCCTATTCGGGAATGTCTTGCCGCTCTCGGTGTAGCGCGTGTCGATACTCTGATCCTCACCCACTTTGATATCGATCATGCGGGAGGATTTGGCGCTCTTGTCGGACGCGTGGAGACGGTCATTCACGGACCAACAGACGGTGACGCGGATGTTGCGACCATTGAAAGCCTTAGGTCGGGTGGCGCACAGATCGAGGTCGCCGAGCGCGGGCTCACCGGGACACTCGGGCGACTGGTTTGGCGCGTGTTGTGGCCGAGCGACGCTAATCCGAGAGAGCCGGGAAATCCCTCGAGCGTCACCGTGCTGTTCGAACGAGGCGCTGATTGCGACGTAACGTGTGTCACCGGACTGGATTTGGGTGATTTGCCTGGCGCGGAACAAACACTCGTGCGGCTCGCGGGAGGTATATCGCCGATCGACGTTGTCAAAGTGAGCCATCACGGTTCGAGAGATCAGGATCCGGAACTCTACCGCCGCGTGCGCGCACCGATCGCACTCATCGGGGTTGGGGCGGACAACGATTATGGGCATCCGACGACGGAGACCCTCGATGTGCTCGCCGGCGTCGGGTCGACCGTCGCCCGAAGCGACCTCAACGGAATCGTCCTTGTGTGGAGAGCGTCCGACGGTGAGCTACGGGTGTGGCGCGAACGCGCAACCGAACCCCGATTTACACTGAACACGGAGGAATGATGTCGAAAACCGAGGTGGTGCCGTGGCATGGGATGCGCGAGGCGCCCATCGTGCTCGTGACCGGTCCCGAAACCTATCTCGCTGACCGTGTTTTTCGGGAGTTGCGTGACCGGGTTCGAATCGCGTTGCCCGAACTCGAAGTCACGGATCTCGACGCGACCCGCTATGACGTCGGAACGCTTCTTGACGTCGCGAGCCCCTCGTTGTTCGGCGAAGCCCGAATGATTCGAATCGCAAACGGCGAATCAGGGGGCGACGACTTCGTCGCCGATATTCAGTCTTATCTTGATGTGATTGCCGACGATGTCATCGTCATGGTGCGTCACGGTGGCGGCAATCGGGGCAAGAAGCTGCTCGACACGTTGCGCGCCTTCCCGAAAACTCTCGAGGTTGATTGCGCCGAGATCAAGAAGGAAGGCGATCGTGCCCAGTTCGCGGTGGCAGAATTCAACCGCCTCGGGGTGAAGGCTGACCGCGCCGCGGTCGGTGCTCTCGTCGAGGCATTTGCGGGAGATCTTGCAGAACTCGCGGCAGCGTGCGAACAAATCGCGAATGATGCGCTCGGCAATTCCATCACGAAGGATTTCGTCGATACGTATTATCAGGGTCGAGAAGAAGTGACGTCGTTCGCCGTGGCAGACATGGCAATCGACGGAAATCGAGCAGAAGCACTTCGGCTGTTGCGTCATGCAATTCAATCCGGCGTCGACCCCGTGCCGTTGGTCGCTGCGTTCGCGGCCAAACTCCGGCAACTTGCCAAGGTGGGTGGGTACACCGGGTCGCCGAGTAACGCGCCGAAAGACCTCGGTATGCCGCCATGGATGATCGATAAATCCCGAAGCGCGCTGCGGAAATGGACCGGCCCGTCACTGGGTAGGGCGATTTTAGCGGTGGCTGAGGCAGATTCAATGGTGAAGGGCGCTGGTCGCGATCCCCAATTCGCGGTTGAGCGAATGGTCGACCGCGTGGCGTCCCGCTCGTAGAGACAGCGACGGCCCTCGGTTTCCCGAGAGCCGTCAACGTTGAGCGAAGGAATTACTCTTTCGGTGCGGCGGCCTTCTTGGCGGGAGCTTTCGCCGGAGCTTTCGCCGGGGCCTTCGCCGCTGCCTTTGGTGCCGCTTTGGCGGGGGCCTTGGCCGGAGCTTTCGCGGCGGCCTTTTTCACTGGTGCCTTTGCCGGCGCCTTTGCGGTTGCTTTGGACGGGGCCTTGGTCACCGTGGCGTCGCCCGACATCGCGGCGGCCTGGGTAGCGATGGCCGACTTGCGGTTTGCCGCCTGGTTCTTGTGAATGACGCCCTTCGATACAGCCTTGTCGATTTTGCGCGTTGCCGCAGCAACGGCATTGACGGCGGCCGATTTGTCGCCCGATGCGATTGCCGCGCGCGCGACTCGGATGACGGTCTTCAGTTCACTCTTGACGGCCCTGTTGCGTTCTTGCGCCTTGAGGTTTGTCTTGATTCGCTTGATTTGCGACTTGATATTTGCCACGAATGGTTTCCTTAGGTGAGTGTTGTCGAACCGGGATGGGGTGATGCGAATCTCGGTGTCGTTCCGTGCATCGGAGAGAGGGCCTTTGCACGCAAGCCAAGAGACAACGTTACCAGAGGCGAACGGCGAACGAGGACCGTGAGGCGTGAAACAATAGAGAACAATGTCCCGTTCTACGAAGCCGCCGATCCCGTCACGCACGGACCCGTCATCAATTCGCAATTTCTGCATCATCGCCCACATTGACCACGGAAAATCCACGCTTGCAGATCGAATGTTGGGAATCACGGGAATCGTCGGCGACCGCGACATGCGTGCCCAGTACCTCGACCGAATGGACATTGAACGTGAACGTGGAATCACAATCAAGAGTCAGGCTGTGCGGATGCCGTGGGCTGTGGGCGGAGTTGATTACGCGCTCAACATGATTGATACACCGGGTCACGTCGATTTCTCGTACGAGGTGTCTCGCTCGCTTGCGGCGTGCGAGGGAGCGATTTTGTTGGTTGACGCGGCTCAGGGTATTGAAGCCCAGACTCTCGCCAACCTCTACCTCGCTCTGGAGAACGATCTCGAGATTATCCCGGTACTCAACAAGATTGATCTTCCGTCGGCGGATCCCGAAAAGTATGCGAAGGAACTCGCGTCTCTCATCGGGGGTGACCCGAATGATGTGATGCGTGTCTCCGGCAAGACGGGCGTCGGTGTCGACGACCTGCTCGATCGAGTCGTTGAGAAGATTCCCGCGCCTGTAGGGGACCCCAACGCGCCCGCGCGCGCCATGATTTTCGACTCCGTCTATGACTCGTATCGAGGTGTCGTCACCTACGTGCGCGTGATGGACGGTTCACTCAGCCCGCGCGAGCGCATTCAGATGTTGTCGACGCGTGCAGCTCACGAACTTCTCGAAATCGGTGTCTCATCGCCTGAGCCCACGCCGTCTCAAGGCCTTGGCGTTGGCGAGGTGGGATATCTCATCACGGGCGTGAAAGACGTCCGTCAGTCCAAGGTCGGTGATACCGTGACCAACCTCGCGAAGCCGGCCACAATCGCACTGGAGGGGTACACCGATCCCAAGCCGATGGTCTACTCGGGGTTATACCCGATCGACGGGGCGGACTTCCCTGACCTGCGCGAAGCACTCGACAAACTCAAGCTGAGCGACGCCTCGCTGGTCTATGAGCCGGAAACGTCTGTTGCCCTCGGGTTCGGTTTCCGTTGTGGGTTCCTTGGCCTTTTGCATCTGGAAATCATTACCGAGCGGCTGGAACGCGAATTTGGTCTCGACCTCATCGCGACCGCGCCGAGCGTTGTCTACAACGTCTCCACCGATGATGGCAAGACCATTCACGTGACCAACCCGTCGGAATATCCGGTCGGCAAGATTTCGTCGGTGCGCGAACCGATTGTCCGCGCGGCTGTCCTCGCGCCTAAGGACTATGTCGGAACGATCATGGAACTGTGTCAAACCCGGCGGGGAACCTTGATCGGGATGGATTACCTCGGCGAAGACCGGGTCGAGATCAAATACACGATCCCTCTCGGCGAAATTGTGTTCGACTTTTTCGATAACCTCAAGTCCCGAACCGCCGGTTACGCGTCGTTGGATTACGAACCTGACGGCGAACAAGAAGCGGATCTCGTGAAGGTTGACATTCTGCTGCAGGGCGAACAGGTCGATGCCTTCTCGGCAATCGTGCATCGGGACAAGGCCTACGCCTATGGCGTGATGATGACATCTCGGCTACGCGAACTTATTCCTCGCCAACAGTTCGAGGTGCCGATTCAGGCGGCGATTGGCGCTCGGATCATCGCCCGCGAAAGCATCCGAGCGATGCGCAAAGACGTTCTCGCCAAGTGTTACGGCGGCGACATCAGTCGTAAACGAAAGTTGCTCGAGAAGCAAAAAGCGGGAAAAAAGCGCATGAAAATGGTGGGACGCGTCGAAGTTCCACAAGAAGCATTCATCGCCGCACTGTCGGGAGACACCGAAAAGAAAGACAAAAAGTGACCTTGGGATTCTCGCGACTTCTCGTTGTCGGGTATCTCATTCTGGCGGTGGCGGCGACGGGGCGCAGCGCGTTTCAGATTGCCACCAAGTTCGCCGAGTCACCATTTGCCTACACTCTGTCGGCCATCGCGGCGGCACACTATTTCCTTGCGGTGTTGGCGATTATCCGCCGATCGCGCAGATTTGCTATCGCCATCATGGTGCTGGAACTCATCGGGGTGTTGAGTGTTGGAACGTCGACCTATCTCATCCCTTCCCTATTTCACGCGAATTCCGTGTGGTCGTACTTCGGGTTCGGGTACGGATATCTGCCAGTTGTGTTGCCCAGTCTCGGGCTGTGGTGGGTGTGGAAATCCCGATGACCGACTGGCCCCTGCCGCACGACGGCATCGATTCCGTTGTCACCGTCGGAAAGTTCGACGGAGTTCATATCGGGCACCGTGAGGTTGTTGCGCAATTGCGCGCCCGCGCCCGCGGTCGCCGGGTTGTTGTGGTCACCTTTGACCGTCATCCCTTGGACTTGTTTGACCCCGCTCGAGCACCACATCCGATTCTGTCGATCCCCCAAAAGGTTGAGGCGCTGTTAGGCGCCGGTGCGGATCGCGTCGTCGTCCTGCCGTTCACGAAAGAATTCTCGACAATGTCACCCGACGAATTCATCGACGAGGTTTTGCTCACAGGCGCATCCGCCTCACTCGTTCTTGTCGGTTCGGACTTCCGGTTCGGGTCACAAGGCGCGGGAACAATCGACACGCTCACTGCGCGCGGCAGCACGGCGGGGTTCGAGGTCGTCCAGCTCGACCACGTGTGTGTTGACGGGGGGATTAAGGTCTCGTCATCCGCTATTCGAGAAGCCCTTCGCGACGGAGACGTTGAGTCAGCCTCGTTGCTCCTCGGTCGACCGCATCGCGTGCGCGGATTGGTTGTACACGGGCATCAGCGCGGCCGTGTGCTCGGGTATCCAACCGTCAACCTCGAGGAAAACAACGAGGGGATGGTTCCGCGGCCGGGTGTCTATGCGGGCATCCTTCGCGTGCACGGCCAAGATTTCCTTGCCGGCATTTCCGTTGGCAAGAACCCGACATTCACCGACGTCACGCGTGATCAGGTAGAAGCCCATGCACTGGACGCGGACTTCGATGCCTATGGTTCCATCGCTGAGGTGGGGTTTACGCATTGGATTCGCGACATCGAATCATTCGCGTCGGTCGACGATCTCATCCTCGCGCTACACAAGGATTTCGCCGACATTCGACGGTTAATCGCGGACGGCGAGCTTCACCTCTAGTTTCGATTGCGCAAATGTTGGCAATATGCTCATGTGCGCGTAGGGTGGGTGAGTGATGGAATTTTCGGACAGAGAACTGTCGCTACGAGCGGCTCGACTGTATTACGACGACGGTAAGACTCAAGACGAGATCGGGGACATCCTCGGAATCACTCGTTGGAAAGCCGGTCGACTGCTTGCGCTCGCGCGTGAAACGGGAATTGTGGCGATTTCTATCGTCGATTCTGCCGATACCGCCGAGGTTCGCCCGCCCAATGGGATTGTGGTCACCGACCGCTCGCGCGCGCAGGGCGTCACTGATTCGGGGTCGCTACGTCGGTTCCTTCACGGGCTCGCCGCAGTCGACGCGATTGGACTGGAAGAACGCGCCGGTCGCCTCGCAACGCGGTCAATCAAAAACGATTCCAAGCGTGCCGCTCTCGACACCATCATCCGCCTGATCGACCTCACGACCCTCGAGGGCGCCGATACTCCGGGCAAGGTTCGATCCCTCGTGCGGAAAGCGATACTTCCCGACCCGTCCGACCTGACAGCGCCACGCGTTGCAGCCGTGTGCGTGTACCCCGACATGGTTCAACACGCCGTTGCGGCACTGGGCTCACATCAAGGCGATGGGGTCACGGGAATAGGTGTGGCGTCCGTCGCGACCGCTTTCCCTAGCGGGCGTTCAAGCCTCGACATAAAGCTTGCCGACACTCGCTACGCCGTGTCGCAAGGAGCGACCGAGATCGACATGGTGATCGATCGCGGCGCGTTTTTGTCGGGGGACTTCGACACTGTTTTCAACGAAATCGTCGAAGTTCACCGCGCCTGTGGTCGGCCCGATGGAACTCGCGCACACCTCAAGGTGATTTGTGAAACAGGCGAACTGCGAACGTACGACAACATCAAACGTGCATCATGGCTCGCAATTCTGGCCGGTGCCGATTTCATCAAGACATCGACCGGCAAGGTTCAGCCCGCGGCAACCCTGCCAACGACTGTCCTGATGCTCGAAGTGGTTCGAGATTGGTTCAACCTCACAGGCGAACGGATTGGCGTCAAGCCAGCCGGAGGGATACGCCAGTCGAAAGACGCCATTCGCTACCTCGTCGCCGTTGCCGAGGTCGCGGGCGATGAGTGGATCGACCCGCATCTGTTCCGGTTTGGTGCGTCGAGCCTGCTCAACGACGTTTTGTTACAACGCCAAAAGATGACCACCGGCCACTACAGCGGCCTTGACTATGTGACCGTGGATTAGGAGTCCCATGTCTTTCCGAGATTATGCCCCAGCACCCGAGTCGACCGCGATCCTCAACCTGCGCCCGCACTACGGACTGTACATCGACGGCCAGTGGACCGAAGGCGGTGGCGGATCGATAACCTCTATTTCGCCGGCGACCGAGAAATCCATTGCCGAGATTTCCATGGCAGATTCGTCGGACATTGATCGGGCCGTGCTCGCTGCGCGAAAGAGTTACGACACCGTGTGGTCACGCATGAGCGGTGCGGAACGCGGAAAGTACTTGTATCGAATCGCTCGACTCATTCAAGAGCGTGCTCGTGAGTTCGCTGTTGCCGAAACGCTCGACAACGGAAAGCCAATCCGCGAGACCCGCGATATCGATATCCCGCTCGTTGCCGCGTGGTTCTTCCACTACGCGGGGTGGGCGGACAAGCTCGATTACGCGGGCCTCGGGCCGAACCCCTCGGCACTCGGTGTCGCCGGACAGATCATTCCCTGGAACTTTCCGCTCCTGATGCTCGCATGGAAGGTTGCTCCCGCTCTTGCCGCTGGGAACACGGTCGTGCTCAAGCCGGCCGAAACCACACCCTTGACGGCGCTCATGTTCGCCGACATCTGCCAGCAGGCTGGACTACCCGCCGGCGTCGTCAACATCGTCCCGGGGCACGGCGGCGTTGCCGGAACGGCACTGGTGGAGCACGCCGGTGTCAACAAAATCGCATTCACGGGTTCGACCGCGGTCGGTCGCAATATCGCGCGAACGTTGGCTGGAACGGAAACTCGCGTCACCCTCGAACTCGGAGGCAAAGGGGCGAACATTGTTTTCGACGATGCCGCGGTCGACGAGGCAGTCGAGGGCATCATCGCGGGGATCTTCTTCAACCAAGGGCACGTTTGTTGCGCGGGCTCAAGACTTCTCGTTCAAGAAAACATCCAGGACGAGGTCGTTGAAAAGTTGACACGTCGCCTCGCAACTCTGCGCCTCGGGGATCCGCTCGACAAAAATACGGATATCGGCGCCGTTAACTCGAAGGCACAACTTGCACGCATCACCGCGATTGCGGAGACCGGCGAGGCAGAGGGGGCGACCCGCTGGACGCTCGATTGCGAGATTCCGTCAAAGGGCTTTTGGTTCCGACCGACGATTTTCACTAATGTCACCACCAGTAACACGGTCGCGCGGGACGAAATCTTTGGTCCCGTACTCTCGGTCCTCAGCTTCCGCACTCCCGACGAGGCAATTATCAAGGCGAACAACACTCCGTATGGGCTGAGCGCCGGAATTTGGACCCAGAACGCGAGCCGAATGTTGCGGGTCGCTGATTCACTTCGAGCTGGGGTGGTATGGGCGAATACGTTTAATCAGTTCGACCCGACGAGCCCGTTCGGTGGCTATAAAGAATCCGGGTACGGACGCGAAGGTGGCCGACACGGTCTCGCGGCGTACCTCGCTAACGGAGGTGCACGATGAGTCGGCTCGCAATCCCTAAAACATACAAACTCTTCATTGGCGGAAAATTTCCACGCAGTGAATCGGGTCGGACCACCGAAGTTTTGAGTCCGTCCGGCAAATTCGTTGCCAATGTGGCGAAGGCGAGCCGCAAGGATGCCCGCGATGCGGTTGTCGCCGCTCGCGCCGCCTGGGCTGGATGGTCAGGAGCCAGCGCGTATAACCGAGGTCAGGTGCTCTACCGGGTCGCCGAGATGCTCGAAGGGCGACTCGACCAATTCGTAGCTGAAATCGTCGAGACAACCGGAGCCTCGACCGCGGATGCGCGAAGGGAAGTGGCCGCGGCGATCGATTGCCTCGTCTGGCACGCTGGCTGGACCGACAAATTTGCCCAGGTTCACGGGGGGGCAAACCCCGTCGCCGGCCCGTTCTTCAACCTTTCCGTTCCCGAGTCCACCGGTGTCATCGCGCTTGTCGCGCCTTCGGTCGAGCAGTCGTCACTGCTCGGTCTCGTGTCCTCTGTTGCACCGGCTCTCACAACGGGAAACGTCGTTGTTGTGCTCGCGAGCGAACATGCGCCGTGTGCGGCGATGACCTTTGCCGAAGTTCTCGCTACCAGCGATATTCCGGGCGGCGTCGTCAACATTCTCAGCGGATCCGTCGCAGAGGTCGCGCCGTGGTTGGCGTCGCATGCCGACGTTAACGCCATCGATTTGACCGGAGCGACCGGCGAAATCGCGGTGGAATGCGAACGTTCGGCGGCGCAAACCCTCATGCGCGTCGTGCGCCCGGGAACCTTCGGTCCAACAGAATCGGCCTTTAGCAGGATTGCTGCGTTCGTTGAGACCAAGACCGTTTGGCACACGAAGTCACTTGCTTAGGGTCATCTTCCTGAACCTCGCTGATACCCTCCAAAGGTGATCAGCGGAATCCTTCTCGTCGACAAACCCATAGGTCCGTCAAGTCACGGGGTCGTGTCGGCGGCGCGAAAGGCGCTGAACACGCGCAAGATCGGTCACGCAGGGACGCTCGACCCCATGGCGACGGGGCTTTTGGTTCTAGGTGTCGGAACGGCAACACGACTTCTGACCCATCTCGTCGGAGCGGACAAGTCCTACAGTGCGACTATTCGATTGGGGTCGGCGACCGTCACAGACGATTCCGAGGGTGACGTCGTCTTCGTCGCGAGCGACAACGTCTTGGCCGAACTGAGCGACGACGACATCCGTCGCGAAATTGTCGCGTTGACTGGGGTTATTGAGCAACGCCCGTCGGCCGTGTCGGCGATCAAAGTGGACGGTCAGCGGGCGTACAACCTGGTTCGGGCGGGAGACGACGTTGTGCTCGACGCTCGGACCGTCACCGTCTCGCGTTTCGCACTCCACTCGATCCGCCGATCGCCTCGAGCCATTGATGTCGAGGTGACAGTTGATTGCTCCTCCGGAACCTACATTCGCGCGCTTGCCCGCGACATTGGCGCGGCTCTTGCGTGCGGGGGACACCTGACTGCGCTCCGTCGGACTCGAGTCGGGTTGCTTTCTGTCGAAGACGCCTGTCCCATTGACGAAATTTCAGCCGAGCGCATCATTCCCGCCGCCCGAATCGCGCGCGGCCTCTTCCCCGTGTTGACGCTGACAGAAACCGACTCCGTCGCAATCGGACACGGTAAACGGGTCGCAACGTCAACTCCCGACACGGAACGTGTTGCCGTGATCCGCGACGACACTCTCGTCGCCATTGCGACGGTGGTCGACGGTGTCGCTCGAGTCGTGACAGGCTTTCCGCATGATTGACTGGCTCACCGTTGCGAGTGTTGCTTGTGCGGTAGTGGCGGGGCTCATTGCGGTTGTCGCGGGTATTCGCGGAAACCCACCGCGGGACCTCACGGTCCTCGCGACTCTTTCGGTTGGCGCAGTACTCGTCGTGCTCGTCGGCGTCGCGATCGTTCAACCGCTCGTGGGAAACCCTCCAGGAGGCGACGCACGCGAATTTTGGCTGTACTTGATAACTGCGTTCGCGATGACAATTGGCGTCACCGCGTGGGCGCTGGTTGACCGCACCCGATTCGCAACAATAGCGATGGGAATCGTGTCGCTCGCGATTGCGGTGATGATCGTGCGCATGTCGGTCATTTGGGTTGGGGCGTAGTGGCGTCTCTTCCGCGGGGGGAGACCGCACCACGGGACGGGTCAATTCCCACCGTCGGTCTCGCGGAGACACCGTTCGGCATCTATTTGCACATTCCGTTTTGCACGGTTCGATGCGGATACTGTGATTTCAACACCTACACGTCGACGGAATTGCAGGGCGTGACACGCGCGTCATTCGTGGACGACCTGCTCGCCGAAATCGCTTTCGCGCAGCGCGTTTTGGCCGACAACGGTTCACCGAGACGCTCTGCGGCGACTGTTTTTATTGGGGGAGGCACCCCAACGCTCCTGCCCGAGCGGGATATCGCCCGCGTGCTTGACGCCGTGCGCGAGTCGTTCGGTATCGATCCGGGCGCCGAGGTGACCATCGAAGCGAATCCTGACACCGTGACCCGTGAGTCCCTTCTCGCGCTTGCGAAGGCGGGTATCACACGCGTGTCCGTCGGAATGCAATCGGCTGTACCCCGTATTCTCGAGGTCCTCGATCGCACACACGAACCCACGTCGGTCGCAAAGGCCGTCGACTGGGCAAAGGAAGCGGGGTTGCAGACCTCGGTGGACCTCATTTATGGAACGCCAGGTGAAACTCTGGACGAGTGGCACGCGAGCCTTTCCGCGGCCATTTCACTCGAGACGGACCATGTCTCGGCCTATTCGCTCATTGTCGAAGAGGGGACGGCTCTGGAAAGACGAATTCGACGCGGCGAACTCGAAGCCATTGACGACGACACCCACGCCGACATGTACGAGATGGCGGACGCCGTATTGAGTAACTCCGGATTTCGTTGGTACGAAGTGAGCAATTGGTCGCGCGGCAATGATTCTCGATCCCGACACAACCTGTCCTACTGGCAGGGATCCGATTGGTGGGGGTTCGGGCCCGGCGCGCACAGCCACGTCAACGGCGTCCGATGGTGGAACGTCAAGCACCCTGCGGCCTACGCCACGCGGATCTCGACCGGTGAATCGCCTGCCCTGGAACGCGAAATTCTCGACGTCGATCAGCGCACCGACGAAGCGGTGCTTCTCGGGCTTCGCGTTCGCGACGGCATCGACATCGAGAGTCTTCGACCAGCGGGTCGCACGGCGGTCGCTGGTCTTGTCGCTGACGGACTCATCGAAGGGACTCAGGCCATCGCGGGGCGACTCGTTCTGACGCTGCGAGGACGCTTGCTCGCTGACTTTGTCGTGCGCACGATTCTTGCCGACTGAGTGACGTTGGGAATACGGCCATCAATTGTGTCCGTTGCGTTGACCGCGCGTACTATTGAGCTATTAGCAATCTGCACCCGAGAGTGCCAATGGGAGGGGTCTTTGTGGTTTCGCAACGCGCGCTCGAGGTCCTCCGTGTCATCGTCGAGGACTACGTCGACTCACGCGAGCCCGTGGGGTCACGGGCAATCGTCGAACGCCATGATTTTGGTGTCTCGGCCGCGACGATTCGCAACGACATGGCAATCCTTGAGGAAGCGAATCTTATTCACGCGCCACACACCTCGGCTGGCCGCGTCCCGACGGACCTCGGGTACCGCCGTTTCGTCGATTCTCTCAGCGACATTCGCCCGCTGACCGTTCAACAGGTCGGAGCGATCCAGCGCTTCCTCGATGAATCGTTCGATCTCGACGATTTTTTTGGGCGCACCGTAAAGCTGTTGTCCGACCTGACGAATCACGTCGCGATGGTGCAATTCCCGGCGCTCGGGAACGAGCGTGTCGCGCACCTAGAAATCGTTCCCGTCTCACCCAGCAAGTCCTATCTCATCTTGATTACCGCGGCCGGCAGCATCGATCGTCGAATGGTCGATTTTGTTACGGAACTCGACGACACGACCCTCGCCGATGTTCGTGCTCGAGTCTCGACAACCCTGTCCGGTGTATCACTGAGTGAGGTGGATGTTGCGATGTCCACACTCGCTGACGCAGTGCCACCTTCGCTTCGCCCGATAATCAACGACGTCCGCAGCGCATTGCAATCGCAGGTCGATTCGCATCGCAAGGACCGACTCATCGTCGCCGGCACCCCGAAACTCGTTCGGGCAGACGTGGATTTCGCAGGATCCGTTGCGCCCGTTCTTGATGCAATCGAAGAACAGGTAACGCTGTTGCGCCTTTTCGGCGAAATGCGCGAACAGGGCGACGACTCGGGTGTTCGAATCGGACGGGAAATGTCGGACGACCTGTCCGATACCGCCATCATTTCGCACGCGTATTCGGCGAGGGGAGGCGACTCGTCGAGAGTGGCGATATTGGGACCGACGCGCATGAACTATCCGCTTAATATGGCGGCGGTCGAGGCCGTTGCGCGATACTTGTCACAGGCCTTGGGGGACGACGCCTAAATGGATCATTACGAGATTTTGGGCGTCGCCCGCGACGCAAGCCAAGACGAGATCAAGAAGGCCTATCGAAAACTCGCGCGCGAACTACACCCCGATGTGAATTCAGAGGATGGCGCGGAGGAACGATTTAAAGCCGTGACTCACGCTTATGACGTGCTCGGTGATGCCGAGCAACGCCGCAATTACGACATGGGCGGTCAGGGAAATCTTGGTGGGATGCCCGGCTTCGGGAACATGGGCGATGTCTTCGACGCGTTCTTCGGCGGTGGGCAGTCCCGCGGTCCACAGTCTCGTTCACAACGGGGTAACGACGCACTGTTGCGCGTCGACATCGAACTCGTCGATGTGATTTTCGGTGGCGATCGTGAAATCGAGGTCGATACCGCCGTGGTGTGTGACACCTGTCAGGGTACGTGTTGTGCACCAGGAACGAATCCTTCTCGCTGTGATGTTTGCGGGGGCAGCGGTTCTGTGCAGCGCCAGGTTCGAAGCCTGTTGGGGAACATCGTCACTGCGACCCCGTGTGGTTCGTGCCGTGGGTACGGAAACGTCATTCCGGCTGCGTGTCCGACGTGTGCTGGTCACGGTCGCGTTCGGGCGCGGACGACTCTAGACGTTCACATCCCTGCGGGAATCGAAACGGGTCAGCGCGTTCATCTCCGAGGTGTGGGCGAAGTCGGCGAAGCGGGAGGTCCGGCGGGCGACGTCTACGTCGAATTTCACGTGACTCCTTCCGAGGTGTGGGCACGTCAGGGCGATGACCTTCTCGCAACAATTCAGATCGATATGGTCGATGCGATACGCGGAACAACCGTGACGCTCGACGCTCTCGACGGTGACGTTTCGGTAGACATCAAGGCGGGCGCGCAATCGGGTGACGTGGTCGTCGTGAAAAACCGCGGTGTTGGCTACTTGCGCGGAAGCGGCCGGGGCGATGCGAAGTTCGGAATCCAAGTAATGACACCGGCCAAACTCAACGCCAAGGAATCCAAACTCATCGAAGAGTTCGCGGCACTTCGACCGGCGTCCACACCTCACTTGGCCGAGCATCGCCAGGGGCTCTTCGCCAAACTACGCGATCGTTTTTTCACGGTTTAATGGCAAACCTGTATTTCACGGAAACGGCGCTCGACGCGTCGACCGCGCGCATCGAATTGACGGGCGACGAGGCGCGACACGCGGTGCAGGTCGCGCGGGCTCGTGTCGGGGAGAAATTTCTGGTGTCCGACGGCAAAGGGTGGCAGGCCGACGCGATTGTCGTTGCCGCCGACAAATCCGTTGTGGTGTGTGACGTTGAACACGCTCGGTTCGATCCCGTCCCCCTGACCCGATTCGTGTTGGCACAAGCCCTTGCCAAAGGCGATCGCGACGAGCTCGCAATTCAGATGGCGACCGAACTCGGAGTCGACACGGTCATCCCGTGGCAGGCGGACCGGAGTGTCTCGCGGTGGACGGGCGACAAGGTCGCCAAAGGAGTTGCTCGTTGGACCTCGATTGTTCGCGAAGCGTCCAAACAGTCCCTGCGAAGCCGAATCCCGAACGTCGAAGACCCTGTTTCGACCGCCGCCTTGAGTGGCCGCGTTATCGAGGCGAACTGGATCGTTCTTGACCCGCGTTCGACGACACGCCTGACCGAGTGGTTCGCATCGTCGCACAACCCACGAACGATCGGTGTGATTGTCGGCCCGGAGGGTGGAATTACCGATGACGAGATCGCACGATTTGTAGCAGACGGGGTAAGGCCCGTTCGACTCGATGGCCCGATTTTGCGCACATCGACGGCAGGTCCCGTAGCGATTGCCGCGATTCTCGCCATGAGTGGCAACTGGTAGCGCGGTTAGAATGGATGCAATGAGTATCTTTACCGCCATCATCGCTCGCGAGATTCCGGCAGACATCGTTTTCGAGTCGGACACGATTATCGCGTTCCGGGACATCGCGCCACGCGCTCCGATTCACCTCCTGGTGGTTCCCAAAACCGAGGAGTACGCGAACGTTGTTGAGCTTGCCGCTGGCGACCCCGCGCTTCTCGCGGAAATCGTGTCCGTTGCCAAGGATCTTGCTCGCGAACACGCGGACGGTGAATTTCGACTGATCTTTAACACGGGTGCGAATGCGGGGCAGAGCGTGTTTCACGTTCACGCCCACGTTCTCGCCGGCGGACTGTCCGAAGGCTCTCTTGGCGAAGAATAGCGCCACTCGTGTCGACATCGAGGTTGACGGAATAGCCATGGTCCGACTCCTCGGACCCCACGACCGCTTTTTGTCTTCTCTCGAACTGCGCTACCCCTCGGTCACAATCCACTCGCGCGGGAACGCCATCACTATCGACGGCGCGACTGACGATGTCACCCAGGTTGAGGCACACGTCCGTGAACTCATCGACATGATTGCGAACGGCGTGGAACTCGCCGAGAGTGACGTCACCGAGGGTGCAACCATCGCCCGAAATGGTGGAAAAGTCGCTGACGTTCTTGGCGAAGTGATTATCTCCGCCCGCGGGAAAACCATCCGTCCGAAGACAGCCGGGCAAAAGATATACGTCGATGCAATCGAACACACCACCATCACATTCGGTATCGGTCCAGCGGGAACAGGCAAAACTTATCTGGCGATGGCAAAAGCTGTTCAGGCGCTCCAGCGCAAAGAAGTGACGCGCATTATTCTCACTCGGCCGGCCGTCGAGGCGGGTGAGCGGCTGGGCTTTTTGCCGGGAACATTGACGGAAAAGATTGACCCGTACCTTCGACCGCTCTACGACGCACTCAACGACATGATGGACCCGGAGTTGGTACCTAAACTTCTTGCGACCGGGGTGGTCGAAGTCGCTCCTCTCGCCTACATGCGCGGTCGAACGCTCAACGACTCGTACATCATTTTGGATGAGGCACAAAACACGACGCCACAACAGATGAAGATGTTCCTGACGAGGCTGGGGTTCGGTTCGAAAATGATCATCACGGGCGACACCACCCAGGTCGATCTGCCTTCAGAGATCTCCGGACTAAAACTGGCGACAGAAATCCTCGACGGTATGGACGACGTGTTCGTCGCCGTCCTGACGAGCGCCGATGTTGTTCGCCACTCTCTCGTCGGCAAGATCGTCGATGCATACACTCTGTACGAGCAGGAACAACGCGCCGCGACCGCGCGTCGAAAGCGAGACACTCCATGAGCGTCGACGTCGCTAACGAGACGACCGAAGCGATCGACCTCGAGCCGTTGCGCCGCCTCGCCAGCCACGTCATGGCGGAGATGAAGGTTCACCCCGAGGCTGAACTCGCGGTGCTGTTCGTCGATGAAGAGGCGATGACAAAACTCCACGTCGAGTGGATGGATGAGCCAGGGCCAACGGACGTGCTGTCATTCCCGATGGATGAACTTCGCCCCGGTGACGACGAAAAGCCGTCTGACCCCGGGTTGTTGGGGGACGTCGTGATTTGTCCAACAATCGCCGCCCAGCAGGCAATCACGGCACGGCACTCGACCGATGACGAGATTCGGTGGCTGCTCACACACGGAATTCTTCACCTCTTGGGTTTTGACCACGCAGCACCGGCCGAGGAACGCATTATGTTTGCGCTCCAACGCCAGCTCGTTGACTCGTTTGCTGAAACCGAGCGCTCGTGACCGGATGGTTCGGGCTCATCGCCTTGGTCCTGATTGCGTTCGGTGGACTCTGTGCGGCGATCGACGCCGCCTACCAATCGTTGTCTCGGAACGATGTCGCCAATTTAGGTGATGGTGCGTCGGAGAGCCTGTTTGGCGCTATTGCCGAGGACGTTCCGTCGCATCTCAATGCCGTGAATTTTGTGCGGGTGCTGTGCGAGACTTTCGCCGCAATTCTCGTGGCGCTGTGGTTCGTGAGCCTCGGGTACGACCTCACCCAGTCGCTCATCGCCTCAGCCATCGCGATGACCGCCATTACCTTCGTACTTGTCGGATCGAGCCCCCGCAGTGTCGGACGGGCGCATCCGATCAGGATTGTTCGCGTGACCGGTCGGCTCGTTCGCGCCATACGCCTGCTACTCGGCCCGCTGACGATAGCGCTGGTGGGAATCGGAAACGCGGTGACTCCCGGTCGCGCGCGCACGACGATCAACACCGAGCGGCAGTTGCTCAGCATGGTCGATGAAGCGACCGAGTCGGACGCCATCGAAGAAGAGGACCGTGACCTCATTCGGTCAATCTTCGATTTCGGTGACACTATCTTGCGTGAAGTGATGATCGCTCGGACCGAGATGGTGGCGCTCGACTCGACCACCACGGTGGACGAAGCGCTGGGCGTGTTCCTGGCAGAAGGTTATTCCCGCATGCCTGTTGTCGGCGTTGACAATGACGATGTATTGGGTATCGCACACATCAAGGACACCGCGCGGTTCGTTCGCGCAAACCCAGCCAAGGCAAAGAAGGCGCTCATCACTGAATTGGTTCGGCCCGCTCTGTTCCTGCCCGAAGTGAAAATGGCGGACGAGGCGTTACGTGTTCTTCAGGCCGAAGCGAACCACATGGCGCTCGTCGTCGACGAATATGGTGGAATCGCGGGGTTGGTGACCATGGAGGATCTGATCGAAGAGGTCTTGGGGGACATCTCGGACGAATACGACGACGACGAAATCGAGATCGTCGACCTCGGCGACGGCTCGTCGAGAGTCAGCGCGTCGACGAATATTGACGATCTCGCCGAACACCTCGACATCCCCATCGACGAGGATGACGTGGACACCGTCGGGGGACTGTTTGTCAAGAATTTTGGGCGATTCCCCGAGACGGGCGACTTTGTCGAGGTGGACGGGATGCACCTTGTTGCCGACCGTGTCGAACGCCGTCGCAAACGGCTCGTCACAGTTCTCGTGCGAATCGTGGACGTTCCGTGACCTCGCGCAGCGGATTCATTTCCTTCGTCGGCCGACCAAACGTGGGCAAGTCAACTCTCATGAACGCCCTCATTGGCGAAAAGATTGCGATCACCTCGTCGAAACCGCAGACGACACGTAAGGCCATCCGGGGCATTGTGACGCGTGACGACGGCCAACTCATCGTTGTTGACACTCCGGGACTGCATCGGCCGCGAACGCTGTTGGGTGAGCGTCTCAACGCGCTTGTCGAAACAACGCTCGGGGACGTCGACGTCATCGGTATGTGCCTTCCTGCCGATGAACCGATTGGCAAAGGTGACATGTTCATCCTCGAACAACTAGCTCGATACCCGCGTGCCAAGGTCGTCGCGATTGTAACAAAGACCGACAGGGTGTCGTCCACCTCGGTTCTCAACAAACTGGCCGAGGTTGGTGAGTTGCGCGATTGGACGCTAGTCGTTCCGCTCAGCGCGGTGACGACCGATGGACTGGAGGAATTCTTCACTGCGGTCATTCCGGTCATGCCCGAGTCACCGCACCTTTACCCCGACGATTCGGTGTCGGACGAATCGGTCGAAGGCAGAATTCCCGAAATTGTGCGCGAGGCGGTGCTCGAAGAACTCAGCGACGAATTGCCGCACTCGTTGGCCGTAACCCTTATGGACATCGTGCGCGACAGCGGCCGCACCAAGGTTTTTGTCACTCTGATTGTCGAACGCGACAGCCAGAAGGGAATCATCATCGGTCATCGTGGGGCGATGCTGCGGCTTATCGGCGAACGCTCTCGGCCCCAGATCGAGAGAATGCTGGGGACGAAAATTTATCTTGATCTGCACGTCACGATTGCGAAAGATTGGCAACGCGATCCGAAAGCGCTCGGCAAACTAGGCTTCTAGTTTTTCCGCCAACTCGGGCATCGTGTTACCCTGAAACCATGCTGAACGCTCTTCTTCTTAGCGGCCGCGACGGGTCCTAGTTTCCAGGCCACTACCCGTCGCGGAGTCTCCCTTTGGCCGGAAACCGTAACCTGAGGAGAAACCCGTGAAGAACAACCAGCAACCGACGTCGATGCCGGTGCATCGTTACCGCCCGTACCATGAGGTTTTCGCCGTAGACCTGCCGGACCGAACCTGGCCGACAAAGCGAATCACCACGGCGCCGCGCTGGTGTGCCGTGGACCTGCGAGACGGCAACCAAGCCCTGATCGACCCGATGAGCCCCGAACGCAAGCGCGTGATGTTCGACCGTCTCGTGTCGATGGGCTACAAGGAAATTGAGGTCGGTTTTCCGTCGGCATCCCAGACTGACTTTGATTTCGTTCGCACGATCATCGAGGAAGGGCTCATTCCTGATGACGTGACGATTCAGGTTTTGACGCAGGCGCGTGAGCACCTCATCCGTCGAACGTACGAGTCAATTCGTGGTGCGAAGAACGCGATTGTTCACTTGTACAACTCGACGAGTGTGCTTCAGCGCGATGTCGTGTTCAAGACCGACAGGCAGGGCATTATCGACATCGCTCTCGAGGGTGCGCGTTTGTGCCGTTCGTTCGAATCGGACGTGCCCGGAACGAATGTCTACTACGAGTATTCGCCCGAGTCCTATACCGGCACGGAACTCGAGTTCGCCGTTGATGTCTGCAACCAGGTGCTGGACGTATTCGAGCCGACGCCCGACCGAAAGGTCATCATCAACCTCCCCGCGACCGTTGAGATGGCGACTCCGAACATCTATGCCGACAGTATCGAGTGGATGAGCCGACACCTCAATCACCGCGAGAACGTCATTCTTTCGCTACACCCGCACAACGACCGTGGTACGGCCATTGCCGCCGCCGAGTTGGGTTACATGGCAGGAGCCGACCGCATCGAGGGGTGTCTGTTTGGAAACGGTGAACGCACCGGGAACGTGGACCTCGTCGCTCTGGGGTTGAACCTTTTCACTCAGGGGATCGACCCACAGATTGACTTCTCAAACCTCGACGAAATCCGACGAACGGCCGAGTATTGCAACCAGCTAAGGGTGCATGAACGCAGCCCGTGGGCGGGCGATTTGGTCTACACGGCTTTTTCTGGCTCTCACCAGGACGCCATCAAAAAGGGATTCGAAGCGATGGAGGCCCACGCAATCGCCGAGGGCACGACAATCAATGACATCGAGTGGGCCGTCCCGTACCTGCCGATTGACCCGAAAGACGTCGGCCGATCCTACGAAGCGGTCATCCGCGTCAACTCGCAGTCCGGAAAGGGCGGTGTCGCATACCTGTTGAAGTCGGACCACAACCTAGACCTCCCGCGCAAGCTTCAGATCGAATTCAGCGGAGTGGTTCAAGGCAAGACCGACACCGAGGGGGGTGAGGTCTCGAGCGACGAAATCTGGGCCATTTTCATGGACGAATACCTCCCGTCGGCAACCAACGCTGACAAGTGGGGTCGATACGAACTGCTGGGCACTCGCACCGCGTCGGACATGTCAGGCGAGGTCACCCTCGACGTCGTATTACGGGTGGGCGGCGCGGAACAGTCCTTCCAAGCCGTCGGTAACGGACCCGTCGCCGCCTTCCTCTCGGTAATGGCCGGCCTAGGTCACGAGATTCGCCTGTTTGATTACGTCGAGCACGCTCTTAGTGCATCCGGTGACGCCCTTGCGGCCGCCTACGTCGAACTCGACGTCGACGGCCAAACCCTCTGGGGTGTTGGCATCGACGGCGACATCTCGACTGCGTCACTCAAGGCAATCGTGTCCGCCGTGAACCGATCTGTTCGTTCTCGTTCGGTGGTCTAACCGCCCCGCTTCACATACAACACGACGGCATAAGCTGCCGACAAGCTGAGGCTAAGCTCAGCCTTTTCCCTCGTATGCAGACTTTAACGCGGCAAGGTCGAGCTTTCTCATCTCAAGCATCGCCTCGGTAGCC
>JAHEFZ010000006.1:62962-75438 GCA_024639935.1 Microbacteriaceae bacterium
AATTTGTCCTTGAGCCATCCGCACTGGCTTTCTTGACCGCCGTCGGCGGACAACACATTCCAGAAGTGGTCGACTTCTGCTTGATCCGCACACGGAATCACAAATGATATTGCCTCGGAGTGCGGGAATTGTGGCCCGCCGTTGAGCGCGATGAACTTCTGCCCGAAAATTTCGAAATCTACCGTGACCTCTGTTTGGGGCAGATTCCCCGGTGTCTCGACTGGCGTGACCCAGTTGCTGATCATCCGACTTTTGGGAAACGTCTTGACATAGAATTCGGCGGCTTCCCGCGCGTTGTGATTGAACCAGAGGCAGGTTGCGAGCGAAGAATCGGTGGGCATGTCGACACGCTACCACTTCGACTTCTCGCCGAATGGCACGCGACAGAACCGTGGAGGCGCGACATTCTGACATTCCGTAACAAGACTGCACCGGTCGTTACGGCGGCGGCACAGCGTCGAAAACGTTTGACGGATACGACGCGACAACTTCGTTGGAAATTGAATCACGAATGATGGTCAGAATGAAATTTGTGGTGCTGCCAGGTGTCCACACAATAATCCCGGGTGTCGCGTTGTAGACAGGATCCCCAATGAGCCCCGCAATGTCCGCATTCGTCGACCATGACGATGGGTCATTCGGGTCATGCTCGGTATCCCCATCAAAATCCTCGTAATAGTGAAGTTCGATTGTGCAGTCCGTCGGCTGAATTTCGCTCAGAATCGACGTGTAGTCGAATTTGATCCACACGACAGGGATGCCGCTGTAGTCGATGACCGGCATACTGGGGTTGATGTCCCACTGGCAGACACCGTCGCCGTCTACTGGCGGATTATGTTCGGAATGGCCGCCGTGACTCGATGAATGATGACCAGACTGGCTCGAGCACGTAGCCGCGACGGCGTAATCGGATGCCGGAGGGGCGAAAGTCAGAGTTCCAAAACAAGTGATGGCTAACAGCGCGACGCTTGCCGATTTTCGGGCATTGCGACCGAAAAGAAGTACGGTTCCGCCAGCGGCGAGAAGTCCGGCAAGGGCTAAATACCCCGCGGCGTCATTCATTCCTGTGAGAGCTAGTTGGTTACACGCCGCAACAATGTCCACTCCCGAATTCTAACAACCAGGTTTCGCTGGGGTAGTCATCGCTTTTTTCGAATTGTGCGGATGACCGACGTGACAGTTGGGACTCCCCGCTGGGCAGGGAGTTTCCAACCGAGAATCACCGACAGCATTCGAATAGCCGTCGTCACCGCAACACCTGCGAATCCCGCGACAGTCACGGACTGGCCGAATGTGAGTAGGACAATCACCGTTGCTCCACCCAGCGCGGCGGCAACGGCATAGAGTGAGCCGACCTGCATTAGTTGCATCGGTAACGCGAGCAACATGTCGCGAAGGATCGACCCACCGACTGCGGCAACAACTCCGATGAACAGGGACGGGACGACGGGCAACCCAAACGCGAGTGCTTTGGTGGTTCCAATGGCGCCGAAAATTCCAATTGTCAGTGCGTCAAAAACATTAATGACCATCTCGATGCGATGAAGCAGAGATGACACGAGCATCCCGACCAGGGCACAGAGGACGGCTGTCACGAGGTACCAGTTCGAGTGGAAGGCGGCGATTTCCGTTGTGAGAAACAAATCGCGCACGATGGACCCGCCGAAGCCACTGACGATACCGATGATGGCAACCCCGAGAAGGTCGAGCTCGGCACCGCGATAACGCGACGAGAACATCGCGCCTTGAGCCGCTCCGATTCCGACGGCGACCAAGTCGAGCCACGCGGGGACAGCAAACAACGAGTTCATGCATCTATTGTCTCGTGTCGTGGGTCGGGCGCGATACGTCGGGCGCGAGAATGGTGGTGTGCCCACATACCGCGACGACGTGATCGTCCTTCGGACACACAAATTGGGCGAAGCCGATCGAATTATCACTATGTTGGGTAAGTCCCGGGGCAAGATTCGTGCAGTGGCGAAAGGTGTTCGCAAGACGGCAAGTCGAATCGGATCCCGTCTGGAACCTTTCATGATCGCGGACGTTCAGTTCTACGAGGGACGAAACCTCGACACGGTCCAACAGGTGGAAACCATCACGTCATTGACGGCGGTGATCGTTGCCGATTATCCGATGTACACCACGGCGTCGGCGATGGTCGAAACCGCCGACAAGCTGACCGACCACGGTCACACCAACGGACACTACGCGTTGTTGCTCGGCGGACTCACGGCGTTGGCGAAACGAACCCACGACCCGTCGCTCATCCTCGATTCGTACATTTTGCGCGCGCTCGCGATCGCGGGTTGGACACCCGAATTTGACCGATGTGTGATGACGGGTGAAGACGGCCCGCACACGGCGTTTGTCGTTTCGGCGGGAGGGGTCGTTGCTGATAACGTTGCACCCCCCGGAACCCCGCACTTGCGACCGGAAACGATTGCGCTTCTTACGGCTCTCTTGATCGGTGACTGGGCGGTTGCTGATACTTCCCCCGACAGCGCTCGAATCGAGGCGCGTGGTATCGTCGCGGCGTACGCACAGTTCCACTTGGAGCGGTCGATTCGATCGCTCGGACACATCGATCGGACGGACTGATGGTCGACTTTCTTCCGCTAAATTACACAGGACTGACGCCACCGGTTCTTCACCGGGAATTCGTTCCCGAGCACGTCGCCATCGTCATGGATGGCAACGGTCGATGGGCGAACGCGCGGGGTCTTCCCCGAGTCGAGGGACATCGGGCGGGCGAGGCCGCGCTGCTCGATGTTGTGGCAGGGGCAATCGAAATCGGGGTGAAGCACCTGTCCGTGTATGCGTTTTCGACCGAAAACTGGCGGCGCAGCCCCGACGAGGTGAAGTTCCTCATGGGGTTCAACCGCGAGGTGCTCCGTCGTCGTCGCGACCAGCTCAACGAGTGGGGTGTGCGCGTCCGCTGGGTGGGCCGTGCCCCCAAACTTTGGGCGAGCGTGATTTCGGAACTGCGCGAGGCAGAAGAGATGACGAAATCGAATGACACCATGACCCTGCAGATGTGCGTCAATTACGGTGGGCGTCTCGAACTCGTTGACGCGATTCGAGAGATCGCGGAGGGAGTTGCGAGCGGAAAGGTAAACCCCGCGCGCATCACCGAAAAGACCGTTCAATCGCACCTCTACGCGCCATTGCTTCCCGATGTCGATCTTTTTATCCGATCGTCGGGTGAGCAGCGAACATCCAACTTCCTTGTGTGGCAAAGCGCCTATTCCGAAATGGTTTTCCTCGATACGCTGTGGCCCGATTTCTCGCGTGTGCAACTCTGGCGCGCCATCGAGGACTACGCGCACCGAGACCGCCGGTTCGGTGGTGCGGTTGATGCGCCTGCGCCCCGATAAACTGGCGACACGCCCTGCCTAGAGGAGACCCGTGGCCCAGAACAACCGTCTTGACAACGTCATTTCGCTCGCGAAACGACGTGGATTCGTGTTTCAGGCCGGCGAAATATACGGCGGTAGCCGCTCGGCGTGGGATTACGGCCCTCTTGGCGTCGAGCTTAAAGAAAACATCAAGCGCCAGTGGTGGAAAGCAATGGTCCAGAACCGAGCCGACGTGGTCGGCCTCGATTCGTCCGTCATTCTGCCGCGCACCGTGTGGGAAGCATCGGGTCACGTCGAAGTTTTCAGTGACCCACTGGTCGAATGTTTGTCCTGCCACAAGCGTTTCCGCGCCGACCACCTCGAAGAGGAATTCGAAGAAAAGAAGGGCCGTCCCGCCGCGAACGGGTTGAAGGACATCGCGTGTGGGCACTGTGGCACTCGCGGACAGTGGACCGAGCCCAAAGAGTTCTCGGGAATGCTCAAGACCTACCTCGGGCCCGTGGAAGACGAATCGGGGATGCACTATCTGCGCCCGGAGACCGCTCAGGGAATTTTTGTGAACTTTGCGAACGTCGTGTCATCGACCCGCCAGAAGCCGCCGTTCGGAATCGGACAGATCGGAAAGTCTTTCCGAAACGAGATCACTCCGGGCAACTTCATTTTCCGCACACGCGAATTCGAACAGATGGAAATGGAATTTTTTGTCGAACCGGGAACGGACGAAGAGTGGCACCAGTACTGGATTGACGAACGCTTCCGCTGGTACACCGATCTGGGAATCAATCCCGACAATCTCCGCTTGTTCGAACACCCAAAGGAAAAACTGTCGCACTATTCCAAGCGCACCGTCGACATCGAATACCGATTCGGGTTCTCTTCGGGTGAATTCGGCGAACTCGAAGGCGTTGCGAATCGAACCGATTTTGATCTGACTACCCACTCCGCGGCATCGGGAACCGACCTGTCCTATTTCGACCAGGGTAAGAACGAGCGTTGGACGCCCTATGTCATCGAACCGGCAGCCGGACTGACCCGTTCGCTCATGGCGTTCCTCGTGGATTCGTATTACGAGGACGAAGCGCCCAACACCAAGGGTGGAGTGGACGTGCGCACAGTTCTGCGCCTCGACCGACGACTTGCGCCCGTGAAGGCGGCGGTGCTTCCTCTGTCACGCCATGAGGAACTGTCCCCACTCGCGCGTGACCTCGCCGAAGGCCTGCGCAAGCACTGGAACATCGATTTCGATGACGCCGGTGCGATTGGACGCCGATACCGTCGCCAGGACGAAATCGGAACGCCATTCGCCATCACGATTGACTTCGACACGCTCGAAGACAAAGCCGTCACGGTACGTGAACGCGACACGATGGCGCAGGAGCGTGTCTCGCTCGATCGCCTCGAGGGCTACCTGGCGGAGCGACTGCTCGGAGCCTAGGGTGCGAATCGGCCCGATAGAGACCGAGGTTCCGGTCATCCTCGCCCCAATGGCGGGGATCACAAACACCGCGTTTCGACGGCTCTGCCGCGAATACGGGGGTGGGCTTTTCGTCTCGGAAATGATCACGGCACGTGCTCTCGTCGAGCGAAACGAGACGACTTTGCGCCTCATCCAACACCACCCATCCGAGACCACACGGTCGATTCAGTTGTACGGCGTCGACCCGAAGACAATGGGTGCTGCGACCCGGATCCTGGTCGACGAGAACCACGCCGATCACATTGACATGAACTTCGGATGCCCGGTTCCCAAGGTCACGCGCAAGGGTGGAGGAGCTGCGTTGCCGTGGAAAACGACCCTGTTCGAGCAAATTTTGCGTGAGACCGTTGCAGCGGCGGGCGACATTCCCGTGACCATCAAGATGCGGATGGGAATTGACGACGACCACCTCACGTATCTCGACGCCGCGCGCATCGCGGCGGACATCGGGGTGGCTGCAATTGGGCTCCATGCTCGAACCGCGGCCCAGCACTATTCGGGAAACGCGCACTGGGATGCGATTCGGACCCTCAAGGCAGAAATCAAGGGTTTGCCGATTTTGGGCAATGGCGACATTTGGAGCGGGTCGGACGCGAAACGAATGATGGACGAAACCGGGTGTGACGGCGTCATTGTCGGACGTGGCTGCCTCGGTCGTCCGTGGTTGTTCGCCGATCTCGAAGCGGCGTTTGGCAAGGACGTTGCGACAATTACCCCGAACCTTGGCTACGTTGCGGATGCCTTCCGCCGACACGCAGAATTGTTGGTCGAATTCCTCGAGGACGAAAATCACGGGTGCCGCGATATTCGCAAACACGTCGCGTGGTACTTCAAGGGCTATGCCGTCGGTGGAGAAATTCGCGCGGCTCTCGCAATGGTCGGTAGCCTCAAGGAAATGGACGCCATCCTCGCCGACCTCGATCGAGAGTCTCCCTATCCCGGAGCCGATGCCGAGGGCCAACGCGGTCGAGCTGGAACACCGAAACGCCCATCGTTACCGGACGGCTGGCTGAACTCACGCGAGATTTTGGGTTCGCACATGAAGGAATTGGTCGACACCGAATCGAGTCACAGTGGAGGCTAAAGGTTATACGGCGTTCGATCGCGAAAGGGCCTTCCCCGAAGGCTCGAAGGGGGAACGTTCCGACTTTGCCCGTGACCGAGGAAGACTCTTGCATTCGAGCGCACTTCGTCGACTCGCGGCCAAGACGCAGGTTCTGTCGCCGACGGCCGGACTGGATTTCGCTCGGAATCGCCTGACTCATTCGCTCGAAGTCGCGCAGGTCGGACGCGAAATCGGCGCAAGCCTAGGGCTCGATCCCGACCTCGTGGATACCGCCTGTCTTGCTCATGACCTCGGCCACCCGCCGTTCGGTCACAACGGAGAAAGGGCTCTCAACGATTGGGCTTTGCCGTTCGGGGGATTTGAAGGTAACGCACAAACGTTGCGAATTCTCACTCGGATTGAGCCCAAGGTGTTCGACGCCACGGGACGCAGTTTTGGGCTTAACCTAACTCGGGCGAGTCTCGACGCGTCGTGCAAATATCCGTGGACCCACGCAACGGGTGTTTCTGAACCTGGAGGCCGTACCAAATTCGGCGTGTACGAATCGGACGTTCCGATTTTCGAGTGGATCCGACAGGGCGCGGACGACCGCCGACTCTGTATTGAAGCGCAAGTCATGGACCTGTCGGATGACATCGGATATTCGGTGCACGACTTTGAAGACGCGATTGTGAACGGGTACATCGATGTTCGCGCACTGTCGTCACGCGTGAACCATGACGACCTCGTCGACTCGATGGTCGAATGGATTGGTGGCGAATTGCCACACGATGAACTCGTCGCTGCTTTCGATCGGCTCGACGGGCTCACGTCGTGGATTGAATCGTGGGAGGGTTCACGTCAGGAAATGGGCGCCCTCAAGAATCTCACGTCAACACTGATTGGGCGATTCGCAGGGTCGGCCACCGCCGCGACTTTGGAACATGCGTCCGCAACGAGTTTGGTTCGATTTGGTGCCGATGTCGTGGTGCCCGCGGAAACCCGCGCCGAAATTGCGGTACTTAAAGGGATTGTCGCCGCGAACGTGATGTCTCATGAATCGCGCAGGCCGATTTACTCGCGACAGCGCGAACTGATTCAGGAATTGTGTGTACTCCTCGCCGCATCGGGTCCGGAACACCTCGAACCCGGCTTCGCCGACGATTTTCGCCACGCCACGACCGAGTTTGAGGCGATGCGCGCCGTCATCGACCAGGTGGCGTCATTGACGGATCAGAGCGCGCTCGCATGGCACGAGCGTCTCGCCTCCTAAACCTGCCGACCCACTCCGTAGAATGGGGTCGTGGCTGGGCTCATCCGGAAATCCGATATCGACGAGGTCAAGCAACGCGCCAATATTGCGGATGTTGTCGGCCAATATGTCACGCTCAAGCGCGGGGGTGCTGATTCCCTCAAGGGATTATGTCCGTTCCACGATGAAAAATCACCGAGTTTCAGTGTTCGACCGAATGTCGGAATGTACAAGTGTTTTGGATGCGGCGAAAGCGGGGATGTTTACAAGTTTTTGCAGCAGATTGACATGATGACGTTCTCGGAAGCCGTCGAAAAGGTTGCGTCCACAATCAATTTTTCGTTGACCTATGAAGACGGCAGCCCGGAACGCGAATCCGGTAACCGTTCTCGGTTGCTCGCCGCCAATCGCGCTGCGGAATTGTATTTCGTCGAACAACTGGCATCGCCAGAAGCAGAAATCGGTCGCGACTTCCTGGCCGGTCGTGGTTTCGATCGCGCTGCGTGCGAACTGTTCGGTGTCGGTTACGCTCCTCACTCGTTTGATTCACTGCGCAAGTTTCTGACGGCCAAAAAGTTCACCGAATTGGAACTCGAAACTGCGGGTTTGCTGTCTCGCGGTGAGCGCGGCGTTTATGACCGGTTTCGGGGACGTCTCGTCTGGCCAATTCGCGACGTGACGGGCGCAACGATTGGTTTCGGTGCGCGGCGTCTTCGCGACGACGACAACGGACCGAAATACCTGAACACCCCCGAGACGCCGGTGTATCACAAGGCGAAAGTCTTGTACGGACTGGACCTCGCGAAACGCAACATTTCTCAAAACCGCAAGGTCGTGGTCGTCGAGGGATACACCGACGTGATGGCGTGTCATCTCGCCGGCATCACGACAGCAGTGGCAACGTGTGGAACCGCATTTGGAAGTGACCACGTTTCACTCATCCGGCGTGTGCTTGGCGACATCGATGCAGGAGACTCTCGAAGTCGCGGCGAGGTCATTTTTACTTTCGACCCGGACGACGCTGGACAAAAGGCGGCCTCGAAAGCATTTGCCGAGGATTCCAAATTTGTTGCGAACACCTTCGTCGTCGTCGCGCCGGACGGTCTCGATCCATCCGACCTGCGGCAGCAGCGGGGAGACGCGGCGTTGGCGGCGATTTTCGAGACTAAAACGCCTCTCTTCGAATTCATCATCCGACGAACCATCGCGGGCTTCGATCTTTCGACAGTCGAAGGTCGCGTCCACGCGACGCGAGCCGTTGCGCCCATCATTATCGGCATCAAGGACCGTTCAATGATTGACGGCTATATCCGGGTCGTATCGGGCTGGCTCGGTGTCGAACCTGCCGACGTTCGAACGGCGATGCGCGCCGGTGGTGGCCGCGTAGTTGTCGAAGTCGAAAAGGACCACGGCGCAATCGGAACGTTCGCGTCGCTGGGCACGGACGTGAACGCTCAACGCGAGCGTGACGTCATCGTGGCGTTGCTTCGGTATCCAGAACTCATCGGCCTGTCTCGAGCGGGGGACATCGTTGCCTGCCACTTCACAAACTCGTCGCTGAGTCGAATTCGTAGCGCGATGGTGACCGTATTTTCTGATTTCGCTACTCCACACTGGATTTCTCGAGTGATTGACGAGGCAGGCGAGGAACTTCGCCCACTGGTTTCAGAGCTCGCCATGGTCGACATTCCCGTCAGGCGCGTCACCATATCAAAACCGCGAATAGAAGACGACGCGGCCGTCATCGCTCGCGTTGCGGAAGAGGACCGACGAACGAACGCAAATATCGCCCTCTATGTTTCCGAAGTTGCCTCCGCACTGATCGAGGCGGACATAATTCGCCAACGCGATGAATTACACAGCGTCTTGCAACGGACTCCCGAGGGAAGTCCCGACCATAGCTCGTTGCAACAGCGCATTTCGGAACTCGAAGTGCGTCGCCGTGCGATGAAGGTCGAATAGCACCGTGTCCATCGCTCCTGATCGCCCTGCGCAACATCTCGACCTACCTGGCTCCTCTCCGACGCAACCTCACCGCACTCCGGTCCCGGGCCCGATAGCCGTCGAACCGATGCAGAACGCGATGTTCGTCGCGGCCGTCGAGGCGGGCGGGGGAGTGGTATCCCCGTTGTCGAAAGACACGCGTGGGTTGGTATGGCTGAGCGAAAAGCGCGCCGACGAGCTCACCCAGATTCTGGGTGATTTCCCCGGCATCGAATGGGTGCAGTTGCCCTGGGCGGGAGTTGACGGCTTTCGTGACATTTTTGCCGCCATTGACCATGACACGGCTCCTGTTTTTACCTCGGCGAAGGGCTCTTATGCCGAGCCAGTAGCGGAACACGCGTTGGCGCTGACGCTTGCATTGCAACGGGAGTTGCCGTCGAAATCGCGCGAGGCGGTGTGGCAGAAGGACCGAACGGGATTGTCGCTTTATGGCAACCATGTCGTCATCGTCGGTGCGGGTGGAATCACGACCGAACTTATTCGACTGTTGGCGCCATTCCGAGTCACCACAACGGTTGTGCGACGGTCGCGTCAGCCGCTCCCGGGGGCAACCCACACGGTAACCGCGAACGATCTGCACGCGGTGCTTCCAACGGGTGACGTCCTGATTCTTGCTGCGGCGGCAACACCTGAAACTCATCACATGATTGGCGGGACGGAATTGGCATTGTTGCCACGGCACGCTGTGTTGGTCAACATTGCGCGCGGCTCGTTGCTTGATCACGATGCTCTCATCGTGTCACTGAGAGCGGAGGCGTTGTGGGGGGCGGCACTCGATGTCACCGAACCCGAACCGCTACCCACCGATCACCCACTATGGCAATTGCCGCGCTGTGTCATCACGTCACACTCGGCCGATACCCCACTAATGACGGCCCACCTGCTTGGTGCACGAATCGAACGTAACGTCCGCGCATTCCTCGCGGGCGCCTCTTTTGTAGGGATTGTTGACACTCGCGCAGGTTATTGACCCAGAGAGTTTTGGTATAGTGAGTGTCACCTTCCTCGATAGCTCAATTGGCAGAGCAATCGGCTGTTAACCGATAGGTTCTTGGTTCGAGTCCAAGTCGGGGAGCCAAACACCTAGGGCAATGAGCTCGGAGAATCACCTCCAAGGAGAAGCAATGGGCACCTGGTCACCACTCGACACGCTCCTCACCGTCGTAATCGTTGTTGTCTTTGCGACGGCAGTCTATTTCTTCATGCAAACGCGTCGCGGAACCGAAACGCGCTCTGCTGTCTCGCTGTCGGAGACACCCTCGGTCGGGCAGACCGAGTCGGGGCTGCGAGCCGCAGAATTGGCCGACCGACTGCGCATCATTCACGAACACCAAGCAATAGTGACGCGTTCATTGGTCCAATTGGTTTCTCGGTCGGAGAGTGCGGCGTTCCTCTCGCTTGAGGACCGCCCGGCACTCAAACGGCATTCGCGACTTCTTACCGAGACCGCGAAAATGGCCCTCGACGATATGCGCCGTGCGATGGATTTAGCGGGGCAAGGTTTCGAATCCGTCGAGGAATGGCCCACGCTAGATTCCATCACGCATCTTTTCGCCGAGGCGGAAGAACAGGGGCTCATTGTCAACCTCGAAGAACAAGGCGATCGTTTCGCGATGTCGCAATCCGCAGAACTCGCGCTGTTCCGAATCATCACAGAAGCAATCAACAACGCGCGAATTCACGGTGGTGTCGGTACTGAGGTTGACGTTCTCATGACGTGGAGTCCACACGGTCTCTCAATCGCTATCAACGACGACGGTGAGAACGCCGCCACCCGACGGGCGCTCAAGGCGGGCGAGAAGGCACCAGAGGGCGTGACAATCGAGAGTGACCAGCAAGCGCTTATCGAAAAGAACACGGGCCGTGGATTGCTTGAAATGAAAAGCCGTGCAGAAGCCTTCGACGGAATCGTGCACACTCAGCGTGTGCCTGGAGTCGGATTCACGGTCACCGCATCGTTCCCGATGCTCCGATACGCGACAGATCCGAAATACGCGACCGAGTCGGGGTCGTGACGCCCAGCGCCGTTCGAGCATCGGTGAGCATGTCGCTCAGCGTTGCCGCTGCGGTGTCGTTGTACGGGATTTCTTTCGGAGCATTGGCCGTCGCCTCAGGCCTCGCTTTCTGGCAGGCCCAGGTGCTTTCGCTGTTCATGTTTTCGGGTGGGTCGCAGTTTGCAGTGATTGGTCTGGCCGCGGCCGGAGCGCCGGGCCTGAGCATCGTCACCGCGGCCGGACTGTTAGGTGTGCGCAACGGCCTTTATGCGGTTCGAATGTCGGCGGTAGTCGGACCCGGTTTCTGGAAACGGCTGATTGCAGGTCACTGGACAATCGATGAAAGCACCGCGGTGGCCATCGCCCAAACCGAGCCACGTGCCCAGCGAATCGGTTTCTGGCTCACTGGAGCAGCAATTTTTGTCGGTTGGAACGCCATGACCGCGGCCGGGGCGATGCTGGGGGACGCACTCGGAGATCCGCGGGCGTGGGGCTTGGATGCCGCGGCCGCGGCCGCATTCCTCGGATTGTTGTGGCCGCGAATCCAAACCCGTCAACCTGCCGCGGTCGCCGCGGTAGCGGCCGTTATCACGGCTCTCGCCGTTCCGACGGCACCGGCAGGATTGCCAGTCCTTATCGCCGCTGCCGCGGGAATTGCGATGGCACTCCTCGCCGAACGGAGCCACGCGTGACTCTGTGGACCACAATTCTGGTTGCGTCGGCGGTTGTGATGGGAATCAAGCTACTTGGCTACCTCGTACCGGCCAGTGTTGCCGCGCATCCACGAATTCAGCGGATCAGCGATCTCCTTACGGTAGCGCTGCTCGCGTCGCTCGTTGTGACGCAGACAGTTTCGACGGGCAACGCAGTCGTCGTCGACGCGCGCGTCGCTGCGCTGATCGTCGGTGCCGTATTGCTGTGGATTCGCGCCCCGTTCATTGTCGTTGTCCTTGCCGCTGCTGCCGTGGCTGCCGTGTTGCGAGGTATGGGATACGCGGCCTAGTCTTCGAGATGGTCGCGCCCAGGTAGCCACGAGTAACCCGGTACACCCCATCCGTTTTCGGCAACTGCCTCTCGCGCCTCACTTCGATGTGGTTCTGCCAGTCGATCTACATAGAGTACGCCCAGCAGGTGATCGAATTCGTGCTGGAAGATGCGCGCCAGCCATCCTTCCGCGTGAATCGTGTATTCGTTACCGTCCAGGTTTGTCGCCGTGAGGACCGCTCGATCGCTTCGACGAAGCGGAAAACGTTCGCCGGGTACTGACAAGCACCCTTCCAGTTCCTCGTCTTCATCGAGAGGATCAATCGGTGCGGGCTCGATCAAGAGTGTCGGGTTGATTGCAACG
>JAHEFZ010000006.1:75448-130125 GCA_024639935.1 Microbacteriaceae bacterium
CGCCTCGGTGCTGCACTTCGTCGTCGTCAACCCAGTCATAAACGAAAAGAGCGAGATTGACGCCGATCTGCGGTGCGGCCAAACCGACGCCGGGCGCCAATTCCATCGTGGCGAACATGTCCTGTACCAACCCCGTTAGGTGGTCGTCAATGTGTTCGACCCGCTTGCACGGCTGGTGAAGCACTGGGTTTCCCGTGATGACGATGTCCCTAATACGCACTGCCCTAGCCTAATGTCGGTAGCCTAGAGAGGTGACCGACCAACTTTTTGGACAGATCTCTCTCACTCCGTATCAGGCAATCGGAATCCCCATTGCTCTGCTTGGCGCGGTGTTTCTGTCGATCGGTGCACAATTGCAGCATCGAGGAGTCTCGAAGGTCGATGGAACCCACGCAGTTGGCGCTAAATCGGGACTTTCCCTTGCGCAACTCGTGTTGTTGATTCGCCGTCCATCATGGGTGTTCGGAACGCTGTTGTTGACATTGGCGATCGTCATCCAACTCGTTTCCCTCGGATTTGCGCCCCTCATCGTGGTTCAACCACTCGGCGTGGTTGCGATGGTGTTGACTCACGTCATCAATTCCCGTGTGAACGGCATCGCGCCCGATGCGCGGGTCCGGGGGAGCATCGCGCTGGCCGTCCTTGGGATCGGAATTTTCGTAGCTTTTTCGGCCGTTTATGCTTTTGAGCGCCCGCTTTCGGATAATCAATTGCTGTTCATCATGTGGTTGCTTTGTGCGGTGGTTGTTCTTGTCGTGGCAGTTTTTGTGATTTTCCGCCAGCGGCTTCGGGCGATGTTTTACATTGTGGCGGCGGGGACTCTATACGGATTTGTGGTCACCATAACGAAGGTCCTCATCAATCGTTGGCAGTCCAATCAAGTCGACGCGTTCATGATTCTCTGTCTGTTCGGACTTATCGTTGCGGCACTGCTCGGAGGATATTTCGTACAAACGGCCTATTCGGTCGGCTCACCCGATCTTGTGATTGCTGGTTTGACCGTGATCGACCCGCTTATTGCCGTCGCAATCGCAATCACTGTGTTGGGGGAGGCCGATCGATTCCCACCTTTTGCTCTGGTCGGTCTGGCACTGGGCGGTGCACTTTCTGTCATTGGCGTTGTCTTGCTCGCGCGTCACCACCCACAAACTCTGCGATAGCGACGGTGACGGTTACTGTGGTCAACCGACTGACGGTCCTCATCGGGGCGGATACATTTCCACCCGATGTGAACGGTGCTGCGAAGTTCGCCGAAAGGCTTGCGGTGGGGCTCGTCGGACGCGGTCATCGAGTAGTCGTTGTTGCACCGTCGCCGGACGACAAGTTTGGTCGTCGGGTTGAAAATCACGACGGAATGGACCTCGAGGTCTATCGACTGCGATCCTGGAAGTGGTTCAATCATCCGTGGGCGCGGTTTGCGCTGCCGTGGGAGGTACGCCCGGACACGCGAGCGATTCTGGACGAGGTGAAACCCGACGTCGTCCACGTTCAGTCGCACCTCAATGTCGGTTGGGGGTTGGTCCGCGAGGCACACGACAAGGGAATCCGAGTAATCGCCACAAACCACTTCATGCCCGAGAACATAGCGCAATTTCTACCACTTCCCCAATTTGGCGTCGATTGGCTGACACGGACGCTTTGGAAAGTTGCGATGAAGACCTATGCCATGGTCGACGAAGCAACAACGCCTACGCGTAAGGCCGCGGAATACCTGGAACGAGCAGTCCGTCGTTCCGATGTTCACGCGATTTCGTGTGGTCTCGATGTGTCGAACTATCGGCCGGTTTTGGGCAAGCGAAAAGACCCCTATGCGATGTTCCTTGGCCGTGTCGAACAGGAAAAGCGGATCGAAGAACTGCTCTTTGCCCTTGCGCGATTCCCGAAGGGTGATCTGCGCGTTGTCATCGCGGGTTCAGGGGACGACCAGGGGCGACTCGAAAAGATTGCACGCGACAACGGAATTGCGGATCGTGTCTCTTTCCGAGGGCACGTCGACGATCAGACGTTGCGAACTCTACTGTCGGAAGCGGCGGTTTTTGTGATGCCGTCTATTGCCGAATTGCAATCCATCGCCACAATGGAGGCGATGGCGAGTGGACTCCCCATTGTTGCGGCCAACGCGATGGCGCTTCCGCATTTGGTGCACGATGGTGAAAACGGTTTTCTCTACAAACCCAGGGATATTTCAGGGCTCGCTGACTCGATTAAGCGAATCCTCAATAGTTCGGACAGCGAGTATCGAACGTACCAACGCGCGTCATTAGCGATCGTTGCCGACCACGACATCGCGACGACTCTCGACCGGTTCGAACAGATATACCGCGGCGTGTGATACGTCTCGGTAGGCTGGAGCTCTGGGGGCGATAGCTCAGCTGGTTAGAGCAGCGGACTCATAATCCGTCGGTCGCGGGTTCAAGTCCCGCTCGCCCTACGACGTCGCGATTGTGCGAATAGTGTAAATCTTTCGCACGGTTTCGTGGACAACCCAGGTTCCCTTCCAGCCGCTCGGAGTGACAATCACGCTGCCCGGACCCAGATTCGTCTCTACGCCGTCCTCGGTCGTCATGGTGGCGGATCCGAACAATATGTGTGCAATTTCGTCGTATCCGTCGCGAAATGCGGTGAACGTCCCGGGACTGCACTCCCACACACCCACCTCGGTGAGTTGGTCGGGCGATTCCCATAAGGTCAGGGCCGACTCGGTTTGACCCGTGAGGCTCGTAGGTTTCGGCTTGTGCGGTGGAAGCAAAATTGTCGTGGCATTGGCTTCGTAGATTGTGAGGGGTTTTTGGTCCATGCGTCAGTTCGTCCTTGTCTAGTACAAATCGGACCGTCGATCAGTGAAAACGTCGTTGCGCGGGCTGATGGATTTAGTGCGTGAGGCATGTAAATCGACGGCTGCCGTCGCGATTCCCACCCCGTGAATCGGCTTGGTGATCGGATAACCATCTGGGCCGATAATGCAAGAATTGTCGACCCAGTCGATATCGAGTTCAGCCCCGGTTCGACACGCAATCGCGATGTACACGCGGTTAGTGCTCGCGCCAGCCATTGCCCTCAGCAGTTCGCCGTTGAACGGACCATGATGGGTGGGCGCTTCGAAACCGGAGGGCCAGTTGGTCGGGGCGGCAATGATGTCTGCTCCGTTGACAGCACAGTGGCGGATTAGGTCGGGAAATTCGAGGTCGTAGCAAATGGCGAGCGCTATCCGGCCGACCGATGTGTCAACGATTGGTGGAAGAATCTGTCCAGGTTCGAACAAAATCTTCTCCGTGTTCCACAGGTGGGTTTTAACATAATCCGCGAGTAGGACCCCATTGTCCAATAACGCCGCTTTGTTGTAGGCAATCCCACGATTGATTTCTGCATAGCCTAGTGCGATGACGATTCCGAGTTCCGCGGACAACGTCGCCATCTGATCGAGTCCCGTTCCGCCATCAAGGACATGGTTCAGTTCGTCAACGGAATCAAACGAGTAACCGGTAGTTGACAATTCTGGGAAGACAACGAGCTCAGAGCCCTGCGCGACTGCTTCGCGCGCGAGGTCAGACATCAAGGCAAGGTTGGCAGGCACATCCCCGTAAAGGGGATGTGCCTGCGCAACCGAGATATGGTGAATCACTAGTGCTTTGCGGTCAAGCTTCCCTCGGCTTTGGCAAGTTCGGCTTCCTTCTTCAAGTCGATACCCCGCGCCAAGATGAGATACGCAATCGCCGAGACAGGAAGTCCGATGAATAGTGAGTAGTCGACTCCGCCGAGTGCCGTGGCAATCGGACCGGTGTAAGGCAGTGTCACAAAGAACGGCACCATGACGGCGAAACCAATGATGTAAGCGAGGTTTCCCCGCCAACCCCAACGCCCGTAAATTCCGTTCGCGCGGAAAAGGTCTTTAATGACATAAGTTCCCTTGCGGACATAGAAGTAGTCGATGAGGTTGATCGCCGTCCACGGCGTGAACAAGTAGGCCAAGAAAACCAGCGCGTTGCCGTAGAACTCGTTAAACGTCGCCTCGCCGACGACCGCTGCCGTGAGCCAGACCGCGACACCCATGATGACGAGAGTGATGACGCGCAACAACTTGGTCGGCTTGACTGGGATGAACGAATCAAGAATCGAAATCATTGCGAGGCTTCCACCGTAGGCGTTGATGCCCATCACCGCGAGAAGTCCGATGAGGGTCAGTGCAACGGCGACATTTCCGAATCCGGGGAAAATCGTGTCGCCCACAGCGGCAAACGCATCGATCGGCGAGAGTGTGCCGTCGGGACCCGACGCCAGAGCGCCCAATCCGAAGACCCAAATTCCACTGAGAACCGAGGGGATGTATGTCCAGATGAACGTCGAACGAACACCAACACTGCTGGGCAAATAGCGCGAGTAATCACTCACGTACGGTGCCCATCCCAACTGAAATCCCGCGATGATGACAAACGCGGTCATGAACGCGGGGAGGTTGAAGGTTCCGAGGTCGAAGGCGTCGGCGGGGAACTGGCCGCGCATGACCACTCCAACGGTGAGGATTACCAACAGGATTAGCGTGGGTATGAAGAGAACCTTATTTATCCAGTGAATTTGTGCATAACCGAACACGGCAATTACGGTCGCCACGATGGCAGCAATAATAAAGCCGACATCGCTCGGGATGCTGGGTAGGAGTCGGTTGATCGCTGCTCCGGACAAAATTGCGTCGGAAGTGTTATACGCCCAGTAGTTGACGAGTGCAAAGATCCAGACCGAAATCGCCGCACCGAGGTAACCGAACTGAGCACGGGATTGAATCAATTGGGGTAGTCCAAGTTGTGGTCCCTGGGCCGAGTGGAAGGCCATAAAGAACGTTCCAAAAAGCGAACCAAGGATGATTGCGATGAGCGTCCAGATGACGTTTGCGCCGAGAGACAGGGCGACGACACCTGTGGCCATCGCGGTGAGATTAACGTTGCCGACGAACCAAACATTGCCCAGGTCGCGGGCTTTTCCGAAGCGTTCGGTGTGCGGAATCCAGTCGACAGATCGTTGCTCTACTTTTGTAGGACTACTACTCATGTGTTTCTCTTTTCTTTGTTACTCAGCTCACGTCGTTGTGGCTGAAGATTTTATTTCCGGCGCGCCAGACGCGCTCTACCGTCACGGTGTGGATCTTCGTAGGTTCGATGGTGAAGATATCGTCGCTCAGTAAGACGAGGTCGGCCGCAAGACCGGGACGAATCGTGCCCCAGACCGTTTCATACCCTGCTTGGAACGCGGTGCCGGCGGTGTAGGCCTTTACGGCGTCTATCACCGAGATTCGCTCCGCAGGATTCCATGCCTCAATCGACGTGTCGCCAGGAACCATGCGGGTGATGGCTACTTCCATACACTCGAGCGGATTCTGGCTCGAGACGGGCCAGTCTGATCCCATTGAAATCGCGCCACCGCTAGTGAGAATTGAGCGAATGGGATACTGCCACATCTCACGTTCGTGGCCGATCCGCGGGGCAGTCAACTCGCTCTGTAATGGGTCATTGCACGCCCACAACGACTCGAAGTTTGCAACGACGCCAAGCTCGACGAAACGTGGGATATCGCGAGGGTTGAGCATTTGTACGTGAGTTATGACGGGGCGAGAGTGCGACGCCTCGCCGTTCACACGCTGAGCATGTTCAATTGCGTTGAGTGCTTCGGTGAGACCTTCGTCGCCGATTGCGTGGATATGTGGTTGAAACCCCAGTGCGTCTATGGCAGCGACGCACTCACGGAGCTCTGACCAGTCCCAAACGGGCATCCCGTGATTGTGAGGGTCGTCGGAATACCCCTCGACAACGGCGGCTGTCGCGCCTTCGATTACGCCATCGGCGAAGAACTTAATCGTCGAACAGGACAATTCGGGGGAAGTGCCGATCTGGTTTCGCGCGTCGACGAACCACGACAACTGATTGCGCCAAGTAGTGGGGTCGGCGCGGAGAGCGAGGTTGAACCGAATCGACAAAGCGCCACGATCGCGCGCCGCGATGTATGCCTCAATCATTTCCGGCTCGACCCATGCGTCCTGCACCCATGTGATTCCCGTGCGAACGAATTCGTTGCAGGCGATTGAAATTGCACGTACCTGATCATCGAGCGAATAGGGCGACACGTGCTTGAGAATTAGGTCGACCGCGTCCCATTCACGCATTGTCCCCATCGGGCTGCCGTCCGCCCGACGAACAATCCACCCCAGTTTCGGGTCTGGTGTTTCCGCGGTGACGCCAGCAATTTCCAGGGCACGGGTGTTGCACCACACTGTGTGGTAATCAGTAGCCCTCAGGACGACTGGGCGGTCAGAAACCGCAGCATCCAGCCATCGAGCATCGAATTCTCCATTGGGGGCCAACCACGATTCATAGGAACCGCCGACAATCCACTCGGAGTCTGGGTGTTCCAGCGCAAATTTTTTGACCGACGCGACGATACCGTCAACTCCATCGACATCCTTCAGTTGGGGGCCGAGAAACTCGTAGCCGCCGTAAATCGGATGTGCATGGCCGTCGCCGAACGACGGTAACAGCAGCTTCCCTTCGAGGTCAACGAGAACATCGCCTGGGTTCGGTTCGGAATCGACAGATTCGACGACACCATCCACGACACGCATATTTGTCGCCCACGGGTATGCGGAATCCCCAGTGAATATCCGAGCATTGGCGAAGTACAAAGACATAAATTGCTACTTCCTGCATTCGACTCTGAGTGCACTGCGAGAATACACGCAATTCGTGGGCGGAGAAAATGGTGGACCGAGGCGGCCGTCCAATCTATCGCCGTAGACTAACGAAACCATGCATGTTCTCATTTTTTGCGAACAGCACCCCCACACGCTCGGGGGCGCTCAAGTGTCGGTGAACCTTCAGGCGGATTTTCTCGAAAGAGCTGGCCATCGTGTGACCTTCGTGTCGCCTGCCCTTCGATCGGGCCCGCTCGCCGATCCTCGGTTCATCGACCTCCCTTCCATGGCGGTGCCTACTGTCGCGGAATATACATGGCTGTGGCCACGAGTGTCTCATTTGACAAGGCTCACCACCGCCCTCAAGGGTCTCCCGCCGGTCGATATCGTCCATGTTCAGTCTGATTTTTGGGGAGCGGCACTTGGCTACAGATTTGCGATTGACAACGAAATCCCCCTCGTCCACACGATGCACCACCGATTGGATGTGGGTGTGGACCGTTCCATTCCGTTTCCACGATTGTTTTACGCAATGCTGGGTCAGTGGCAAAAATGGTCACTCGGGTCGCGTTTCGCAAAGCGACCAACGACGGCTTTTGACTACTTGGCCGGTTACGCGCATCACGCGGACATCGTGACTGCGCCGTCTGGTCACTTCGCGCGGTTATTGACGAACAACGACGTTACGTCACGACGTAACCCACACATTGCTGTTGTCCCCACCGGTGTCAATGATGACATCCTCGATGCGGTGGCTCATACTCCGCGAACAAGACACGAGTCGCCCGTTTACGCATGGGTTGGCCGCTTCTCTCCAGAAAAACGCCTTCTCGAATTCTTGGAGGGAGTAGCGAAAGCGAAAGCGCGAGTGTCCATAATTATTGCCGGCGATGGCGCATTGGCGCCCAAGGCCAAAGCCAAAGCAGGCGAAAACGTGCAATTCCTCGGAGCGCTGCCATATGAGCGCGCGATTGAGGTCATCGCCGAAGCCGATTTCCTCGTGCAGTCATCGAACGATTTCGAAACCCAGGGAATGACAGTCACCGAAGCGGTGTCGATGGGAACCCACGTCATCATCGTCGATGCAGAAATCGCGGGCGACCTCCCCGAGGGTTCCTACACCCTCACCGCAGACCTCAGTGCCGCGGCGATGGGGCGAGCGTTGGATTCGACGTCACAGGATTGCCTTCCCTCGGAAGGGAAGCGAAACCTCGAGCATCTCGCCGAATTTCGACAGTCTCGACGAACCGAGGCGATGCTCGACTTGTATCGCCGCGCTAAGGAACGGTGAGCCTCACCCGATGGGGAGCATTTCTCGACAGAATGAACTTATGTCCGAGGCGAGCGACCGTTTTTCGTTGTTTCATTCGCGCCGAGAGGCGCAGGTCAAAGAACCGTTTGGCAGTCTGGCGCTGGTCCTCACCCAATGGATTGATACCGAGCAGACAATCTGGGGAATCCCCGGGATTTGGGCCCCACGTTCGGATGGTGGCCGAGGTCTGCAGCTCAACTCAGTCGAGTCAGACGGAATCACAGTGAATGGCGAGGTCGTTGACGGGTCGATAGTGATCAACGGGCCGGGCGAGGACGCCTCGACAATACGTTTTTCGGCGACACGAAATGGCACGATTATCGCCGAAAACGGTATTTTCGGGATCCGTGTCTGGGACACGGAAAGCGAAGGGGTCGTCAATTACGGAGGAATCGAAGCCTACGACTATGACGAAAATTGGGTCGTCACCGGCCGTTGGAAACCGAATCCGATCGGAACGACTTTGGAAGTTGACAAAAAGGTGGGTGCGGCGAAAGCGGAAGTGATTCCAGGCGAAATCGAATTCACACGCGATGGTCACACGGTGTCGCTCGTCACGATTGGCACGGGCAAAGCACTCCAGATCGTGTTCGCCGACCTTACCAACGAGTATGAAACCTACTCGGTCGGACGCTTCCTTTTTGTCGTACCAAACAGCGATGGGACGGTGACTATGGACTTTAACCTCGCGGTGTTGCCTCCGTGCGCATTTTCCTACAACTTCAATTGTCCGATCCCTCCGAAACAAAACAGATTGCCGTTCGCCGTAAAGGCGGGCGAGAAAAACGTCGTTGCCCGCGATGGTTCCCTCCTTCATCCCTGATTCAGGTCAATTGCGCGGCCGATTGGATTTTTTCTCGCGTCGCGTACATACTTAAGTCTCCATCCGTGGTGCCGTTCGAGGGGAAGTCGTACGGCATGAGGAGGATGGATGAACGACGCACACGGAGTGATCTTCATTCACTCGTGCCCTGTTGCACTTGCCCCGCACGTTGCCTGGACGATCGGGCACGTCCTTGGGTCAGAGGCGCGTATCGAATGGGTAACCCAGCCTTGTGAGGAAGGCAGTGTTTGCGCAACCGTTGACTGGGAAGGTTCGGGCGGGTCCGCCGCTCGGTTGGCATCCGCCCTGCGCGGCTGGGATCGCACCCGGTTTGAGGTATGGGAATCGACTGCGGCCAATCGTGACGGTGTTCGATATCTCCATACGCCTCGCCTTGGCGTCTTCTTCACTTTGACCGATGCGGCGGGCAATTCCATGGTCGGAGAGGACCGGGTTCGATACGCGATGGAGATGGCTCGTGGCAATGCGACCGACCTGCAACACGAGTTGTCGCTTGCTCTGGGCATGGACTGGGACGACGAACTTGAACCATACCGTCGTAGCGTCGATCGACCGTTGTCGGTCACGCGTCGTGCTCGAGAGAACGCTAGATCGATTTCACAACGATGACAGCATTGTGGCCGCCAAACCCGAACGAATTACTGATTGCGACAATCGAATGTGGCAGAGGGCGAGGTTCAATGACGACGTCGAGAGGAATCGCCTCGTCCTGATTATCAAGGTTGAGGGTCGGTGCCGCAATTTTTTCATGCACCGATAACACGGTGAACATCGCTTCTAATGCTCCGGTTCCGCCGAGAAGGTGTCCTGTGGCCGATTTGGTGGCCGACACCGGAATTTCCTTGATGCGGTCACCGAAAACCTTGTGAAGCGCGGTGTATTCGGCGATGTCCCCGACGGGCGTTGACGTGGCGTGAGCATTGATGTAGTTCACATCGGCGGGAGTGACACCGGCATTCGTGAGTGCGTCGAGCACCGCGCGAGCTGCCCCGTTTCCTTCAGGGTCTGGCGCTGTGATGTGATGCGCGTCGGACGACACCGAACCGCCCGCAATCTCGGCGTAAATTTTTGCACCGCGCGCTTCGGCGTGTTCCTTCGTCTCGAGAATGAGCACGGCGGCGCCCTCGCCAAGAACGAACCCGTCTCGGTCCTTGTCGTATGGTCGCGACGCGCTGGCAGGGTCGTCATTTCGCGTTGAGAGTGCATGCATTGCCGCGAAGGCGGCGATGGGAAGAGGGTGAATGACCGATTCGGTTCCGCCGCAAATGACGACGTCGGCGATACCAGCCCGAAGGTGATCTACCGCATTAGCGATTGACTCGGTGCCGGATGCGCAGGCAGAGACACAAGTTCGAGCACCGCCGCGCGTCGCCAGGTCCATTGAGATAGCCGCGGCGGCCGCGTTCGGCATGAGCATGGGAATTGTCATCGGAAGAACCCGACGCGGACCCTTTTCCTTGAGCACGTCCCAGGCGTCGAGAAGAGTGTTGAGGCCACCGATTCCGGTTGCGAAATCGACCAGAACACGTTCTTTGGGATCGATTGGTGCGCCCGCATCAGCCCATGCCTCGCGCGCGGCGATCACCGCGAGTTGTGCGGAAGGGTCGAGGCGCTTGATTTCGATACGCTCGAGAACCTCAGACGCGGGAACTTTCACTCGACCCGCGAATTTGACGGGGAGCTCGTGGGTCTCAACCCATTCTTCAGTGAGAAGACGAATCCCGCTCTCGCGGCGGAGCAGCGCCTCCCAGGTGTCGCGAGCGTTCCCGCCGAGGCACGAGGTCGCACCGATACCGGTCACAACGATTGTGGTCATCTGGTCACTCTTCCGCTTGATGCTCAAGATACGTCAATGCGGCGGGGCGTGAACCCCGCCGCACGAATCGTGTTACGACTGGGCTGAAACGATGTAGTTCACGGCGTCATCGACCGTTTTGAGTTCGGAAACCTGGTCGTCGGGGATCTTGACGTCGAATTGCTCTTCCGCATTGACGACGATCGTCATCATCGAAATCGAGTCGATGTCGAGGTCATCCGCGAAAGACTTTCCGAAGACGACGCTCTCTACGGGGACGCCCGTCTCGTCGTTGACGAGAGCGGCAAGGCCAGCGAGGACCTCATCTTTGGACTGGGCCATTATTTCTCCTTAGGTGGGTTGGTCTACCGTTTGCTATTTTACGGTGTCGTCGCGATTGTGTTAGGGAAGGCGGACTATTTGCGCCGCGTAGACGAGTCCCGCGCCGAAGCCAATAATGAGAGCGTAACCACCGCTCAGTTCCGGATTTTCGGCAAGGACGCGGTGCATCGCGAGTGGAACGGACGCGGCTGAGGTGTTCCCCGTCGTCTCGATATCACGGGCGATTACAACGGTGTCCGGCACGTTGAGTTGCTTTGCGAATTCGTTGATGATCCGCATATTGGCCTGGTGGGGGATGAACGCGGCTAGATCTGATGCTGAAATTCCCGCCGCATCGAGGGCTTCTTGGGCAACCTTGGCCATTTCCCACACCGCCCAGCGGAAGACCGTTTGTCCATCTTGACGAAGTGTCGGAAATTCGCCGACCGGGTCACCGAACGCTTCGCGGGTGGGACGGTCCATGCCGACTGCGTCCCATTTACCGCCATCGGATCCCCAAATTGTTGGCGAAATTCCCACGCTGTCGGCTGGACCGACGATGACGGCACCAGCGCCGTCGCCCAAAAGGAACGAGATGGTCCGGTCGGTCGGCTTCGCGTAGTCACTGAGCTTCTCTGCACCGATGACGAGTACGTATGTGGCGGTGCCTGCTCGCACTAGAGCGTCGGCTTGTGCGATTCCATAGCAGAACCCGGCGCACGCTGCCGAGATGTCATAGGCGGCTGCTGGTGTGGATCCGATGCGATCGGCAACTAAGGCGGCCATCGATGGTGTCAACACATCGTTCGAGATTGTGGCGATGATGACGGCTCCGATGTCACTGGCGGAAATTTTTGCCTTTGCGATCGCTTCGTTTGCTGCGCTGGTGGCGAGGTCGGCGGCACTGACGGACGCGCTGGCCCGTGTGCGGCTTATGACGCCGGTGCGCTGACGAATCCATTCGTCGCTTGACTCGATCGGCCCAACAATGTCGTCATTGGGAACGTCCACATCCCCGCGAGCAGCCCCGACCGAAATAATCCGCGTGTAGGGTGATCCGATCGATTGATGCAGATTCGGCTGGGTCATGATGCCTCCAAAAGTTCGATTGCCGCGACGAGATCGTCGGGGGTTTTAACGGCAACGGTGGGGATTCCGTTGAGACCCCGCTTGGCGAGACCGACAAGCGCACCGGCGGGGGCAAGTTCGATCAGACCGGTGATTCCGTCGTGCACGAACGCGTTCATGCACATATCCCAGCGCACCGGGCTGCTGACTTGTCCGATGAGAAGATTCACATAGTCGATCCCACTGGACACCGAGGTGCCGTCGCGGTTGGTGTAAATCGCAATCGTCGGGTCTGCCGGGATTACCGTGGAGGCGGCGGCGCGAAGTATGTCGACTGCTCCCGCCATGTAATCGGTGTGAAACGCGCCGGCAACCTGTAACGGAATTACCCGCGAACCGGGAACGGGTTCGGCGGCGAGCGCAGCGAGAGCCGCACGTTCGCCGGCTACGACGACTTGTCCACCACCATTCATGTTCGCGGCGGTTAGCCCTAATTCACTGAGCCGAGCCTGTAACACGTCGATATCCGAACCGAGAACGGCGCTCATGCCCGTCGGAACCTTTGTTGCTTCGTTCGCCATTGCTCGACCACGAACGCCTACGAGACGAATCGCGTCGACGTCCGACAGGATGCCAGACAGGCACGCAGCGGAGAATTCGCCCACCGAGTGGCCGGCGAGACCGCCAACCACGGTGCGTCGATTCTCGAGAAGCAGAGAGCCGGTGACAATCGATGCCGCGACAATTAGTGGTTGCGCAATTTCGGTGTCACGAATGGTGTCCGCATCCGAGACAGTCCCGTGGGCAACGAGGTCAATACCCGCAGCATCAGACAATGTTTCAAGGTGATCGCGAACACCATTGACGTCGAGCCACGGTGCGAGGAATCCGGGGGTTTGGGAACCCTGGCCTGGCGCTACGACGATTATCATGGCGCTGCCCTAGGCGTCCCCACCGGTGTTACCGGTGGTTCCCGCGGTGACGTCATCGAGACGGTAACGCTGGAAGGCGTCAATCACAACCGCTCGGTCAACTTCACCGCGCAGGGCGAGCTGTTGCAAGACGCGAACGACAATCGATTGAGTGTCGATGGCAAAGTGGCGGCGAGCGGCGGCGCGTGTGTCCGAAAAGCCGAATCCATCGCCGCCCAGCGTGGCGAAATCGGTTGGAACATAAGGTCTAATTTGATCGGCGACCGCGTGCATGAAGTCGCTAACCGCAACAACCGGTCCGCGCTCGTTGCGAAGTTTCTCGGTGACGAACGGTACACGGGGGAGTTCCGTGGGATGCAGGAAGTTGTATCGGTCTGAATCGCGACCATCACGTCGCAGTTCGTTCCACGATGTCACGGACCACACGTCTGCTGCGACGTTCCAATCGGTGGCTAGCAATTCTTGAGCCTCGAGCGCCCACGGAACTGACACGCCACTGGCCAAGATTTGAGCAGGGATAGACCCCTTTGCTGCTGCGCGGTACTTGTACATGCCGCGCAGCAAACCATCGATGTCGATACCGGAGGGTTCGGCCGGCTGAAGCATCGGCTCGTTATAGACCGTGAGGTAGTAGTAAACGTTTGGGTCTGGATGGCTACCGCCATACATGCGGTCAAGACCCGCCTTGACAATATGCCCAATCTCAAAGGCGAATGCTGGGTCATACGCGATGACGGCATCGTTTGCCGACGCAATGAGGTGCGAATGACCATCGGCATGTTGCAGACCCTCACCCGCGAGCGTGGTCTTTCCAGCGGTCGCGCCGATGATGAAGCCTCTCACCATTTGGTCACCCGCGAGCCACATTTGGTCACCGGTTCGTTGGAAACCGAACATCGAATAGAGCACGTAGACCGGAATCATGACTTCGCCCTGTGTCGCATACGATGTCCCGGCTGCGACAAAAGCCGCCATTGCCCCGGCCTCGTTGATCCCCGTATGAAGAATTTGACCTTCGATGCTTTCCTTGTAGGCGAGCAACAAGTCGCGGTCTACCGAGACATAGTTCTGTCCGAACGGGTTATAGATCTTCGCGGTAGGGAAATACGAGTCCATTCCAAAGGTGCGAGCCTCGTCGGGGATGATCGGAACAAAGCGCTTACCGACATTTTCATCGCGCAGTAGATCCTTAAGCAGGCGCGCAAACGCCATGGTCGTTGCGACTTCTTGCTTTCCACTACCCTTCTGGGCCAACTCGAAGTGTTTGCCATCGGGAAGCTGTATTGGGGCAGACTGATGGCGTCGTTGCGGCAGTGCCCCACCGAGCTCTCGCCGCTTTGCGAGCAAATACTGGATCGCCGGGTGGTCGGGCCCGGGGTGATAATAAGGCGGTCGATAGGGGTCCGCTTTCAATTGCGCGTCCGAAATCGGGATCCGCAAGTCGTCGCGGAACGATTTCAATACATCGAGGGACAACTTCTTCATTTGGTGCACGGCATTGCGTCCCTCGAATGACTTTCCGAGACCGTAGCCCTTAACCGTCTTTGCCAGGATTACCGTGGGCTTGCCCTTATGAGACAGCGCTTGGGCATAGGCCGCATACAGTTTCCGATAATCGTGCCCGCCTCGCTTGAGGGACCAGATTTCATCGTCCGTCCAATCGGCGACCATGGCAGCCGTGCGAGGGTCGCGACCAAAGAAGTTCTCGCGGATGTAGGCACCCGATTCGGCTTTGTACGTTTGGAAATCGCCGTCCGGAGTGGCGTTCATGAGGTCACGCAGAGCGCCATCATTGTCATTCAGGATTAGGGAATCCCACTCGCGGCCCCAGACGACCTTGATGACATTCCACCCGGCGCCGCGGAAGTACGACTCGAGCTCTTGAATGATTTTTCCGTTACCACGGACAGGCCCGTCAAGTCGTTGCAAATTGCAATTCACGACGAAGGTTAAATTGTCGAGACCGTCGTTTGCTGCGAGCTGGAGTGCCCCTCGAGATTCGACCTCGTCCATTTCGCCGTCACCGAGGAACGCCCACACGTGCTGATCTGAACAGTCCTTGATACCGCGGTTTGTCATGTATTTATTGAACTGCGCCTGGTAAATCGCGTTGATGGGGCCGAGGCCCATCGATACTGTCGGAAATTGCCAAAAATTAGGCATCAGACGCGGGTGTGGGTACGACGACAAACCTCCCGCAAAATGCGACTTTTCCTGGCGAAAGCCGTCCAATTGGTCTTCCGTTAGGCGTCCTTCGAGGAATGCACGTGCGTACATTCCCGGAGCGGCGTGACCCTGGTAAAAAATCTGATCGCCTCCACCGGGGTGGTCCGGTCCGCGGAAGAAATGATTGTGTCCCACCTCATAGAGCGATGCGCTCGAGGCATATGACCCGATGTGCCCTCCAACCCCGATCCCGGGTCGCTGGGCGCGGTGAACCATGATCGCCGAGTTCCACCGAATCCACGCTCGGTATTGACGTTCAATCTCTTCATCGCCCGGGAACGCAACCTCGTTTTCGGGAGCGATGGTATTGAGATAATCCGTTGTCGGGACCATCGGAACGCCAAGGTGCAATTCTTTCGAGCGTTTGAGGAGAGCGAGCATCAATTCACGGCCACGCTCGTGGCCCTGCGCCGAAACGACGTCTGTGAGGGATTCTTGCCACTCGGCCGTTTCGTCGGGATTGCTGTCCAATGCTGACGACGAATACGGGTCTTGGTCGTTCACGCTCATAAATAAGTCTTCCAATCAAAGGTGGCGAGGAAGTGGCGTTGTCAGGGTTGCGACGACGTCCACCCAATCCTAGACCGCTGTGTGCCACACGGCGATGTTCCTCTATGATGAGAGGGTCAGGGCCTGTAGCTCAGTTGGTTAGAGCGCCACGCTTACACCGTGGATGTCGGGAGTTCGAGTCTCTCCGGGCTCACTCCGTTACACGTCGATAATATGCACGAGGGTGTCGATGAAGCCTTCAAATGTTGTCGAATTCTTGATGACCTCGACCATGCGCGCACGATCCGAGAATACGTCAACGACCTGCTCGAACACCTCTTGAAATTCTTCACGGCCACTCGCAGCGAACGCAATGAATGCAACAACGTTGACACTTTGGTCTCCCCATGGCGTTTCGCCCTCGTTTACCGTGAGGGCGATTGTCGGTCGCTGAGCGGTCATCGACATCGCGTGCGGAACGGCGAATCCTTGGACAAACACGGTCGAGGACATCCGCTCACGCTCGATGGCGCTCTCGATGTAACCGTCGTCGATGATTCCGTGTGATTTCAGCGCTTGGCCGAGCATTCGGATTGCCGACTCGGGTCCGTCGAATGTGACGTTTCGGAAGAACAGGTCGGCGCGAAAGTATTCGAGCAATCGCTCACGAATAAGATTTCGACGACGAGCACGGCGTGCTCGAGTTGTGACGCGTCGAACCGCGTCGATATCGGATTCAGTCAAGAACGGTTGTACCTGGACGATCGTGTCGAGTTCGAACGGGAGTGGAATCGTTGTAATGACGATGTCGGTCGCGATGTCACTCGCGCGGACATCTGTCCGGGTGATCACCGATTCGATCGTGATTTCTGCGCCAAGAATTTTTTCGATACTTTCTCGCATCACAATGTGCAAGTCGTAATACGACGGACTAACAATAGTGGCCGAGACCCTGTTCTTCGCCTGAGCTTGTCGTTCGAGGTGGCTACCGATGTGTAACGCGATGTAGGAGATCTCGTCTTCGTCAACCGAGATGTCACGTTCCTTTTGAATCGTGGACGCGATAAACACCGCAATATCCCAGACGAGAGGGTACGACGCTTTGATGGATTTTTGCAGAGGATTCCGCGAAGGTGAGTCGAATTTTGCGCGCGTGACGAGGTGTCCGATATGTAGCGCGAGACGTCCGATGAGATCGGCGTTACGAAGGTCGATGAGGTACTCGTCATGCACTAGTTCAATCGCACGTGAGGTAAGTGCGATGTCCTCGTCATCGACCGACGGCGGTCCGGTAGTTCCACCGTTGCCGGGAGTGATGATTCTGGTGGCAAGTTGGCGAGCGAGGTACCATTCTTCGCGTGCGCCAAGGTCGATGGAAAAATGACGTTTGGCTAATTCGCGGACGATTCCCGAAACGAAGGTGGTGTCGTCATCGAATTCGATCGCGGTGTCGGGAAGTGTTAGCCCGTTCCGTACTCTGTCGACAGCAATCGCGAGATGTAGCAGCACCGAGTCAATTCCGTATTCGTTGATGAAATATCGGTGATAGTCGAGCCGTTCAATCAGATCTGTTTTGAATTGGACAAGCGTTGGAATCTCAAATCGAAGTGCGATGGTGTCAAGGCTGAGCAAACCCGAACTCGTCGTGTCGTGAACCAGGGTGGACAGCAACCGCCGAAGTTGCGGCTCGTCACCGCGCAGCGTGAGAACATTGTCAACTCTGTCGATCGCAACTCCGGTATTACCAGCGTTATGTCGGATGCGCTTGATGTCCGATTCAATCGTCGCTGCCGAGACGTGCAGCGACGACGAGAGCTCGTCAATCGAGAGTCCTGTGGTCGTCGACGCGAGCCGATGAACAATATGATGCTCGCGTTCGCGGGGCGTGGACGGAAACAACTCGGGTCGCGCGTCTACGTCGGCTCGATACGTGAAATATGCCTCACGGTTTAGTCGGTAACCGGTGCTCGTTGCGCTAATAATGTCGTAGGGGTGAGCTGCGGATTTCGCCGCCGCGACATAGGACCGGACACTCCTAGTGGAAACCCCCATATTCTCAGCGAGGAACGATGCGGTCAGCGTTTCTTCAGTCGACCGCAATAATTCCAAGAGAGCGAGATATTTGTCCGACATCGTGCTTCTACGATATCGAACAAGGTGAATGTACTTCCGCGAGTGCGGAAGTATTCCTAAGGCAGTTTTGCCAGAAAACTATCGAAAATGCTGGAACAGTGAGAGCAATCAATGAGGAGGTGGCGATGACGCAAGTCCTCGTCGTGTGCGCTGCCGGAGCGTCCAGCACTTTCCTTGTGCGTCGGTTGAGCGACCTCGCCGCCGAAGCGGGACTCTCCTGGAGTTTCGCGCCGTCGTCCGTTGATTCCATCCGCGACGATTCCACGGCAATCATCGCCGTCTCATCTCATATTGCGACGCCAGAAGTACTCGATAACTTGAGGTTCAAGGGAATGAGCCACATCGTTCTTCCAGATTCAGTTCGTGGCGGATTCGGAGCGGAAAAGGCATTGGCCGAACTAGTGAGTTTTGTGGGGGAGAATAGCGGAAACACGGGTTCTCAGGTCGAGCCTCACGGATTGGAAGGAATTGACTGATGCCTTCGCGCAGTGCAACTATCGCCTCTGGGCATGGACTTCACGCTCGTCCGGCCGCAATGTTCGTCCAAGCCGTCAATGACTCGGGTCTAACGATCACCATCGAAAAGGACGGCCGCCAGGCACCAGCCGGGAGCATTCTTGGAGTTATCTCACTCGCAATCAATCAGGGTGATGTCGTCACACTAACTTCTGACGGTGACAACGTCGATGCAATTTTGGATTCACTGGTCACGTTTCTCGAAACGGATCACGACGCAGGATGACCAACAATGGAGAAGTAATTACGGGCATCGGAGTTGGCCGAGGACTCGTCGTCGGCGACGTGCGACGAATGCCGGATCCTCTGCCCGAGCCGGCGAAAACGACCAGTTCGAGGACTGCCGACGAAGAACTTCACCGCGCATCAAAGGCGCTCGGGGAGACCGCTTCAGATCTTCGTGCTCGAGGCGCCCAGGCTGGCGGCCTCGCGAAGGAGGTCCTGGATGCTCTCGCACTAATGGCCGATGACAGCATGTTACTGAGTGATGCGAAAAGTCGGATTGATTCTGGGGCAACCGCCGAACGAGCCGTATTCGATGCTTTCGCTGGATTTTCGGCGACTCTGGAGGCGGCAGGTGGCTACATGGCTGAGCGCGCCGGAGACCTCGGTGACGTTGCCAATCGTGTCATTGCGCGAATTATGGGAGTTTCCGCTCCGGGTGTTCCACACTCGGAAACGCCTTTTATTCTCGTCGCTCGAGACCTAGCCCCAGCAGACACGGCGTTGCTCGATTTCGATATTGTGCGTGCGCTTGTGACAACTGACGGCGGACCGACGTCGCACACCGCGATCCTGGCTCGCGAAAAGGGACTCCCCGCAATCGTTGGTGCGACGTCGGCCAATGGACTCGCGGACGGCGACACCGTGATCGTTGATGCGGGCAGGGGAGAGATTGTTGTGCATCCGACTGCCGCACGCATCGCCGACGCTCTCGCCGACGCGCAATCTCGGCAAATGGCCCGCGAAAGCGCGACGGGGCCGGGTCGAATGGCGGATGGCCACGAGGTTCAGTTGCTGGCAAATGTTGGTTCAGCGAAATCTGCCGCCGCGGCCGTTGACGCCCACGCGGAAGGTGTTGGGCTTTTTCGCACGGAATTCCTTTTTCTTGAAAACGACTCTGCCCCTGCTGTCGAGGTGCAACGAGCCGAGTACGCCGCCGTGTTTGACAAGTTCCCTGGCCAAAAAGTTGTCGTTCGTGTTCTGGACGCCGGAGCGGACAAGCCCCTTTCATTCTTGACAGACGACGGTGAAGAGAATCCGGCACTGGGTCGACGCGGAATTCGTGCCTTGCTCGCGCACGAGAACATCCTTCGCGCCCAATTGACAGCAATTTCGCAAGCTGCAGCTGCTTCACTCGCTGAAGTGTGGGTCATGGCTCCGATGATCGCAACCGTTGAAGAAACCGAAATTTTTGTGGGAATCTGCCGTGAGCTTGGAATTCACAAGGCAGGGGTAATGATCGAGGTCCCGTCCAGCGCAATCCTTGCGAAGCATATTCTCGAAATTGCCGACTTCGTTTCAATTGGAACAAACGACCTGACGCAGTATACGTTTGCGGCAGATCGCCTCTTGGGTAGCGTGGCAAATCTTCAAGATGCATGGAGTCCTGCCGTACTTCGCCTCATCCGCGAAGTAGGCCTCGCAGGCGAACTGACGGCTAAGCCCGTCGGTATTTGCGGCGAAGCCGCCGCTGATCCATTACTCGCCGTCGTCCTGATCGGACTCGGCGTGACGTCATTGTCGATGTCACCGACCGCTCTCGCCGACGTGCGAGCAGAGATTTCGCGCTTCACACTTTCCGAAGCGCGCGAACTTGCCGAGAGAGTCCTCTCGACGAGAAACGCAGCGGATGCCAGAATTGCGGCGTCTGCTGTTCTCACCCAGTAACACACACAGAAAATAGAAAAGGAGCGAGTCAATGACGACATCGTCATCAGCACGAGTAGGGGTCCAGAAGTTTGGGTCCTTCCTCTCGGGCATGGTTATGCCCAACATCGCGGCATTTATTGCCTGGGGCCTCATCACGGCCTTCTTCATCCCAACGGGTTGGCTTCCTGCACTTGGAGCGAACCCATTGGACGCAGATGGAAACGCACTCAACAATGGTGGACTGAACTTCCTTGCGATGGTCGGCCCCATGATCGTTTACATGCTCCCCCTCCTCATCGCTAACACCGGTGGACGTCTTGTCTACGGTGTCCGCGGTGGTGTCGTGGGTGTCATTGGAACGATGGGTGTCATCGTCGGTACCTCGATCCCCATGTTCATGGGTGCCATGATCGTTGGTCCTCTCGGTGGATGGCTCATCAAGAAGGTTGACGCAATTTGGGCCGGCAAGATTCGCGCCGGATTCGAAATGCTCGTCGACAACTTCTCGGCCGGAATCGTCGGTGCAGTACTCGCCTTGGTTGCGTTCCTCGGAATCGCGCCGTTCGTTCAGACCGTCTCTGACGCTCTCGGAACTGGCGTGCAAGCACTCTACGACTCGGGCTTCGCGCCTCTCCTCAGCATCCTCGTTGAGCCTGCGAAGGTCCTGTTCCTCAACAACGCGATTAACCACGGTGTTCTGACGCCACTGGGTACGACCGCAGCTGCGGAATCGGGCAAGTCGTTCCTCTTCCTCGTTGAAGCGAACCCTGGCCCCGGCCTCGGAATCCTTCTTGCTTTCGCCGTGTTCGGCGTCGGCCTCTCGAAGGCATCCGCTCCTGGTGCGATCATCATCCACTTCCTCGGTGGTATTCACGAGGTGTACTTCCCGTACGTCCTCATGAAGCCGGCAATCATCGTTGCCGCCATCGCCGGTGGTGCAACCGGTGTTGCCACTAACTGGTTGTTCGGTTCGGGTCTTCGCGCCCCTGCCTCACCTGGTTCGATCTTCGCGGTTCTCCTTCAGACACCGACAGATTCGTACATCGGTGTCATCCTGTCTGTCGTCCTTTCGGCGACCGTGTCGTTCTTGATTGCGGGCATCATCGTCCGTTCGACACGTAAGGCTGACCTCGACGCCGAAGCTGGCGACCTCAGTGCAGCAAAGGCTCAGTCGAAGGCGAACAAGGGGTCATAACAATGTCTGCTGACCTTACACACACCGTCATTTTCGCCTGTGATGCGGGAATGGGCTCCAGCGCGATGGGGGCAACCCTGCTTCGCACAAAGCTGAAGACCGCCGGCATCACCGACGTCACTGTCATCAATAAGGCTGTTGCCGAATTGGCGTCAGACGCGGAGCTCGTGATTACTCACTCGGGACTGACGGATCGGGCACGCCACATGGCCCCCGATGCCATTCACGTCACGGTCGAGAATTTCATGGCCACTCCGAAGTATGACGAGGTTGTTGAGACCCTTCGGGCTCAGCGAGCGTAAGTAAGCGACAACCGGGGATTCACGCGATGAACGTATTAACCGCAGACACGATTCGTCTTCACGGGGCGGCAACAACCCGTGAAGAGGCCATCGCAGAGGTGGGGGCGCTACTCGTCTCCACCGGCGCGGTGACAACCGAATATGTCTCGGCAATGTTCGCGCGTGAATCCTCGGTTTCCACCTATATGGGGAACTTGCTTGCAATTCCACATGGAACTAACGAATCGAAGGAAGATGTCATTCACTCCGCGATTGCGCTCGTCCGTTACGACGCGCCACTTGATTGGGGTGGAAATCCTGTCCGATTTGTTATCGGTATCGCCGGTAAGGGTGACAGTCACCTCGAAGTTCTTGGAGCGATCGCGACCGTCTTCAGCGACATGACCGCGGTGTCGGAGCTTCTCGAGGCGACAAGCGCAGCGAACATTTTGAGCCGCCTCGGGCTCGACTTCTCGTGACCGCTGTCCATTTCGGCGCGGGAAATATCGGGCGAGGATTCATCGGTCTCGCGCTTCATAACGCCGGTCACCGAGTAATTTTTGTCGACGTGGACGATTCGTTGATCTCGTCGATCGCGTCAACTGACTCCTATCGGGTAATCGAGACGGGCGCAAACGGAATTGTGCATAGTGTCGATAATTTCACTGGTCTGAATTCAGCCTCGAACCCTGACGAGGTGGTGCAATCCATCGCGGAGGCTGATATTGTCACCACCGCGGTTGGCCCGCGAATCCTGGAATTTGTTGCGCCCCTTATTGCTCGAGGTTTGGCAGCGCGCACCTCATCGACTCCTCTTGCGGTTATGGCGTGTGAAAACGCCATCGGCGCGACCGATACCCTCAAAACTTTTGTCGCCACCACCGCGTCGGCTGCGGATATGTCCCGCGCGCAGTTTGCAAACACAGCGGTTGATCGAATCGTTCCCGTTCAAGACTCCACTGTTGGATTGGACGTCACCGTCGAGGCGTTCAGTGAATGGGTAATCGACCGCACCCCGTTCAATGGCGTAGAGCCTCGGATTCCCTCTGCCCATTTCGTGGATGATCTGGCACCGTACATCGAACGGAAACTGCTTACCGTGAACACGGGACACGCATCGATCGCCTACTTAGGACTTCGCGCCGGAGCACGACACGTCGCAGAGGCCCTCGCGATTGAGTCCATCGCCGTTCAGATTGATGCGGTGCTCGAGGAAACATCTCGAATGCTTATCTCGCGACACGGAATCGATGAGGCTGCCCAGAGAGTGTATGTGGCACAAACGTTGGACCGATTCCGGAACCCCGACCTTGACGACGAACTCACGCGCGTGGGCCGCTCGCCACTCCGCAAGTTGTCGCGACACGAGCGGCTCATCGAACCCGCCGCGGCGTTGTCCGAGAGCGGAGTCACACCGCAGGCATTGTTGGCTGTGGTCGAGGCCGCGATTCGTTTTGATGTTCCGTCGGATGACGAGTCCGTTCAACTTCAGATAATGAGGGCGACGCTAAGCCCGAATGAGTTTGCGACAGCGGTATGTGGAATTGACGACGGACACCCGCTGTTCACCGCGCTCGTCGCCACCATTGCGCGTACGCTGGGCTAAATGTCCAGTTCCGCTCTGCTCGCTCTTCTCGTGTCGTGTCTAATGTGGGGGACAACAGGCGTCGTCGCTGCCGGTATGTCGGCGAATGTGTCCACGTTCGCAATAGGGTCTTTCACTATGGGGGTGGGGGGGATCATCCTCGCTGGGGTTACCTGGCCCGCGGTGACACGAGCGTTCGCTATCCCCGAGGCGCGACGATGGGTAATTTTGGGCGGAATCGGGGTTCTGGTCTATCCGCTCGCCTTTTATGCGGGCATGCGCGACGCCGGAGTGGCGGTCGGGAACACGGTGGCGTTGGGGTCAGGGCCGCTCTTCGCCGGCGTCATCGAATGGCTTGCGACGAAGAGACGGCCCACGCGGCGATGGTTTGTCGCTCTGGGGATTGCGGGGTTGGGGCTTGCCTTCGTCGGGATTGCCCGGGGTGGCTCAAGCGAGGTCGGGCTGAACGGCGTGCTATTAGCCTTACTTGCCGGGATTGCCTATGCGCTGTATTCGGTTTCGGGGTCTCGGGTGATTGCCGCAGGAGCGAGTTTCCGAGGCTCAATGGGGGCGGTGTTCGGCTCTGGCGCGTTGCCGTTGCTTTGCGTGCTGGCCTTCACAGGAGGTCCGTTGGTGTCGGATTTCGACAACCTTGCACGGGGCGTGTATCTCGCACTGGGCCCCCTGGTGGTTGCCTATTTGCTGTTCGGTTACGCCCTTACTCGAGCAAGTGCATCACTTGTCACTCTGGTCACCCTGCTGGAACCTGTTTTCGCGACGCTCTTGGCGGTCTTTCTGCTGGGCGAACTTCTTCCACCCTTCGGTTGGCTGGGAATTGGCCTGCTGGTTTCTGGGGTGGCAGTGGCGACCGTGCCACGACGCCTTGCGTAAATCCGCAATTCCTGCACTTCCTGGCGTTAAGGTATTAAACATGGTCGCGGATACAGAAAATGGGAAGAACTTCTTGGGCCGTCCTCGGCGATCCTCGTTTGTCGCGGCGTCGGAAGAAAACGCTGATTTTGTCCCCATTCTGCCCGCGGTCGGATCCATCCCAATCCCTGCAGCCTCCGAGGTGAACTATTTTCCGACAGTGGCAACAGGACAACCGAGTCTTCGCGAACCCGAGCCGCCTTCGCGGCTCGTGGTCCCGATGCGTAAGTCGATGTCCGAAGAGGAAATTGCGAATCTCTTTGTAGATTCGGCAGAAATGACGAGTTCGGAACAGTTCTTGATGCTCGATGCGCAGGTTTTGCTGCGCGAAGACGATCTGCGAACGGCTAAGGAATTTGTCTCCCAATTGCGACTTGTGAAACCTGAGGACGCACAATTGCTGCTGGATGAACTGAAGGCGGTTTTTGCCGACGTCGATCCGGAAATTGCTTTGCTTAGTTTGACGGGCGATTCCGGGTCCGAACCGAGTGAGAATTCCGACGATGTGCCAACCGTTAAGCCAGCGACCCCGTCAATTTCCGATTCGACATCGGCCCTCGCAAACCTTCTCGACTCCCCACCCCCGGCTGGTTCAGTCCTTGGCGCGTCTCAGGGATCGTCCGCAAACGGTCGTCACCGTGGTTGGAATGTCATCCTCTTCGTGTCAACGATGGTTGCAATACTGATCCCGGTGTCGTCGGCTGTTTTTTCGGGCTTCGGATCCCCAGTTCCCGTCGACAATGAATTGATGCTCAGTGCCGCCGGAGTGTTGGCCACGGTAGTCGCTCTCCTCGCGGCTCTTCCGTTGATACTTTTGGCGCGTTCAACAGCTATCCGCCACGCGCTCTCGACACGGTCTGCACTTCACCGAGTAACGGGCGCGGGTGGGGGAACAGTGCTCTGGTCAATCGGTGCGCTCGGTGTCCTCGTAGGGCTGCTCACCGTTCTCCTCCTCACTTCGCAAGGAGTTGGCCTTCAACTCAGTTCAATCCCCGGTGTTGCATCCACTCTGGCTCAATTGGTCCCCAACGCCCATGCCTCGGTTCTCGTCGTCGCACTTGTTGTATTCACGGGCTTTCTCACGGCATCGATGCCCCGCCAAACGTATCGAGGCGCGATTTTGGCTCTGGCGGGCTTCACGCTCAGCGGACCAACGATTGTCATTTTGACTGGACTCGCTGTTGTTGCCACCACAAACACGGGCTTGCCGTTCACGCCAGAAAACACGTTGATCGCCACGGGGATTGTGCCGATTGCAGTCATCTTGTTCGCCGGTATCGAATCAGGCGCTGCCACTGTAGTTCGCCGTGACGACAAGCCCGCGTTGGGACTGCCCCTGTACGTCGGCCTCGCCCTAGGACTGGGCTTCGCGGCCTGGGTACTCGTCGCGGGTATGAGCCCTGAAGCGTTGGGCGATTTGATGATTGGATCAAACCCGGCTCTGCACATTGTCGCTGCCAGTGCTGAGTTGGCACTCGTTTCGGGAATCGTGGCGTTTACGATGCCCCTCATTCTCATTGCCGCACTTGTTGGTCGGTCGCTCATGATGGTGACAGTTCGGGGTGATCGGGATGCAAGTCCTGCATTTGTCCGTGCAATTATCGTCGCGGTACCTCTCATCGTCCTGATCATAGATTTGACGGGGGCTGTTGGCGACATCACAATGACCCTCCCCGGAATTTCTTTTGTGTCCATTCCGCTCATGGTGATTGTTGGTCTCATGGCGGGCGCGTCGGTTGCCGCGGGCCGTGAAATCGGCGGACCTGCCCGGGTCATCAACACCGTGCTGGCAATTATTGTGATGGCCGTTGGGTTCGTGTTGACATCGTGGTCTGTCCCAAGCCTCGCGAACCTTTATGACGATTTGATTGCGCCGCTCTTGTCAACAGCGGGAATTTCCGGGACGATCATGCTCGTGATCCCGACGGTCGTGCTTGTGTGCTCATTTATCTTGTCACTTATCGTTTCGGCGTTGGGTGTTGTCCGCCCGAAACGCACAGCGTAGGGCGACCGTGGCAACGACACTGCGGGACATCACCGCATCCATTGACGAGTTGTGGCCATTTGTTGGGCAAGAGGACTGGGACAATTCTGGCGTCATCTCGGGCGCATCGCACCACCCCGTCTCGTCAGTGTTGTTCGCGGTTGACATAACGGACGCAACTGTTTCCGAAGCCCTCCTTGGCGGATTCGACGTGCTCATTTCGCATCACCCTTTGCTTCTTAAGGGAGTGTCAACCGTTGACGAGGATCGTTACAAAGGGGAACTTATCGCACGGCTCATCCGAGGAAATTGCGCGGCGATCGGTGTGCACACGAATGGTGACACAGTTCCCACGGGTACGAGTGTTTCACTGGCGAGGGCTCTGGGAGTGACGGTTGATCGTCCAATTGTCTCGAATGATTGGGGAGGTGGAATCGGCGTGATCGGAACAATCGCCGAGCAATCTCTCGGCGAGTTCGCTCGCCTGATCGCAGCGAAACTCCCTGCGACCGCGGGCGGTGTTCGAGTTTCTGGAGCATTCGCTCGTCGAATCAGCTCGGTAGCCATTTGTGCTGGAGCGGGGGATTCTCTTCTCGCACACCACGATGTCACGGCGTCGGATGCGTACGTGACGAGTGATTTGCGTCATCATCCCGCATCGGAGTTCCGCGAACAAGCACGACTCGGTAATGACACCGCGCTCATTGATGTCTCTCACTGGGCGGCCGAGTGGATGTGGCTCGAAACAGCGGCGGCCGAATTGAGCGCGGCACGACCCGATGTGACGGTGAAAGTTTCCGATATCAACACGGACCCGTGGGCCTTTTCGGTGATGCAGTGATGGTTTTACGTGCCTCGGCCGAGTCTCAAGCCAAGTTGCTCGATGTCCTTGCGCTCGATACCGAAGACATTGTGATCAGCCGAACTATCGCCGACGCACACACTGTTTTAGCTGAACTTGACACAGACGCTGAGTATCAGCGTCTCGTGCGCGAGGCGGAAGAATGGGCAGATCGACATGACGAGATCGAACGACGTTGTGAACACCTCGAGTCGGACATTAGGGTTGCGCGATCGCGCATAGCGCACGATCGCGAACGCGAAAAGGGTTCTCGGGACGCAAAAGAACTGACGTCACTGGAACACGAAATTGAGTCGCTTGAGCACCGGATCGAGATGCTCGAAGAACAAGAAATGGCCGCATTGGCCGAACGCGACGAAGTGGCAGGCAGCTGGAACGCAATCAAAATTGCCCGTGACTCATTCCACGACGTGCGCGCGGAGGCGCGCGATTCACGCCTGTCGGAAATCGACGCGTCCAATCGGCGCCGCGCCGAGATCGTGAAGGCACGTGCCGCGATCGCTTCGTCGCTGCCGACCGAATTATGGGAATTGTATGAACGCCAGCGCGAGCGTTACGGCGTTGGCGCGTCGCAATTGCGCGCGGGAATTACATCGGCAAGCGGAGTGACCTTGACACCGGGGCAACTCCAGGACGTACGAGCGGCCGACGCCGATGAGGTGCTGATGTGCCCGGACAGCAACGCGATTTTGATTCGGACCGCGGAGTCGGGATTGTGACGCGATACATCGTTGAAGCGGACGGAGGTTCTCGGGGAAACCCCGGGATCGCGGCTGGGGGAGCGGTTGTCATCGACGCTGAGACGGGCGAAGTTCTCGCAGAAGTCGGGATTTTCGTCGGAATTGCGACCAATAACGTCGCCGAATACTCAGGGCTGGTGGGTGGTCTGCGCAAGGCCCGCGAACTTGATCCCTCTGCATCGATCCACGTTCGAATGGATTCGAAACTCGTCGTCGAGCAAATGTCAGGGAGATGGAAAATCAAGCACTCCGATATGCAGGTACTTGCTCGGGAAGCACAGGCACTCATCGCGGGAACGGACGTGACGTTCGAATGGATTGCCCGTGAATTCAATTCCCGCGCGGATGCTGTCGCGAACGAATCAATGGACCGTCGCGTCTCGTTCGGCTAGTGGATAGCATGGAGTAGCGAGAGGGTCGGCCAGGCGGTCGCGTCACCGAAAGGTGCCGAGGAACGTCCGGGCTCCACAGAGCAGGATGGTGGGTAACGCCCACCCGGGGTAACCCGCGAGACAGTGCCACAGAGAATAGACCGCCCGCAAGGGTAAGGGTGAAACGGTGGTGTAAGAGACCACCAGGAGGCCGGGTGACCGGCTTCGCTCGGTAAACCTCGTCCGGAGCAAGACCAGACAGATGCCATTGACGCTGCTCGCCGAGGCATCGGGTAGGTTGCTAGAACTCCGCGGTAACGCGTAGTCGAGAAAGATGACCGTCCACGACAGAACCCGGCGTATCGGCCGGCCCCTCGTCTCTAACGTTCGATTGGAACGAGTGCTGCGGCACCCAAAATCCCTGCGTTGTTGAAATGCTGCGCAGGAACAATCGGTGTTCGAAGTGTCAAGAGTGGCAAGAAGTTTTGGTAATCCTTTGATACACCGCCGCCAACGACGAACAGTGAGGGGGAGAACAACATTTCCAGTGTCGAGTAAAAGACCTGCAGGTGTTCGGCCCAGCGGCTCCACGAGAGGCGCTTTCGCTCTCGGACGACATTCGCAGCGAGTTGCTCGGCTGTCCGATTGTGGCGACCGGGCAAAGTCATGTGTCCGAGCTCAGAATTCGGTACAAGTACACCGTTGTAGATCAGCGCCGAGCCGATTCCTGTTCCCAGCGTTGTCACGAGGACGAGTCCCTGAACTCCCCGTGCCGCGCCGAACATGTATTCCGCGAAACCAGCCGCGTCAGCATCGTTGACGACGTGAACCGACCGCCCGAGCGTTGCCTCGAGCAAGTCTCCAACATTGAGGCCAACCCACGACGAATCAACATTCGATGCAGAAAATGCGACCTCATCGATGATGACAGCGGGGAAGCACACGCCGACTGGCAGGGAACCATGGGGGTCGAGTTGTTCAACCAAGTCGCGGCACACGCGCGCGACGTCACCTGGAATTGCACCGTCGGGCGTGCCGACCTTAATTTTTTCACCGATGAATTGGCCAGAGACGACATCGACGATTGCGGCTTTGATACCGGTCCCACCGATGTCGATGCCAATGGTGTGTGTCATGGTGATCTCCGGATACGAATGAGCGCGGTTGGGGCGATAATGGCATTCTACTGAGGGAGTTTCCATGGCGTGGTGGTACAACCATCGAACCGGAGAAGTTGAAGAAGGACCATTGTCACTCGGCAGTGACCGTGACGGACCGTTCGAGACTCGCGACGATGCTGCGCGGGCACCCCAGATCGCTGCTGAACGCGCGCAGGCGTGGCGTGACGACGAGGATGCGGCGGACAACTAGCGAGTGATCGAAGCCTCGAGCCTTCCGGGGATTACGCTTCTAGACCAAACCGGAGGTGTGACGCACGGTGATCGGAAGGCGCCGTTCTCGACCGAACGCCATTTGAGAGATTCGGGGACCGATCGCAGCCTGCCGACGTTTCCATTCACTTCCCGCGACCAGATTCGCTATCCGTTCTACTGTTTCGCGATCGAATCCCGCCGAAACGACAGCGTTGACCGACTGTCGTTGAGCGACGAGCAATTCGAGAATCGCGTCAAGGACGTCGTAGGGCGGCAGCGAATCCTGGTCGGTCTGGTCGGGGCGAAGTTCTGCGCTCGGTGCCTTAGTGATCGAGTTCAGGGGTATCGGCGGAGTCTCGCCACGAGCACTGGCGCGGACATTTCGCCAGCGCGCCAAGTCCCAGACGAGCGTTTTGAAGACATCCTTGAGTGGAGCGAAGCCACCAACGGTGTCACCGTACATCGTCGAGTAGCCCACGGCCACCTCGGACTTGTTGCCGGTCGTGAGAACCAGATGCCCGTGTTGGTTACTGAGCGCCATCAGGATCATGCCTCGTGCGCGCGCCTGGATGTTCTCAGCGGCAATCCCCGTCAATTCCAGTTGGGTCTCGAACGGCGCTACAAGGCCGGCAATCGGTTGGACGTCATAATGGCATCCGACTATTGTCGCCAGGTCGCGAGCATCATCTTTGGATCCGTCGCTGGAATACTTGCTGGGCATCGACACACCGTAGACGCGGTTTGCACCTATTGCATCCGCTGCAATCACGGCACACACGGCGCTATCGATGCCTCCACTCAACCCCAAGGCGATTGAGGGGAAGCCGTTTTTGGTGACGTAATCACGGACGCCAAGGACAAGAGCATTCCAGACGGCCTCGATGTCGGGCAGATCGGCACCAATGAAGGGTGTAATGGTGTCCTCTGGTTCCGCAAGGGTGAAGCCATCCGCCGATTCACCGTTTCCACGGATGTCGATGAGTTCGAGTGCTGATTCGAAACGTGTCGCCCGCAAAAGCGTCGAACCAGACGAATCAAGAACAGCGCTGTCGCCGTCGAAAACAAGGTCGTCCTGCCCGCCCACCGCGTTGACATAGACAACGGAGGCACCGAATTCGGCTGCTCGAGTTGCTAACAGTGGAAACCGCATTTCGTCCTTCGCCAACTCGAACGGCGACGCGTTAATGACGACGACTGCGTCAACGTTACGGGCCGCAAGCTCGGCGACTGGCCCATCAGAGCGCCACAGATCCTCACAGATGAGAAAACCCGTCACCACCCCACCGAGATTCTGAACAAGGGTTCCGGCCCCGGGAACGAACACGCGTTCTTCGTCGAAGACGGAATAGTTCGGCAGGTGACGCTTGGCGTACGTTGCCACAATCCGACCCTCGTGTAGGAGGGCGAGCGAGTTGTGTGCTCGAGCGCCACCGAACTCAGTGTCGGACGCTTCAGAGAGGTAGCCCACAACAACCACCGCATCGCCGAATCCGTCGGACGCGAGTCTGGCGGCGAGCGAGGCAACCCCGGATTCTGATTGACGGATGAAGTCGATGCTCGACGCGAGGTCATCCACGGGGTAACCCGTAATCGACATCTCTGGTGTGACGATCACGCGGGCGCCGCGCGAGTATGCGTTCGAGGTTGCATCCAGAATCGCACGCGAGTTGCCCGCGATGTCACCCACGATGGGGTTCAATTGGGCGAGAGCGAACCGAATCCACGACATAACAAGTAGCCTAGTAGCGCAAGGAAAGCGTCGAAGGAGTCCCATGGAAAAGCAGCAGGAGTTTGTGCTCCGCACCATTGAGGAACGCGGTGTCAAGTTTGTCCGCCTGTGGTTCACCGACGTGTCGGGGACGCTCAAGAACGTCGCACTTGCGCCGGCGGAAGTTGAAGGAGCTTTTGCCGAGGGGCTCGGAGTGGACGGATCGTCCGTGGAAGGACTCACTCGGGTTTATGAGGCGGACGTGTTGTTGCATCCCGATCCCACGACCTTCCAAGTGCTCCCGTGGCGCGGTCAAGTTGACCCGACTGCTCGGATGTTCTGCGACATCACGACTCCCGACGGTCAGGCTGCGGCAACGGACCCTCGGTATGTGCTGCGCCGGACGCTCGCCCGGGCTGCGGAGAAGGGCTTCACGTTCTATACGCACCCAGAGATAGAGTTTTATCTCTTTAAAGACAACAATCAGGGAAACCCCATCCCGGTCGACGAGGCCGGATATTTCGACAATGTTCCCGGTGGAACCGCCCATGATTTCCGCCGCAATGCTGTTCGACACCTCGAAGACCTGGGCATCTCGGTCGAGTTTTCGCACCACGAAGCGGGACCTGGTCAGAATGAGATCGACCTTCGGTACGCTGACGCGTTGACTACCGCCGACAACATTCAGACCTTCAGGACGGTTGTCAAAGAAGCCGCAATAGAACAGGGCGTTTACGCGACCTTCATGCCCAAGCCTCTTGCGAACCACCCGGGGAGCGGAATGCACACTCACATGTCGCTTTTCGAGGGTGATTCGAACGCGTTCTATGATGCGAGTAAGCCTTATCAGCTGTCGACTATCGGCAGACAGTTTATTGCCGGGATCCTCACCCACGCCCACGAAATCACCGCGGTAACGAATCAGTTCGTGAATTCGTACAAGCGACTTTGGGGCGGCGGCGAGGCCCCACCGTTCATCACCTGGGGTCACAACAACACGTCGGCTCTCGTGCGCGTGCCGATGTACAAACCGGGTAAGGAGCAGTCGGTACGAATTGAATATCGCGGTCTGGACGCCGCTGCAAACCCCTACCTCGCCTACGCACTCTTGTTGGCAGCGGGAATGAAAGGCATTGACGAAGGATACGATCTTGCGCCGGAAGCGGAGGGTGACATCGCGAGCCTCACGGCGACCGAACGCCGCGCGCTTGGGTACCGCCCGCTCCCCGAAAATCTGCACCGCGCCTTGCACTACATGGAGGAGAGCGAACTGGTTGCGGAAACTCTCGGCGAGCAAGTCTTCAACTTCTTCATTCGCAATAAGCAAGCCGAATGGAATGCCTACGGTCGCCAAGTGACACCGTGGGAGTTGGACACGAACTTTCGCCAGTTGTAGGCATGACTGCAGCACCGAGCCTCACCGATTTAGCCCGAGTCGGGTTTCTCAATCTGTCTGACGCGCGGGAACTTCTGGCGGCCAACGACTTCGACCTAGAGTGGTTCACGGTGGCCGCGAGTGCCGACAATGCTCTTCGCTGGCTCAGTCGTCTGGCAGATTCGTCCAGAGAGTTGCTCGACCCGATTCTTGTCGGAGAGGAACATCGCACCTCACTCATTCGAATTCTCGGAGCGAGTGATGGTCTCGCGGAGTTCCTTGTGCGAAAGCCGTCTGCGCTCGATCGGGCGCAACCACCGGAATCGTTGCCCACCGAAATCGACTACCGCGACGCGTTCGCAGGGGCGGTGACGTCGGACGAAATTCGTCTGAGCTATCGCGAACACCTGGTGACAATCGCCGCATGGGACCTTGCGCAACCGGACGCATCCGCGATCGTCCACGTGGTTGGCGCTGCCCTCGCAGACCTCGCTGGTGCGGTTCTGAATGCGGCTCTCCGACTGGCTAAAAGAAATATCGACGCGCCAACTAGTGTGATCGAAAACACGGCCCTCGCCATCGTGGGAATGGGCAAAGCAGGAGCTCGTGAACTGAACTACGTGTCGGATGTCGATGTAATTTTCGTCTGCGACGCGCGGGGGATTGATTCACACGATGCGGTTGACCTCGCGACCAAGTGGGCGCGGTCCATTGTAGCGACGGTCAGCGAGCCGAGCATCGAGCCCGCACTGTGGGAGTTGGACACCAATTTGAGGCCGGAAGGAGCGAAAGGCGCGCTTGTTCGAACGCTTGAATCTCACATCGCATATTACGAGCGTTGGGCCGAAAACTGGGAGTTTCAAGCCATGCTCAAGGCGCGCCCAATGGCAGGTGACGCAGAGCTCGGCGAGGAGTACCTTGCTGCGCTCACAGAGGTCGTGTGGTCGAGCTCGGCTCGGGAAGGTTTCGTTGAATCGGTCCAAAAGATGCGCGAGAGGGTGACGGCAAATATCCCCGCTGATCTCAGGGAAGTCCAAATCAAGTTGGGACCGGGGGGACTGCGCGACGTCGAGTTCACCGTGCAGTTGCTGCAATTGGTGCACGGGAAAGATGACGACTCGGTTCGTGTTCGCGATACGCTCACGGCGATTTCTCGATTGTCCGAGGGTGGCTACATCGGCCGAACCGAAGCACATTCGTTTTCACACCACTATCGAGAATTGCGAGTATTGGAGCACCGGGTGCAACTACTCGCATTGCGCCGGACCCATCTCATGCCCGACGATTCTGAATTGCTCAGAATCGTCGCGCGATCATCGGGACTCGCGGAAACGAGTGACGCACTGTTGGCACGGTGGAATGACATCAAACGGGACGTCCGTTCTTTACACCAGCGCCTTTTCTATCGGCCGTTACTATCGGCCGTCGCGAATTTGGCGGAAGACACCATCTTGTTGTCGAACGACCAAGCAGAGGCGCGACTACGCGCGAGCGGGTTCCGCGATGCGACCGGTGCACTTCGCCATATCAAGGCATTGACCTCAGGTGTTTCGCGAAGTGCGGCGATCCAACGAAACCTGCTGCCGGTGCTTCTCCATTGGATGTCTGAAGGTACTGATCCCGATGGCGGACTTGCAGCCTTTCGCACCATTAGTGACGCGCTCGGTGATTCGCACTGGTACCTCAGGATGTTGCGCGATTCCGTTGGCGCCGCTCAGCGACTCAGTCGTGTTCTTTCATTGTCGCGATATGTTTCAGTTCTGATCGAACGAGTGCCCGACGCGGTCGCGTGGCTTGATGACGACGACAATTTACGTCCACGTACGCGCACAACACTGATGGACGAGTTCGGTGCGATTGATTCTCGACACGACAGCGTTGAGGATGCCGCCAAGGCAGTTCGGTTCGCGAGACGGCGCGAACTTCTGCGCGTCTCGTTGGCAGTCGTACTCGACCTGATTGACATCGAGCAAGCGGGAATCGCCCTATCCGACATTGCGACCGCCACAATTGACGCGATATCACGGCTCGCTCGCCGGGGTATTGACGGCATCGAGTTTGCCGTCATCGCAATGGGGCGTTTCGGTGGCCAAGAGCTCGGATTTTCGTCCGATACCGATGTGCTCTGGGTTTTCCGAGACGACGGCGCGGGCGAGTCCGCCCATCAGCGTGCCGAAAAAATTGTTCATGCGGTCGTCGAACTTACCGAGGATATGCGTTTCCCGCTCGAACTTGATGCCGGACTTCGGCCCGAAGGCAAGAACGGACCGTTGGTGCGCTCGCTCGACGCGTATCGAGCCTATTACGCGCAGTGGAGCGACATCTGGGAAACCCAAGCTCTCATCAGGGCTAAGCCGGTCGCAGGAGATCCAGCCTTGCTGGCGGAGTTCGACACAATGGCCGATGTGGTTCGTTACTCAGCCGAGATTTCCGATGAGGGAATCCGTGAAATTCGGCGGATTAAAGCGCGGGTCGAGACGGAGCGACTGCCGTTCGGTGCCGATGCGTCGCGGCACACCAAACTTGGTCGCGGGTCGCTCAGCGATGTCGAATGGCTAGTGCAATTGCTCCAACTGCAGAACGGACCAAGAATTGCCACTGTTCGTTCGCCGTCAACGCTGGACGCTTTGGCCGCTCTCATCGCGAATGGAATCATCACCGAAGCAGACGGTTCAGCGCTGCGAGAGGCCTGGATATTGAGTTCACGAATTCGCTCGGCGACCACCCTCTTTACCGGTAAAGGGTCGGATGTGATTCCGGTCGATCGTGTCGCCTTGGAAGGAATCGCTCGACTCATCGGATACCCCGCCGGTCGGGGATCCGAACTCGAAAACGACTATTTGCGAGTTACGCGCCAATCTCGCCAGGTATTCGAACGACTCTTCTACCCGTCTTAACGACGAAAGCGCCACCCGAAGGTGACGCCTCGCCGTGCACGGTTGTCTAGCAGGAGAACGTTGTCTCATATTCGAAAGGGTGCGGGCGTTGCGCAGAGGGGAGGACCTCCATCGCGCGTTTCATGTTCACCCATTCATCAATGAGATCCTTCGTGAACACGTTCCCTTGCAGAAGGAATTCGTGATCGTTTTCGAGCGCGATAAGCGCCTCATCGAGTGACCCGGGCACCTGAGGGATGAGTTTGGCTTCATCGGCAGGAAGTTCGTAGAGATCCTTGTCCACTGGCTCGTGAGGTTCGATCTTGTTGAGGATTCCATCCAGTCCGGCCATCATCTGAACCGCAAACGCGAGATAGGGGTTACTCGATGCGTCGGGGGCGCGGAACTCGATTCGCTTCGCTTTCGGGTTGGTTCCCGTGATCGGAATTCGGATGGCGGCCGAGCGGTTCCCAGCAGAATAGACCAGGTTCACCGGAGCTTCGAACCCCTTGACGAGTCGGCGATACGAGTTCATCGTTGGGTTCGTAAACGCGAGGATCGCACCCGCATGCTTGAGGATTCCACCGATGTACCACCGCGCGATGTCCGACAACCCCGCGTAACCCTTTTCGTCGTAAAACAGGGGTTTGCCGTTCGACCAGAGTGACTGGTGGGTGTGCATTCCGGAACCGTTGTCGTTGAAGAGAGGTTTCGGCATGAAGGTTGCGACCTTGCCGTGGATGTCGGCCTCGTTTTTGACGATGTATTTGAACTTAAGGATGTCGTCAGCCGATTGCACCATCGTGTTGAACTTGTAGTTGATTTCACACTGGCCGGCGGTACCGACCTCGTGGTGCGAGCGCTCAACCTCAAGGCCAGCAGCGGCAAGTTGAAGGCAGATCTGGTCACGCAGGTCAGCGAGCTTATCGACCGGGCTCACGGGGAAGTATCCGCCCTTGTGTGGCGTCTTATTCGCGAGATTTCCGCCCTCTTCCTTGCGACCCGTGTTCCAGGCCGCTTCTTCCGAATCAACGCGATAGAACGACGAGCCACTCGACACCTCGTATCGCACGTCATCGAAAATGAAGAACTCGGCTTCTGGCGCGAAGAACGCGGTGTCGGCGATGCCAGTGGAGGCCAGGTATTTTTCGGCCTTCTTCGCAACCTGGCGTGGGTCGCGGTGATAGATCTCGCCATTGCGAGGGTTGTAGATGTCAAAGATGAGAATGAGCGTCTTTTCGACACGGTACGGGTCGAGGTATGCGGTGGTCACGTCGGGAATGAGCTGCAGGTCACTCTCGGCAATGCCTTGGAAACCCGTAATCGACGAACCATCGAAGAGTTGGCCGACCGAGAAGAATTCTTCATCCACTGTGCTCGCGGGGATGTTGAAGTGTTGCTGTATTCCAGGGAGGTCGGTGAACCGAATGTCAAGAAATTTGACATCTTCCTTCGTGATATAGGCCAGAACCTCTGCTGGGGTCTTAAACATTTTTCCTCCTGCTAATCGGGTACATCTCCTCCAATGGTGATTTCACAGTATCCGAACCGTGTGTCGCGACCGTCACACGAATGTTTCGGGGATGTTACAAACGAACGGAATTAGCGAGGCCGTGGTGCGCGCATTTTGGTCGGGTCGATGCCCTTGGGCATCATCGACGCGGGGGTCTTCGCAATCGAATTCAAGCGATTGGACACAACAACGATTTCTGCTGGGCGAACTCGACCCTTGATTTTGTAAAGCGCAGGGAAAAATTCTTTCAGTGTCAGACCGTCGGTACCCACGTGCAAAAGATTGACCGGAACGCCCGGAACAATGCGCTGGACCTCCCGACGGGCGTCCTCGACGAGAGGAGCAACTCGAGACCGCACTCCCTCGGACACGATGACAACCCCGGGCTTGCCGACGACGCGGTACACAATGTCCTGATTCTTGTTCATTCGAATCGGCGTATCGTTACCGCGCCACGATCGGCGCAACTGATTTTTTATGAGAGCAGATACGGCGCCCGGTTGGCCCTGGAGGTTCGAGTACATCAGCCGTTGAGTCAATTGCCCAAGAACGATAAGAAATCCGAGAATTCCAGCGAGGACACCGAAAATGATTGACACAACGAAACTGATTGGTTCCCCGCCTGTTGCCACGATTGCAAATGCTATTCCGGCGGCAATCGGGCCAAGGGTGCCGAGAATTAACCAAAGGATCGCGAGGCGATCACGCTTGATGACGAGGACTAGGACGTCGAAAATTTGACGGATGCGCCCGGGTTCTTTGGCCACGTTGTTCTCCTAATATCCGAGGTCGGCAGCACTAAATGCGCATGCTTCGAGTCGAGCCTTCATTGTTCCGAGGAAACGTGCGGCATCAGCACCATCGATGATTCGGTGATCGTACGACAGTGCGAGATAGACCATCGAGCGGATAGCGATTGAATCTCCACCCATCACGACGGGTCGCTTGACAACGGTGCCCAGCCCCAAAATGGCTGATTGAGGAAGAAAGACGACGGGGGTATCGAACAACGCACCACGCGAACCGGTGTTCGTGACGGTGAAGGTGCCGCCCTGCAATTCGTCTGGAGTGAGCTTGTTGCTGCGCGTTCGTTCCGCAAGGTCTGAGATTTCGGCCGCGAGCGTCGCGATGCTCTTGCCGCCAGCATTCTTCACAACCGGGGTGAGAAGACCGCGCTCTGTGTCAACCGCTATAGAGATGTTTTCGAAGGCCGGATAGACAATGTCGTCACCTTGAACGGTGCAATTGATGATGGGGAAGGCGTGGAGAGCCTCAACGGAAGCCTTGACAAAGAAAGGAAGGAAGGTGAGTTTGTGGCCCGTTGCCGAAAGGAAATCGTCCTTGATGTCATCGCGCATGTTCGACACATTTGTGACATCCACCTCAACCACCGTCGTGAGCTGGGCGGTGGAGACCATGGACAGCACGGCCCGTTCTGCAATCACTTTCCGCAGGCGAGACATCGGTACACGGGACCCCCGAAGTTCGGAAGTTGCGAGCGGCGCAGCGTCGTCCACGAAGACGGGGGCGGCGACTGCAGCAGGCGCGGCCGCTGGTATCACAATGGGCGGTGAGGTGGTTGCAGGACCGGTTTGGGCTGCGAGAACGTCCTCCTTGCGGATACGACCCCCGATTCCGGTTCCCACGAGCCCGGCCAGATCGACGCCACGGTCATGGGCCAGCTTGCGCACAATTGGACTCACATACGGGTTCCCGAAGCGCGGAGCAGGGGGCGAAATTGGTGCGGCCGGGAGGGGGGCGTCAGCAACGACCGGAGGCGTGAGAATGACCGGTTCGGGATTCACGGAGAGGACATCTGCAGCGTGCACGGTGACGGCAGGTTGCTCAGCCTCGACGACCACGGGTTCTGGTGTTGCGGCAACCTCGACAACGGTCGGTGCCGGGACATCAACCGGTGCCGTCAGAGTGACAGCGCCGCCTTCTCCGATTCGTGCCAGCGGTGCACCAACTTCGATGGTCTCGTCTTCCTGGGCGAAAATCTCTTCGATGACTCCCGCAACGGGCGACGGAATTTCGGTGTCAACCTTGTCGGTGGACACTTCGACAATTGGCTCGTCGACGGCCACGGTGTCGCCGACATTCTTCAGCCAGCGAGTCACGGTTCCCTCGGTAACGCTTTCACCGAGAGCGGGAAGGTTGACGTTCGTGCTCATATGTGTTTGTTCTCCTTGAACAGGTGCTACATCGCGTGAAGCGGCTTGCCCGCGAGAGCGAGGAATGCTTCACCCAGTGCTTCGTTTTGAGTGGGGTGTGCGTGAAGGTGTGGCGCGACGTCTTCGGGGTGAGCCTCCCAATTGACAATCAACTGCGCCTCGCCGATGAGTTCGCCGACGCGTGCGCCGATCATGTGAACTCCAACAACGGGTCCGTCGACAACCCGTATTACCTTGATCGAACCGGCTGTTTCGAGGATGTGGCTCTTTCCGTTTCCGGCAAGGTTGTAGTCACTGATGGCAATGGCCGCGTCGCCGTACTGGGTTTTTGCGGCGGTTTCGGACAGGCCAACAGAGGCAATTTCAGGTTCGGAATACGTGACCTTAGGAATGTTGACGTCCGACACAATCATGGGATTCAGCCCAGCGATTTCCTCAGCGACAAATATTCCGTGCTGGTAACCGCGGTGAGCGAGTTGCAGACCGGGAACGATGTCTCCGACGGCATAAACGCCGGGAATGTTGGTGAGCAAACGCTCGTTAGTGATGACATAGCCACGATCCATGGTGATTCCGACATCCTCGAAACCGCAATTAGCGGTTTGAGCCCCGCGTCCGATGGCAACGAGCAAGACCTCCGCGCTGAGCGTTTCACCGCCCTCGAGCGTGACGGTTACGCCATTGGCGTCTTGCGTAGCGCTTTCGAAGCGCACGCCAGTTTTGAATTCAATTCCACGCTTGCGAAATGCTCGTTCGAACTGTTTGGAGACAGACTCGTCTTCGTTCGGGACAAGACGGGGAAGGCCCTCGATGATGGTGACGTCCGTGCCCCACGACTTCCAGACTGATGAAAACTCGACACCGATGACGCCGCCACCGAGAACAATTGCACTGTTGGGAACGTAGTCGAGCGTGATGGCTTGTTCAGAAGTCAGAAAGCGCCCACCAATGTCGAGTCCGGGGAGCGTCTTCGAATAGGAGCCGGTGGCGAGAACAACGTTCGTCCCGGTAATCGTGGTGTCTCCGACCTGAACGGTATTGGGCGATGTGAGCTTTCCGTGACCGTCGTAAGTGGTGATTCCGCGAGCCTTGAGAAGCCCCTGAAGCCCTTTGAACTTGGAATCGATGATTCCTTGTCGATAAGTCGAGACCGCGGCGACGTCGATTCCCCCGAGCGTCGCTTGCACTCCGAACCGTGCCGCGTCTCGGACGCTGTCGGCGATTTCCGCCGCGTGAAGCAGCGCTTTGGTCGGTATGCAACCGACGTGCAGACAAGTCCCACCAACTTTGTCCTTTTCGACGAGCGCGACGCTCATGCCCAATTGACTTGCCCGGAGTGCGGCCGAATAGCCGCCACTTCCGCCACCAAGAACGACGAGATCTACTGCTACGTCAGCCACCAACACTCCTTGACTTTGTGAATGGAACCAGGTTTCTCGAGAAACCGTTGACCCTGAGATAACCGCCTTTGAGCCTACCGCGTGTTGCCGCGGCTGTCCGCCAATCGGCGGGCAAATTCGATGAGGGTTCGCACCATTGTTCCCGTCGCGCCCTTGGGGACAAACCCGTAGGGAGCGGCGGAGTTGTTTGCCGGACCGGCGATATCGAGATGCGCCCAGGGGATTCGCTTTCCTCCGGCGCTTTGCCCAACGAATTCTCGTAAAAATATCCCGCCTAACAACATTCCGCCGGCAGAATTTCCGACTTTCGAGTTGGATATGTCTGCGACATCACTTGCCAAGACTGGCAAGAGGTAGTCCGGCAGTGGCATCGCCCACGACTCTTCCCCGACAGAGTCCGAAGCGGTTTTGAGTGATGTCGTCACCTCATCGTCGCCCATCAGGCCTGCGATTCGGTGGCCAAGCGCGACGCGTGCCGAGCCGGTGAGTGTTGCAATATCGACGATGTAGTCGGGATTCTCTTCACTCGCGGCGACGAGACCGTCGGCAAGCACGACACGACCCTCAGCATCCGTGTTTGTTACTTCCACGGTCTTGCCTCCGCGAATAGTGATGACGTCATTAGGTCTAATCGCCGTGCCCGAGGGCATGTTTTCGGCAATGCACAGCCATGCCGTTACGGCGACGGGGAGCATGCGCTGAGCGATCGCACGGGTGACAGCAAAAGCGGTCGCGGCTCCTGTCATGTCGTACTTCATGCCAACCATGGAGTTGGCCGGCTTGATCGACAAACCGCCGGTATCAAACGTGATGCCCTTACCGACCAGAGCAAGATGGCGCGTCGCATTCTTCGGCGCATATCGCACGATGACGAGTCGCGGCGGGCGCGATGATCCTGCACCAATTCCCAGAATGCCTCCGTAACCACCTCGTTCGAGTGCGGGTTCGTCGAGCACTTCGACTCGAAGTCCCACGTCTTTCGACAGTTCGACGACTCTCCGCGCAAGCTCGTCGGGACTCAGTATGTTGGGAGCCTCGGTGACAAGGTCGCGAACGACACCGACGGCCTCGACCCCCGGTTGAATGTCGTCGAATTGCGGGGAATGTCGCGAGATGACAGTGAGTTCGGTGATCACCGCCGGACCATCCCCGCTCTTGCGCGACATCGTCTTGAGCGCACCAAGCAGTGCGCCTTCGGCAATTGCTGTTGCCTCCGCCACGGAACGTGTCGCAATGTTGACCGCCACGTGTCCCGAGAGAGTTCGCGTCGCCGTCGCAGCGGCGTACCGAAGGTTGGAAATCCGATGTGAAGCGGAACCAAATCCGACAAGTGCAATAGTCCGATAGTCGCTCCACTGGGGAGCCGGCAATATCGCGGTGGAATCCATTCCGCCGTCGAAACCAATTCGGTCGATGGCGTCAGACAACCACCGCCCCAGTTTCCCGCGAAGGCTGTGAACCACGTTGCCCTCGGGGTCTTTCGTCGCGATGAGGACCAGAACGTCAGCGGCAACAGGTGAAAGGGAATGAGAGACGGAGGTCATACCCCCAGCGTAGGCGAGAGGACTTGGATAGCGCCGTAGCATGGAGGTATGAGCGTTGGCCGACTGGTTTATCGGGAGATGAATGTCGCTGTCCCCCGTGGGTTGCCACTCGTGATCTTGCTCACCGGGTTCATCGATGCTGGTCGATCCGTTGCAACCGCAGCGCGACACCTTCTTGACTCGACCACGCACGAACGGGTGTGGGTATTCGACAACGACGAGTTACTTGACTATCGGGCCCGCCGCCCAACTTTCACGTTTGAACAGACTCACCTCACGGATTATCGACCGCCGGAACTCGTTCTGAGACTGGTGACTGATGAACTTGGAGAGCAGTTTTTGTTGTTGACCGGATACGAGCCGGACTATCGATGGGAAGCCGCCGCGGAAGCCGTCGTCACGGCAATTGAAAAGTTCGAAACCTCAGAGACTATGTGGGTGCACGCTATTCCCATGCCCGTCCCGCACACGCGTCCAGTTGGAATGACGGTGAGCGGAAATCGCGACGACCTGATCGAACAATATTCCGTCTGGAAACCAACGACTGAAGTGCCGGGAACTTTCGTTCACTTGGTTGAATTCATGCTGACGAAACTTCTACACCCCGTCGCCGGTTTCGTGCTGTTGATACCGCATTACCTTGCGGACGCGGAGTATCCAGCCGGAACGCTTGCCGTAGTCGATGCGATTACAACCGGAACAGGAATATCTCTGCAAACCGATGCGTTGAGAGAAACGGGTCGGGAGTTTTTCACGGAAATTGCCGACCAAGTTGCGGACAATGATGAACTCGCGAAACTCATCACGAATTTGGAAAGCCGCCACGACACCTACATGCTCGACAACCCGACACCCTCACCGTTCGTCGACGATGAAGGTCAGTTCCCCAGCGCCGAGAGCATCGCGACCGAGTTGGAAAACTTCCTGCGTACCCGTGGCAACTCCGACGACTAGTCGACCGTGGTAACCTGTCAACTGAAAGACCCCGAGTCAGCGGCCCAGCCGATTTGACACGGGGGTTTCTACTGCCCGAAAGAGGAAATCTTCATGGCTGATGCCCCCGGATTTTTTAACAAATTGATTCGCAGGAACAAGATCGACGAGGATGTTGCGGTGCTGCCGGTGACTAAAGTCCCGGTAAAGCCTGCTGCGAAGCCGGCCGCGAAAGCCCCGGTAAAGCCTGCTGCGAAGCCGGCCGCGAAAGCCCCGGCTAAACCGGCCGCGAAAGCCCCGGCTAAACCGGCCGCGAAAGCCCCGGCTAAACCGGCCGCGAAAGCCCCGGCTAAACCGGCCGCGAAAGCCCCGGCTAAACCGGCTGCAAAGGCCCCAGCAAAAAAGGTTGCCTCGACGGCAATTGTCTCGAAAGAATTGGGAATCGACGACGCAGAACTGATTGGTGATGAAGAATTCGATGTTGTCCTCGTAGTCGGTGACGACAACATTGTTGAAGTTGAAGACACCAGTATCCCCGCGGGGGATGAGGTTATCGAACTCACCGACGACGAAGCAGAAGACGTCAAGACCGCTCTAACGGCGACGTTGCCAGCGGATGCAATTCACATTTCGTCCGGCGATGACGAGATTCCTTCTGTTTCGACAATGATCACAGGAGCCACGGCGGACCCGGTCAAGGACTACCTCAAGCAAATCGGTAAGGTTGCGCTGCTCAACGCGGAACAAGAGGTCACGCTTGCACTGCGAATCGAGGCTGGTTTGTTCGCGGAAGAAAAGTGGGCCAAACTCTCGGGGGCCAAGCAAAAGAGCCGCGAAGGGCGCGAATTCCGAATCATTGCGGACGACGGAGAGCGAGCAAAGCGTCACCTTCTTGAAGCGAACCTCCGGCTCGTCGTTTCTCTGGCCAAAAGGTACACGGGCCGAGGCATGCAATTCCTCGACCTCATTCAAGAGGGAAATCTTGGCCTGATTCGCGCTGTCGAAAAATTCGATTACACCAAAGGATTCAAGTTTTCGACCTATGCGACCTGGTGGATTCGCCAGGCAATCACGCGCGCGATGGCCGACCAAGCCCGAACCATTCGTATTCCGGTTCACATGGTCGAGGTCATCAACAAGCTCGCTCGCGTGCAACGACAGTTGCTCCAGGATTTTGGTCGTGAGCCGACTCCCGAGGAATTGGCCAACGAATTAGACATGACTCCTGAAAAGGTTGTCGAAGTTCAGAAGTACGGTCGCGAGCCCATCTCGCTGCACACTCCTCTCGGTGAAGACGGCGACTCGGAGTTCGGAGATCTCATCGAGGACACTGAGGCCATCGTTCCTCTTGACGCCGTTGCGAATCGAATGTTGCTCGTCGCGTTGGAATCCGTCCTCGACTCATTGTCAGAACGAGAATCCGGCGTCATCCGGATGCGATATGGTCTCGGAGATGGAATTCCGAAGACCCTCGACCAAATCGGTGAGACGTTCGGTGTGACGCGCGAACGAATTCGTCAGATTGAGTCGAAAACCATGACGAAATTGCGTCACCCCTCTCGCTCTGTCACCATTCGCGAGTTCCTCGAGTAATGACCGAATCGACGGTCCCTGCATCCGGCAAACACCAAGGGCCTCGTTACGGTTTACGGGCACTTGCCGCGGTGTGGATTGGCAAATTCGCCGGCGCCACTCTGAAGGTGCTCGGTCGAGAAGGGACGCACGTTCCCGGCCGCATCGCCCTTTGGGTGTGCCCGACAATTCTCGCCATTGTGGAGCGTCCCAATACCGTGATCGTTGTGACGGGGACGAATGGTAAAACCACGACCACCAATCTCCTGGCTGACGCCTTCGACGCGCTCGGGTTTCGCGTGTCGAGCAACAGGAGTGGCTCTAACCTTCGCGAAGGCATTGTCACGTCGTTGATCGATGGAGTCTCGATTGCGGGTACGTGCCGAAGTGACGTTGCTGTCATTGAGATGGATGAGCGTTCGGCCTTGTTGGTACTTCCGCAGCTTTCTCCGAACATTGTGGTGTGCACGAATCTCACTCGTGATTCCATCAAGCGCAATGCCCACCCCGAGTACATCGCCTGGATTTTGTCGTCGGCGATTTCACCGTCGACAACACTGGTGCTGAATTCCGATGATCTCATCACCGCGTCACTCGGTAGTGTTTCGAACCGACGTGTGTTTTTTGGCGTCGGGCCGTCGGGCGATGAAGCCCACGAACCACGCGGCGCTGCCGTGGATGCGTCCATTTGTCCGTTGTGTGATGAACGTCTCGAATGGAAGTTTTGGCGTTTCAATCACATCGGGAGCTCCCGGTGTCCAGCGTGCGGATTCGAATCCCCGGACGCCGACACGCATGTTTCACCGGCTAATCCCACAACGGGGTTGAGGACGCTCACGCTCAATACCGATGAGGTGACCATTCGATTGGCGAACGACAGCATCGTCAACGTCTATAACGTCGCGGCCGTCGCGGCGACCCTAGAACTCCTAGAGGTCGCAGCGCACACGATTGGGAAGGTCGTTGAGTCGCTCGCACCGCCGACGAGCCGTTTTGCAGACGAAACGGTAGCTGGTGTGCGGATTGTTCGATTGCTCACGAAAGGGCTCGTGGGAGTAGCGGTGTCGCGAGCCTTTGAGCACGTCGCCTCGGTGCCCGGCGTCAAAATCGTCTTGCTCGCCGTCGACGAGACAACCGACCGCTTCGACGGAGTCGAGAACACGGCATGGATTTATGATGCGGACTATGAGTTCCTCGCCGAACCGTCGATAGCAGCGATTTACGTCGGGGGAGTCCGGCGACACGATCAGGCGCTCCGACTGGCCATGGCGGGGGTTGACCCCGAGCGAATCTTTGTGGTCGAATCGGAAACCCGCGCTGCGGAAATCGTCCCCCTCGACACAGTCGATGTTCTCATCAATCTTCATAGCAACCACAACGCTGGGGTGACGGGTGATGCCGTCCAACGAACATTGCGAACGCGCCTGATGGAGAATGCTTCATGACGCTCACGATAGAAATGTTGTTTCCCGAAATCGCGAATTTGCACGGGGACAATGCGAACATCGACTATCTCGCTCGTTGTCTTCCAATGTCGCGAATTGTTCGTACCGGTTTGAACGACACGCCTGTATTCGCGTCGGGAAACGTCGATTTGGTCTATCTCGGACCGTTGACGGAAAGGGGCCAAATTCGGGCAATTTCTCGCCTCTCTCGCTACAAATCACGAATCGAAGATCTCATTCAATCGGGCACGCACTTTCTCTTTACGCATAATGCGATGGAATGTTTGGGCTCGCACATCGTGAACTCCGAGATGAAATATGAGATTCCGGGCGTAGGGATTTTTGATTTTTCAAGCAAAGTGGAGATGTTCGGTCGATACACCGGAAAGGTAATGGGTTCGTTCGATGGATTGTCACAACCGATAGTCGGTTATAAATCGCAATTTTCGATGATCTCGGACCCACAGACGGTGCCGGGTTTCATGACAACCACCCGAGGCATAGGGAGAAACCCAACAACGCGTGTCGAAGGCATTCGGGTCAACAACTTCATTGGCACCTCATTGATTGGTCCCCTATTGTTGCTGAACCCCCAACTCGCCGAGTGGCTCATTTCGTCTCTAGATCCGTCGCGAAATCCAGAACTCGTGTTTGCGGAAATGATACGTGCGGCATATGACGCTCGACTTCTCGAGTTTCAGAATTCTCGCCTGTGGTCGGCGTTGGAGAGCGTCACGCGTTAATCGATCAGTCTTGCGAAGTGGATCTTAATTCAGGGGAAAGTTTCTAAATCGATTGGTCCGTGATGAGTCGATCTGTTTCGTCGAGCCATTCAATCGCGGTCGCGGCGAGAGCGGATTTGACCTCGCTCGCGTGGTGTCCGCAAAAAAACAGTTCGCCCGACTGAAGACGTGCACGCACATATGCCTGGGCACCGCAGGAATCGCAACGATCGAGTGAACTGAGTTCGGGTGCGGTCGCGGTTTCAGAGGGGGAGTGCGTTGTGTTCATGGACATCCTTTCGATGCGTCTATTCCACCACGCCCCACAGACATTCCCTGTCAAAAAAGACACCGTTTCGCCACGGGCGTAAAATTTGTTCACAGTCGCGGAGAGCCTGCCCCAGAGCCACTGTCGCCTCGCCTAGTGTTGGTCACGTTCCCGTCAGTGAAGGTTTCGTTTATGTCGTCCGAATATTCCGCCCGCCACCTCAGCGTCCTCGAAGGACTCGAGGCGGTTCGGAAGCGACCCGGAATGTACATCGGCTCAACGGACGAACGCGGGCTCATGCACTGCTTGTGGGAAGTCATCGACAACTCAGTCGATGAGGCATTGGCGGGTTACGGTTCATCCATTGCCGTCACACTTCACGCCGATGCGAGCGTCGAGGTCCACGACGCGGGTCGCGGAATCCCGGTCGATATAGAGCCACGTACTGGCCTTTCGGGCGTTGAAGTGGTGTTCACCAAGCTGCACGCGGGAGGCAAGTTTGGATCCGGCTCCTACACCGCATCGGGCGGCCTGCACGGTGTCGGTGCGTCGGTGGTCAACGCCCTCAGTGAACGCCTCGACGTATTTGTCGACCGGGACGGTTCCACATTTGCGATGTCATTCCATCGGGGCGAACCCGGAACTTTTGATGACACCGCTGGACGTGGGCCGCGATCGCCGTTCACGCCGTTTATCGATGACTCCGAATTGCGAATTGTGGGAAAAGCACCCAAGGGAGTCACGGGAACGCGCGTTCGATGGTGGCCAGACCCCGAGATCTTCGGCACATCGTCGATTGTTGAACTTGATACGTTGCTCTCGCGAGCGCGCCAGACGGCGTTCTTGGTCCCGGGGCTGTCGCTTTCGGTCTCGGACGAACGTTCCGGAAACCCCGAGAAACACGACTTTTCGTTCGCGGGTGGTATCGGCGAGTTCACAGAATTCCTCGCGCCAGACGTCGCACTGACGTCGGTATGGCGTTTGACCGGCAACGGAACGTTTACCGAAACTGTTCCCGTGCTAGACGACGCCGGACACATGGTCTCGACCGAAGTTGAACGATCGTGCCACGTCGACATCGCGCTTCGGTGGGGTGCGGGATACGACACCGTGCAGAAGTCGTTCGTCAACATCATCGCAACTCCCAAGGGCGGAACTCACGTGACGGGGTTCGAACAAGCGATGGTAAAGGTAATCCGCGCAGAAATTGACAAAAATTCCCGACGTCTCAAGGTGGGAAACGACAAGCTCGAAAAGGACGACATCATGACGGGCCTCACGGCCGTTCTTACCGTTCGTGTCGCCGAGCCGCAATTTGAGGGACAGACAAAGGAAGTCCTCGGAACTCCGGCGATTCGACAGGTGGTTTCGTCCGTCGTGACAAAATCTCTCGAAGAGAAATTTGCCTCGACCAAACGAGACGATAAAGCGCAATCCGCACTCGTTTTGGAAAAAATTGTTGCCGAAATGAAGAGCCGTATTTCGGCGCGCGCCCACAAAGAGACGCAACGCCGAAAGAACGCGCTTGAATCTTCGACGCTTCCGGCGAAACTTGTCGACTGCCGGTCGGACGAATTCGAACGCAGTGAACTATTCATCGTCGAGGGCGATTCCGCACTGGGAACGGCGAAGTTGGCCCGTGACTCTGAATTTCAAGCGTTGCTGCCCATCCGAGGAAAAATTCTTAATGTGCAAAAGGCCTCGGTGGCAGATATGTTGTCGAACACCGAGTGTGCGTCGATTCTTCAGGTCATCGGCGCCGGTAGCGGTCGCACTTTCGATCTCACGCAAGCTCGATACGGCAAGGTCATTATCATGAGTGACGCCGATGTTGATGGTGCGCACATCCGCACGCTGTTGTTGACGCTGTTTTTTAAATACATGCGACCTCTGGTCGACGCGGGCCGAGTGTATGCGGCCGTTCCACCGCTTCACCGAATCGTCGCAATCAACCCTGGCTCAAAGGCAAATGATGTGATGTACACCTATTCGGAAGCCGAATTACACGTGACACTGGAGTCTCTGCGTAAATCGAACCGTTCGTGGCAAGAGCCAATCCAGCGCTACAAGGGACTCGGTGAGATGGACGCAGATCAACTCGCCGACACCACCATGAGTCTTGAGCACCGAACTCTGCGTCGAGTGCGAATCGATGACGCCGAAAAGGCGGCACTCATGTTCGAGTTGCTCATGGGTAATGAAGTCGCTCCGCGGCGCGAGTTCATTATCGATGGCGCCCTCGATCGTGATCGAATCGACGTTTAGCGAAGTCGAGTGCCCAGCACGGCCACGACGTCGCTCAGGGGAGATCCGGAACCGTCGCGTTTTCCCGGTTCGGTGGGAAGCTCGCGGGCAGAACCATCCTGAGCGCACGCTCGAGGATCCGTGCCCACGTAGGCGAGTGCAAGCCCGACTTCGCCCTTCACGAGAGCGTGAGAGCGAACTCCGCCCGTGGCGCGGCCCTTACCGGGGAATTCGGCCAATGGAGTGACTTTGGCGCGACCTGGGTCGGCACCGGTCAGCGTCGCGCCGGCCGACGTGATCGTCACGACCTGTGCGTCGGAATCAGACGGTACGCTGACGAACGCGATAACGACGTCGTTGTCGGCCAATTTGATTCCCGCAACGCCCGCAGCTCCGACTCCTTGAGGGCGGACTCGATCGGCGGGGAAATGCAACAATTGAGTGTCGAGTGAGACGAACACTAGTTCGTGGCCATCGGGCGCGACGTCTGCACCAATCACTTCGTCACCGTCGTCAAGATTGATGATGGAGAATTCGGCTCGGGCAGGGAAGCTCGTCGCATCGACTCGTTTCACCGTTCCTCGACGCGTTCCGAGAGCCAACGGGAGGGTCGAAACGGGAACGATGGTAATCAATCTTTCCCCTGCAGCAAGTCCGACCACGTAATCTGTTGCTTTCGATCCGGTCGCGAAGTTGATCGTTGACTCGGACGAGGGGAGCGCGACGGGCGTGAATCGAATAAATCGACCCCGTGACGTGATCGCGCCGACTTCGCCACGAGTGGTTGTGCGGACGACGGCCCTCACTGCATCATGCTTTGATCGCTTGACCTGCGGCGGGAATTCCGTCGTGATGGGTGTTCGCAACAATTTGCCCGTCGCAGTCAAAATTACGCTGCAGGGCTCGTCTTCGAGTTCAAGCCCTTGGCTCGCAATCGCACCTACGACAGGCACGTCGTCGCCGTCGAGCAGTGTCGTTCGACGAAGAGTGCCGAAATTGGTTGCCACATCAGCAAGTTCGTTCGAAACGACGGTTCGAAGGGAGTCTTCGCTCGACAAGAGCGCAGTGAGGTCCGCAATATCCTTCACGAGGGAATCTCGTTCCGATTCCAGTTCAATTCGAGAGAACTTGGTCAGTCGTCGAAGGCGCAATTCGAGAATGTAGTCGGCTTGAAGTTCCGACAGGGTGAACGTTGACTGCAGCTCTGCCCGGGCTGACGCCGTGTCGTCCGAAGCCCGAATGACTCGAATTACGGCGTCAATATCGACGATGGCTCTAATCAGTCCGTCTACGAGGTGCAGGCGCTCCGTCTTTCGATCAAGCCGGAAACGGGAACGACGGGTCACAACGCGAAGTCGATGCTCGATGTAAACACGAAGCATGTCAATAAGGCCGAGCGTTTCTGGTTTGCCGTCGACCAGCGCAACGTTGTTGATGGAGAAGCCGTCTTCAAGTGGGGTCTGGCGGTACAACTGATCGAGAACCGCTTCTGGCGAAAAGCCCGTCTTGACCTCGATGACGAGACGGAGACCATTTTTACGATCCGTGAGATCAACCACGTTGGAAATCCCTGTGATCTTCTTTTTGGTGACACCGTCTTTGATGCGTTCGATGATTCGTTCGGGACCAACAAGGTAGGGCAGTTCGGTTACGACGATTCCCGTTTTTCGAGCGGAAACCTGTTCGATCGTAGAACGTGCGCGAGTTCGGAATGCACCCTTTCCCGTCGCGTAGGCATCGCGAATTCCGTCGAGTCCGACAATGATTCCCCCGCTGGGGAGATCCGGACCGGGAATGAACGCCATGAGGTCATCGAGGGTGGCTTCGGGGTGTGCAAGAAGGTGTCGGGCGGCGGCAACAACTTCGACAAGATTGTGGGGCGCCATGTTCGTCGCCATACCCACTGCGATTCCCGCCGCGCCGTTGACAAGGAGGTTGGGGAACGCGGCGGGCAGAACGTCCGGTTGAAGCAGCTGCCCGTCATAGTTGGGCACAAAATCGACAACGTCTTCGTCCAGACCGTCGGTCATGACAATTGCCTCGGCACGCAGTTTCGCCTCGGTGTATCGGGATGCCGCGGGACCGTCATCAAGAGATCCGAAATTGCCGTGGCCGTCGATGAAGGGAACTCGGAGGCTGAATGGCTGCGCCAATCGCACAAGAGCGTCGTAAATCGCGCTGTCGCCGTGTGGGTGCAGCTTACCCATGACCTCGCCTACCACTCGCGCGCTCTTGACGTAACCCTTTTCGGGACGCAGGCCCATGTCGGCCATTTGATAAATAATTCGTCGTTGAACGGGCTTGAGTCCGTCCCGCGCGTCGGGGAGGGCGCGAGAATAGATGACGGAGTAGGCATACTCGAGGAATGACCCCTGCATCTCGTGGGAAACGTCAACGTCATCAATGCGCTCGGAAGAGGAAGGGGGCTGGCTCACAGTGTCTCAAATTTTACCTGTCATTGGCGCCAACGACCGTTGCCTCGCGGACGTGTTGGTTAGTGCTTTCGCCTCTGTTCGTGCTGAGGACAACCCGCTACGGTTGCCGCCATCCCGCAGAACGATAGTTGTCCTCGTGGATGGACTTGGTGCAGTGAATTTATCCGCGCGCGCGGCCCACGCTCGAAACATCGGGTCACTCAACCGCAGGGATGTGGCGAGTGGATTCCCGACGACCACGGCGTCGGCGCTCACAACTCTCATGACGGGTCGCACGCCGGGTGAGACGGGAATGGTTGGATACACCATCCGTGATCCCGCGACGGGAGAATTACTCAATCAACTGTCGGGTTTGCACACGACTGATCCCACTGTGTGGCAGCCCAAACCGACACTGTGGGAACAACACGTGGATATCCCCACCGCAATCATTTCATCTCCGAGATATCGCGAGTCGGGATTGACGAAAGCCATATTGCGCGGAGCACCCTACGTCTCGGCGAAAAGTTGGGACGACCGCGTAGCAGCGGTGGCGACCTTCCTGTCTGCTTATCGTGAGGGCGTCGTGTACGTGTACATTGCAGAACTCGACATGGCGGCACATGCATCTGGCGTTACCTCCGTTCAGTGGATTCACCGACTAGAAGAACTTGACGGGTTTGTCGCCGACATCCAGCGTCTACTAGCGCCGGCGGATGGGCTGATTATCACCGCCGACCACGGGGTTCTCGATGTTCCGGCATCAAAACACCTGATACTTTCCTCCGGATCGCCGTTACTTGATGGGGTGACGGTCGGTGGCGAGCCTCGATTCCTGCACCTCTACACGGAGGACTCGATCGGAGCGCTCGCGCGATGGCGAGAGTCAGAAGGACTCCGTTCCCACGTCGTGAGCCGTGATGAGGCTATCGCCGCAGGATGGTTCGGAAATGTCGAGAGTTTTGCGCGGGACCGAATCGGAGATGTTCTGGTCACTCCGAGAGGCGACTCCGTCTATTACATCGATGGGCTCGCAACGCCGCAATCGCTCGCCATGGTCGGTCAACACGGTGGAATTAGTCGGTCCGAAACCCTCATTCCGATTATTAGCGGCGGTGTGTTCGTCTGATCATTCGTCGTCGGGACGAGCACCGAAGACAATTTCATCCCACGTGGGCATTGCAGCCCGTTGGCGTTTGGAGCGACTGGGCGTCGGATCGGTGAATACATCGGAAACCTGATCTGATTGATCGCCCGTGTCAGCTATTTGAGTAACCGGAATTTCCTCCGGCGCGACAGGTGAATCGTCGGCAATTTCGAGCATGTCGGGAGTGATGATGGGAATCGATCCCGTCGAAGGATGCGACGCGATTGCGTTGATCCGAGCGCCTCGACGGCGGGTCAAATCATCAATCTCAGGAGCAGACTCATCGGGTTCCGACGGGAGGACAATTTCTGGCATCTCGATGATAATCGAGGACGATGCGCTCTCGCGCGACTCGGTTCCAGAGATATCGGGGATCGGCATCGGCAGTGCTTCGAATTCGCCACTGTCGAACCGAGTCGCCAGTTGGGGGCTCACTACTCGCAATGGAGGGAAGAGGGCCGCGTCGAGCGAGTCAGATTTTGAGATTCGGACCGCGGCCGCGTTAGAGGGAACGAGCGTCATTTTTCGTGGATCGAAGGTCCAGGTGGCATCTTCTTCAACCGGGCCGAGCAGACACCGAGCTCCGATCACCCATTCATCGTTTGTTCGATAGGACTGCCAACGGACGATTCGGCCGCCCTGTGCAGATACGCGAGCGTCAATCTCTATTCCAAACGTCGAGTCCGAATCATTGGCTACCACTGGTACAGCCAGCGCCCTGTCGAGAACAAACGAGAGTTCGGCGACGATTGGTGCTTCGAATCGGGCGACATGGTCATCGCTAGTTCCCGTTTGAGCGGCGACTTCTGGGACGGAAAGCCCCGATCGTAACAACGCTTGAATTTGTTTGGGGGACACTGCTATTGCCGACATCGGTGGGGCGGAATGGCCAAGCCTGGCCCGAAGCGCGTCATCGAGAGCGAGGGTGAACCGTTGGCCATCACGCGACACCACGATCAATCCATCGGCAGTCACCTCGATGACCGACAACTCTTCCATGGCCCACTCCTTGGTTACCGTTCTGTAGTGAGAATACCGCTCGCGCGACACGTTCTTCGCGAAAGTCGCAGGTGAGTTTGCTTTTCGTTGTAAAGTGTCGCAAACTATCGCCGCCAGCACGGCACACGAAAGGCTTTCCCAAAATCATGGCTACAGACTACGATTCCCCCCGAAAGGGTGAGGAAGATCACGAATCACTCCAAGCACTTCAAGAGCGGGTCCCCGAACCTCGCCCGGGGGACATTCTTGACGACGCCGACAATCCAGACAGTCTGGAGATGAGCGGTCAAGACCTCGCGAGTATGGAACTTGACGTCATCGTTGTTCCACCGCAGGCCGACGAGTTCACCTGCATGTCCTGTTTTCTCGTCAAGCACCGTTCGCAGATCGCGAAAGAAACTAAGGCCGGAGCGTTTTGTTCGGAGTGCGAGAACTAGTTCGCGCGAAGCGCGGCTTTCAGTTTTTCCGGGTTTCGGCTTGAGACGTACCAACTTGGGGTTGGGTCGTTGGGGTCGTTGATGATGACCATGAGTCCGCGTGGAATCCACCCCCGGATGACTTTCCAGGTGCGCGCATCGGCGAGCGCATTGTTTCGCTCGTCCTTTTCGATAATGGTGACATCCCCCAACAGGGACCGCTCGATTGTCGCTCGCCCCGCGCGGAGGTGTGATTCGGTCAGCACGATTCTTGGCGCAAAAGCGACGAAAGCGAGAAGTCCGCATGCATAGAACGTGACCGCCGCAACAAAACCCGCGACGATGTTGATTGGTGCGAGCATGCCAAATCCCATGGGGATGACAACGAGAAGTGCGAGGTGAAACGACCACGACGGGGTGAG
>JAHEFZ010000016.1:0-27592 GCA_024639935.1 Microbacteriaceae bacterium
GCCGAGGGGCTTGCCGTGAAGGGGGACAAAGTTGTCGTCATCTCGGGTTCCCCTCCTGGAGTCGCTGGATCCACAAACGACATCCGAGTTCACGTCGTCGGCACAGAGATGCCAAAACACCTCTGAATGGGGAAAGGGCGAGGAGTTTTCCCCGCCCTTTCAGGGTGCCGGATGTGGGACTTGAACCCACACGCCCTCACGGACAAAGCATTTTGAGTGCTTCGCGTCTGCCATTCCGCCAATCCGGCTACAGGTCAAAACCATACCGTAGGCTGAGCGCGTGAGTGAAACGAAAACCCGTCGAGTTGTTGTCGCAGAAGATGAGGCGCTCATCCGCATGGACATTGTCGAGGTCTTACGCGAAAACGGGTTTGATGTCGTCGGCGAGGCGGCGGATGGCGAGGCGGCAATCGAACTCACGCGCGAACTACGGCCCGACCTCGTGGTCATGGACATCACTATGCCGAAAATGGACGGACTCACCGCAGCGGAGGCCATCGGAAAAGAGCGAATCGCGCCCGTCGTGATGCTGACCGCCTTCGCACAGCCAGAATTTGTATCTCGCGCGGTCGAAGCCGGTGCGATTGCCTATGTGGTTAAACCGTTTACGCCAGAACGTCTACTTCCACAAATCGAGGTGGCGTATTCGCGTCACCAGGAACTACTCGCGGTCGAGGCAGAAGTATCGGACGTGCTCGAGAGGTTTGAGACGCGAAAGTTCCTCGATCGAGCAAAGGGCTTATTGCAAGAAAAGATGAAGTTGACGGAACCCGAAGCGTTCCGCTGGATTCAGAAAGCGTCAATGGACCGACGATTGACGATGACCGAAGTTTCCAAGGCTGTCATCGAACAATTGAAACCGTCTTCTTAGACCTCGCCAGTGGCGATGTGCGGAATGTTTCCGTAGGTGGCTGTGACCTCTGTCACGATGACTCGATAGCCCTTGTACCAACGATCGACCTGACCCTTGGCGGTCCGGTGATCGACGAATCGTCCCAGTTTGGTGAGCGCGGACATGTCGTCGAAATAGTAGATCGCGTTGATCCTGTTCCCGTTCGTCGAGACCCAACGATCTGTTCCTAAAAATCCTGGAATCGATTTCGCGTTGTCATCAATCGAGGCGTCAAGCCTATGGAACTCGGCGTCGTAGTCGCCGGGCTCAAAGATGAATTGTGCCGCGATCATCGGTCACGCAGCAAATTTGTTATTCGCACGGTCGATAGCCGTTCGCCCGCATCGTTAGTCACGACGATTTCGTGAACACAAATTGTCGAGCCAAGCGAAATGGCGGTGCAGGTTCCCGTAACCCAGCCCTCGGCGATGCTTCGCGTGTGCGTCGCATTGATGTCGATGCCAACCGCATAACGACCGGCACCGGCGTGAACCGCCGCAGAGACGCTTCCTAGTGTTTCCCCCAACACGACGTGCGCGCCACCGTGCAAAATCCCTACAACCTGGCGGTTTCCGACCACGGGCATACGCGCAACCGAGCGTTCGGCCGAGATCTCGAGCAGTTCGATTCCCAATTTCTGGGTCAGTTCTCCGCCACCCGTCGAGAAGCGCTCCTGCAATTCTGGGTGAAGGTTGTCGAGTACTCCCACAGTGCAATCCCTCCGTCGGTTGCGCTCGGTAGGCTAATGCCGTGAGCGACATGGAAAAGCCTACCCTTCTGATTATTGATGGTCATTCGCTCGCGTTTCGCGCCTTTTACGCACTGCCTCTCGAATCATTTCAGACCTCCGGCGGTCAACACACCAACGCAATTCACGGCTTTCTCTCGATGTTCCTGTCGATTCTTCACGCCGAAAACCCGACGCACGTCGCCGTTGCTTTCGACATTTCGCGATTTTCGTTTAGAACGGCCGAATACCCGGATTACAAGGGAACACGCGGGGAAACGCCGCCCGAGTTCATTGGACAGGTGCCGCTGTTGCAAGAGGCTCTTCGTGCCATGCGTATTGAAACCATGCAAATGGAGAATTTCGAGGCGGACGATATCCTCGCAACATTAGCCACAAAGGGGGAGGCCGCGGGCTTCGACGTCCTCGTGGTCTCTGGCGACCGCGATACGTTCCAACTCGTCACTGAGAGGGTCACCGTCTTGTATCCCAGCGCGCGTGGCGTCTCAGAACTCAAGCGGTACACGCCGTCGGCGGTCGAGGAACGTTACGGGATACGTCCCGATCAATACCCGGATATCGCAGCGCTGGTGGGGGAAACCTCCGACAACCTGCCCGGAGTGGATAAGGTCGGCGAAAAGACCGCAGTGAAGTGGATTCAGCAATACGGTTCACTCGTCGAAGTTCTCGCTCACCGCGATGAAATCGGGGGCGTTGTCGGGAACAATTTGCGTGAACAAATTGGAAACGTCGAGCGAAATGCGCGACTCAACAAGTTGGTTCGCGATCTCGAATTGCCCGTTTCCCTTGACGAGCTTGCGCGTCGCCCAATCGACGCAATCGAGGTGGTTGAGGTCTTCGATCGACTTCAGTTCCGATCGCTCAAGCAACGCGTCTTAGAGTTTGGCGGTATCGCGGCGAGTAGCGCAGCAGCACTTTCCGCATCCGCTCCACGCACGCCCATCCGAGAACAGGTCGTTGTGCCAGTGCCTCGGCACATGGGTGATGAAGAACTCGCAAAGTGGTTACAGGACAACAACAATTCACGAATTGGTCTCCACATCGAACGCGCAGATGACGGCGTGGCGATCGGTCTCGCTACGGGTGACGTCAGTGTTAGGTCTTTTCGAGCAAAGGATTCGCTCGACCACGTCGCGTTCGACGCATGGCTGGCTGGCCCCAGCCCCAAAATTGTGCACGATGGCAAGGCTCTCGGTCACATGCTCGCGGAATTCGGACTCTCCCTCGGTGGCATTGTTCGCGACTGCAGGGTTGCGGCGTGGCTTCTTGATTCGTCGACAAAGTCACTCGCGTTGGTCGATGTCGCACGGTCACTCGCCGGTCTCGATGTCCCGGCCGCCGACCCAAACGAACTCGTTCCTTCGGTGGACGCCGCCAATACCGCGACGATCGCCTGGATACTCACTCAGCTCGACTCAGAATTTGAAGAACGCCTCGGTGAGGGCCAGCAGTCCATCGAGCGCGAGATTGAGGTCCCACTCATCCCCATCCTGCTCGGAATGGAACGAGCGGGAATCGCGATGGATGCCTCGATTGTGGACGAAATCTACGGGCGCCTCACGAAAGCAGCTGAGGCGAAGGCTGGCGAACTTTTTGCGATGATCGGAACAGAGATCAACTTGTCGTCACCGAAGCAACTCCAAGAGGTCCTGTTCGACACACTCGGTATGCCAAAAACTCGCTCGACCAAGACGGGTTACTCTACCGATGCCGCGTCCCTCGCCGACCTTCAGGCGTCCAACCCCCACCCATTTCTTGACGGCTTGCTTGAGCATCGGGAACAGACAAAACTTGCACAAATCGTTGAAGTTCTGCGCAAAAGCATCCAATCCGATGGACGGATTCACACGAGCTACGATCAGACCGGAACGACGACTGGTCGGCTTTCGTCCTCGGACCCGAACCTTCAGAACATTCCCATTCGCAGCGAAGTTGGCGCACAAATCCGTGCCGCGTTCATCTCGGACTCTTTGCACGAGGGTCTTCTCACCGCTGACTATTCACAAATCGAGATGCGCATCATGGCGCACTTGTCCGGGGACGAGGGACTCATCGAGGCGTTCAAGTCCGGAGAAGACCTTCATCGCTTCGTCGGATCGAAAGTGTTCGGGGTCAAACCTGCGGACGTGACGTCCGCAATGCGCTCAAAGGTCAAGGCGATGTCCTATGGGCTCGCGTACGGTCTTTCGGCGTTCGGTCTTGCGAAGCAACTTCGAATCGACAACAAGGAAGCGAAATCGCTCATGTCCGACTATTTTGCTCGCTTTGGTGGCGTGCGCGACTATCTCCGATCCGTCGTCGAACAGGCTCGTCGGGACCTCTACACCACGACAATTTTCGGTCGAAAGCGACAATTCGCCGACCTCGTCAGTTCCAACCGTCTCGTGCGGGAGAACGCGGAACGTGCCGCTCTCAATGCGCCGATTCAGGGGGCCTCGGCCGACATCATGAAGATGGCGATGATTCGTGCTGTTGAGGGTTTGCGAAGCGCAAAATTGTCGTCACGACTTCTGCTTCAGGTTCACGACGAACTAATTTTCGAGGTTGCGCCCGGCGAGGCCGATCAACTCCGTGAAGTGGTCAAAGAAGCGATGGAACACGCGGTCACGCTTTCTGTCCCGCTCGATGTTCAGATTGGACTCGGGTCGTCGTGGAAAGATGCTGGTCACTAGGCTTCTGTCATGGTCGAAAAACGTACTCAAACTGAAATTGACCGAATCGCCGAAAAGTGGGTTGATACTCTCTGCGAATTGGACCCCGATTACCGCATTTGGCTCGGTCGTGCCGGCGACGTGTCGGAATTCGCCGATTATTCGCCCAACGGTCATGCCACATATTTTGCTGCTGTTCGGTCGTGCCTCAAAGACCTGCGCTCTGCCGAGGTTGCGGATGACATCGATCGCGTGACCAAAATGGACCTCACCGGCGACCTGGAACTTGCGCTCGAGTTGAACGAATCGAATTGGCATCTACGTGACCTTAACAACATCGCCTCCCCGGCACAGGGAATCCGCGACGTGTTCGACCTCATGCCAACAGAGGGCGTCGAAGCGTGGGAAGCGATTGCCGCGAAACTGGGCAACGTCTCGACGGCGCTCAGTGGTTACCGACAGTCGCTGAGCGACGGCATCCGTCATGGACTCGTTCCCGCTCGACGCCAGATTATTGAAGTCATCGCCCAGACCGAGCGAAACGGAGGGGCAGAGGGCTTCTTTGTCGACTTCGCGACAAACGCAACGCCCAAGGACCTCCCCGCATCCTTGCGGGCCGACTTGCGCACGGCCGCTGAATCGGCGCGACTCGCCTACCTCGAATTTGGGTCCTTCCTTCGGGAAGTACTTTCCCCAGCATCTCACGAGCAAGACGGTGTGGGGCGCGACATGTATGGCCTTCATTCCCGGAATTTTCTCGGTGCTTCGGTGGATCTCGATGAGACGTACGAGTGGGGAATCGACGAGCTAGCACGGATGAAATCCGAGCAAGAGGCAATTGCCAAGCGGATTTCGGGTGGCACGGTTGCGGACGCTGTGGCGGCCCTCGATAATGACCCTTCGCGCAAGATCCATGGAACTGACGCGTTACAGGAGTGGATGCAAAAACTTTCGGATGCCGCCGTGCGCGAATTGGGGAAGCATCACTTTGACATTGCGGAACCCATGCGCAAACTCGAATGCCACATTGCTCCAACCAAGGACGGCGGAATCTATTACACGGGACCTTCGGACGACTTCTCTCGAGCCGGCCGAATGTGGTGGAGTGTGCCCGAGGGTGTTACTGAGTTCGACACCTGGCGCGAAACGACAACAGTGTATCACGAAGGAGTTCCCGGGCACCACCTCCAAATTTCGCAAGCGGTGTACAACTCGGCAGAGCTCAACACTTGGCGCCGTCAATTGGCTGGGTCATCGGGCCACGCTGAAGGCTGGGCACTCTATGCCGAACGTCTTATGGCTGAGCTCGGCTATCTTGACGACGACGGGGATCGCTTCGGAATGCTCGACGGTCAACGCATGCGCGCAGCACGTGTTGTTCTCGACATCGGCGTACACCTAGGAAAAAAGCGTCCAGACGGAAACGGAACGTGGGATGCCGATTTCGCCTACGAATTCATGCGCGACAACGTCCTTATGGAAGACGAGTTCGTACGGTTTGAGGTGAATCGTTACCTCGGTTGGCCGGGTCAAGCGCCGTCCTACAAAATTGGCCAGCGCATTTGGGAAGATCTCCGCGCGGAATCTCAGCGTCGAGACGGTGCCTCCTTCTCACTTGCCGCGTGGCACAAGCGCGCCCTCGACATCGGCGGTACTGGACTGGATACGTTGCGCACCGCCGTGCTGGGGGACTGGTAACAGGTTGCGGACGCTCGATTTCCGGCGGTAGACTTTAGTGTTGCCGACTGGCAGCGCATCCCTGTCCGCCGCCCGCGTGAAGAGATTTTCGTGGGCATTATTTATGCCCCACTGGAGCACCTAAACACATGACAACCAGCCAGACCAAGCAGGTCGCGATTAATGACATCGGGTCAGCCGAGGATTTCCTCGCCGAAGTTGAAAAAACGCTGAAGTTCTTCAACGATGGAGACCTCATCGAGGGAACCGTCGTGAAAGTCGATCGTGACGAGGTTCTCCTCGATGTCGGCTATAAGACGGAGGGAGTTATTCCCATCCGCGAGCTTTCCATTAAACATGACGTCAACCCGGACGAGGTTGTTAAGGTAGGCGACGTCGTCGAGGCACTCGTTCTTCAGAAGGAAGATAAAGAAGGGCGACTCATCCTCTCCAAAAAGCGTGCTCAATACGAGCGAGCGTGGGGAGATATCGAAAAGGTCAAGGAAGCGGACGGAATTGTCACCGGGACCGTCATCGAGGTCGTCAAGGGTGGCGTCATCGTCGATATCGGTCTTCGCGGATTCCTTCCTGCATCGCTCATCGAACTTCGCCGTGTCCGTGACCTCACACCCTATCTCGGACAAGAAATCGAAGCCAAGATTCTCGAACTTGATAAGAACCGCAACAACGTTGTCCTGTCCCGACGCGCACTTCTCGAGCAGACCCAGTCGGAAAGCCGAAGCCAGATTCTCGGGAACATCCAGAAGGGACAGATCCGTAAGGGAGTCATCTCGTCCATCGTCAATTTCGGCGCATTCGTCGATCTTGGTGGCGTCGACGGGCTTATTCACGTTTCAGAACTCTCGTGGAAGCACATCGAACACGCCTCTGAGGTCGTCGAAATCGGCCAAGAAGTTACTGTCGAAGTTCTCGAAATTGAAGAGGATCGCGAACGCATCTCACTCTCGCTCAAAGCCACGCAGGAAGATCCGTGGCAGGTATTCGCTCGCGAGCACGCAATCGGTGAAATCGCGCCGGGCAAGGTCACTAAACTCGTGCAGTTCGGTGCATTTGTTCGAGTCGCGGATGGCATTGAGGGACTCGTTCACATTTCCGAACTCTCGGCCCGCCATATCGAACTCGCAGAGCAGGCTGTTTCTGTCGGCGATGATGTATTCGTTAAGATTATTGACATCGACCTCGAGCGTCGCCGCATCTCGCTGTCGCTTAAGCAGGCCAATGAGGGCGTCGACCCCGAAAGCGCAGAGTTTGACCCGGCGCTCTACGGAATGCCGACCGACTACGACGAGACGGGCGCTTACCGCTACCCAGAGGGTTTCGATCCGGCAACGGGAGAGTGGAAAGACGGGTACGACGAGTCGCGCACGAAGTGGGAGCATGACTACAGTGCTGCACAAGCTCGTTGGGAAGCCCACAAGGTACAGGTTGTTCGAATGAACGCGGAAGCAGAGTCCTTCCCTGTCGCAGCGCCGGCGGGAGATTTGACGGTCGTGCAAACTGGCGAATCCGAAGTTCCTGGCGCGTTGGCAGAAGACGAGACGCTCATGGCTCTTCGCGACAAGCTCGCAGGAGAAAACGCAGAATAATTCGCTAGAGCGTTCAGGGGTGGTCGGAAACGTCCACCCCTTTTCGCTACTCTGACTATGTGCCCATCATTGCGCTGACCGGAGGAATCGCGTCCGGCAAATCCACGGTTGCGCGTCGCTTTGCCCAGTTGGGAGCGCATGTCATCTCCGCCGACGAACTCGTCCGCAAAACCCAACGTGCGGGTTCGCCGACGTTGGATCTAATCAAGAAGCGCTTCGGGCTAGGAGTTATCACTAGCGACGGTGAACTCGACCGTGCCGCCCTCGGTCGAATAGTCTTCGGTGACGCAATCGCCCGTGTCGACCTGGAATCCATTGTTCATCCCGCAATAGCCGTCGAGTTCGCGAATCACGTCACGAACATCATGCAGGCCGATCCCTCCGCGATCATCATCTACGACATTCCACTTCTGGTCGAATCGAATCGAGCAGGTGAATTTGACGGAGTGATTGTGCTGGCGTGCGATCCTGAAATTAGAAAGCATCGATTGGTTGAGTTGCGAAACATGTCACGCGAAGCCGCACAGTCACGTATCGACGCGCAAGCCAGCGAGAGCGACCGTATCGCGATTGCCGACTGGGTGATTGATTCGAGCGAATCAATGGACGCCACAGCCGCTCAGACCGATGCCGTCTGGACCGAACTCACCACCGCGTATCGCGTTTAGTCTGGAAGTATGGAACCGACTCGAGCCGTTCGACCGTTTAAGGTCATCAGCGACTATACGCCGAGCGGAGATCAACCGAAGGCGATCGCAGAACTTGCCGCCCGTATTAACGCGGGCGAGTCCGATGTCGTCCTGCTCGGAGCAACCGGGACGGGAAAATCTGCAACAACGGCGTGGCTCATCGAGGCGATTCAACGACCAGCCCTCGTTCTCGTTCACAACAAAACTCTCGCCGCCCAACTCGCAACCGAGTTTCGCGAACTCATGCCGGAAAACGCTGTCGAATACTTCGTCTCGTATTACGACTATTACCAGCCAGAGGCCTATGTGCCCCAAACGGACACGTTCATCGAAAAGGACACCGCAGTCAACGAAGAGGTCGAACGACTTCGTCACTCGACGACAAACGCTCTTCTCTCGCGGCGGGACGTCATAGTCGTATCAACGGTTTCCTGCATCTACGGGCTCGGTTCTTCCGAGGAATACCTTGACGCCATGCTCGCGCTGCAAGTCGGCCAGGCAATCAGTCGCACAGATATTGTTCGCAGGTTCGTTGGAATGCAGTACGAACGGAACGATATTGAGTTCAGTCGCGGAAAATTCCGAGTGCGCGGCGACACTCTCGAAATCATCCCGCAATACGAAGAGTTGGCGGTGCGAATCGAGATGTTCGGTGACGTGATCGAAGCTCTCTACCAATTGCATCCACTCACCGGCGAGGTAACCGCCACCTTGGATTCGGTGAGCATATTCCCCGCATCTCACTACACAGCGAGTACCGAAACGATGAGGCGCGCCGTTGCCGACATTAAGTCGGAATTGGCAGATCGCCTCGCAGTCCTTGAAGGGCAAAACAAGCTCCTCGAAGCGCAACGCTTGCGGATGCGCACGACGTACGACCTCGAAATGATGGAACAAATCGGCTTTTGTAGTGGAATTGAAAACTATTCGATGCACATGGATGGGCGAAAACCAGGAGAGCCGGCGCACACCCTCATCGACTACTTTCCGGATGATTTCGTCGTCGTAATTGACGAATCCCATGTCACCGTCCCCCAGATTGGCGCGATGTACGAGGGTGACGCGTCGCGCAAGCGAACGCTGGTCGAACACGGATTCCGCCTCCCGAGCGCGTTGGACAACCGCCCACTCAAGTGGCCAGAATTCCTGGACAGAGTTGGCCAGAAGGTCTACTTGTCAGCCACTCCGGGCAAATACGAAATGGGCGTTGTTGACAGCGTCGTCGAACAAATCATCCGGCCAACGGGTCTCATCGATCCTCAGGTCATCGTCAAGCCGACCAAAGGGCAGGTTGATGATGTCCTCGAAAGCATCCGGTTGCGCGTAGCAAAAGATGAGCGAGTTCTCATTACGACCCTGACGAAAAAGATGGCCGAGGATCTCACTGACTATCTGAGGGGGATGGGCGTCAAGGTTGAATATTTACACTCGGATGTCGACACTCTCCGACGTGTAGAGCTGCTCACTGAACTCCGAGCAGGAAGATTTGACGTTCTGGTCGGCATTAACCTCCTCCGCGAAGGCCTCGACCTACCCGAGGTGTCCCTGGTTGCCGTGTTTGACGCCGATAAACAGGGGTTTTTGCGCAGTGCAACATCACTCATTCAAACAATCGGGCGCGCCGCTCGAAACGTATCGGGCGAGGTTCACCTCTACGCAGACCGTGAGACTGACGCGATGAAACAGGCAATCGACGAGACCAACCGACGCCGCGAGACGCAAATCTCCTACAATCGCGAAAACGGTATCGACCCGACTCCCATTCGAAAGCGCATCGCCGACATCACCGAGACACTTGCCCGCGAGGTTTATGACACCGAGGGGCTCACTGATCTCGATGACGATGTCGAAGTAGTAATCGACAGACTGACGGAACAAATGATGATTGCGGCGGAAGAACTAAAATTCGAGCTCGCTGCTCGGCTTCGAGACGAAATTCACGATCTCAAGAAACAGGTTCGCTCCGCGCGTGAACTGGGCAAACCCTAGGATTATCAGATGTCCATAACGCCCATCTCCGGAAAAAATGTCATCAGCATCAAGGGCGCGCGCGTTCACAATCTCAAAAACGTTGACCTGACCATCCCTCGGGACTCGCTCGTGGTTTTCACGGGGCTGAGCGGCTCAGGGAAGTCGTCGCTCGCCTTCGACACACTCTTCGCCGAGGGGCAACGTCGGTATATCGAATCACTCTCGTCATACGCGCGTCAATTCCTTGGTCAAGTCGATCGTCCCGACGTGGACTTCATCGACGGCCTTTCACCGGCAGTGTCCATCGACCAGAAGTCGACAAACCGTAATCCTCGGTCGACTGTGGGGACGATCACCGAAATCTACGATTACTTGCGATTGTTGTGGGCAAGGGTCGGCGTTCCACACTGCCCGGAATGTGGAGAAGCGATTCAGCGTCAGTCGGCACAACAGATTTCCGACCAATTGGCGCAACTACCCGGGGATTCCCGTTTCCAAATTCTTGCGCCGATTGTCCAAGGCCGTAAAGGAGAATTTGTCGAGGTTTTCGCTGATCTTCTGGGGCAAGGCTACGCGCGTGCCCTCGTGGACGGCGAGGTCATTCAGTTGGCGGAACCCCCGGTGCTCAAGAAGCAGGTGAAGCACGATATCTCCGTCATCGTTGACCGACTGACCGCGGGCGGGGACATTTCACGCCTCAACGACTCCGTTGAGACGGCGTTGAAACTTGGCCAAGGGGTTATCGTGGCCAACTTCGTCGACACCGGTGAAGACCGCACATTCAGCGAAAAACTGTCATGTCCCAACCAACACGTTTTGACGCTGACCGAAATAGAACCTCGGACATTCTCGTTCAATGCGCCATTCGGGGCGTGCGCCACGTGTCACGGAATCGGCGTCCAGTCCATGGCCGACGTGGAACTCGTTCTCGACGACCACGGCCTGTCGATCCGCCAAGGCGTCGTGTTACCGTGGAAACCCGGTGGCAAGGAATTGATATATCCGTACTTTGAACGACTCGCCGAAGGTCTTGCTGCGGACCTCGATTTCAGCCTCGACACTCCGTGGAAAGATCTCGGTGACGAGGTGCAGAACGCGGTTCTCTATGGCAATAACCACGAGGTGGTCATCAAATGGCGCAACCGTTACGGACGCAAGGTGTCAATGTCGCGCGGATTCGAAGGCGTGCTCACCTACGTTGAGCGAAAATTCTCCGAGACTGAGGGGGAGTGGACCAAAGAGAGATTCGGCGCGTTCCACCGCACAGTGCCGTGCGAAGACTGTCATGGGCAGCGGCTCGCGCCCGCGGTACTTGCCGTCACAGTAAACGGCAAGTCGATTTCGGAAGTCTGCGGGCTGTCGCTCCAGGCGGCCCACGACTTTATGAGCACGCTAACGCTCTCCGATCGCGATGCGCAGGTCGCTGCCGCGGTGCTCCGTGAGATCACCGCGCGCCTGGACTTCCTGCTCCATGTCGGATTGAGCTACCTTACGATGTCCCGCGCTGCGGGCACCCTCTCGGGTGGCGAAGCTCAACGGATACGGCTCGCGACCCAAATCGGCGCTGGCTTGACCGGCGTTCTCTACGTGCTCGATGAACCATCGATCGGCCTTCATCAACGAGACAATCGTCGATTGATCGAAACCTTGATCCGATTGCGCGATATCGGAAACACGCTCGTAGTCGTGGAACACGACGAGGACACCATCCACGCCGCTGACTGGGTCGTGGACATCGGTCCGGGAGCAGGGGAACACGGCGGTGAGGTCGTGCACTCTGGTTCGTTGGCCAACTTGTTGAAAGAAAAGAAGTCACACACCGCAGCATTTCTCGCGGGACGCGAAAGAGTTTCCGACAGGGTCGACCGCCGGCCGTGGTCGGCAGATCGAATCGTGACTGTCCATGGGGCAACAGCAAACAACCTTGTTGACGTCGATGTGGACTTCCCGTTGGGAGTCTTTGTCGCTGTGACCGGTGTGTCGGGCTCGGGAAAGAGTTCCCTCGTCAACGACATTCTCTACAAGGTCATGGCCAATCGCCTGAATGGCGCCAAACAAACCCCAGGACGCCACAAATCGATCTCAGGCCTCGACCATCTCGATAAAGTGATTCACGTTGATCAGGCCCCCATCGGACGTACCCCTCGCTCGAATCCCGCAACATATACGGGCGTTTTCGACAAGATTCGCACATTGTTCGCAGAAACCATCGAAGCAAAGGAACGCGGGTATGGGCCCGGCCGGTTCTCGTTCAACGTGAAGGGTGGTCGCTGCGAGAACTGTTCAGGCGACGGGACAATCAAGATTGAAATGAATTTTCTGCCCGACGTCTACGTCGAGTGCGAAGAATGCCACGGTCAGCGCTATAACCGTGAAACGTTGACCGTTCGCTACAAGGGCAAAAACATCTCGGAAGTCCTCAACATGTCGATTGAAGAGGCTGAAAGGTTCTTCGAAGCCATCACGTCCATACATCGTTTCATGAAGACCCTGTGTGACGTAGGCCTCGGTTACGTGCGCCTCGGGCAGTCGGCGACCACCCTTTCTGGCGGTGAAGCGCAACGCGTGAAATTGTCCACAGAGCTACAACGCCGCTCAACGGGTCGAACCGTCTACGTCCTCGACGAACCCACGACCGGCCTGCACTTCGAAGACGTGCGTCGCTTGCTCGCCGTTCTTCACACTCTCGTCGACAAGGGGAATACCGTGATTGTGATCGAACACAATCTCGATGTGATTCGTTCGGCCGACCACGTGATTGACCTCGGCCCGGAAGGCGGTGACCGCGGTGGTCGCGTCGTCGCCACCGGCACGCCGGAAGAAATTGCTCGTGTCAAGGAATCACACACCGGGACTTTCTTGGCGGAAATCCTGAAATGACCGTCAACTGGCACCCGGATCCTCGGTCGATACCGACAGACCCCGGTGTGTATCGCTTTTTCGACGAAAATAATCGGATTCTGTACGTCGGGAAGGCAAAGATCCTCCGTAACCGCCTGTCGACCTATTTTCACAACCCGGCTGGACTTCTGGAACGCACTGCACGGATGGTCACCACCGCGCGTCGTGTCGATTGGACGGTGGTGGGCACCGAGTTAGAGGCCCTACATCTCGAGTTCACATGGATAAAGGAATTCCGTCCGCCGTTCAACATTCAGTTCCGCGATGACAAGGGCTATCCCTATCTCGCGGTGTCCATGGGCGAGGAGTATCCGCGAGCGTTCCTCGCGCGATCGCGCCTCAAAGACGGAACACGCTATTTTGGCCCGTTCACCAAATCTTGGGCGGTGCGCGAAACTCTCGACCTGCTGTTGACCGTATATCCGGTTCGTTCGTGTGAAAAGTCGACTTTCACTGCTGCGCGACGAAACGACCGGCCCTGTTTGCTTGGTGACATTGGGAAGTGTGCAGCCCCGTGTGTCGGGCGGATCACCACGGAGGACCACCACGAACTCGCCCAGAACCTTGTCGGCTTCATGAACAAGCAGGATCCTGCAGTAATCGACGACCTCGGGCGCAGAATGAAGGACGCTTCGGACCGTCACGACTTCGAGTCCGCGGCGCGGTTCCGCGATCAGCGGAACGCGCTTCGGTCAATCGCTGAGCGCTCTGCAATAGTGCTCCGGGACGAACTGGATGTGGACATCATCGGTTTCGCTTCGAGTGAACTCTCCGCCGCTATCGCTATTTTTCATGTTCGCGCGGGTCGGGTTCGCGGAACGCGATCGTGGACCGTCGACACCGAACTGGAGATGGACCCTGGCGTAGTTTTGGAGCAGGCAATCGAACACGTCTACGAATTGGAATCGCCCCCCGCGCTAATCGACGTCCCTTTCGAACCTCAATCCACCAGCGTTTTGGAGGAATCCCTGACGCTCCGTCGCGCCAACTCCACATCGAAGGGAAGAGTGCGAATTTCCATCCCCCGGCGCGGTGACAGAGCCACGCTTCTCACCAGCGTCACCAAGAATGCCGTGCTCGCACTCAGTGAACATGAACTTCACCGCGCCCACGATTTCGTTGCACGATCCCGCGCTCTCGAAGACCTGCGCGATGCGATCGGGCTACCCGAAGCACCATTGCGCCTTGAGTGTTGTGACATTTCCCACCTGGGTGGCACCGACATCGTGGGCTCTCTTGTCGTGTTCGAAGACGGACTCCCGATCAAAGATGACTATCGTCATTACGGAATCGCCTCAGCCCGCGACGACACCGAAGCGATTTACCAGTTGGTTTCGCGCCGCCTAGTTCGGCTGGCGGAAGAACTTCCGACGATGCGATACCCGACGTCCCTGATCCTGGTAGATGGCGGGCAACCGCAAGTCAATGCGGCCGCCCGCGCACTTCGCGAATCGGGCGTCACGGGAGTTGCCGTGGTCGGGTTGGCAAAGCGCCTCGAAGAACTTTGGCTCCCGAACACCGATTTTCCGTTGATCCTGCCGAGAGACAGTGACGCCCTCTACTTGGTGCAGCGGGCCCGCGACGAAGCGCATCGGTTCGCGCTGAGGTACCAGAAATCGAAGCGAACCAAGGTGTTGACCTCCGCCCTCAGCGAACTAGGGGGCATCGGGCCGAAAAGAGTTCGAGCGCTCATCGCACACTTCGGCAGCCCAACGGCGGTTCGCGCTGCTACCAAAGATGAGCTCGTGGGAGTTCCGGGAATCGGCGATGAGACCGCTCAGAGGATCATTGATTCCTTTAACTCGAACGAAACCCGCGGGTAGTCTTGAGGAACAATGCCTAACAGCGTCGCGCACATCATCATCGTCACCGGCATGTCGGGTGCAGGTCGGTCGACTGCGGCTAATGCTCTCGAAGACGGGGGATGGCGAGTCATTGACAATCTCCCGTCACAACTTGTACCGCCTCTCGTGGACATCGCCACGACCAAAGGAAGTGGAATGAACCGACTTGCTGTCGTGGTCGACGTCCGAGGAGGTGCGAGCGTCGAAGAACTCTCGCCCTTGGTCGAGACGCTTCGGGCCGAAACAAACGTGCGAGTCCTCTTTCTCGATGCGACGGACGAAGAACTCATCAAGCGCTTCGAGGGTGTTCGTCGCCCACACCCTCTGCAGGGTGATGGCACGCTCATCGATGGGATCCGCGCTGAGCGAGCCCGACTCGAAACACTGCGAGGGCAGGCCGACGTCATCGTGGACACAACAGGGCTCAATACACATCAAACAACGACACTCGTATACGACACTTTTCGTTCGGATGACAGTGCCGACGTAAACGTCGTGGTTGAGTCGTTCGGGTTCAAACACGGACTTCCGGCTGACGCCGATGTCGTAGGGGATGTCCGATTTCTCCCCAACCCGTTTTGGACCGAGAGCCTCCGAGACGAGAACGGGCTACACCCCGATGTTTCGGCGTTCGTACTCAGTCAAACGGACGTCGAGCAATACCTCGACGGTCTCGTTCTCATGTTGGGTGCGACGCTTCGTGGTTACGTTCGCGAAAATAAGCGCCACGCCACCATCGCAATAGGATGTACAGGTGGCAAACACCGCAGTGTCGCCATTGCTGAGGAACTTGCTCGCCGCATCGGGAAAATCCCCGGAGTAGCGGTAACCCGGAAACATCGCGACATCGGTCGCGATTAGAAAAGGATTTCGACAGAATGTCATTGACGACGACGGTTAAGGATGAAGTGCTCGGTTTGCCCGATGCGCCGCCGTCGACGCGTCTCGCGGAATTGACGACGATTCTCCGTTTTGGGGGAGGATTACACCTCGTCGGAGGCAAACTCGCCGTAGAGATTGAACTCGATCATGCGGGCTCCGCGCAGCGTGTGCGTCATCTGACACACGCCTTGTTAGGAGTGCCGTCCACCTCGACGGTTGTCCCGGCAAACGCCCACAAAAAGGTTGAGACTATCAAAGTGTTGGTGACCGAAGGTGCGGACCAATTGGCCCTCAATACAGGGCTGCTTGACACACGACGTCGCCCCGTACGCGGGCTTCCGAACAAAATCACTACCGCGCCGATCGGCGACCTCGTTGGTGTTCTTCGTGGCGCGTTTCTCGCCCGTGGAATCGTGTCCGATCCGGGACGTAGTCAAACGATCGACATTGTCGCTCCGACAAATGAGGCGGCGATGGCGTTGGTTGGCGCGTGTGGACGATGCGGAATTGCGGCGAAGACCCGTGATCTGCGTGGCGGTTTTCGAGTAGTCATTCGCGACGCGGATGCCATTTCAGCGTTTCTCACCTACATTGGCGCGACGACGAGCCTGGAGAAGTGGAGCGAGGCCCGAGCTACTCGAGAGGTGCGGGCGAATGCGAATCGTCTCGTCAATTTCGATGACGCAAATCTTCGCCGGAGCGCACAGGCGGCGGTTTCTGCTTGCGCTCGAGTCGAACGAGCGTTCGAAATCCTCGGAAATGACATTCCCGACCATTTGGCTTATGCGGGCCGGTTGCGACTCGAGAACCGCGAGGCCAGCCTCGATGAACTTGGACATGACGCAACCCCGGTCATGACAAAGGACGCGGTCGCAGGGCGAATTCGCCGCTTGCTCGCCATGGCCGACAAAAAGGCTTCCGAACTGGGAATTCCGTCGACTTCAGACGGTATCCCGGATTGACAATCAACCTAGCCCGATCGAAAGGAATCCCATGCCCGTATACACCCTCCCCGAGTTGCCATACGACTATTCCGCTCTCGAACCGAACATTTCCGCCCGAATTATGGAACTTCACCATTCAAAGCACCATGCGGCCTATGTTGCGGGAGCAAACGCGGCTCTCGAACAAATGGAAGAAGCTCGAGCGAGCAACTCTTTCGGGACAATCAACAAGCTCGAAAAGGACCTCGCATTTCACCTCGGTGGTCACATCAACCACTCGATATTTTGGACCAACCTTTCGCCAGACTCATCGGGCCGTCCTGGAGCAGAACTTGCATCGGCTATCGATGAGTTCTTTGGCTCGTTTGATGCCTTTAAGGCACATTTTTCCGCCGCGAGCCTCGGCATTCAGGGGAGTGGGTGGGGGATTCTCTCGTGGGATCCGGTCGGAGCACGCCTGATTGTCCAACAATTGTTCGATCAGCAGGCCAATACGGCACAGGGAACCGTGCCCCTCCTGCAGCTTGACATGTGGGAACACGCGTTCTACCTCGACTACCAAAACGTGAAGGCAGATTACGTCGCTGCGTTTTGGAAGATCGTGAACTGGGACAACGTCGCGACACGATTTGCCGCAGCTCGGGACAATTCCGCCTCGTTATTGTTACTCTCGTAGGTGGGTAGTGTTGCCTTCCTTGGCTGCGCTACCTTTCGCATTTACCACCATCGGACACTGAGAGAATAGGACCATCCGTGAGCGTCACAATCGGAATCAACGGCTTCGGTCGCATCGGGCGAAACTATCTCCGTGCCGCATTAGCGCAGGGAAGCACCCTCGACATCGTCGCGGTGAATGACCTTTCGGACACCAAGTCTCTCGCGACACTCCTCAAGTACGACTCGGTCAACGGGCGATTGAATGCGGACGTCACCTACGACGACTCGCATGTCATTGTCGACGGCAAAAAGATTAGGGTTCTCGCCGAACGCGACCCGTCGCTGCTCCCTTGGGGAGAATTGGGTGTCGACATCGTGATTGAGTCGACCGGTCGCTTCACCAAGGTCGCGGATGCACAAAAACACATCGATGCAGGCGCAACCAAAGTCCTCATTTCGGCGCCCGGCACAGACGTGCATGGCACCTTCGTCATGGGGGTGAACCACGAAACGTATAATCCTGTAACACACCACATCATCTCGAATGCGTCGTGCACCACCAACTGCCTGGCACCGCTGGCAAAGGTGTTCAACGACGAGTTCGGTATCGAGAACGGTCTGATGACGACGGTACATGCATACACCGCTGATCAGAACCTGCAGGATGGACCCCACGAAGACTTGCGACGTGCCAGAGCGGCGGCGATAAACATTGTGCCGTCATCGACCGGGGCCGCGAAGGCGATTGGTCTTGTTCTTCCGGAATTGAAGGGGAAGCTCGACGGTTTCGCGCTTCGCGTGCCGGTACCCACCGGTTCGATCACGGATCTCACGGTTGTGTCACGCAAGTCCGTAACTATCGACGAGGTACTCGCCGCATACAAGCGCGCCTCCGAAGGATACCTAAAGGGCATTTTGGCCTACACCGACGACCCGATCGTCTCGAGCGACATCGTCACCGACCCACACTCGTCGATTTTTGATGCGGGACTGGTCAAGGTAATGGGCAACACGGTCAAAATTGTGTCCTGGTACGACAACGAATGGGGATACTCCAACCGGCTCGTCGATCTCACCGAGTACGTCGCCGAACGCCTGTAATGCCTCTTCGCACACTCGAAACGCTGGGTGATCTCGGCGGGAAGACAATTCTGGTTCGCTGCGATTTCAATGTGCCACTCTCGGACGGGGTTATTACGGACGATGGTCGGATTAGAGCGTCGGCCCCCACCATTAACAGACTTCTTACGGGGGGTGCGGCAGTTGTTGTGATTTCCCATTTAGGGAGACCCGAAGGCGCGCACGACGCTCGCTATTCGCTGGAACCGGTTGCGAAGCGGTTAGGGGAACTTCTCGCTGCTCCTGTTCACTTTGCGAGCGACACTGTTGGCCCAATCGCGCAACGTCTGCGCGAGTCACTTCCGCCAGGCGAAGTCCTCGTGCTCGAAAACCTCCGCTTTGATCCGCGCGAGACTTCCGCAATCGGCTCCGAACGCGCAGAGTTCGCAGCCCTTCTAACCGACGGGGTCGCCGCGTTCGTCTCCGACGGCTTCGGTGTCGTTCACCGAAAGCACGCATCGGTATGGGAAGCGGCCCAAGCTGTGCCCAGCGTCGCTGGTCTGCTTGTCGCCACTGAAACAGAGGTGCTTCGTCGACTCACTGCCGAACCGCAGCGGCCATACACGGTCGTTTTGGGCGGTTCCAAGGTCTCCGACAAGCTCGGCGTGATCGAACATTTGTTGCCCAGAATCGACCGTCTGCTCATCGGTGGCGGAATGGTGTTCACATTTCTCCACGCACTGGGACACCAGATTGGGGCTTCCCTGTGTGAGCACGATCAACTCGACACCGCACTGACTTACCTCCACCGCGCCACGGAGTTGGGCGTGGAAATTGTTCTGCCCACCGACGTTATCGTCGCAGGCGCCTTCGACGCCGATGCGGAAACAATCGTCAGCCCTATCGACAAAATGGAAGATACCGCCTTCGGAGCATCGGGATTAGGTCTCGACATTGGGCCAGAATCGGCCTCAACTTTCGCGACACTCATCGAATCGTCTCGAACAGTTTTTTGGAACGGCCCGATGGGTGTTTTCGAGATGCCGGCGTTTGCCCACGGAACGCGCGCAATCGCCAATGCCCTCACGAAGGTACATGGGCTCAGTGTCGTGGGAGGGGGCGACTCCGCGGCCGCCGTGCGGACACTCGGTTTTGACGATTCAGATTTCGGACATATTTCGACTGGTGGTGGCGCGAGCCTCGAATTCCTCGAAGGCAAATCACTACCTGGATTGGAGGTACTCGGATGGTAACTCGTCGACCGCTCATCGCTGGTAACTGGAAAATGAATTTCGACCACTTGCGTGCTGTTGCCTTCGTGCAAAAGATCGCGTGGACTCTCAACGACGCGAAGTTCCCTCTCACCGAGGTGGAGGTTGCCGTGTTCCCTCCGTTCACCGATATTCGTTCGGTGCAAACACTCATCGAGAGTGACTCGCTAAGTTTTTCGTTTGGGGCACAGGACGTTTCGCCGTTCGACAGCGGGGCGTACACCGGTGATATCTCTGGTGAATTTCTCAAGAGATTGAATTGCCGTTATGTCATCATCGGACATTCAGAGCGACGCCAAGGCCACCACGAAACCGACGAACAGGTCACCGCAAAGACTAAAGCGGCACTGAAACACGGACTCGTGCCGGTGATCTGCGTCGGGGAAACCAGCGACGACCTAGAAGAATTCGGTGCAAGCGCCGTTCCCGTGACCCAACTTCGAGCGGTTCTCTCTGAACTCTCCGCGGAGTCCGAATTCGTCGTCGCCTATGAGCCAGTCTGGGCGATCGGTTCGGGCCAAGCCGCGACTCCCGCACAGGCACAACACGTTTGTGCGGCTCTCCGCACCGTCATCGCTGAGGAAATTTCGACGGAATCTGCAGAAGCCAGCCGAATCCTCTACGGCGGAAGTGTCAAGTCCGGCAATATTGCCTCGTTCATGCGAGAAAAGGATGTCGACGGAGCACTGGTCGGAGGGGCAAGTCTCGACGCAGAAGAATTTGCCAAAATTGTGCAGTTTCCCCGGCACGTAATCGCATAAACTAGACCCACCATGGAAATTCTTTACATCATCGTGCAGGTCGTCCTTGCACTGACGAGTGTCCTCTTGACGATGACTATCCTGTTGCACCGCGGCCGAGGAGGGGGACTGTCGGACATGTTCGGTGGTGGTGTCACCTCGAATCTCGGCTCCAGCGGTGTCGCGGAACGAAACCTGAACCGACTGACGATCACCATCGCGGTCATTTGGTTTCTCGCGATCGTGACCATCGGGCTCTTTACCCGTTTCGGTTTGGTTTAGGTTCGGCAATGGCTGGGGGAAGCGCAATCCGAGGAACTCGGGTCGGTAGTGGCCCGATGGGTGAACACGACCACGGTAACCACGCGAAACGCATCGCCGTGTCTTATTGGGACGCCGAGGGAAACGAAACGGTGAAGCACTATGCGGCTGACGTACCGGACGATCAAATCCCCGAGCTAATTGATTCGCCGACAACCGGTCTTCCCGCCGGTCGAAACAAGAGCAAACCACCACAACTGGTCAAGAACGAGCCCTACAAGACGCATCTCGCTTATGTCAAAGAGCGTCGGACTCTAGAAGAAGCCGACACCATTTTGTCCGATGCCCTCGAGCGCCTTCGGACCACGGGTAAGCCCTAACCCGAGACGGCAGCGGCAGCGTCTGCGTCGACCCAGACGACGGTTTCGATCTCACCGCACAGCGCGGCGGCGGGTGTTTCCGATTCAGGAAAGTCCGCCATGATTCGAGCGACGGCCTCAGATTTATCCGCCCCCGCAGCGACAATCCAGACACGGTAGCCACGATTCAGCACGCCGAAAGTGAAGGACAAGCGATTCGCAGGCGGTTTCGGTGAATTGGTTAGCGCAATGACATCTTCGCCCTCGCCATGGGGAAGTCCGGGGAACAAACTTGCCGCGTGACCATCAGGCCCGATTCCGTTGAGGACCACGTCGAAAGCGGGAAAACCTTCGGGGTGCTCAGCCACGAACTCCTCGCGCGCCTCGTCGACGGACTGTCCGTGGTCGGCGGGAAAGATGTTCAAATTTCTCTCGGGAATTGCGACCTGCGAAAAGAGAGCGTCCTTGGCCTGCTGTTCATTCCGATCCGGGCTTCCTGCGGGAACGAAACGTTCATCCCCCCACCACACATGGACTCGCGTCCAATCGACGTCGCCCACTCCCGGAGTTCGCGCCAGCGCGGCAAGCGTCCCGATTCCTACCGAGCCGCCCGTCACAACCACATCGACACGCCCTCGGGATGCAATTGTCGACCGCACGACAGCCAACAACTCTGAGGCAACGCGCGCTTCGACCGCCAATCGGGTTGGCATGACTTCCAGTCGACGATTCATCAAATGAGTTCAGATTCAGCCACAAGGAGTGGGATGCCACCGGTCAAGACTCTTCCGAAAACGACATCCGCGTCGAGTCGCCGGAGCTCTTCGGTCAGGCAATCTCCGAGACCGCGCAGGGGGAGTGAAATCGCGTGGTCTGGTTGCCCTGGTTGTTCGAGTCGCGCAAAACCGGGCTCGGTGCGCTCCAAAACTATCGACCCAGACGTCGTCACAATCTCTGCCCGAAGGATGTTTCCCAATTCGCTTTTACCCTCGAGCACCATTTCAACGGGAACATCCAGTTCGCTTCGCAACCACGCTGCGAGAAGGATCGGTGCCGAATTGTCCAATGCTCCAGACACCTTCGCGCCAGTTATCTCCATCTCGACACTCGTGTCGAGCGAAGCGGCGAGCAATCCTCGCCACTGCGTAATTCGAGTCCAACCGAGGTCAACGTCCCCGGGTTCATAGGCTTCTGCGAGTATTCGAAGTAATTCGACCGGGTTGGACGCCGTGATGGTGTCGGCGATGCGATGCCCCGCCACCCGTCCGAGAGATGTTTCTGACATTCGCAATGGAGCGGCGTCCGGCCACCATGCGACCATCGGCGCATCCGGCAACAGCAAACCATTGATGAGCCCTTGAGGGTCGTCAACCAACTCGTCGGAGGCGTTGAGAATGATGACCTCACTCGCACCCGCGTCACCGCCGAGTCGGAGTTCCGCATTGAGAGGCACCAATTGGTTCGCATCGGACACGTTGTTGATGACAATGATGCGCATGGGGTGTTCTCTCGAGGCCTCGTTCGCCGCGGCGACAACTTTTTCGACCTTGTCGTCGGTTGTCGTAATCACCAGCGTCAACACTCGACCCAAAGCCACCGCGCCGCCCCCACCTCGTGCCGTGTGAAGTGCGCGGAGGATACCAGCCACCGTGGTGTTGGGGAGGGGAATATTCACGGTCGTCTCCATTCACGACCGTCTCGACGCATCATCTCGTGTGCAGACTCCGGACCCCAGGAACCGGGTGCGTACTGTTCGGGTTGACCCTGACCAGCCCAGAACTCCTCAATCGGATCCAACACTTTCCACGACAATTCGACCTCTTCGTGCCGCGGGAATAGCGGGGGGTCGCCGAGCAGGACGTCAAGGATGAGGCGCTCGTAGGCTTCGGGGCTTTCCTCCGTGAAGGCGTGTCCATAGCCAAAATCCATCGTGACATCACGCACCTGCATTCCGGCTCCGGGAACTTTTGATCCGAACTTCAGGGTGACTCCTTCATCCGGCTGCACGCGAATTACCAGCGCGTTTTCGGAAAGACTCGAAATCTGACTCTGTTCAAAAAGTTCCTGAGGAGGGCGCTTGAACACCACCGCGATCTCGGTGACACGGCGGCCGAGTCTTTTGCCAGCCCGCAAGTAAAACGGAACGCCCTCCCAGCGCGGTGTGGCAATTTCCAGTCGCATCGCCGCGAACGTCTCGGTCACGGACGCAGGATTCATTCCGTCCTCGTCGAGGAAGCCCGTTACGCTCACGCCACCCTGCCAGCCGCCGGCATACTGGCCTCGCGCGGTGGCGCGGGACAAGTCCGTCGGTATCGTTACTGCCGACAAGACCTTTTCTTTTTCGGCGCGGAGGTCGGCAGCATCGAACGATTGTGGTTTTTCCATCGCGGTGAGTGCGAGAAGTTGCAAGAGGTGGTTCTGTATGACGTCGCGTGCTGCTCCGATTCCGTCGTAATAGCCAGCGCGACCGCCGACACCGATGTCTTCGGCCATCGTGATCTGGACGTGGTCAACAAAACTCGCGTTCCAAATCGGTTCGTAGAACATGTTGGCGAATCGCAGGGCCAAAATATTCTGTACCGTTTCTTTCCCGAGATAATGGTCGATTCGAAACACGGAATCGGCGGGAAACACCGATTCAACTACCGCGTTGAGCTCGCGGGCGCTGGACAAGTCCGACCCGAACGGCTTTTCGATCACCACTCGGCGCCATTCGTTGTCTCGAGGCATAGCAAGTCCTGAACGCCGGAGTTGTTCGGTGACGAGTGGAAACGATCGGGGCGGAATCGACAAATAGAACGCGTGATTTCCCATGGTGCCGCGTTGCTGGTCTAACGCCGTAATCGTGGCTGCTAGTCGATCGAAAGCCGCATCGTCATCGAAGTCACCCTCGACGAAGCGAATTCCTTCGGCGAGTTGGCGCCATACGTCCTCTCGAAACGGTGTTCGCGCGTACTTCGTCACGGATTCGCGCACAACCGCCAGAAAGTCCTGATCCTTCCATTCTCGTCGCGCAAATCCAACTAACGCAAAACCGGGGGGTAAAAGCCCCCTGTTCGCAAGGTCATACACGGCGGGCATCAATTTTTTGCGGGAAAGATCACCGGTTACGCCGAAAATGACGAGTCCCGAAGGGCCGGCGATTTTACCTAAACGACGGTCGTTCGGGTCACGAAGGGGGTTTTTCACGGCCACGAATTCGGCCCAACGTGGCGAAGCACCGAAACGAGTGCCGTGAGATTTTCGAAACCATCAACTGTCAGCGTTAACACGGGACGGTTGTGATGAGCGAGCACAGTCGCATCCCCCCGAGCTTGCGCTTCGAGAAGCGTGCCGAACGTGAATGGTTGACCCGGCACATCTCGGTCGTTGATAGCGCGTTCGACGATTTGAATGAATACTCCCTGTGCCGGTCCGCCCTTGTGGTACTGACCAGTGGAGTGGAGGAATCGCGGTCCCCACCCGAAAGTAGTGGGGCGACCCCCCGTCGCCGCTGCGAATGTGTCGCGAAGCGTTTCGAGTCCTGAACCCGACTCGCGGTCGGCGTAGCCGTGGATAGACACGTAACCGTCTCCAGCAACCTGCGACAGCAATTCCTTCACTGCCTCCGAAACGGTGGTTGCGGTCGGACGATACCCGATCGCCCCTAACGTCACCTCACCGTCAGTGGCGAACGAGGCGTCCGCCACGGGGGAACCGTTGAGGAAGGTGCGCGCGGCAATCTTGGCCGATTCGACATCTGGCTGGTCGAACGGATTTATGCCGAGCAGTCGACCGGCCACCGCGGTCGCGACCTCCCACACCATCAGCTGCGACCCGAGGCTCCCCGAAACAGACACCGAATCGTCAAGAATTTCGTCGAGAGTGTCCACAATGTTTACCTGCAGTAGATCCGGCGCGGAAAGTTCCGGCGCACCTGGCTCGAGAACAACAGGGAGGACTCCGGTCCCATTCTTCCCCGTCGACTCGGCGACAAGTTGTTCGATCCACTCTCCGAAACCCACAATCGAGGATCGCGTTGACACGATTCCAATCTTGTCTCGACGCGGCACTGTCCCTGCGATTGCCGCTCCGAGCATCAGAGCGGGGTTCATGTCGCTGTCCGAGAGAAGCTCGCCCAGTGCGGTCTCCGCGTCGTCCAGAAGTACATCGATGTCCACTCCCGCAAACCCCGAGGGAACCAGACCGAAGGCGGTGAGGGCTGAGTAACGTCCACCAACATGTGGATCTGCATTAATCACGCGATATCCGGTGTCGCGAGCGCCAATGTCCAGGGGGGAACCGGGGTCCGTGACGACAACGATTCGAGTCAACGGGTCAATGCCCGCTTGGGCGAACGCGGCCTCAAACGCCCGTTTGTGCGAATCCGTTTCAACGGTAGACCCGGACTTGGACGAGATCACCACGACGGTTTTTTCGATGTCGCGTGCGATGACCCGCGATAGTTGTGTCGGATGCGTCGTGTCGAGAACGATGAGGGGGACACAGGCGGTTCGAGTGATGACCTCCGGAGCAAGCGATGATCCCCCCATCCCGCAGAGCACGAAACGATTCAGACCTCGAGCGCGAAATTCATCACGGAGGGCGAGAATCTCTGGCACGAGGGTGCGCGAGTGTTTACTGGCGTGAACCCACCCGAGGCGAATCGAAGCCTCGGACTCGGCGTCACGCCCCCACAGTGTGGAATCCTCGGCAGCGAGTCGAGTAGCGAAGTGCTCGGCAATGAGAGTGGGAACGTGACGCTTAACAGCGTCGGCAGCTACTCCGGAGACGGAGACACGAATCATCGAGCAGACTTCATGGCCGCCGTGACGATGTCAAGAAGTTCGTTCCAGGAGACGATGAATTTGTCGACACCCTCGCGCTCGAGCAACGTTGTGACGTCGAGTATCGAGATTCCGAGTGCTTCGATTGCCGCGAGCGTCGCGCGTGCAGCCTCGTAACTGCCCCGCACTGCGTCTCCATGAACTGGGGCATGGTCAAATGTGGCCTCGAGCGTCTTCTCTGGCATCGTGTTGACAGTTTCACTGACGGCCAATTCCGTCACGTACAGAGTGTCGGGAAGCGCAGGATCTTTGACGCCGGTTGACGCCCACAGCGGTCGCTGACGATTACCGCCCTGACTCAAGAGGGAAGTGGCACGCTCACTCGCAAACTTCTGTTCGAACAACTCGTAGGCGAGTCGCGCGTTCGCCACACCCGCCTTACTCGTCAGGGAGACCGCGTCGTCTGAACCGATGGCGATGAGCCGCTTGTCGATTTCAGTGTCGACACGGGAAACGAAAAATGAGGCAACCGAATGAATTGTCGACAGGTCGTGTCCATTGGCTCTCGCTGCCTCTAGACCGGAAAGGTATGCGTCGACGACCGCACCGTATCGTTCGAGCGAGAAAATAAGGGTCACATTGACGCTGATGCCCTCGGCGATAACCGCGGTAATCGCGGCGAGACCCTCGATCGTCGCCGGGATCTTGATCATCACGTTGTCACGTCCGACGCGGGCAAACAATTCTTTCGCCTGTGCGATGGTCGCGTGAGCATCGAACGCAAGAGTCGGCTCTACCTCGATCGACACGCGACCGTCTTTGCCCTTGGTTCGGTCAAAGACGGGTCGGAAGATGTCACACGCGGCGGCAACGTCGTCGCTTGTTGCGGCAAACACGGCTTCGGTGACAGATACCCCGGCTGCGGCGAGCTCGGCGATTTGCGCGCCGTAGGTTTGGCCCGTTGCGAGCGCAGAGGCAAAAATCGTCGGGTTAGTGGTGACTCCGACAACATTTCGAGTCACAATGAGGGATTCGAGTGAACCCGATTCGATACGATCTCGAGACAGATCGTCGAGCCAAATCGATACACCGATGTCGGAGAGTTCCTGGGTTGGTGTGGTCACGGTGTGTGCCTTTCGTTGGGCGAGAGGAGGTGTTCGGCCGCAGTGGCAACGGCGTCTGGCGTTATTCCGAATTCTCGGAACAGGGTCTGAAAATCAGCGGAGGCACCGAAATGCTCGATCGAAATCGAGGCCCCTCCGGCGCCAACGTACTTCGACCAACCCAGAGCAATGCCCGCTTCGACAGAAACACGCGCAGTCACGGCACGCGGCAGTACTGACTCGCGATACGACTCGGGCTGTTCGTCAAACCATTCGAGGCACGGGGCCGATACGACCCGTGCGCCGATTCCTTTCGCGGCGAGCACTTCGCGGGCGTCCACCGCGACGCTCACTTCCGAGCCGGTTGCGATGAGAATCACATCGACGGAACCTGTCGGCGAGTCAATCAGTGTGTACGCACCGTGTGACACCTGCTGTGCGGGCGCGAATTCGGTCGCGCTCGCGGCCGAGCCGCGCGCGAATACGGGCAGATTTTGTCGTGACAGTGCGATACCCGCTGGGCCGTGTCGACGTTCGAGAATGGCTTTCCACGCCCACGCTGTTTCATTG
>JAHEFZ010000016.1:27602-30647 GCA_024639935.1 Microbacteriaceae bacterium
GCATCGGCCGGCCGAACCATATCGAGACCCGGAATTGCACGCAGAGTTGCCAATTGCTCAATCGGCTGATGGGTCGGGCCATCTTCACCGAGCGCGACAGAGTCGTGAGTCCACACGAAGATTGATGGTGTCTTCATCAGCGCGGCCAAACGAACGGCCGGACGCATGTAATCACTGAAAATGAGGAATGTGCCGCCATAGGAACGGGTTGGTCCATGCAGAGCGATTCCATTGAGGATTGCCCCCATGGCGTGTTCACGAATTCCGAAGTGAAGTACTCGGCCATAGGGGTCACCGCTCCAGTGACCCGTCGAATGCTCGGAGGGCACAAACGACTTCGCCCCGTCAATCGTGGTGAGGTTGGACTCGGCGAGGTCGGCTGATCCGCCCCAAAGTTCCGGCATGAGGGGCGCGAGCGCGTTGAGGACCTTTCCGCTCGCCGCGCGCGTAGCCAACGACGTCCCGGCGTCGAATACGGGGATTGCGGCATCGAGATCGCTGGGTACCCCGCTTGCGAGTAATCGTTCCAACAGCGCTTTCTCGTCAACGTGTGTCAAGGCCCACGAGTCAAAAGATTTCTGCCATTCGGCACGGACGACAGCGGCGCGATCCTTTAAGGCACGCGTGTGGGACAAAACGTCATCAGGAACGACAAACGACAGTTCGGGATCCCAGCCGAGCGCTGACTTCGTGCCCTTAGCCTCGTCTGTTCCCAGTGCGGATCCGTGAATTTTGCCCGTGTTCTGTTTCGTCGGAGCCGGCCATCCGATAATGGTCTTGAGAATCACGAGGGTGGGCTTCGATGTCTCGGCCTTGCCTAATTCGATTGCCGCGTGCAAGGCCGGAACATCTTCGATGTATCCGGATGGGGTGCGCCATGACACTTCGCGGACATCCCATCCATACGCGCGGTATCGTGCGGCAATGTCTTCGGTGAAGGCAATATTGGTGTCGTCTTCAATAGAAATCTGATTCGAGTCGTAGATGACAACGAGATTTCCGAGTTGCTGGTGACCGGCGAGCGATGATGCCTCGGCGGTGACCCCCTCTTGCATATCTCCGTCGCCGCAGAGGACGTAGGTGTAGTGATCAAACGGAGAAGTCCCTGGCGCCGCATTCGGGTCAAACAACCCTCGTTCAAAGCGTTGAGCGTAAGCCATTCCGACTGCCGAAGCCAGCCCCTGACCGAGCGGTCCGGTCGTGATCTCGACCCCCGGCGTGTGACCGAACTCGGGATGACCAGGAGTTCGCGAACCCCAGGTTCTGAAGGATTTGAGATCGTCGATTTCGAGCCCGAAACCACCGAGGAACAGTTGCGTGTACTGAGCCAAAGAAGAGTGGCCGATCGACAAGACAAAACGGTCGCGACCCAGCCACTGGGTATCGTCGGGATCGTGCCTCATCAACTTTTGGTATAGCAAATAGGCAACCGGGGCCATCGACATCGCGGTTCCGGGGTGACCGTTTCCGACCTTTTCTACGGCGTCGACGGCGAGAAGTCGAGCCGTGTCGACCGCTTTCGCGTCGAGTTCTGTCCAGTTCAGTGTTGTCATCAACTATCCAATCTCAAGCGAGGGTTCGCCTCCTCGCCGCAACCCTCGGTGACGTCAATGGCACACAATCGGGCTTGCGGTGCTGGTGGCGTCAGTCTAGCGGGAAACGGTACTGGCGGGCAGAGAATAGGATGGTCTCGTGGCATCGTCGACCCTCAAGCGTTCCGCGAGGGAAGTGTCCATATTTGCTCTCATTGCTCGACGTTGTGGCGTGTACCTCGCGCTGATGAAACCCCGAGTAATAGAACTGCTTCTCGTCACAACTGCTCCCGTCATGGTGCTCGCGTCGCGAGGCGTCCCCGATATGTGGCTGATACTCGGCACTCTTGCGGGCGGAGCACTGAGTGCTGGCTCGGCGAACGCCTTCAACATGTATATCGACCGCGACATCGACACGCTCATGGCTCGAACCAAAGGCCGCCCCCTTGTCACGGGCGAGGTCAGCCCGCAATCGGCCCTCGTATTTGCCGTCACAATCGGGCTCGCATCACTAGTCGTACTGACGCTTGTCGCAAACGTCCTCGCCGCCTCCCTGGCGTTGGCTGCAATTCTGTTCTATGTCTTGGTCTATACGTTGCTGCTGAAGCGCAGAACGGAACAAAACATCGTCTGGGGCGGGATAGCGGGGTGTTTCCCCGTGTTGATCGGGTGGGCTGCCGTGACCGGTGAAATCTCTCTTACTCCGTGGATTTTGTTCGTCGTCGTTTTCCTGTGGACCCCGGCGCACTATTGGCCCCTGAGCCTCCGTTACGCCGATGACTATGCGGCCGCGTCGGTTCCCATGCTCAGTGTTCTCCGCCCCAAAGTTGCGGTGGGCCTTCAAGTCATTTTGTATGGATGGGCGACAGTGGTCGCTTCACTCGTGCTGATTCCTGTTGCACCGATGGGAATCGTCTACACGGTTGTCTCGTTACTCGCGGGAGCCTGGTTCATCGCCGAAACGCACCTTCTCTATAGCCGGTCTGTCGCGGGAGGCGAAACGAACGCGATGCGCGTCTTTCATGCGAGCAACACCTACTTGACGGCACTATTCGTTGCCGTCGCGATTGATCCTCTCGTGGTGCTTCGGTAAATCGCGGCCGTCGCCAACGAGCTGGTGATCATCGCGAGAGCGACATGAATCGCGACGAGGGGAACCGGGAGCCCCGTCCGTGACTGGACGATTCCGAGAGTTGCCTGTGCGGCGAAGGCGACAATGAGCAACGCAAACCAACGGCGACTGGACCCGACGGCACTTAAACACGCCAAAACCGCAATGGTAAGCGTCGCATAGGCGGGCCACGAATGCAGGTGTTGCAACAGTGCAGAGTCAAGACCGTTCCGAGGTGCGAGGGCATCGCCGGCGTGGGGACCCGAACCGGTCGTGAGGATGCCCACGACAAGCGTGATCGCGGTACCCGCGGTCACGAGCCACGACAGGGCGGGGACCTTGCGGAGTCCCGCGATTTGATCACCATCGACAACTCGAATCACGAGGATCGTCGCGACTGTC
>JAHEFZ010000019.1 GCA_024639935.1 Microbacteriaceae bacterium
TGAAGGGCGCACACGTCGTCCGAAGAAGGAAAGCAACAAGCTCATTGTCCGTCGCCGCACTGTCGGTAAGAAGCGTTAGTAGGAGCCCGGAATGCCTCGTAGTCTCAAGAAGGGTCCTTTCGTCGACGACCACCTTTTCCGCAAGGTGGTTGCTCAAAACGACGCTGGCACCAAGAACGTTATTCGCACCTGGTCGCGTCGATCGATGATTGTCCCCGCCATGCTCGGTCACACGATTGCTGTGCACGACGGTCGCAAGCACGTCCCGGTGTTCGTCACCGAGACGATGGTCGGCCACAAGCTCGGCGAATTTGCCCCCACCCGTACCTTCCGGTCGCACGTGAAGGATGACAAGAAGGGTCGTCGCCGCTAAGCGGCGAGGAGGTATCGATCATGGTTGAATCCATCGCAAAGCTGAAGAACATCCGCGTCACTCCGCAGAAGGCCCGTCGAGTAATTGACATGGTCCGCGGAAAACAGGTTGAAGAAGCTCTCGCAATCCTCAAGTTTGCCCCACAGGGTGCATCGGAGCCGGTATTCAAGCTCGTCGCCTCGGCCGTTGCTAATGCCCGTGTTACCGCAGACAAGACGAACGAAGCCATCAACGAATCCGAACTCGTCATTGAAAGGATTTTCGTTGACGAAGGACCGACGATGAAGCGCTTCCAAGCACGTGCGCAAGGTCGCGCGTTCCAGATCCTCAAGCGCACGAGCCACATCACTGTTGTGCTCAGCACCCCCGAAGCCAAGGTTTCGGTTGCGCCGGCAAAGAAGGCGGCTCCCAAGGCCGCCGCGAAGGCCCCGACCGCGAAGGCAGGTAAGTAGTAATGGGTCAGAAAGTACACCCCTACGGATTCCGCCTCGGAATCACGACGGATCACCGTTCACAGTGGTTCTCGGACTCGAGCAAGCCCGGCGAGCGCTATTCCGACTATGTCGCCGAAGACGTAAGTCTTCGACGTTTCCTCCAGGAAAAACTGGACCGTGCTGGTGTTTCGCACATGGTCGTGCGTCGCACGCGTGACCGCGTCACGGTGGACGTTCATGTCGCTCGACCTGGTGTCGCCATCGGTCGCCAGGGAACGGGTCTTGACCGTCTTCGTGAAGAGGCGTTCGCGATGACCGGCAAGGTCGTCATCATCAACATTGTGGAAGCACTCAACCCAGAGGCCGACGCACAACTCGTCGCTCAGGGAATCGCCGAGCAGCTCGGCGCGCGTGTTGCGTTCCGCCGAGCGATGCGAAAGGGACTCCAGGGAGCCCAGCGCGCAGGCGCAAAAGGCGTGCGAATCCAGGTGTCCGGTCGACTCGGTGGTGCGGAAATGTCGCGCTCTGAGTTCTACCGAGAGGGACGTGTTCCGCTCCACACACTCCGTGCCAACATCGACTACGGCTTCTATGAGGCGCGCACGACGTTCGGCCGTATCGGAGTGAAAGTTTGGATCTATAAGGGAGACATCACCGACAAGGACCTCGCGCGTGAACAGGCTGCCCAAAAAGTAGCTCGTGGCGGACGCGATGGAAACCGTGGTGGCCCTCGTCGTGGCGCGGCACCGCGTGGCAACGAGGCTCCGGCCGCAACTGCAGGAACAGAGGCTTAACCCATGCTTATTCCCCGTAAAGTCAAGCACCGCAAGCAGCACCACCCCACACGCTCGGGTGCGGCAACTGGTGGCACGAAAGTCACGTTCGGCGAGTTCGGTATTCAGGCGATTACGCCCGCGTATGTGACTAACCGCCAGATCGAATCTGCTCGTATCGCCATGACGCGACACATCAAGCGTGGTGGGAAGGTCTGGATCAACATTTACCCCGATCGCCCGCTCACGAAGAAGCCTGCGGAAACCCGAATGGGTTCTGGTAAAGGTTCCCCCGAGTGGTGGATTGCCAACGTCAAGCCGGGTCGCGTCCTTTTTGAGGTCGCCGGTGTTTCCGAGGAACTCGCTCGGGAAGCAATGACCCGCGCCATCCACAAGTTGCCGCTCAAGGCGCGCATCATCAAGCGTGAAGAGGGAGATGCATAATGTCTGTCGGAACCAAGACTCTGAGGCCCGCTGACCTCGACACGTTCGAGGACGAGCACCTCGTTGCTGAACTCAAAAAGGCGAAAGAAGAGTTGTTTAACCTTCGCTTTCAGTCGGCGACCGGCCAGCTCGAGAGCCACGGGCGTGTGCGTGCCGTCAAGCGCGACATTGCCCGCATTTACACCATCATTCGCGAACGCGAACTGGGATTCCGCAAGGTTGAGGTCGCGGTGGCGAAGGCCCCCAAAGCAGCACCGAAGGCGAAAGCCGCTGTGGAAGCCAAAGACGACACTGCTGAGGAGACCAAGTAATGGCTACCGAGAATAAGGCTGCTACCGCAGAAGCCCGCCCCTATCGCAAGGTTCGTCGCGGCCTCGTCGTCAGCGACAAGATGGATAAAACCATCACCGTCAAGATCGAATCGCGTATCAAGCACCCGCTCTATGGCAAAGTCATGAGCCGCTCGTCCAAGGTCAAGGCGCACGATGAAAACAACACCGCCGGTATCGGTGACTTTGTGATCATTGCCGAGACCCGCCCGCTGTCCGCCACAAAGAACTGGCGACTTGTCGAGATCGTGGAGAAGGCGAAGTAATTCGCCTCTCGTACTAGGAGAACAACATGCTTCAACAGGAATCCCGACTTAAGGTCGCCGACAACACCGGTGCAAAGATGCTGCTCACGATTCGTGTGCTTGGTGGCTCAACTCGCCGTTACGCGGGCATTGGCGACATCATTGTTGCAACCGTCAAGGACGCCATCCCGGGCGGAAACGTCAAGAAGGGTGAGGTCGTTAAGGCCGTCATCGTTCGTACCGTGAAGGAAACGCGGCGTGCCGACGGTTCCTACATCAAGTTTGACGAGAACGCAGCCGTGCTTATCAAGAGCAAGGAAGGCGAGCCGCGTGGAACCCGTATCTTCGGGCCGGTCGGCCGCGAACTCCGCGAGAAGAAATTCATGAAAATCGTGTCGTTGGCACCGGAGGTGATTTAGTTCCATGCAGAACATCAAGAAGGGTGACACTGTCATCGTTATCAGTGGAAAGCGTGAATACAAGGGCAAGACCGGCGAGGTTCTCGAGGTCCAGGTCGAAGCCAACAAGGTTCTCGTGAAGGGCATCAACATGGTGACCAAGCACGTCAAGACCGGTGAAACCAATCGCGGAACCAAGACCGGCGGCATCGAAACGATGGAAGCACCGATTCATGTCTCCAACGTCGCTCTCGTAGACCCTAAGACCAAGAAACCGACTCGAGTTGGATTCCGCGTCGAGACGGTTACGTCGAAAGACAACAAGACCAAGATCGTGCGTACCCGATACGCCAAAAAGTCAGGTGAAAAGATCTAATGACCGATACTGCCGCAGCGGCTGGCAAAATCCAGCCCCGCCTCAAGGCCAAGTACCGTTCCGACATTGTTGGTGCGTTGACCAAGGAGTTCGGTTACACGAACCCTCATCAGATTCCTAAATTGGTGAAAATCGTTGTCAACACCGGTGTCGGTGAAGCAGCGCGTGACTCAAAGGTCATCGACGGGGCAATTCGTGACCTCACCCTCATTACGGGCCAGAAGCCCGTCGTGACTAAAGCCCGCAAGTCGATCGCTCAATTCAAGTTGCGCGAGGGAATGCCCATTGGCGCGCACGTCACCCTGCGTGGCGACCGGGCGTGGGAATTTGTCGACCGACTTGTGTCACTCGCTCTTCCTCGTATCCGTGACTTCCGTGGGCTCTCGCCGCGGCAGTTTGACGGAAACGGAAACTACACCTTCGGCCTCCAAGAGCAGTCCGTGTTCCACGAGATCGACCAAGACAAGATTGATCGAGTTCGCGGTTTCGACATCACCGTCGTGACAACGGCCAAGACCGACAACGAAGGCCGCGCGCTTCTGCGTGAACTCGGCTTCCCGTTCATTTCAACGGCACCAGCCGAATAAGCCACCCACTGACAAGGTCGGCGCTCGCGTAACGGGAGTCGAAACCAGACAGAGAACAGGAAAAAACAACAATGACAATGACAGATCCGGTCGCAGACTTGCTGACCCGTCTGCGTAACGCGTCGAGTGCACACCACGACGCCGTCACGTTGCCCTCGAGCACGATCAAGGCGGGAATCGCTGCGATCCTCAAGCGCGAAGGTTACGTTTCGGACTGGAAGGTTGAAGCGGCACGCGTTGGCAAGAGCCTGACCATCACGCTGAAGTACGGCAACGAGCGAAAAGCGGCCTTGTCTGGGCTCAAGCGCGTCTCGAAGCCCGGTCTCCGCGTTTACGCGAAGTCGACCGAGATTCCTACGGTTCTCGGGGGGCTTGGCGTTGCTATTCTGTCCACATCGTCGGGCCTTCTCACGGACCGCGAAGCTCAGCAGAAAGGCGTGGGTGGGGAAGTCCTCGCCTACGTGTGGTAACCAACCATGTCTCGTATTGGTCGTCTCCCCATTGAGATTCCTTCGGGTGTAACCGTCTCGGTTGCTGAATCCGTTGTCACCGTGAAGGGGCCCAAAGGTGAACTCACCGTCAACATCGCAAGCCCCATCGCGGTATCGATCGAGGAAAACCAGGTCGTTGTGACCCGTCCCGATGACGAGCGCGCGTCGCGTTCTCTTCACGGCCTCACCCGCACACTTATTGCCAACGACATCGTCGGCGTCACCAACGGGTACTCGAAGGCACTTGAGATCGTTGGCACCGGTTACCGCGTTGCCGCCAAGGGGGAAGGAATCGAGTTTGCTCTCGGTTTTTCGCACCCCATCACCGTTGACCCTCCGGCCGGCATCAGTCTCGCTGTCGAAGGAAACAACAAGGTCATTGTTTCGGGAATTTCGAAGCAAGCCGTCGGTGAGGTCGCAGCAAATATTCGTAAACTCCGCAAGCCCGAGCCGTACAAGGGCAAGGGAGTTCGTTACGAGGGCGAAGTCGTCCGTCGTAAGGCCGGAAAGGCTGGTAAGTAACCATGGCTACTACCTCAAAGACCGAGCAGCGTGCGCGCCGCCACTTCCGTCTTCGCAAGAAGGTCAGTGGAACCGAAGCGCGACCACGCCTCGTCGTGACCCGCTCGGCGCGTCACCTTTTTGTTCAGATCGTGGACGATTCCAAGGGAATCACTGTCGCGTCTGCGTCAACGATGGAGCCGGATTTCCGTTCCTCCACTGAGGACAAGACCGCCAAGGCCAAAAAGATTGGTTTACTTGTTGCTGACCGCGCGAAGAAGGCCGGCGTTTCCACCGTCGTCTTCGACCGTGGCGGGAACCGTTACGCCGGTCGCGTCGCAGCAGTTGCTGATGGCGCCCGTGAGGCAGGGCTGACCCTGTGAGCGAAGAAACTGAGGACAACACTGTGTCGGAAGAAACCGCTGCCCCCGAGGCAGTAGAAACAACGGCTGCCCCCGAGGCAGTAGAAGCAACGACCGCTGCGGAGACCGCGCCGCGCGGTCGCCGTGGCGAGAACAGTCGTGGGGACAACAACCGAGGTGGCGGTCGTTCCGGTGGTCGCAATGACCGCGGTGGTCGCGAGGTTGAAAAGAGCCCCTTCCTCGAGAAGGTGGTCGCCATTAATCGCGTCTCGAAGGTCGTCAAGGGTGGTCGTCGCTTCGCGTTTACCGCGCTCGTCGTCGTCGGCGATGGCAACGGACTCGTCGGTGTCGGGTACGGCAAGGCTCGCGAGGTTCCTCTGGCAATTTCGAAGGGTGTCGAAGACGCGAAGAAGAACTTCTTCCGCGTCCCCCGTTCGGGACTCACGATTCCTCACCCCGTTCAGGGCGAAGCAGCAGCGGGCGTCGTTCTGCTCCGGCCGGCTTCCGCTGGAACCGGAGTTATCGCGGGCGGGCCTGTTCGAGCCGTTCTCGAGTGCGCCGGCATTCACGACGTCTTGAGTAAGTCACTCGGGTCGTCAAACACGATCAACATTGTTCATGCAACGGTTGCCGCACTCAAGCAACTCGAGGAGCCTCGTGCCGTGGCGGCACGTCGCGGCCTCGATTTTGAGCAGGTAGCACCCGCGCGTCTCATCCGCGCCGAGGCTGACGCCGTGGCTGCTGCGAAGGCAGGTGCCTAATGGGTCAGCTCAAGATCACACAAATCAAATCCAAAATCAGCGAGAAGCAAAATCAGCGTGACACGTTGCGCAGCCTCGGACTGAAGCGCATTGGGCAGACGGTTATCCGTCCGGACGACTCCGTGAACCGGGGATACGTTCGAACTGTTGCGCACCTTGTCACTGTTGAGGAAGTGAAGTAATGGCTGAAGAAAAGAAGCCTGCTGCTAAGGCACCTGCTGCTAAGGCACCTGCTGCTAAGGCACCTGCTGCTAAGGCACCTGCTGCTAAGGCACCTGCTGCTAAGGCACCTGCTGCTAAGGCACCTGCTGCTAAGGCACCCGCGAAGCCTGCGGCCGACGTGACGGAGAAAGCTCCCGCTACGAAAGCACCTGTCAAGGCAAAGCCCGCCGCTTCGGAAACCGGTGAGAAAGTTCAACTCCTGAAGTTGCACCACCTCCGCCCCGCTGCAGGTTCCAAGAAGGCTCGAACTCGTGTTGGTCGCGGTGAAGGGTCAAAGGGAAAGACCGCAGGACGTGGCACCAAGGGCTCGAAGGCCCGCTACCAGGTTCGACGGGGTCTTGAAGGCGGAAACCTCAACTTCGTCATGCGTACGCCGAAACTTCGTGGATTCACGAACCCATTCCGCGTCGAATACCAGGTCGTCAACCTCGACCGCATCACCGAGCTTTACCCGAAGGGCGGAGACGTCACCATTGCTGACCTCGTCGCCAAGGGCGCTGTTCGCAAGAACGAAAAAGTTAAAGTTCTTGGAAACGGGGATATTTCGGTTGTCGTCACCGTCACGGTGGACAAGGTTTCCAAGTCCGCAGAACAAAAGATTGTTGCCGCGGGCGGTTCGATCAAATAGTTGAGAAGCGGGCCGGGGTTCCCCTCGGCCCGTTTTCTACTAGATTTAGAGAGTTGGCCGTTAGGCCAGTCACAGGAGGACTAGTGTTCAGCGCAATTCGTCGAATCATGGGGACCCCCGACCTTCGGACGAAGATCGGATTCACTCTCGTGATGATTGTGCTGTACCGACTTGGTTCGTTTGTGCCCGCACCATTTGTTAACTTCGCCAACGTTCAAACCTGTCTTGCGGGAAGTGCCGGCACGAATGGCATTTACGAGCTCGTCAACATGTTGTCGGGAGGCGCGCTGCTCCAGCTGTCAATTTTCGCGCTGGGAATCATGCCCTACATCACGGCGTCGATCATCACTCAGCTCCTTCGCGTTGTTATCCCTCATTTTGAAACCCTTCACAAAGAAGGTCAGGCCGGGCAGTCCAAGTTGACGCAGTACACCCGTTATCTCACACTTGGTTTGGGTATTCTGCAGTCGACAACCCTTGTCACGGTGGCGCGAAGCGGTCAACTTTTCGGGTCATCGTCGAGCATTCCTGAGTGCACCCAGCTCATTACGAGCGATGCGTGGTACTCGATTCTGTTGATCGTCATCACGATGACCGCGGGAACCGGGCTGATTATGTGGTTTGGGGAATTGCTTACCGAACGCGGGATTGGCAACGGTATGTCGCTCCTGATTTTCTCGTCCATCGCCGCCGGATTCCCCACATCGCTGTGGGCTATCCAGCGAACCGAAGGAAACAGCATCTTTATTCTTGTCATCGCGATCGGAATCGTGATTATGGCGGCCGTTGTCTTCGTCGAGCAGTCACAGCGACGCATTCCCGTCCAATACGCGAAGCGTGTTGTCGGAACCAAAACCTACGGCGGAACGAGCACTTATATCCCCATCAAGGTGAACATGGCCGGAGTCGTCCCCGTGATCTTCGCCTCATCGCTGTTGTACCTTCCCGCGCTCATCGCCCAGTTCAACCAACCGGCTGCCGGCACCGTTGCGCCTGATTGGGTGTTGTGGATTAGCGCAAATCTAGCCAGTGGCGACCAGCCTCTCTATACCGTCATGTTCTTCTTGTTGATTGTCGGATTTACCTACTTCTATGTGGCGATCACGTTCAACCCGATCGAAGTCGCCGACAATATGAAGCAATACGGCGGATTCATTCCCGGTATTCGCGCGGGGCGACCAACTGCCGAATATCTCGACTTTGTTTTGTCACGAATCACGCTTCCGGGAGCCTTTTATCTCGGAATTGTCGCACTCATTCCGCTCATCGCACTCGCGACGATCGGGGCGAATCAAAACTTCCCCTTTGGTGGAACCTCAATCCTCATCATCGTTGGTGTGGGTCTCGAGACCGTGAAGCAAATCGACGCACAGCTGCAACAACGTCACTATGAAGGACTGCTCGGTTAATGGTTCGAATGCTCCTGGTTGGCCCTCCCGGGGCCGGTAAGGGGACTCAGGCGATTCTCTTGTCGAAAGCCTTCAGTATCCCCGCGATTTCGACAGGCGACATTTTTCGGGCAAATGTTCGCGACGAGACGCCGCTGGGGGTTGAAGCCAAGGGCTATATGGATCGGGGCGAGTACGTCCCCGACAGTCTGACCAACGCGCTGGTCGCCGATCGGCTGTCGCACGATGATTGCGAAGGCGGGTTTCTGCTGGATGGTTATCCACGAACGCTCGACCAGGTTCGCGCCCTGGACGACGTGCTCGCAGCACACGGGCACCAGCTCGACGTCGTCATTGAACTCACGGTCGACCCCGATATCGTCATCGATCGAATTCGTGTGCGCGCAACGGAACAAGGTCGCACCGACGATACGGAAGACGTGATTCGTAATCGCCTCGCGTTGTATGCCCGTGAGACGGCACCACTTATCCAGGTCTACGGGGACCGTGAAATTCTCGTCAGCGTCGACGGAATCGGATCGATTGACGACGTGACCGGACGAATCGTTGATTCGCTTAGCCTTCGGGGTTTCAGCGCATAACCCGCACTTGCAAAACCGTCATTTGTGGCGTATTGTCGGACTTTGGTGTGTCGTGCCTTCGTGGCGCTTCGCGCCGACCGCACGACGTGTGGTTGTGAGCAGCTAACGAACGGAAACATGGCTAACAAAGATGGTGTCATCGAGATTGAAGGCTCGGTCGTAGAAGCATTGCCCAATGCAATGTTTCGGGTCGAACTGGCGAACGGTCACAAGGTCCTCGCACATATCTCGGGCAAAATGCGCCAGCACTACATCCGCATCCTTCCCGAAGACCGCGTGATTGTAGAACTCAGCCCGTATGACCTTTCACGAGGCCGAATCGTTTATCGCTACAAGTAACCGCACAGAAGGAACGGCCCGGATTTCACCGGGTACGACGCCAGCGAAACAGGAGAACACAATGAAGGTCAACCCAAGCGTCAAGCCAATTTGCGACAAATGTAAAGTCATTCGTCGCCACGGAAACGTCATGGTGATCTGCGAAAACCCTCGCCACAAGCAGCGCCAGGGCTAACGAACATCCCGACAACTCAATACAATACCTCGCCGCATCGCAACCCACTTGTGGGGGACCACCCGAGTAAGAGGCTCGGGACGGATGTTGGCACAGACCTCTTCATTCACTAGGAGCAGCCTCATGGCACGTCTCGCTGGAGTAGATATTCCCCGCGACAAGCGCGTGGAAATCGCACTCACCTACATTTACGGCGTTGGTCGTACCCGTTCGATTCAGGTTCTCGTCGAGACCAAAATCGACAAGAACATTCGCGTCAAGGATCTCACCGACGAGCAATTGATTGCTCTGCGTGACTATATTGACGCCAACTTCAAGGTCGAAGGTGACCTACGCCGTGAGGTGCAGGCCGACATTCGTCTCAAGGTGGAACTGGGCTCGTACCAGGGAATCCGTCACCGTCGTGGCCTGCCCGTTCACGGCCAGCGAACGAAGACCAATGCACGCACCCGCAAGGGACCGAAGCGCACTGTCGCCGGCAAGAAGAAGGCCGGCCGCTAGTCGCGGCCCCAGGAAAGGGAACCAGAAAATGGCATCACCGAAAGCGACCGCGGGCCGCAAGCCCCGCCGCAAGGACAAGAAGAACATTGCCGTCGGCCAAGCTCACATCAAGTCGACCTTCAACAACACCATCGTTTCCATCACCGACCCCACCGGTAACGTCATTTCGTGGGCCTCGTCGGGCGGCGTCGGATTCAAGGGCTCGCGTAAGTCGACTCCGTTTGCCGCGCAGCTCGCGGCCGAGTCGGCCGCTCGTCAGGCGCAGGAACACGGAATGAAAAAGGTTGACGTGTTCGTCAAGGGGCCGGGTTCCGGTCGCGAGACAGCGATTCGTTCGCTTCAGGCCGCCGGACTCGAGGTCGGCTCGATCACCGATGTGACGCCTCAGGCACACAACGGCTGTCGTCCGCCCAAGCGCCGCCGCGTCTAACGCACCAAAGATTTACCGTGGCGGCTGTGGCAACTCGGCCATCGCGACTCAACAACTCAACATTCGTATTCAGAGAAGTGTCATATAGCGGACACTGACCGAAAGGAAACCACGTGCTTATTGCACAGCGCCCCACGCTCACCGAAATTACCGAATCCGACACGCGTTCACAGTTCGTCATCGGACCACTTGAACCCGGTTTTGGCTACACCCTGGGAAACTCCCTTCGCCGTACCCTTCTGTCGTCGATTCCCGGCGCAGCAGTCACCCGTTTTCGCGTGACAGGAGCCCCGCACGAGTTCACATCGCTCGCCGGAGTCCACGAAGACGTCACAGAAATCATCTTGAACCTGAAGAACATCACGGTTTCGAGCGAGCACGATGAGCCCGTTGTCGCGTACCTCCGTAAAAAAGGCGCAGGTGTTGCTACGGCTGCGGACATTACCGCTCCTGCCGGGGTCGAGATCCACAACCCAGAGCTGCACGTGGCGACCCTCTCGAAAGAAGGAAACCTCGAAATCGAACTCACGATCGAACGTGGTCGTGGTTACGTCTCGGTAGAGCAAAACAAGATTGCTGGCGCCCCTATCGGCACCATTGCGATTGACTCGATTTACTCCCCCGTTCTCAAGGTGACCTATCGTGTCGAGGCAACCCGTGCCGGTGAGCGCACCGACTTCGACAAGCTGGTTGTCGATGTCGAGACCAAAGCGTCAATCGTTCCTCGTGACGCCGTCGCGTCTGCCGGCGGTACCCTTGTCGAATTGTTCGGGCTTGCGCGTGAATTGAACGTCGAAGCTGAAGGTATCGAAATCGGCCCTCGCTTCGAAGAAGTTGTCACGGGAGAAGGTCTCGATATTCGCATTGAAGAACTTGACCTCACGGTCCGCTCGTTCAATTGCCTCAAGCGCGAGGGAATCAACACTCTCGCACAGTTGGTCAACCTCACCGAACACCAGCTCATGAACATCCGTAATTTCGGCCAGAAATCGGTTGACGAAGTTCTGGAGAAGCTTGTCGAGCGCGGCCTCAAGCTCAAGGACGGTGTTCCGGGAGCGGATTCGGCCTACTTCTACGAGGCCAACGAAGAGTAATTACCCTGCGGGTGTCATCGCGCTCGCATCTGACAGGAGAACCAATACATGCCTAAGCCCACAAAGGGAACGCGCCTCGGAGGCGGCCCGGCCCACGAACGTCTACTTCTTGCGAATCTTGCGGTTGCACTGTTCACCCACAAGTCAATCGAGACGACCGAGACGAAGGCCAAGCGGCTGCGTCCGCTTGCCGAGCGCCTTGTCACGTTTGGAAAGCGCGGAGACCTCCACGCTCGCCGTCGCGTGTTGGGGATTCTTCGCAACAAAGACGCAACACACGAACTTTTCACCGTGATCGCGCCGCAGGTCGAACTTCGCGAGGGTGGATACACCCGCATCACGAAGACTCGTTTTCGCAAAGGCGACAACGCGTCGATGGCGCAGATCGAGCTTGTGCTTGAACCCGTGAATCCGAAACCCAAATCGGCTAAGAAGACCGCAGCCGCTGCTGCTGCCGCCGCTCCGGTTGCTAAACCGGTCGTTGAGGAAGTCGTAGTCGATGCACCTGTTGACGAAGTTGTCGAGGCTGTGGTTGTCGAAACAGCAGACACCGCCGAGGTGGTCGCGGCTGTAGAATCCGTCGAAACCGCGGAGGCGCCCGCCACCGACGCGGCTCCCGAAGCCGAGCCCGTAGCGGAATCAGCGGACGATGCTGCACCCGAGGGTGACGACAAGTAATTCCATGACGCGAGACCCGGGGATTTTCCTCGGGTCTCGCGTTGTTTTCGGAGGCAATTAGTGCGACTCCGCATCGATTTCTCCTATGACGGTACCGACTTTTCTGGTTGGGCGAAGCAGCCTCACCTCAACACGGTGCAGGGATCGCTCGACAGCGCGCTCGCCACAATCTTGCGCGCTGAGTCGATTCAATCGACGGTTGCTGGAAGGACGGATGCGGGCGTGCATGCAACGGCTCAAACCGCTCATGTGGACGTTGACAATGCGGTGAAACCCGAACGACTCATGCGCCAACTTAATTCGATACTGGCGGGCAGGTCGATTCACATCCACCGCTTGACGGTTGCCCCACCCGGATTCGATGCACGCTACTCGTCAATCTTCCGTCGCTATGAATACCGGGTCTCTGACGCCGTCACCGTTCGCGACCCCCGATCGCGCCGATTCACACTGTGGGTTGACGACCACCTAGACATCGACCTCATGAACGCAGCGGCGAGCTCGCTTCTCGGCCTTCATGATTGGACAACGTATTGCAAGCCTCGGCAGGGCGCTACGCGTGTCCGAGAATTGCAAAAATTTCGTTGGTGGCGTGAAAAGGACGGGATGCTCGTCGCCGAGGTGCAGGCTGACGCGTTTTGCCACAACATGGTGCGAAACCTTGTCGGGATGTGTATCGCGGTGGGACGGGGCAAGCTCGACCCGAGTGATGCGGTAAGGCTTCGGGAGGAACGCACTCGCACATCGGCATTCATTGTCATTCCACCTCACGGACTCACTCTCGTCGAGGTGGGCTATCCGGCAGACGACGAGGTGGGTGTTCAAGCGGAACTGTCGCGTACTCGTCGTGAACCGGTTTGACCAGACACTCGATCCCTTGTAGGGTTGTTCCTTGGTGCCCGACCCGGGTACTTGGTTGAGCCCTCCACCGAGTTCTTTCCTTAGAAAGCCTCACCGGAGCGGGATTCACGAACACTTTAACCGAAAGCGCTACGACTGTGACGCGTACATTCTCACCAAAACCGGCTGATATCCAGCGGGAATGGATCATCATTGACGCCGAAGACGTTGTCCTCGGCCGTCTCGCAAGCCACGCCGCGGTTCTTCTTCGCGGCAAGCACAAGCCGACCTTCGCCCAGCACATGGACATGGGCGACCACGTCATCATTATTAATGCTGAGAAAGTCGCGCTGACCGGATCCAAGCTCACTCAGAAGCTCGCCTACCGCCACTCGGGTTACCCGGGTGGATTGACGGCCGTCAAGTACGCCGAACTCCTGGAGAAGCACCCCACTCGTGCCGTCGAGAAGGCGATTCGCGGAATGCTCCCCAAGAACTCGCTCGGAGCCGACCAGTTCCGCAAGCTCAAGGTGTACGCGGGCGCCGAGCACCCTCACACTGCGCAGCAGCCGAAACCATATACATTTGACCAGGTCGCGCAGTAAGCGCCAAGCGAAGGATTAGAACAGTGGCAAAAATTAGTGAAACCACCGCATCGGGAGCCACGGCACCGAAGCTCACTCTCTCTGTCGCCGGCGCAGCCGTCGGTCGACGCAAGGAAGCGATCGCTCGCGTGCGTCTCGTTCCTGGAACCGGTTCCGTCACCGTGAATGGTCGCGCTATCGAGGAATATTTCCCCAACAAGCTTCATCAGCAGCTCATCACCTCGCCGTTCGCGGTTCTCGAGCTCGGGTCTGTTTATGATGTCATCGCGCGCATCTCCGGCGGTGGCCCTTCAGGTCAGGCTGGCGCACTGCGACTCGGCATTGCTCGCGCCCTTCTTGAAATTGACACCGAGAACAACCGCCCGACGCTCAAGAAGGCAGGCTTCCTCACTCGTGATGCCCGCATCAAAGAGCGCAAGAAGGCCGGTCTCAAAAAGGCCCGCAAGGCTCCTCAGTACTCGAAGCGTTAATCGGTCATTCTCCGATGTCGCGTCTCTTTGGGACCGATGGTGTTCGCGGGCTTGCCAACTCCGAACTTACCGCCGACCTGGCCCTACGCCTCGCGCAGGCAGCGTCGCAGGTTCTGACACGAGGTCGGCACGCCGACGAAGTGCGTCGAGAAGGTCGTAAGCCACGCGCGATTGTCGCCCGCGACCCGCGAATCTCTGGCGAGTTCCTTACCGCTGCAGTTTCGGCAGGACTGGCGAGTTCCGGAATTGACGTTCTCGAGGCTGGAGTTTTACCCACGCCGGCAACCGCGTTTCTCGTCAACGACATTCAGGCTGATTTCGGCGTCATGATCTCGGCGTCGCACAACCATGCGGCAGATAACGGGATCAAGTTCTTCTCGTTCGGAGGCACCAAACTGCCCGACCTGGTCGAGGAACGGATTGAAAAGGCGTTGGAGGGACCACGTCTGCAACCGACTGGCGCGGGAGTCGGGCGTATCCGCCGATTTGCCGACGCGGAAGACCGGTATGTACTGCACCTCCTCGCAACGATGGACGTCTCGTTGGCCGGATTGCACATTGTTATTGACTGCGCGAACGGTGCCGCTGCGGGGATCTCCCCTCGAGCCTTCAAAGACGCCGGGGCGCAGGTCACGGTCATTGGAAGCGACCCGGACGGACTCAACATCAACGAGGGATGTGGATCCACCGATCTTGCACTGTTGAGAAAAACGGTCGTTGACGTCGGAGCCGACGTGGGTATCGCCCACGACGGTGATGCGGATCGTTGCCTCGCCGTTGACGCCTCCGGAAACGTCATCGACGGCGACCACCTCATGGCAATTCTTGCTGTGTCGATGAACCGGCGAGGACTGCTCGCGAGTTCAACCGTGGTCGCAACGGTCATGAGTAATCTCGGTCTCGAAATCGCGCTCAATAACGAGGGAATCACACTGCGTCGTTCGGCGGTCGGCGACCGTTATGTCCTCGAGGACATGGAATCGGGCGCCTACAACTTCGGTGGCGAACAATCGGGGCACATCATCTTTGCGGATCACTCGACGACTGGCGACGGATTGCTTACCGGGCTTCACCTCGCGGCCGAAATGGTGCGCTCGGGTAAGACGGCTGCGGAACTCGCCGCCGTGATGACCGCGTTGCCACAGATTCTCGTCAACGTCAGAGACGTCGACTACACAAATCTCGAGTCCGATGAGCAACTTGTCGCGTTGCAGAAGGAACTCGAGACCGAACTTGGCGATACGGGACGGATCCTGCTCCGCTCGTCTGGCACTGAGCCACTGGTGAGGGTCATGGTCGAAGCGGCCACGCAAGTCCACGCCGAGAGCGTTGCCAACCGATTGGCCGATCTCGTCCGTGCGCGACTCTCTCGCTAGATTTTTCTCAGAAGCACCGTTGATACGGTGTGATCGCGGTCTTTTTTGAGGACTAATTTTGCGCGTGACCGTGTTGGCGCGATGTTCTCGATGAGGTTTGGTTCATTTATTGTTTTCCAGATCTCTGTGGCCTCGGAGACAGCCTCGTCACGGGAAAGCGCCGCGTACTTGTGAAAAAATGATCGCTCGTCGGCAAATGCGCCGGTTTGAAGGGCAAGAAACCGGTGGACATACCAGGATTCGATATCGGTGGCACGCGCGTCCACATAGATAGAAAAATCGAAAAGGTCGGATAACGCCACTGCTTGCCCCGCGAGGGGAGGCTGTAGCACGTTGAGGCCCTCGACAATAAGAATGTCGGGTTTCGAAACTTCGATTGTCTCGCCGGGGACGATGTCGTAAGACAAGTGCGAATAGACCGGCGCGAATACCTTTTCCGCGCCAGATTTGATTTCGGTCACGAACCGGAGAAGGGCACGACGGTCATACGATTCCGGAAAACCCTTGCGATTCGCGATTCCGCGTCTCGTCAACTCGGCATTGGGGTACAGGAAACCATCCGTTGTCACCAGTGCGATGTTCGGGGTCTCGGGATCGCGCGACAAAAGTTCGCGCAACAATCTGGAGACCGTCGATTTACCGACCGCGACGCTGCCCGCGACACCAATGATGAACGGAGTGTGCGGTTGCGTGATCCCGAGAAACGCAGCTGTGTCGGCGTGGGTTTGGCGCGCAGCCTTGGCGTAACGCGAAAGAAGGTTAGTCAGCGGAATGTAAATGCTGTCGACTTCGTCGATATCGAGGCTGTCGCCGAGTCCGCGGATACGCTCAATCTCCGCCGCCGACAGTGGGGATGCGAGCGAGGACGCGAGTGCTGACCATCGGTGACGGGGAATCTCGTGGAACGGGGTCAACCCGATCGAACTGTCCGCCATTTGCTCAACGATACTCTGCTCGGGGGGCGGTTAGACTTGCCCCTATGTGCGGAATCGTCGGTTACGTGGGTCCTCGAGGTTCCCAGGAGGTCCTTCTCGGGGGGCTCGGACGCTTGGAGTATCGCGGATATGACTCGGCGGGTATCGCTATCATCTCGACCGACCTACAGACCCGGAAGCGATCAGGAAAGTTACAAACTCTGCGGGACGAGCTCGTTGCCAACCCACTGGACGATGGACAAACGGGTATCGGGCACACGCGTTGGGCGACCCACGGGGCGCCGACCGACATCAACGCCCACCCGCATTTGGCGGACGGTGGAAAGCTTGCGCTGATCCACAACGGAATTATCGAGAACTTTGCCGAGCTCAAAGCCGAACTCGTCGCCCAGGGAACCGAATTCACCTCTGAGACGGATTCCGAAGTCGCCGCCCACATGCTTGCGCGCGAGTATCACCGGACACATGACCTCACGGACGCAATGCGGGCAGTTGTCGCGCGTCTGGACGGAGCATTCACGCTTCTCGTCGTGCATGAGGATTCGCCCGGTGTGGTCGTCGGCGCTCGCCGCAACTCGCCACTCGTCATCGGGCTCGGTCATGGCGAAAACTTTCTTGGAAGCGACGTCGCGGCATTTGTTGAATACACGAGCGACGCTCTGGCCATCGGTCAGGACCAAATTGTCACCATTACGAAAGACGACGTCGCGGTGATCGACTTTGATGGAAACGCCGTCACCCCCGAACCTTTCACCGTGACGTGGGATGTGTCCGCGGCCGACAAGGGTGGGTGGCCTTCGTTTATGGCGAAAGAAATTAGTGAAGAGCCAGCAGCGGTCGCCGACACTATCCGCGGCCGAATCAAGAACGGTGAAGTTCACATCGAGGGCTTCGCGCCGACTGAGTTCATCGACATCGACCGCATCATTATCATCGCCTGCGGGACGGCGGCCTATGCCGGGCTCGTGGGAAAGTATGCGATCGAGCAGTGGGCACGCATTCCCGTCGACGTGGAACTCAGTCACGAGTTTCGCTATCGCGAGCCTGTTATCTCGAATCGCACCTTGATCGTCTCGGTCAGCCAATCGGGCGAAACGATGGATACCCTCATGGCCGTCAAGTACGCGCGTGAGGTTGGAGCGCGCACGCTGTCAATCTGTAATACGCAGGGTGCCACCATTCCACGAGAATCGGACGCGGTGATTTACACGCACGCTGGACCAGAGGTTGCCGTTGCGTCGACCAAGGCATTTGTCGCGCAAGTTACCGCGTTGTATCTTCTCGGAATTGCGATTGCACAAGCGAACGGTAAGGGTGACGCCGAGGTTCTCACGGGCGTCGTTCGAGACCTCGAAGCAACGCCGGCGATGCTCGAAACGGTGCTCGTGCATGGTGAACGACTCAAAACTCTTGCCCAATGGATGGCGGACACGCAGGCCATCTTGTTGTTGGGACGTCACGTTGGGTACCCGATCGCTCTGGAGGGGGCTCTCAAATTAAAGGAACTCGCCTACATTCACGCGGAAGGATTTGCGGCGGGTGAACTTAAACATGGGCCCATCGCCCTCATCGAACCCGGTCAGGTCGTGTTCGTCATCGTTCCGAGTCCCCGCGACCCTCACTCTCTTCACGCGAAGGTTGTCTCGAACATCCAAGAGATCCGAGCGCGCGGCGCTCGGGTCATCGCTATAGCCGAACAGGGTGACGCGGCGGTGTTACCGTATGCCGACGAGGTTATTCCCATTCCCCTGGCATCCAGTTTCATCGAACCGATCTTGGCGGTGGTGCCGTTGCATATTTTTGCCATGGAACTTGCGGCGGCGAAGGGGCTCGACGTCGATCAACCGCGTAATCTGGCGAAATCCGTCACGGTGGAGTAGTCATGGCAATCGTCGGGCACGGAATCGACGTCGTCGATGTTGCGCGATTCGACGCGTCACTCACCCGAACCCCGGAACTCCGGGAACGCTTGTTCGCGCCGTCTGAGCGCGACTTTCCCGTTGACTCGTTGGCCGCACGTTTTGCAGCGAAAGAAGCGCTCGTCAAGGCCCTCGGCGGCGATGACGAAATGTCGTGGGTTGACATTGAAATCCCTCGAGGTGATGGACGACCAGTATTCCGATTGAGTGGCGCCATCGCTGCCCGAGTCGAGCGATTGGGATTGGTTCTGCACCTTTCGCTCAGCCACGACGCTGGAATGGCCGTGGCCAGTGTGATCGCAGAAGAACGATGAGTACGCCGCTTCGCCGTGTCATGGTTTCGCGCTCGGCCATCCAACATAACGTTGAGCGCCTTCGCGAACTCGCGCCCGCGAAAGACACTATGGTCGTCGTGAAAGCGAACGGCTACGGGCATGGCGCCGAACTTTCCGCTCGCGCTGCGCTCGCAGGCGGAGCAACGTGGATCGGCGTCGCGGATATCGACGAGGCGATGGAATTGCGGGGGAAAGGAATAACGGCACCGCTTCTTGCCTGGCTGCATGCAGCCGATGAAGATTTCAACGAGGCAATCGGGCGCGACATAACTTTGGGAATTTCGACCGTCGCGCAGCTACAGGCTGTTGCCGAAGTCGGCGGCGGAACGGTTCACCTCAAGATAGATACGGGCCTCGGCCGCAACGGTGCTGGTCGCGAAAATCTAGCCGAGTTTCTCGATACTGCCGCAGCACTTCACACGAGCGGCAAACTAGTGGTCGACGGGTTGATGTCGCATGTGTCAGGAACCTCGCGAGAGGCGGACCTCGCGCAAGCCGAAGTTTTCTGTCGCACACGAGACCTTCTTGCGAGCAGGGGAGTCACGCCGACCCATCTACATATTGCGGCATCGGCTGCGGCGATTGACCACCCATCGTTACGATTCACGATGGTTCGATTCGGGATAGCCGCTTACGGACTCGAGCCCACCAGAGCCCATCGTGATCTTGGACTTATGCCGGCGATGCGATTTGAATCTTCGATCGTCAACGTCAAGCGCATCTCCGCTGGCGACGGTGTGTCGTATAACTTTTTGTGGACCGCACCGAAAGAAACAACCATTGCGCTGGTTTCCGTCGGTTACGCGGACGGTGTTCCGCGCGCAGCGACGGGCAACGCACTCGTAGAAATTGCCGGCGTTCGTTACCCCGTAGTCGGCCGCATCGCGATGGATCAAATCGTGGTCGATGTCGGCGACGCCGAGATCAACACCGGTGACCCCGTCGGTATTTGGGGCGACCCGGCCAACGGTACGCCGAGTGTTTCTGATTGGGCTGATTGGACCGACACCATCAGCTATGACATTGTGACGGGAATAGGAAACCGCGTAACCCGAATTGATATTCCGTGATCTCGATACCGACCGCCGAGGACATGGGCAAGTTCGGCGCACGGGTTGCTCGGCTGATGCGCGCCGGTGACGTCGTCTGCTTGACCGGTGAATTGGGAGCGGGCAAGACAACCTTCACGCGCGGTCTTGGGAGTGAACTTAACGTCGTCGGAACTGTTACGAGCCCCACGTTCGTCATCGCCCGAACTCACCCACGCCACGATGGCGTCCCGTTTGTGCACATCGACGCCTACCGCCTGCACAGCGCTGCCGAACTCGACGATCTCGATATTGACTGGGAGAACGTCATGGCCGTCGTGGAATGGGGAAGCGGAATGCTCGACACCGTCATCGAGGGGTGGCTCGAAATTGTCATAGAACGTTCCCAGAGCGATGACGACGAAACCCGGACCGCGACCGTGCACCCGGTTGGCCCACGCGCCAACGAGATGGCGGAAGCATTGAGACGAAACGAGGCGCCGTGATTTTGGCGATTGACACCTCGGTCGGCACGAGCGTGGCCGTGATCGGTGACGGAATCATTGCCGAGGCCTCCACGGTGGATACACGCAGCCACGCGGAATACATCGGCGTATTCATCGACCGAGTCTTGACTGAAGCTGGAGTGACCCCTGCGGAGGTGACCAGGGTTGTGACGGGAATTGGCCCCGGAGCGTTTACCGGCCTGCGGGTGGGCATCGCGGCCGGCATTGCGTTTGCGGTGGGCCGCGGGATACCCATCTCTGGCCTTCCGAGTCACGATGCGATATCCGTGGGTCGAGGTGCCTGCACTGTTGTGTCGGATGTTCGCCGACGCGAATTGGCGTGGACAACATATCGGGATGGGGTTTCACTCAACGGCCCGCGGCTCGCGACGGAATCTTCACTCGCGATTGACGTTGACCTCGACACGTTTCCGGAGGTCAGGGCGGTACAGATTTCGGCTGCGCTTCTTGCGACGGCGGCTCAGAATCGGCTCGACCGAGGTGACGACCTGTCGAGTTTGCGCCCGCTCTACCTTCGTGCCCCCGACGCAACACCCAGCAAGGGTCCGAAACGGGTGAGCGGGTGATGATTCGCATTGCGACGACGGCCGACATCACGAGCATCCACGAGATCGAGCAGAATCTTTTTCCCGAGGATGCCTGGCCACGGGAGAAATTTGACGTCGATGTGCGCAGCACTTTTGCGCGTTTCGTGGTCGCCGAAGACAAGGCACACGTGGTCGGATATGCGATTGCCCAATATCTTCCCAACAACGACGTCGCGGATGTTCAGAATATTGCTGTCGTCGCGTCACACCGGGGACGCGGTATCGGTGCAGACCTGTTGGATGCGCTCGTAGAGTGGTCCTTTGATCAGGGCGCGTCGGCAATCATGCTTGAAGTTCGTGTCGACAACGCCGTTGCCCAGTCGCTCTATGCCTCGCGCGGCTTCGAGGTCATCGCCACACGGGCCAAGTATTACCAACCGGCTGGAGTCGATGCACTGGTGATGCGTAAAGAGGTGTCCACGTGAACGGACCACTCGTACTTGGCATTGAATCGAGTTGTGACGAAACCGGGGTCGGCATTGTTCGCGGGACGACGCTGCTGGCCAACGTAATCGCCTCGAGTATGGACGAGCACGCCGTGTTTGGCGGTGTCGTCCCCGAAATTGCGGCGAGGGCTCATCTCGAAGCGATTAGGGGAACCATCGAAGCGGCTGTTGCCGAGGCGAACATTCGACTCGACGACCTCGACGCGATCGCCGTCGCGGCAGGACCCGGGTTGGCGGGTGCGCTCATGGTTGGGGTCGGAGCCGCCAAAGCGCTCGCCGTCGCCCTCGATAGGCCGATCTTTGGGGTCAATCACCTTGTGGGCCACGTCGGAGCAGATGTCCTGCGTGAGGACGGCGGCGCAATCGAGTTGCCCACGGTCGCTCTTTTGGTAAGTGGGGGCCATACGTCACTCTTGCTCGTACGAGACCTCGTGACAGACGTTGTCCTGTTGGGCGAAACCATCGATGATGCAGCGGGCGAGGCCTTCGACAAGGTTGCACGGCTGCTCGGCCTTCCGTATCCGGGAGGCCCCCACATCGATCGGGTTGCCACCGACGGTGACCCCACCGCCATTCGCTTCCCGCGCGGACTGACACTACCCAAGGACCTCATCGACCATCGATACGATTTCTCCTTTTCGGGACTCAAGACGGCTGTCGCACGATATGTCGAGTCGACCGAAAGACCCTCAATTGCCGATGTCGCGGCGAGCTTTCGGGAATCCGTCGCCGACGTTCTGACGAAAAAGGCCGTCGCCGCGTGCGTCGAACACGGGGTCGATCGATTGCTCTTGGGGGGTGGCGTCGCGGCGAATGCCCGGATTCGCGCGCTGGCGGCCGAACGATGTGCCGAGAACGGCATTGAATTGCGCGTACCACCGCTGAATCTCTGTACCGACAACGGCGCGATGATTGCTGCCCTCGGCGCCCACCTCGTTTCGCGAGGCGTCGCCCCGTCGGATCTCGACTTCGCGGTGCAGTCGACACTGTCGGTCGAAACCATTCGCGTCTAGCGAATTCGTTCCGCCACAATCGCAATGCGACCGTCCCCCGCTCGGGTCAGAATCAATGTCGCCGAGGCGGAACCCTTGAGCTTCAATTTTGTTCGAAAAGCAGCAGGGTCGATGTCGACGCCGCGCTTTTTGATTTCGAGGTTCCCAATTCCGGCGTCGCGGCAATACTGGGTAATCGCACGAACATCGAGCGGCAAGGTTTCCAAAACCTTGAAGGACTGGGCAAATGGAGTGCGCACGAGTTCATCGCTCGAGAGGTAGGCGATCGACGAGGCGATGGTGTTAGCACCGAGCTGCCGCGCGAGCGTACCCAGCAGTTGGGCGCGGATGACGGCACCGCTCGGGTCGTAGACATAAGCGCTAACCTCGCCCGTTGTGACCTCGGCGTCAGTTTCAGGCGACGTGAGCTCGGCGGGCTCCTTTCCCAGAATCAATGCGCTGCGAGCAACGTGTGGTCGAGCGAGTGCGCCGGTCCACACAACACATTCGACCGTATCCCCCGAATCCTCGACCCACTGAGCCTCGACACCGTGCGGCAGTAATTCATGAGCGATCGCTGGCGAAAGTTTGATTCCACTCGGAATTGTCGTAGCAACATCGAACACCCAATCAAGAGAGGGAGACCAATCGGCGGGATTTGAGAGCCGCTTGTCGTTTGATCGACGAGCGGGATCAAACCACAAGGCATCGAAACGTGAAAGGTCAACGTTCTCGACGTCTCCGTGTTCGACGCTCACGCTGTCGAACGGCGCAAGGTTATAGGTTGCGACTGCGGCGGTGGACTCGTCGCGATCGATTGCAACGACCCGGATTCCGAGCCCAGCGAGGGCGAGCGCGTCGCCCCCGATACCGCATCCCAGGTCGCCAACGGTGATGTCGCCGAGGGCGCGGAAACGAGCGGCGTGATGTGCGGCAACGTCCAATCGAGTTGCCTGCTGTAATCCGTTTTCCGTGAATAACATGCGCGCGGCGAAATCGCCAAACTTCGCCTTTGCTTGCGCGCGCAGCCGGCGCTGTCTTAGGACCACACGCGTGAGCTCGGGCGAAACACCTTGGTCGCGAAGTGCGGACACAGCGCGCACCACATTGTCGCTCGCTCGGTAAGGGGGGAGGCTCTCGAGCAGGCTTAACGATTCATTGGTAAAGAGCAATTCGGCGTCCGCGCGGTCCATCTCTTCATTCTCTCAGTTACTCACATTGGCACTCGCGTTTGGAGAGTGCTAATTCGCGCGATAAACTAGGGAACGCACGCTACCGTGCTCTCACATCGTCCACAAAGGAAGAGGTCAACCGTGTCGGTCGCAATCAAGCCGCTCGAAGATCGCATTGTCATCCAGCAGCTCGCTGCTGAGCAGGTCACGTCCTCGGGAATTGTCATTCCTGATTCGGCCAAGGAAAAACCCCAAGAGGGTGAAGTTGTCGCAATCGGCCCCGGCCGCATCGACGACAACGGAAATCGTGTTCCCCTCGATGTCACCGTCGGCGACGTCGTCCTGTACTCAAAGTACGGCGGAACCGAAGTCAAGTACGACGGGGTCGAGTACCTCGTTCTTTCGGCCCGCGACGTTCTCGCAATCGTTCAGCGCTAACAAGTACTTCGAATGGCCCTCGCGCTCGTCGCGGGGGCCTTTCGTGTTGGCGAGTAGGGTGAAACAGTGAATCCCCCCAATCGGACCAGTGGCGTTGTAGCGGGGTTGAGTTCCTATTTCCTGTGGGGATTTTTACCGCTGTACTTTGTCATTCTCGGAAGCACGGGCCCGTGGGAAATCGTGTCGTGGCGAATCCTGTGGTCGATGCTTTTCTGTGTCGGCATCCTCGTACTGACGAAGCAGTTCGGCGCGACCGTGGCCCTACTTCGCAACAGAAAAATCGTGCTGTACACGATCGCCGCTGGAGCGCTCATATACGTCAATTGGCAGTTTTACATCATCGCCAACCTGACCGGAAGGATTGTCGAAGGGTCGCTTGGGTACTTCATCAACCCGCTCGTGACAATTCTGTTGGGAGTCCTCGTGCTTGGCGAAAAGCTTCGACCGCTGCAGTGGGTGTCTATGTCCCTTGCGGCGATTGCGGTCATCATCCTGATTGTGGGATACGGCCAGGTGCCGTGGCTATCGTTCATACTGGCCGGTTCCTTCGGGATTTACGGACTTGTCAAGAATCGCATTGGTGGAATCCTTAACGCGACCCAGAGTTTGACTTTTGAGACGTTGTGGCTTGTCCCGGTTGCGGTGATTTTCGTGTCAATCGAGATCGCCGCTGGCACGCTCGATTTCGGTGCGCACGACCCGGTGAACACACTTCTTCTCATTGCGCTCGGGCCCGTCACAGCAATCCCGCTTTTACTCTTCGGTTTCGCTTCGTCGCGAGTTCCGTTGTCGTGGATGGGGTTTATGCAATACGTCGCGCCAACGTTGCAATTCACTATCGGCGTTTTCGTCATGCACGAACCGATGCCTCCCGTTCGCCTGATTGGTTTTGCGCTCGTGTGGGTCGGGTTACTCGCGCTCGTGATCGACATGACCCAACGAAATCGGCGGCGTACCTCGTAAAAAACCTCGGTATGGCTCGATGCCAGGGAACTTTCCCACGAAGTTTTCCGTTACCCGGCGAAATTTTGATTTTACTTTACTCCAATGCATAGATAGCGTATAGGGAAGCGGCGAATCGTCCGATTCGTTGTTCCATGGAAAAATCAAGGAGAAAAATGGGCGCATTTGCGAAGGCTTCGGCCTCCCGTAAGGTCGCATCGCTTCTCGGTGGTCTCGCTATGCTCGGTACCTCAGCACTCGTGCTTAGCGGCTGTGCAGCAGGCACCGATGGTGCTGTTGACCCCGTCGGCGACCTGACCCTCAAGATCGGTACTGCTCTTCCTCAAACCGGAAGCCTGGCATTCCTCGGACCCCCCGAAGAAGCCGGTGTAGCACTCGCCGTCAAGGACATCAACGACGCCGCTAAGGGTGTCACGGTTGAGGTCACCTGGGGTGACTCGGGCGACACCGACAACAAGGCATACGAGACCGAAGTTCCGCGTCTTCTCGACGCTGGCGTTTCGGCCATCATCGGTGCTGCTTCGTCGGGTACCTCGCTTCAGTTCATCGACCAGGTTGTTGGCGCTGGAGTCATCCAGTTCTCGCCGGCAAACACCTCGGCTGCACTGACCACCTACGACGACAAGGGACTGTACTTCCGTACCGCTCCTTCGGACGTTCTCCAGGGTGAGGTTCTCGGTAACCTCATCGCTGCTGACGGTCACTCGACCCTCGGCATGATCGTCCTCAACGACTCGTACGGTAACGGCGACGGATCCAAGGACGACAACGGTAACTTCACCAGCGGTCTCTCGGGCTTCATCACCAAGGCCTTCACGGCTGCCGGTGGCTCGGTTGTTGCTCAGCCCACGTTCAACACGGGTGACACCAACTTCGACGCTCAGATCTCGGAAGTTACGGCTGCGAACCCTGACGCGATCGTCCTCGTGACCTTCGAAGAGCTCAAGACCATTGCTCCGAAGCTCATCGGTGGCGGCTACCCCGCCGAGAACGTCTACCTGGTTGACGGAAACGTCGCAAACTACTCGGAAGACTTCAAGGCCGGACTCCTCGAAGGATCGAAGGGTACGGTCCCCGGACTGAACCTCGAGACCATCGCGGACTTCACCACCGCCATGAACGACAACTGGGTTGCCGAAGGTAACGCAGACCTCGCTGACGTATTCGCATACGGCCCCGAGGCTTACGACGCCGTGGTCCTCCTCGCACTCGCTTCGCTCGAAGCTGGTTCGACGGTTGGAGCCGACGTTGCTGCGAAGCTCCAGGAAGTCTCCGGTGGAACCGGTGGCGGCACCAAGTGCACCACGTTCGCAGAATGCGCCGACATCATCATTGGTGGCGGAACCGCAGACTACGACGGTGTCTCGGGCCCCATCACCTTCAACGAGGTTGGAGACCCCACCGAAGCATCGATCCAGGTTTACCAGTTCGGTGCAGACAACATT
>JAHEFZ010000013.1 GCA_024639935.1 Microbacteriaceae bacterium
CCGCAACAATTTCGACCGCACCGGACCCGTTGATGGAACCGGACATGACAGAATCCCCATCAACTTTTTCTACAGGAAGACTTTCCCCCGTCAGTTTCGATTCGTCGAACGTTCCCGCCGCGGTAACCAGCGATCCATCCACCGGGACAATCTCGCTCGGCCGAACAAGCAGGCGATCTCCCACGACAACAAGAGCAACCGCGATATCTTCCGTTGTTCCGTTCGCCAAATAGCGATGAGCAATCTGCGGCACGTGCTCGAGTAACGAACTGAGCTCGCGCTCGGCACGACCCTCCGCGTAATCCTCAAGGGCCTCCCCACCGGTCAACATGAGGACAATGACCAGACTCGCCCAAAACTCACCCACGATTACGGTTGCGATAATCGCCGTCACCGCAAGAACGTCAAGACCGACATGGCCCGCAATGAGCGATGTGACCATGCGCCACCCCTGCTTGGCGGCGATAAAAAGCGCAAAGCTGCTGACGGAAAACTGTTCCAATATGTCGAGGTTTGCCGTATTAAAACCCCAACCGGCAAGAGCGACGATCAGTGTGAGGCCGATGAGCGGGTATCGCTTCACGAGCACGACAAATTTCATGGGGCGGTTCGAAAAAGACGGCTAGGCGAGTCGCTTTTGCAGATTAATGTCCAGAGTCGACAGGAAGTCCTCGGTCGTTTCCCATGCCTGGTCGGGTCCGATGAGTGCCGCCAAATCTTTCGTCATGTGCCCTGCCTCGACCGAAGAAATGACAACTTCTTCGAGTGTGACAGCGAAATCTATAAGAGCTTGGTTGCCGTCCAACTTTCCCCGGTGCTGAAGTCCGCGCGTCCACGCGTAAATCGAGGCGATGGGGTTCGTTGAGGTGGGCTTGCCCTTTTGGTGCTCGCGATAGTGTCGTGTCACCGTTCCGTGAGCGGCTTCCGCCTCAACGATTTTTCCGTCCGGAGTGGTTAAAACAGAGGTCATGAGTCCGAGAGAGCCGAAACCCTGCGCGACAGTATCGGATTGAACGTCACCGTCATAGTTCTTGGTCGCCCAGACGTAGCCACCCTCCCACTTCATCGCGCTCGCGACCATGTCGTCAATGAGCCGGTGTTCGTAGGTGATTCCGGCGGACGCGAATTTCTCGGCGAATTCCGCGTCAAAGATTTCCTGAAAGATGTCCTTGAATCGCCCGTCGTACGCCTTGAGGATTGTGTTCTTCGTGGATAGGTAAACGGGATAATTTCGCGTTAATCCGTAATTGAGCGAGGCGCGAGCAAAATCACGAATCGAGTCGTCAAGGTTGTACATGGCCATTGCGACGCCGGCACTAGGAGCCTGAAATACCTCAAACGATTGCGCATCGGTACCGTCGGCTGGAGTGAACGAAATCGAGAGTGTTCCTGGACGGTCGAACGTAAAATCAGTTGCTCGGTACTGGTCACCGAACGCGTGGCGTCCAACGATGATGGGCTTGTTCCATCCAGGGACAAGTCGGGGGATGTTCGAGATGATGATCGGCTCGCGGAAAATCACACCGCCGAGAATATTGCGAATCGTACCGTTCGGACTTTTCCACATCTTCTTGAGTTTGAATTCTTCGACGCGCGCTTCGTCCGGCGTGATTGTGGCGCACTTGACGCCGACACCGTGCTTTTTGATTGCGTTGGCGGCATCGATGGTGATTTGGTCATCCGTCTCGTCGCGCTTCTGAATCGAAAGGTCGTAGTACTCAAGTGTCACGTCGAGGTAGGGGTGAATCAGGCGGTCCTTGATGAACTGCCAAATTATTCGCGTCATTTCGTCGCCATCGAGCTCTACGACGACGCCATCGACCTTGATTTTTTCCACGAGGAAACCTTTCGTTGCACGTATTACCCGAGTCTACCGCCCGCTGACGCGTGGCAATTGAGTGTCGAGCAACGAAATGAAACATCAACCTTTTCCCGTCCGTGCTGCGGAATATTCTTGGAATAGACACGAGATCCAGAAAGAAAAGAGGAGACATGGAAAGGACCTACAGTTCCCGGGACGGGCGCTACCAACACATCGAAGTTCGCCGAGACCGAGGTGACATCACGTTCGTCGGTGACCGTTCCGGATCGGATTGTTACCACACATTGGAGGCCAAAAACTTTGCTGCGTTTATCGCGAGCATCGGTCAGCCGACCGACACCGACATCATGACCGCAATCGAGTTGGTTCTGGAATCAAACCCCGCAAAACTGTGGGGCGCAATTCACTCCGACGTTACGAAAACCGATTTTTCGTGGCAATCAATGAGCGAAATCGACGACATGATGGACTTGTTTGACTCGGCACGCGGGCAATAACTACGCGGCGTGCGTGTTGCCTTCAGCGGCTGATTTAGTCGGTCTCAGCGTCACCACCAGGTTGAAAATCCACATTGCAAGTCCCGTGACAATGGGCAGCACTGCGACTCCCGCTAAGCCCCCCAGCGCAGTGATGAGCTGGTCGCCAGCAAGTGTTCCTTGCAAGAATCCAAAAATAACCGGGATCGCCGAGACGGTTGCGACAACAAAAAGAACGAACGGCACAAGATAGAGCAAGAGCCACTTGCCCGAAAAGCCCGCATCGTGAAAACGGCGAACAGCGACCGCAAGAGACGGGATAAACGTTCCGAGGGACCACAGCAACGAAAGGGTGCTCACGACGCTGTTGGGGTTCTCGGTATCACCCGACAGCGCACTGAAAGCCATCGAGACCAGCGCGGTGAACAAAAACCACCACCAGTATTCAGATCGAGAGGCGACTCCCCGGAAGTCGGCGTACTTGGTAAATACGGTCTTGATGGCGGTTCCAAAATTCACGAGTGAGTCCTCTCCGCGAGCATTGTGCTCTGGGGCAATCTTAATTGCGAAACCGTAAAAATCCTGACCTAGTGAAAAAAGTGACGTTCGTTAGTGAAATACATCGATACGCCAGCCGCGGACGCTGCTGCAATAACTTCTTCGTCGCGCACTGATCCACCGGGTTGAACGATGGCGGTGATTCCCGCATCGAGCAAGACCCGAAGTCCGTCGGCGAACGGGAAAAACGCGTCGCTCGCCGCGACGCTCCCATTCGATCGGTCTCCCGCACGGGTGACTGCGAGGTGGCATGAGTCGACGCGATTGACCTGCCCCATGCCGATTCCCACCGACGCGCCGTCCTTTGCCAAAAGAATCGCATTCGATTTCACTGCACGGCACGCGCGCCACGCAAACTCAAGGTCCGACAACGTGGCCGGGTCCGCTGGATCTCCCGTCACGAGCGTCCACTCGGATGCCGGCGAAAAGAATCGATCGACATCTTGCACAAGAAACCCGCCGGAGACCTGTCGCACTTCGCGTTCGACTACGGCGAACGACTCGGGGAGGGTCAACAGGCGAAGGTTTTTCTTCGTCGTGAGAATTTCCAAAGCATCCGCATCAAATCCGGGAGCGACGACGACCTCGGTGAACACATCGACGATTGAGGCCGCGGCAGCTTTGCTGATGATTCCGTTCGACGCGATCACGCCACCAAATGCGGAGACGGGGTCGCAGGCGTGAGCGCGAGCATGTGCCTCGGCGATGGTTGAACCGACGGCAATTCCGCAGGGATTAGCGTGCTTGACGATAGCCACGGTCGGTTCGGTGTGGTCGAACGCCGCCCGAACGGCCGCGTCTGCATCCACAAAGTTGTTGTACGACATCTCTTTGCCGTGAAGCTGTGTCGCCTGGGCCAGTCCTGCACCACCATGGGCTCCGTAAACGGCCCCGGCCTGATGCGAGTTCTCGCCGTATCGCAGGGTGTCAATTTTTTCCGCGGCGATCCGCAGGGCGGGGGTGAAACCTGATTCGTCATGAGGGTATTCGTTCTGCATCCAGTGAGAAACAGCAGAGTCGTAGCCGGCAGTGTGAGCGAACGCGCGACCAGCGAGAACCTTCCGTTGATCGAGAGTGGTCCCACCCGCGGTGACGGCATCGATTATTTCTGCGTAATCGCTTGGCTCGACGACGATTGCGACGTTGTGGTGGTTTTTAGCGGCCGCACGAACCATGGCGGGCCCGCCGATGTCAATATTCTCGACGACAACGGTTGCGTCTGCGCCACTCGCGACCATTTCGGAAAAGGGATACAAGTTGACGACAACGAGCTCGAACGGCGCGATTCCCAATTCCGTGAGTTGGTTGACATGAGAGTCGTATCGAAGATCCGCGAGGATTCCGCCGTGAATCGAAGGGTGCAGGGTCTTGACACGACCGTCCAGCGATTCGGGAAAACCTGTGATCTCACTGACCTCCCGCGCGTCAATTCCGGCGTCACGAATCGTCTGGCAGGTCGATCCCGTCGACACGATCTCGACACCGGCCGCCGCCAGTGCGCGTGCAAGGGTGAGAAGGTCCGTCTTGTCGCTCACCGAAATGAGCGCGCGCTTGACGGGGACTCGGTCCCTCGTGCGGTCGGGAGCGGGAAGCGCAGAAACCATCAGTTCTCCTCAATCGCAATTTCACGGTTCGCGATGTCGCGGACCACGTCGGCGAGCAGCTCGCGCTCAACAATCTTGATGCGGTCGTGCAGTGTCGATTCGGTGTCCCCGTCAATAATGGGGACTCGACGTTGAGCCAAAATAGGGCCTGTGTCGACTCCGTCGTCTACGACGATGACTGTCGCACCGGTTTCGGCGACACCCGCCTCGAATGCGTCCCGAACCGCATGTGCGCCGGGGAATTCGGGCAAATAAGCGGGATGAGTATTGAGAAGCATTGGGGCAAATCGACGAACAAATGATGGCGGCACAAGTCGCTGAAAACCTGACAGGATCACGAGGTCCGGCGCGAACTCGGCAATCCGATCACCCAGTCGAGTCCCCCACTTCTCACGGTCCTCACCAAGCGCGAGTGGTTCAACAAAAGTGGGGATGCCATAGTGCGTCGCGTGGTTCAGCCCGGACGCCTCGCGGTCTGCGCCGACCGCGAAGACGGTTGCGGGAATCGTTCCCTGCGCACAGGAATCGAGGAATCCGCGCAGATTGGACCCGTGGCCCGAGATGAGAACGACGACGCGTAACATTCGACCAGTTTACCGACGCACGCGTTGCCGGTTTCTGACTAAGTGCCCCGCATCGCCGTCGAATCGCGTACGAGTTTCCCAATGAGCAGTCCCGCGAGTGATCCTGCAAAAACACCGCCCGCAAGCACGAGACCGACGGCGATGGGGTCGATGCCAACCTGCGCGAAACGTCCTGGACCGGCTGAACCTGTCGCATAGGATCCGACCAGGAACGATATCAATCCGATCGCAATTGCTGCTATCCCCGCGGTCACCGCGACTCGCCCAAAGCTGGCGAAGTCCCGAGGGTTGACACGGTATCCGTTGTGACGTAGGTCGTTCTCGAAGCGCGTCGCAGCGATAAAGGCAAGAATCGCGGGAAGTACCGTAACCCACTCACCGATAGTGCTTGTTTCGGGAATTGCTCCCAACAGGGGAATGGCCGGTACCGCACCAACGGTCGTCGCAAACGGCGAGACGATAGCTCCGGTTCCAAGAGTGAAACCCGGTCCGACAATCCAGGAAATTGTCCATGTGAGCGCGATAGGGATTAACGCTAATTGAGCGACCGTAATCACTATTCCGCCAAGGATTCCAGCGTGAAGCGACTCATACAGCGAGATTTCCATTGAAAATCCGAGGAAAAGTAGTGTCAGCAAAGCCGCCGATGCGATGACCACCAACGCCGCCAGAGTGGCACCGGCGATACGGAGTGCGGTGTCGATGACGTCCCTCCACGTTTTCGGAATTTCGGGGATCTGTATCCTCGACGAGCGAACGTCCTCCCATGGCCGCCAACCAATAAAAAGACCGGCGACAAAAGGAGCCAGCACCCGCGCCGTGCCGGACACGACATCAAATTGGACCAGTGACGTTTGACCACTCCACAACGCGACGGCGGCGAAAGCGCCCGTGAATACGACCAGCAACCCGACAACGAGGGTTGCCGCTTCCGATCCAACGAGTCGTTGTCCGGCTCGGCGACCCAGAAGCGCCGTCACGACGGCGAACGCGAACGGTGCGAGCGAAAGGTCGAAGGTCGCCATGTCGCTGGCCAGCACTGCCGACGCATCGCCGAGCGAAACGTGCAAAGGAACGCCGTGACCCAGTGCCCACGACTGAACGGCTAATTGCCAGATTGCCGCCGGTGTCGAATTGACCCCCGTGAGAGATGACCACCCAATAACGCCGAAAACGAACGGCAGAAAAATCCCGAGTCCAATGACGAACAACGCCTCGAGAAGCGTGAAAAGGACAACGAGCCCGCGAGGCACGCTACAGGGCCGCGATGACCTCGCGCATAAGCTGCGCGGTTTCGCTCGGAGTCTTACCCACGCGAACGCCGGCTGCCTCGAGGGCCTCTTTCTTTGCTTGCGCGGTCCCCGACGAGCCGGACACGATGGCGCCAGCATGACCCATCGTCTTGCCCTCCGGAGCAGTAAATCCCGCAACATAGCCGACGACCGGCTTGGTGATGCTCGCACGGATGAAGTCCGCCGCGCGTTCTTCCGCATCGCCGCCAATTTCACCGATCATGACAATTGCCTTTGTGTCGGGGTCGGCCTCAAAAGCGGCGAGCGCATCGATATGCGTTGTTCCGACGATTGGGTCGCCGCCAATTCCGATGGCGGTCGAAAAACCTATATCTCGAAGCTCGAACATCATCTGATAGGTGAGTGTTCCTGACTTCGACACGAGACCAATCGGCCCACTCCCCGTGATGGTGGCTGGAGTGATTCCCGCGAGAGCCTCACCCGGCGTAATGATGCCAGGGCAGTTCGGGCCGATGATTCGACTCGTGCCCGCCGTCAAGGCGTATGCCCAAAATTCTGCCGTGTCTTGAACAGGTATGCCCTCGGTAATGACGACGATGAGCGGCATTTTCGCGTCGATTGCCTCCATGACAGCGTCCTTGGCAAATGCCGGGGGAACGAACACGACCGACACGTCGGCGCCTGTCTGTTTCATGGCTTCGGAGACGGTCCCAAAGACGGGAAGAGTGACGTCTCCGTGTTCCACGGTGGTTCCCGCCTTACGGGCGTTGACTCCACCGACAACCTGGGTACCAGATTTGAGCATCAGCGCCGTGTGCTTCGAGCCTTCACCGCCGGTGATGCCCTGAACGATGACGCGCGAGTCCTTGGTGAGGAAAATCGACATTCTGTAAATCCTTACTTCGCTGCGAACGCGGCGGCGCGATCAGCGCCGTCGTCCATCGTGGTGGCCAGGGTAACGAGAGGGTGGTTTGCGGCAGCGAGAATCTCGCGACCCTTATCAACGCTGTTGCCATCGAGACGCACAACGAGCGGCTTGGTCGCCGCGTCACCCAACATCTCGAGCGCTGCGACGATTCCGTTTGCAACGGCGTCACACGCGGTGATTCCGCCGAAAACATTGACGAAAACGCTCTTTACCTGCGGGTCGCCGAGGATGACGGACAAACCAGCGGCCATGACCTCCGCCGAGGCACCACCACCGATATCGAGGAAGTTCGCGGGCTTCACGCCGCCGTGATTCTCTCCGGCGTAAGCAACGACGTCGAGGGTCGACATGACGAGCCCGGCACCGTTTCCGATGATTCCGACTTCACCGTCGAGCTTCACGTAGTTGAGGTCATGTTCTTTCGCCTTGGCTTCAAGCGGGTCGGCCGCGGCCTTGTCTTCAAGAGCGGCGTGGTCGGGCTGCCGAAATTCGGCGTTCGCATCGAGAGTGACTTTGCCGTCCAGAGCGAGAATCCGGCCGTCCTCGGTCAAGACAAGCGGGTTGACCTCGACGAGCGTCGCGTCTTCGGCGGTGAACACGGTGTAGAGAAGCACAAAGACCTCGGCGACCTTGTCGACGAGTTCAGCGGGAAACTTCGCCGCCACGGCGATTTCCTTCGCCTTGGTGAGTGTGATTCCCTCGGTTGGGTTGACCTCGACACGTGCCAGAGCATCCGGACGTTCAACGGCGAGCTGCTCGATGTCCATTCCTCCCTCGTAGGAACAGAGTGCGAGATAGGAGCGATTCGCGCGGTCGAGAAGAACCGAGAAGTAATACTCCTGCGCGATTGCAGCGCCTTCGGCAATCATGAGGCGCTTGACGACGTGGCCCTTGATGTCCAGGCCGAGAATTGCCTTGGCCGCCTCGAACGCGTCTTCGGGAGTCTTAGCGACTTTGACGCCACCCGCCTTGCCACGACCGCCGGTCTTGACTTGCGCCTTGACGACCGTCAGCCCACCAATTTTCTGGGCTGCTGCTCGGGCCTCGTCGGGAGTGTCCGCGACGATCCCTTGGAGCACGGGAACGCCGTGCTTTTCGAACATGTCCCGCGCTTGATACTCGTAAAGATCCACTGCCATCCCATCGACAAAAATCGTGAAAAATCGGGGCTGAGCGCCACACGACCGTGTTCCAGCCTACCTGTCGACTTCGCCCCGACCGACCGCGCACGGCGCGTGTTCACACCTTCGCGATGGGTGCAATTTTGATAAGCAGTTTCTTTTTGCCCACCTCGTCGAACTGGACTTCCGCAATGCGTTTTGCGCCGTCGCCCGTCACCGCGACTACTCGGCCTTCTCCGAAATCGTCGTGCCTAATTCGGTCGCCCGGTGCAAGTTCAAGTCCCGAGTTGTCGCGAACCTCACGAGTGATCACGCCCGTCCATTCGGTACGTGGTTTCGACCGGGCCTCCGATGATCGATGCTCAAACGACGGTGCGAGCGCTCGGCGACCTGATTCTCGCCAGTCGACGAGTGAACTCGGAATTTCGTCGAGGAATCGGCTTGGCATACACGATCCAATCTCGCCGAAAGTGGCACGCGACGTCGCGAGCGACAGGTGCAACTTCTTTTTCGCGCGGGTGATTCCGACATAAAAAAGGCGACGTTCCTCTTGGATTCCGCCGGCTTCGGCGACCGATATTCGGTGAGGCAAGATTTCTTCTTCGATACCCGTGATAAAAACTGCGTCGAATTCTAAGCCCTTTGCCGTGTGCAGGGTCATGAGGCTCACGGTTCCCGATTCGTCATCGAGGTCGTCAGCCGCGGATGACAACGCCACCTCGGTGAGGAAGTCGACGAGAGTGCCGTCCGGCGACTTCACCTGAAATTCGCGCGTCAGACCGACGAGTTCTTCGACGTTTTCGGCGCGCGCGTTTTCTTGAGGGTCACGACTTTCTTTCAGCACGATGAGATAACCGGTCGCTTCAAGTAGCGCGATGAGAACGTCGACTACTTTCGCGGTTTCGACAGTATTGGAAATACGGTCCAAGGCGTTGACGAATTCACGAATAGTCGAAGTGGCCCGTGCGGCGACCCCGACGGATTCGATTTGGCGCATCGCTTCGCGGAACGAAATCTGGTTGTCGTCAGCGAAGCGCTGAATTGCTGATTCCGTGACGTCTCCAATCCCGCGCTTCGGCGTGTTGAGAATTCGACGGTGAGCGAGTCCGTCATCGGGATTCGCGACGGCGGCGAGATAGGCCAACACGTCTTTGATTTCCATTCGTTCGTAAAACTTAGTTCCGCCGATGAGTCGGTAAGGCACGCCCGACCGCATGAGGACGTCTTCCAACGCTCGAGTCTGCGCGTTCGTTCGATAAAACACCGCCACATCGCGATACGCCATGCCGCCAGAGTGCAGGTTGTCAATTTCGTCGGCGACGAACTGCGCCTCGTCGTGCTGGGTCACACCGGTGAAACCGGTGATGCGCTCGCCTGGCCCTCGATCGGAAAACAGTCGTTTGCTCATCGAGGTATCGAAATTGTTTCCGATGACCGCATTGGCCGCGTCCAAGATGTTTTGAGTCGATCGGTAGTTCTGTTCCAGCACAACGACGTCGGTGCCGGGGAAGTCCTGGCGAAATTCCAGAATGTTCCGAATGTCCGCGCCTCGGAACGCATAAATCGACTGATCCGAGTCGCCCACGACCGTCAGGGTTGCCGCCTCGATGCCACCCTCGGTGTTGTACAGCACCGGCGGGGTTTCCATCGGCACATGCTCGGGTTTCACCGGGCGCGTAAGTTCATGAATCAACTCATACTGTGCCTTGTTGGTGTCTTGGTATTCGTCGACAAACACGTGTCGGAACCGACGCTGGTACAGCGCTCGCACCTCGGGGAACGCCCTAAACAGAAAAACGGTTTGACCGATGAGGTCGTCGAAATCAAAGGCATTCGCTCGGCGGAGTTCTTGGGTATACCGACGAAAGACCTCGAGAAACATCATTTCATTGGGGTCATTCGGGTTCGCCTGGCTCGCGAAACCGTCAACATCGACTAATTCATTTTTGAGTCGCGACATTTTCGACAGCACTCCACCGGGAGTGAGCCCCATCGAGTCCGCTTCGAATTCCTTGAGAATCCGCTTTACAAGCGACTTCGAATCGGCGGAATCATAAATTGTGAATGCCTGCGGGAATCCGAACAGTTCGGCCTCGTTACGAAGAATTCGCACGCATGCCGAGTGGAATGTCGAAATCCACATGCCTCGAGATTCGTCACCGATGTACATCCCGATGCGATCGCGCATTTCCGCCGCGGCCTTGTTGGTGAATGTGATCGCCAGTATCTGACTCGGCCACGCCTCGCGGTTCTTCAACAACAGTGCGATCCGCCGCGTGAGAACCGCCGTCTTACCCGAGCCCGCGCCCGCGACGATGAGAAGAGCCGGGCCGCGGTGAGTGACGGCGTGCGCTTGTTGGGGGTTCAGCCCCTCGAGAAGCGGGTCGGCGGGATCGAGTGCGGTGGGAGAGTTCGACATGTGGGCTCAAGTTTACGTTGCCTCACCGACACCAGAGCGAAGGGTGAATAGAGTGACCTCGTGACCGAAACGAATGCGTCGCCGCACACGAACCCGACCGCGATCCTCGCGGTGATTCTCGGCGCGTTGATGTCACCGATGGCACTCCCGCTGGGTTGGTTTGCTCGCGAACAAATTCGGCGTTCGCGCGAGAACGGCGAGCGCCTCTGCACCATCGCAATGGCGCTCGGTGCCGTTGGCACCGTGGTGTGGATTGTGGGCGGTGTGATGTTGTATTTGTGGTGGGCGACGCTCTGACCTCTCAGGATTTTCCAAGAATTACCGCTTTAGAATTGTGGTGTATTCACCCAGCACCTAAGGAGTGTTCATGAATTCCAACCCCGCTTTCTCTCGTAACGCCGCCTTCCGACCCGGGCAGGTTTCGCGTGCTGAACTCGAGGCCATGTACGGCCCGAACGCGTCGACGACACCCGTCTCCACCCAGGACGACTCGACGACGCTCGAGCAGTCCTTCGACATGCCCGCCGCCACGCCGAGTCAAACCGGACGCATGACCGTCGAAGACACCATCATCAAGACCATTCTCGCGTTTGCCGTTTTGCTCGGCGGCGCCTACCTCGGTTGGACCTTCGCATCGTTCCCGGTCATGATCGTCGGCTTAGTCGGTGGACTCGTCCTCGGGCTCGTCAACACCTTCAAAAAGGTTCCGTCGCCTGCGCTCATCGTTGCCTATGCGGCACTGGAGGGGCTCTTCGTCGGAGCGATTTCGATGGTCTTCAACTCGATGTGGAACGGAATCGTCACCCAAGCGGTCATCGGAACGCTCGGAGTCATCGGCGTCACCCTGTTCCTCTTCCTCTCGGGTCGATTCCGCTCGTCGGCTCGGATGACCAAAGTCGTCTCGGTCGCGATGGTCGGATATCTCGTCTACCAAGTCGTCAACATGATTCTCATGGCAACCGGCGTAACCGGTGACGCTCAATTCGGTTTGAGCTCGGCCACCATCATGGGTATTCCGCTCGGGCTGATTATCGGTGTAGTCGTCGTGTTCCTCGCCGCTTATTCGCTAGTGCTCGACTTTGAATCAATCAAACTCGGCGCCGAGCGCGGCGTACCCGCCGTTTACGCATGGCAGGGCGCATTCGGCATTCTTGTCACCGTCGTCTGGCTCTACCTCGAAATCCTGCGGATGATTGCAATTTTCCGGGGAAATGACTAGTAACAATGTCACAGAAAAGGCGCCGAGCAATCGGCGCCTTTTTCTATTCCCACTCGATTGTGCCGGGTGGCTTGGATGTGATGTCGAGGACGACACGATTGACGTCTTTGACCTCGTTGGTGATTCGGTTCGAGATCCTGGCGAGGACGTCGTAGGGAACGCGAGTCCAGTCGGCGGTCATCGCGTCCTCGCTCGAGACGGGACGCAAAACGATGGGGTGACCATAGGTTCGACCGTCTCCCTGAACGCCGACCGATCGAACGTCGGCGAGTAGTACAACGGGACACTGCCAAATGTCCTGGTCAAGTCCCGCCGCGGTGAGTTCGGCACGAACAATCGCATCAGCGGAGCGCAGCAAATCGAGGCGATCTTTCGTCACCTCGCCAACGATGCGAATGCCGAGTCCGGGTCCAGGGAACGGTTGACGGCCAACGATAAGTTCCGGAAGCCCGAGTTCGCGGCCAATAGCACGCACCTCATCCTTAAATAGCTGCCGAAGCGGTTCGACGAGTTCGAACTGAAGATCCTCGGGCAATCCGCCGACGTTGTGATGGGACTTGATGGTCGCGGTGCCACTCCCTCCGCCGCTCTCGACGACATCGGGATACAAGGTTCCCTGAACAAGGAATCGGACCTTCTTGCCGGAGTTGGCGGCTTCGGCAACGAGGTCGGCCTCGGCGGCTTCAAATGCACGGATGAATTCGCGACCGATCGCCTTGCGCTTGGCCTCAGGATCTGTGACACCTTTCAACTCGGTGAGAAACCTTTCCGCGACATCAATGGTGACAAGTCGAACTCCCGTGGCCGCAACAAAATCGCGTTCGACTTGTTCGCGTTCTCCTTCGCGGAGAAGTCCGTGGTCAACAAAGACACAAATCAGTTGGTCACCGACTGCCTTGTGGACGAGTGCCGCCGCCACCGCAGAATCGACACCGCCCGACAGTCCACAGATGACCAGATCGTCTCCGACTTGCCCGCGGATAGCGGCGACCTGCTCGTCGATGACATTGCCGCTAGTCCAGTCTGGTGAAATCCCCGCGCCATTCCAGAGGAAGTTTTCGAGAACGCGCTGTCCAAAATCGGAATGCATGACTTCGGGGTGCCACTGCACGCCGAACATTCGGGTCTCCGCGTTTTCAAAGGCCGCAACGGGAGTTGCCTCGGTCGACGCAGTGACGGTAAATCCGGGTGGCGCCGATTCCACTCGATCGCCGTGACTCATCCAACAGATTTGTTTTTGCGGTTGTTCAGCGAACAGAACTCCGTCCGTCACCTGAGCTTCAGTTGCGCCGTACTCGCGTAAACCCGTATTGGCCACTTCGCCGCCGAGTTGCTGAGCCATGACCTGAAATCCGTAACAAATTCCCAACACGGGAATGCCGAGTGCGACGATCCCGGGGTCGAGGGACGGTGAACCCGCTTCGTACACACTCGACGGACCGCCGGACAAGATGATGGCGAGAGGCTGTTTTCCCGCCACCTCAACTGCAGAAATCGTGTGCGGAACAATCTCGCTGTAGACGCGCGCCTCGCGAACTCGACGCGCAATCAACTGCGCGTATTGCGCACCAAAATCGATGACGAGGACCGGCCGGTGGGTTGTCACCGGGTTCCCGCCTCGACCGCACGGCGAACTCGGCGCTCGGTGATGAACGACAACAGCGGCACCACACCGCCCAATGCGAGGACGGGAAAGTAGGTAAGCGGCCAGCGCATGGCCGACCACAACTGAAAGCACCCGAGTAGGTAGACGACATAGAGCCAACCGTGAACGATAAGGATTATCGTCGAAATGTTCGCTGCAACGACAGTGTCAACGGGAACGAGTGCCACGATTCCGAACGGTCCGCCCCCTTCGATTTCGACACCGAAAACATATTTGAGAATCATTTCTCCGGTGAGCAGCAGAAGCATCGTTCCGGTGATGTATGCGGTAACGCGATAGTTCTTCTCAGCCTTCAGGGCCTTGTCACGGTCAATCGCCATGCGTCAATTCTAGGGTTCGAGTTCGCCCGCGGTTTCCGCATCCCGCTCGACAGCGTCGGTGACGAGGCGGTACCAAAAATAAAGGGCAAAGACGGCAAAGAAAGCCCATTCGATGGCATAAAAAATGTTGAGCCAGTTGAGTGCGGCTTGAGGCAACGGTATGACGGACGCGATGGACTCAAGCGGAGGCTGCGCGGCGTCGAGGACGAGAAACGCGTCGTACATGGTGGCGCACTCCCAGCGATTCACGAGGTCCGCACTCGACACAACCGTAAGTCGATCGTGGTCGTAGTCTCCTGTCGCTGGGTCATCGCTCGGCACAAGTCGCCCAACGAGAGGGGACGGCGAATCGTCGATGACGATGAACTCGTCCGGGTTGACGCTGGGCGCCCACCCAATCGCGACGGGGAGACACGCGCCGTCGGCCGTCCTGGCGTTGGCAACCAGCCACTCGCCCATCTCGCTTCCCTGGCGTCGATCGAGAATCACGAGTCGTTCGTTAGTCCACGTCGCGTTCACCGTGACACGACGGCCACCATCGGTCAGAGACAGTCCGTCGCCGGGGTCAAGCACCGCAGAGATGGGGACGGGTGTTTCGGTGTCCACCTCGACGATTGTTGCCTCAGCAATGGCTCGTTCCACTTGCCACTGTCCTAACATCGCGAAAACCGCTGCGAGAACGAGGCACGCGAGGAGCCCAACAATCCAGCGCGGTTGCCGAGCCGTCGCCCACCATTCGCCTGACACGGTTAACCGTTCACGCGGTCGGGTCTACCACGACCTCGACCCGCTGGAATTCCTTGAGGTCGCTGTAGCCGGTGATCGCCATTGCACGGCGAAGTGCCCCGATGAGGTTCGATTGCCCATTGGCGTGCCGCGACGGACCGAACAAGACCTCCTCGAGCGGTCCGATCTGACCGACCCACACGCGGTTTCCGCGGGGAAGGTCAGCGTGATACGCCTCTTGACCCCAGTGCCACCCGTTCCCCGGGGTGTCCGTCGCCCGCGCGAGGGTCGTACCGAGCATCACGGCGTCGGCTCCCAACGCGATCGCCTTGACGATGTCACCGGACAAGCCAAGCCCCCCGTCGGCGATGACGTGGACATATCGCCCACCCGATTCATCGAGATAATCGCGGCGAGCGCCCGCCACGTCGGCGAGCGCCGTTGCCATGGGCACCTCGACTCCGAGCGAGGTTCGTGTCGTTGAGGCTGCGCCTCCGCCAAATCCAACGAGAACCCCGGCTGCTCCGGTTCTCATCAAATGAAGCGCGGCGGTATAGGTCGCTGCGCCTCCGACGATGACCGGAACATCAAGTTCGTAAATGAACTGTTTGAGATTGAGCGGCTCGCCCGTGGGCGAGACGTGTTCAGCGCTGACGGTGTTGCCGCGAATCACAAAAAGGTCCACTCCCGATTTCGTCACAACGTCGTGGAAGTCGATTGTCCGCTGCGGGCTCAACGCTCCAGCCACGGGCACCCCCGCATCGCGAATCTCGCCGAGTCGCTTTTCGATGAGTTCCGGTTTGATCGGGGCGGCATACAGCTTTTGCATCTCAGCGGTCGCGGACTCGGCAGGAAGTTCTCGAATCTTCTCAATTACGGCCTCGGGCTGGTCATACCGAGTCCACAATCCTTCGAGATTTAGGACACCAATTCCGCCGAGTTTGCCAATGGCGATTGCGGTGCGAGGCGAGACAACCGAGTCCATCGGTGCCGCGAGGACCGGGATCTCAAACTTCAGTGCGTCAATAGACCAGGCGGTACTCACGACCTTGGGGTCGCGGGTTCGGCGGCTCGGTACCACCGCAATGTCGTCGAACGAAAACGCACGGCGGGCACGCTTGGCACGACCGATTTCGATGTCACTCATGATCGTCGCCTATCGCTTGTAGTTCGGGGCTTCGACAATCATCTGAATGTCGTGCGGGTGCGATTCCTTGAGTCCCGCCGGGGTGATGCGAACAAACTTTCCGTTGGTTTTGAGATCAGTAATTGTGCGAGCGCCCGTGTAGAACATTGATTGCCGAAGTCCACCCAACAACTGATACATCACCGAGGCGAGAGGGCCACGATACGCGACTCGCCCTTCAATTCCTTCGGCGATGAGTTGGTCATCGTTCGGAACGTCAGCTTGAAAATATCGGTCACGGGAATACGACGTTTTGTTTCCGCGCGTCTGCAGTGCTCCGAGTGAACCCATTCCGCGGTAGGCCTTGTACTGCTTCCCGTTCTCGAATACGAGGTCTCCGGGGCTTTCGTCGGTACCCGCTAAAAGTGAACCGAGCATCACCACTTCGGCGCCGGCAACAAGCGCCTTGGCAATATCCCCCGAATATTGGAGTCCGCCATCGGCGATCACGGGAACGTCTGCCTTCTTCGCTGCTTTGGATGCCTCATAAATCGCGGTGATTTGAGGAACGCCGACACCGGCGACGATTCGCGTTGTGCAAATGGAACCAGGGCCAACCCCGACTTTGACCGCATCAACGCCCGCCGCAATGAGTGAAGCTGCCCCTGCTTCGGTCGCAACGTTTCCACCAATCACATCGACGTGAGAAAACGACTTATCCGCCTTGATCCTCTTGACGATGTCAATTACGCCCGAGGAATCACCGTTTGCGGTGTCGACCACGAGGATGTCCACGCCCGCGTCGCGTAACGCGCACGCCCGATCCCATGCATCACCGAAGAAACCAATCGCCGCTCCGACGCGAAGTCGACCCTCGTCGTCCTTCGTCGCATTCGGGTACTTTTCGCTCTTCTCGAAATCTTTGACCGTGATGAGCCCAACCAACTTGCCGGCGTCGTTCACAAGGGGAAGTTTTTCAATCTTGTGTCGAGCGAACAATGCAACAGCGTCATCAGCACTGATGGAGGCGCGGCCCGTGACGAGTGGCATTGGGGTCATGACGTCTTTCACGAGAGTCTTCTCTGCATCGTCGCGGGGAACGAAACGCATGTCCCGATTGGTAATAATTCCCAACAGGACACTGTCGTCATCAACGACGGGTAGACCCGAGACGCGAAACTGCCCACAGATTCGGTCAACCTCGGCGACGGTCGTGTCGGGGGTCGTCGTCACCGGATTCGTGATCATTCCCGATTCACTGCGCTTGACCTTATCGACCTGTGCGGCCTGATCCTCGATGGAAAGGTTGCGGTGGATGATGCCCACCCCGCCCTGACGGGCCATGCCGATAGCCATCCGCGCCTCGGTGACCGTGTCCATGGCGCTGGAGACAATAGGTGCCCACAGGGTGATGCGCTTCGTGAGGCGACTCGAGGTGTTCGCCTCCGACGGAATAACGTCGGTGTGCTCGGGCAGGAGCATGACATCGTCGTAGGTCAGTCCCGTCAGACCGAAGGGGTCGTTGCCGCTCACGTCTGCCTCTCTCCATAAAAACTCGATAATCAGTGTGCTCTCGTATCTTTTATCGTAGCCGAGTTCCCAAATGGCACTGTTTCCCGACATAATGGGACAGGTTTATTAATCGCGTAATCTACGCGGAACAGATATCCCCAACAGTGTGAAAAACGATCTCGGTTAGCAAACGTGCTAAAGGGACTTAGCAGGAGGCCTTGTGAGGACTATGTCAACAATGCGACGGAAAGCGAGTCGGCTCGCGAGTGCGGTGGGCGCCTTCGTCCTGGCATTCGGTGTTCTCGGCCTCGCATCACCTGCACAGGCAGATGTCGTCAATCCCGAAATGCCATTCAAAATCAGCGGAAACGTCCAAAACAAGGGCGAGCCGATTGCGGGAGTAACAATCAACTTCGCGGGTGGCGGCGGATTTGCGGCCACTGTCGTGACGGACGCAGACGGAAAATTCACCGCCGGAGTCCCGGAAAAACTCGCGGACTACACCGTGACGGTTGATGAAACCACACTCCCCGACGGCATCGCGGTGATCGACAATCCCGCAACCGAATTCATTGAGGCAAACGTTCAAACTGTGACGGTTGGTCCCGGTGGACGCGTCACGATGAACTTCTTTATCGGGCAGGGTGAACGCCACGTCACGAGTATGTTCGACCAGGTCGTCCAGCGCCTCATTTCGGGTCTCAATTTCGGTCTCATGTTGGCGCTGGCATCGGTCGGCTTGTCGCTGATTTATGGCACCACCGGTATTTCAAACTTTGCTCACGCAGAGCTCGTCACCTTCGGAGCAATCGCCACCTTCGGGCTGGTTGCGGTGATGGGCGAAGGCTTGTTGTGGCTCGCTATCCCCATTGCGTTGGTTCTGTCTGGAGTTCTCGGCTGGGGAGTGGACGCCGCGTTGTGGGCGCCGCTCCGACGACGCGGAATGGGACTCGTGCAGCTCATGATTGTTTCCATCGGTTTGTCGTTGGGAATTCGATACACCTATCAATTCTTCATCGGTGGCAAAACCGAGCAACTTCCGGGCTCGGGTGCTGAACGGTTTAATCTCTTTGGTTCCGTTTCGCTCAGCATCATCGACATTGTCAGTATGGGGGTGTCGGTCCTGATTATCATCGTGTTCGCCTGGTGGCTCAGCGCATCCAAAATCGGTAAGGCAACGCGTGCTATTTCGGACAACCCCAGCCTCGCCGCATCGTCGGGGATCGACGTCGACGGTGTCGTCCGAATTGTCTGGATCATCGGTTCCGTCCTGGCCGGCTTCTCGGGAATTCTCTGGGCATATTTCCGCCCCGGAATTCGCTGGGACATGGGTGGGCAAATTCTTCTTCTCATCTTCGCTGCGACCACTCTGGGCGGCCTTGGCACTGCCTATGGGGCGCTCGTCGGTTCACTCATTGTGGGAATCCTCGTGGAAGGGTCGAGTTTGTTTATCCCCTCGGACCTCAAGTACGTCGGAGCACTCGTAGTTCTCATCGGGATCTTGCTTTTCCGCCCTCAAGGAATTCTCGGACGAAAGGAAAGGGTGGGATAGCTCATGGACTTCCTCGGGATCTTCAACTCATCAATCTCATTCATCATCGCCCCGACGACCATTGCCTACGCTCTGGCGACGCTGGGCCTCGCACTTCACTTCGGTTTCGGTGGACTACTCAACATGGGGATGGCGGGCTTCATGGCCCTCGGCGCCTATGGTTATGCGATCGGCATCCTGTCCTTCGGCCTCCCTTGGTACTTCGCAGCGTTCGTCGGAATCGCGGCATCCATCGTTTTCGCCCTGATTCTCGGGATTCCCACGCTGCGGCTTCGGGGCGACTATCTCGCCATCGTGACAATCGCCGCGGCCGAAATCGTCCGATTGGTTTTGCTGAGCTCGGCATTCGGCGGGCTCACCGGCTCGGCTGATGGACTCTCTGGATTCAACGGACCAGGTGGAACCGTCACCAACCCGACGGTCGGCGCTGGCGGTTTCAACGATTCGAATCCCATTCCTCCCGGCGAATACGGTTTCGTGCCCTTCTTGGACAACGAACGAACCTGGTATCTGCGAATCGTGGGAATCATCATTCTCGGGCTCGCCATCTTCGTCGTGTGGCGTCTCGTCAATTCACCATGGGGTCGTGTGATCAAAGGAATTCGTGAAGACGAAGACGCCGTCCGCTCGCTCGGCAAAAACGTGTTCGCCTACAAGATGCAGGCCTTGATCATCGGCGGCGTTCTCGGCGCTCTCGGTGGTCTTATGCTTGCGTTCTCGACCAACGTCAACTCGTCGGTGTACGTGACCTCGCTCACATTCTTCCTTTGGACGGCGTTGCTTCTCGGTGGTGCCGCGACCGTTTTCGGTCCGCTCGCGGGTTCCATCATCTTCTGGGTTCTTCAGGCATTTCTCGGTTTGGTTTTCCCCGCCCTCGCGGAGGCCGGATTGATGCCCTTCACGACGATTCAAGCAGCACAAATTAAGTACATCATCGTCGGGTTCGCTCTGGTCCTCCTTGTGGTCTTCAGACCTCAGGGCATTTTCGGCAACAAAAAGGAGTTGACCTTTGTCAAGTAACGGATCCTCCTCGTCCCCGGTCAAGTCCACTGGCTTGCACGTCGGTGCGATCAAGCCCGGTGTCGCGAAAAAAGACCCCATCTTGGTCGCCGACGGCGTTCGTCGTCAGTTCGGCGGATTGGTTGCCGTCGACGTCGCACACGTTGAGATCCCGCGCAATGCAATCACGGCGCTCATCGGCCCCAACGGTGCAGGCAAGACAACGTTCTTCAATCTGCTTACCGGGTTTGACCAGCCAAACGAAGGCTCGTGGTCCTTCAACGGGAAATCCCTCGCCAAGATCTCCGCGTTCAAAGTCGCGCGCATGGGCCTTATCCGGACCTTCCAGTTGACAAAGGCTCTCGGGCTTCTCACAGTCATGGACAACATGAAGTTGGGAAGCACTGACCAAAACGGTGAAAATCTTCGAGCTAGCCTGTTTCCATTCCTGTGGAAGAAGAAGGAAGGCGAGATAGAAGCGAAGGCTCTTGAAATTTTGACGCGATTCAAACTCGACACCAAGCGCGACGACTTTGCCGCGTCACTCTCGGGTGGACAACGCAAACTGCTCGAGATGGCTCGCGCACTAATGACAAACCCGGAACTCGTCATGCTCGACGAACCGATGGCGGGCGTCAACCCAGCATTGACACAGTCGCTACTTGATCACATCCTCAACCTCAAAAAAGAGGGCATGACCGTACTCTTTGTCGAACATGACATGCAGATGGTTCGTCATATCGCTGACTGGGTCATTGTCATGGCCGAAGGAAAGGTCGTCGCGGAAGGCGCACCAGACGAGGTTATGAAGAACCCGGCCGTCATCGACGCATATCTGGGCAGCCACCAGGACATCGATCTTGGCGCTGTGACCGGCCGCATCACGCTGCCAAAGATCCCGAAGGAGAAATAGATGGCGACGAAGAATGAAATCCCCGTCGTCGAGACGAAGGACCTTTTTGCGGGTTACCTTCCCGGCGTCAACATCCTCAATGGGACGAACCTTTACGCCAACAAAGGAGAACTCATCGGGATCATCGGCCCGAATGGGGCCGGAAAGTCGACTTTACTCAAAGCGATTTTCGGTTTAGTCAAGGTTCGCGAAGGGTCTATAACCCTCAATGGTGACGACATCACGGGTCTCAAAGCAAACCAGCTCGTCGCGCGCGGTGTGGGTTTCGTTCCGCAGTCCAATAACGTGTTCCCCAGCCTCACTATCGAAGAAAATCTGCAGATGGGCCTGTACCAGAACCCCGGCGCCTATAACGAGCGCCTCGAGTTCGTGACCGGTATTTTCGCCGAACTGGGGAAGCGTCTCAAGCAACGCGCAGGGTCACTCTCGGGCGGTGAGCGCCAAATGGTAGCAATGAGCCGTGCACTCATGATGGATCCCGCGGTGCTACTCCTCGACGAACCCAGCGCTGGTCTCTCCCCCGTTCGTCAAGACGAAGCATTTATTCGGGTCTCTGAAATCAACAAGGCCGGTGTGACGACCATCATGGTCGAACAAAACGCGCGTCGTTGCCTTCAGATTTGCGACCGAGGGTATGTTCTCGATCAAGGCAAGGATGCCTATACAGGTACCGGCCGCGACCTTCTCAATGACCCCAAGGTAATCGGTCTGTACCTCGGAACGCTCGGCGCATAATCCAAACCGTACAACGGGGCCGGCCTTCGGGTCGGCCCCGTTTTTCGTGCGTGTCACGCTACCCCAACAGAAAAGGCCCCGGGCGAACCCGGGGCCTTCCCTTGAGTCACCGACTCAACACACTCAAATTATCCTGCGTAAGGAACCGAGGTGTTGTCGTTGAGGTACTCGTATACCTGAATTGATGCTTCGGTGGGGTCTCCAACTTCGTTGAAGGTGATGGGGCCCGAGACACCGTCGTAGTCTGCGGTTCCGCCACCAATGATGATGTCGGCGCATTCTGCGAACGAGGTGCACTTGGTTCCGTCACCGGTACCACCCGAAACTTCCTGAAGCTTCGCGGCGACGTCTACACCCTCAACCGAACCAGCTTCGAGCGAAGCGAGTGCGAGGAGGACGACGGCGTCGTACGACTCAGGACCGTAAGCAAACACGGACTCGAGGTCAGCGTTGCCTTCGGCAACCCAGTTGTCGTTCAATGCGGTGGTGAAGTCCGCGATGGTCTCGAGGTTCAGTCCGGGGACCGTGCCCTTTGCACCTTCGAGAAGTCCAGCCTCAAAGTCCGCGCTGTAGTTAGCAACGTTTCCGTCAACAAGGTAAACCTTGTCTGCGGGGAAGCCGCCACCGATGAGCTTCGGAGCAATGGTCTTGAGTTCTTCGAACGTGATCAATACGATCGCGTCGGGGTTAGCCGCCGTGACCTCAGAGATCTGAGCGTCAAAGTTGGTGTCACCCGTGTTGAACGTGGGCTGTGAAACAACTTCTCCACCAGCTGCAACGAATGCGGCTGTCGTGAAGCCAGCGAGACCGCTGATGAAGTTGCCGTTGGCGTCCTTAGCTCCGTCGCCGTTTCCGTACGAGTCGTTGAGGACGATCATGCCGAGAGTCTGAATACCGTCAGCAGCGATCAGGTTCCCGAGAACTTCACCCTGAAGGACGTCCGAAGGTGCGGTACGGAAGTACAGTCCCTTGTCGTCATACGTGGTGAGAGCGGCCGAGGTGTTTGCCGGCGAGAACTGGATAACTCCAGCGCCAACAACCTGGTCGATGAACTGAAGCGAGGTACCCGACGATGCGGCACCGATGATGGCCGAAACGCCAGCGTCGAGAAGACGCGGAACTTCGGTCTCGTATGCCTTGTTGTCGGTGTCGCCCGAGTCACCCCAAGTGACCTCAACGGTGATGCCCTTAGCGGCATCGTTGATGTCCTTGACGGCGAGTGCTACACCGGCTTCTTCGGGGGGTCCGAGGAATGCCAGGCTTCCGGTCTGGGGAAGAGCAGTACCGATCTTGAGGGTCAGGTCGCCGACGGGGCCGCCGTTGCCTTCGGTGCCCGCTGCACAGCCGCTCAGCACGAGTGCCGAGGTACCG
>JAHEFZ010000017.1:0-6191 GCA_024639935.1 Microbacteriaceae bacterium
AAGCGAGCTCGGCATACTCCAACGGTGGCAATGCCGCAGAGTTCAATCCAACCGACAATTTAAAGCTTCTTGAAGTTTTCGTTCTTACAAATTTGAAAATAGTAGTTGCTTGTGTGACCGATTGGAACACACGCTCCTTTTCAGGAAACTCAATCAAGAAATCTAAAGTACCTTCGTTTCTGAACATTTTTCGCACACCGGAAGCACTCTTATCTGCGATCAACGTGCTCGGAACGATAAATGTTAGGACGCCGCCTTCACCCAACAGTTGCCAAGAACGTTCGATGAATAGCCTGTATAGATTAAGCCTTCCGCCTAGTCCATAACGGTAACTTGGAATCGTCCGAATCTCTGAGGCGAATTCCTTCCAATGCGCGCCCTCTAGCACTTCGTAAGGAGGATTACCGATTACAACGTCAAAAAGCGAGTGCCCAAACATGTGTTTTGGGTCAAAAAAGCTAGCGGAATGCTGAGCATCGAACGGGTTAAAAGTCTTTAACTGTTTAGCCCTCTCATCGAACGCGTCCAACAAGTCGGGCGAAATCGACGCCATGTACTTGGACTGTAGTTCGGCTTTCCTTTTCGGTGACGTCGCGGAGAAATATTGCAGACGATATCGTTCCAGCTTCTCTTGAAAAGTCGTGTCGGTAAGCAAGTGTTCACTTTTCAAAGGGACCAGACTGTTCGCACACACGAAGTTGAACTCGAGATTTGGAAGAGGTTCAATTACTTTGCTGTTGGCCTCTTCAACGACCAATGACAGCCATGAACGCAACCGCGATATCTCTACGGCCATGGGCTCAATATCGACACCAAAAATATTGTTTTGAAGAATTGAAAGCTTCAACTTATAGACGTCAAGTCTCGGGTCAAGACGTAACTGGATTTTGCAGAGCAATTGGAGCAATCCGAGGGGAAATGCTCCAGAACCGCAGGCTGGATCAATCGATTTAATCCCGTTCAATGCTCCTGAGATTATCGGGCGCAAGTCCGCGGGAATATCTCGGAGGCTGTTTGAGCCGGCGATAACCCAGTCTTGGTCAGTAGTGTCTAGCAGCTTGCTAATCGAATGTCTCAGGCGTTCATCCTCGGGCGCAATCCTCTCGAGGTGCGCTCGTACCGATTCTTTACACATGAACGCAACGACTTCCCTGGGAGTGTAGAAAGCACCCTTCGCCTTTCTAGCCTGCGCCCCGGTTGACTCGACCTGACTAGCGAGGAGGCTTTCAAATACTCGGCCGAGCATTTCTGGGTCGATAGCTACCTGTTCATATTCAGGGGTGGATTCGTCTGTTGTGAAGTTGAAGTTGTTGAAGTGTTCGTATAAACGAGTAAAAAACGCAACGGGGAAAGTAAGTGATTCTTCACCAACCCAGTCGTCATCACGCGGAGAGAACAGCCCGCCATTTAAGTAGGGGGTATGAAGATCTAGAGTCCCGTCCGGGAACGGGCTCCTATCGTCCGTTGGAGTATTCAACGTCCCGAAGAACAGTCTCTCTAACCGACTGCGGTAATAAGCGCCTTGGTCAGTCGACGCAGAATCGAAGTAGTTAATCGTTTCATCGATTATCTTCATTTTCCTGAGGAACCAAATGAAAATTAAGCGCCCCAAAAGCCGGCTCGCAAACAGCTTCGCTTCTTCCTCTGGTTTAGACATGTGCTTCAAGTGCACCAACAACTCATTAAACGAATCAGATATTCCGTCATAAAACTTTGTATTCACGCTCTGAAGGCGGAAACTCTCCCATAGCGCGTTATGCAGTTGCGCACGATCTGTGACTTCCTGGAGCGCATGCCAAACCTGAAGTATCTCTCGTTGTGTGTTTGTCAACTTTTCGCTGATTTCAAGCACACGGAGATTGCCCCGATTTGAGAGAACAACTAGCACAGACGAAGCATCTGGCATGAGGAAGAAGTCAATCCCGATTTTGAAATCATCAGTTCGCGTGAAGTCGTGGTCTTCCCAATTCTTGGTGAAGTGCACTGCTCCCGCGACAATTGCGTTGCCGCCTTTTTGAACCCAATAAAACTTCGCCTGTACCGGTATCACCGCCGAATCAAGCAACTCGAACGCTGATCTCTCGCCCCGCATCCAAGGGTGTTGTTGAAACCATGGGTCTTGACGCTCTGAATTAGGGAGCTTTAGTAGCCCAGTGTCAATGACCTCCTCCGCGCTCTTCAGCTCAATGTTGCCTAGGAGTGCTAGTAACGCTGACGCGACTTCCAAGCCCCTTTCAAGGCTATTTTCAGCCTTGAGTTTCTCAAGTTTTTCGTTGACGTTCGCAATGCCTGAATCAAAATTAACGGCCAAAGTAAAGCACTCCCTTAACCCCATCATCTGAAATTTCCTTCGTGGGAATAGATTTTGAATCGCTTCGCTTCACGAAGTTCACCAACTCAACTAATGTGTGCGGCATGAGCGTTCCCGATTGTTTGATGTCTCGATTAGCGCGAAGCACGAGAGCCCGAGCTTTTTTGTGTTCTTGTTTTGTCGTGATCTTCCGAAATGCTTCGTAAAGATCGTGTTCAGGCGAGTGCTGCTTAAACAAGTCAAGTACGCGAGCGACGGTTGGTGTAATCCGAAAAAAAGTTGGTGTGGCGCGAGCGTGGGTTTTTGCAACCTGCAAAGCTCGACTTGCGAATGTTCTCCTATCAACCGCGATGTCATCCTTAATTGAACGATCTTCTCCGCGCTCAACTCGGATAGCACTCAGTGCATCCATAGTTTCAACCGCACCATAAGAGTCCGTCGCGCTTACAAAAATGTGGTTTTCAAACGAGTCGTCGGTGCCTTTGATTTGGCCGGATACACGAATCAATGCAAGCGCCTCGGCGCGATTCAGTCCCGACGAACCTTCCGGTGAGAGTTTCCCCCACTTTCCCAATGGAATTCTGGCAAGACTCGACCGCTCCGCAGGGGTCGCGTACTTGTCGAAGTTCCTAAGATCAAGAATGAACTCGTCTTCGCTAAGCAAACCTCCGTCGTCGTCTAATTGGTCAAACGCGGACTCTGCCTCTTGATCGTCGTATAGCGCAACTATTGTGCTCGGGTCGCTTAGAGATTCGTCCAAGTCATCGATGAACTCAATTGGGTTTGCCTCTTCGCCGAGCACTGACTGATCGGTACCCACTGTGTAGCGAATCCGGTCGATTTTACGTTCTAACCGGTTCACCAAAGTCAAGTACGCATCTAAATCGACGTCTGGGTGAATGTTGTAAATGCGCACTTCGGGATGGGTTGAACCAAGGCGATTCACTCGACCGTTCCGCTGAATCATGCGGACAGGATTCCAGTGCAAATCAAAATTGACCAAGACACAACAGTCCTGCAGGTTCTGTCCTTCACTCAACACATCTGTTGCGAATAGAACGTCAATTTCACCCTCTTCAGCTGCCAGTAATTCACCGCCCTTCGAGACAGGTGAAAATCGTTTTGCAAGCTTTTCAATTTGTCCCTTTGACTTGCCATAGGTGAAATCTGCGATTTGCGATAAATCCTCGCTCTTGAAGTACTTCGTTAGGTTTTCCTGCAAATACTGGATTGTGTCTGCGTAATAGCTGAACACAAGTACTTTCTTTCGAGTCTTATCTTCGTTGCGGATCTTTTCCAGAAGTCGGCCAAAGCTCTTTAGCTTGTCATCTTCCCCGCCTAATGAGTCGCACATCTCTACAAGAACACGAATCAGAGATCGATCTCGCTTGAGGTCTCGCTTCAACGCGTCAATGTTGTAGATATCCGGGTCCGCGATGACCAGGTCGGACGCTATCTCATCTTGTCCGAAATCAATTGCCTCGAGGTCGTCTCCAAACTGCGCCTTCAAATTTCTTATGTCTTTGAGCGTCGAAATGGTGTTTTGGTCGACGAGAAGAGTTTCAAATTCATCGAGACGGCCAAGATAGTTCTCGAGAGATTTCTTGAGCGCAAACTGGGACGATTCGAGCCTCTTTAGAAGTGTGACTCTCAGCATGTTGTGGATACTTAGTTGGCTACTGACCCGAAAAGAATCTTCCGGCTTAAGTTTGAAGCTTCGAATTTCCTCAGGGGACTTCCCATAAAACTTGTGCTTGTACACATCGGTCTTATAAGGTGCGAAGCCAATGAGCAACAGGATTTGGAAAATACGCTCAAATGGAGTTTCTGAATCTTTGGGAAGATAAGAATCTGAAGTTATCAAATCTAACGGGTGCTGTGCTCTTTGTGTTTGTTCGAGCAGCATTGTCAAATCGAGTCGTTCTGGGGTGCAGTGCTCAAACACTTCCCGATATGAATCTGATGTTTGAGTTAGCTCGCGAAGCAAATTCGGCGAGAATTGGTAAGGTGCGGGGATAACTCGCGATTCTGGGAACTTATGAACAGTCCCATCTAATTGGGTGATGCCACCAAATTCGCGCTCAATCCCACTTCGTGTGGTGCGAACAAGGAAGTGCCTTAGCCCTTGCCTCATCACCCTGTTGACCTTGTCGAAGTCGGGTTTTCTTCCCTCTTTTTCCGCTGTATTTATGTCCTTGGTCAAACGTTTAACTGCATCAAAAAAGTCAATTACCTCGGTTTTTCTCGAGGCAGGATAGACAATCGGAAAAGAATCCAGTTTGCCTTTTGCGGCAAGTTGAATCTGATTTACAAAGTCGGTCAGTGAATTGTTAATTGGAGTCGCCGTGAGCAACAGAACGTGACTCTCGGGATTGTCACTAAACCAGTCCAGGAGTTCATCGTGCCTGGTGCCCGATCCACTTCGAAGGTTATGAGCCTCGTCAATCACAAAAAGATCAACAGCAGCGTATTTATCGATTTCGCGTTCAGCCTGGATTCGGCCAAGATCTTGCATCGAGATGACTTCAAAACCGTGAAAGAGGCCATGTACTTTCGCTAAATCCTCTCGCCACTGGAACGTTAGGCTAGCGGGCGCGATTACGTATACACGTCGCGCGCCGATTTCCTCAAGGTAGTGGCGAATAACCGCACCGGCGGTGATCGTTTTTCCTAACCCAACTGAGTCCGCCAACATTGCAAGGCCATTCTTCTGAAGCTTACGAAGTAAAAGTTTTGCGTTCCTCAGTTGGAACTCGTAGAGAACATCCTCGATGTTTTTTGAGATGCCCGTTTCTGGCACAAGTTCGTCAGAGTAAAGCTCGTAGAGGGCCTTGATGTACATCAGGTAGGGCGAGAAGATCTTGTCTCCAATTGGAGATGACTCAAGAATTTCCGAAAACTTCCCGTCCCAAATCGCCGAGGATTCCGAGTCCCAGATTTCTTGAAACCAACTAAGGTGCCCATGTTCATCTGTGTCAATTTTCGGAAGCGACTTAACAATGCGAGCGTCATCTTCAAGTGCGTTGAGCTCAATGTTAGACGTAAGCCCCGCACGGGTGAAATTCGAAGAGCCAATGATCCCTACGGCTTCGCGGGACCCAAGGTTGCCAAAAATATAAGTCTTGGCATGGAGGAAGTCACCGCGGTAAACCCTGACCTCCAACGCCCCTTTATCTATCAATTGCTTGAGTGAAACTACGAAACCCCTCAACTCACTTGACTGTTCTTGGTCTTGGAGGTTTTCTACCATTTGGCTCTCTGGGAAGGTCTCGTCCAGGAGATTTAGGTTAAGTTTCTTCGCGTACTGGGGAGGGAGCGGCTCCTGTCCAATTAAGAGACGCACCGACTCGTACCCGCTAATTGAATCAAAAACAAGTTTCAGGCCAGGAAGGTCCCAATACCCAGTTGCGATTGATAAATGCTGAAATTTAGGTGCGAGTTCGTTGATGACTTCCGCGAGCTTGATTCGCTTGTTATCAATGATTTGGGCACCCATGGAGGTCAGTCTACTTTCAGAGCAATGTAACTCCTGGGATACAAGTGGTTGTGTCGGCCTTTGCCTCAACCTTTGCGTGAACTTGACCTGCCGGAATAGGATCCAGGCGTGAGAATTGGAGGGAGGGGGGAGTGCCCGCTCGGCCACATTTTCATTAGCGGCGCGGTTAGCCCGCACACACTGTCGCGAAACCCAGGAGGGGTACACCGCAGGACTGAAAATCACCTAGATGTATAGTGAACCGGTTTCTTCACCCCACTCCGTCATTTCGTTGTCGTGTTGAACAAGCAAAGTGCTGGTGTAGGCAGCGTCCATGGTCTTGGTGAATTCATCACTCAGCGCTTGAACATTAGGCGCATAGATCGTGATCGTTGTATCAGGCTT
>JAHEFZ010000017.1:6201-10415 GCA_024639935.1 Microbacteriaceae bacterium
CAAGTGCCTGACTTACCATTTCAACTCTCACACCTCGAGCGAGACCGTCGGTGGCCGCAGTGTGGCGCATGTCGTGAATTCGGATCACTCGAATTCCCGCTCGTTTACAAAAGGATTTGAATTGGCGTAACGCGTTGTTTGGGTTCCACGCTCCTCCCGTTTCGGACGGAATCATCCACTCGCTGTCCACCCATTTGTCTCCTGCCAGTAGTTTCATTCGTTCAACGTGTTCGCGATGCCTCAAAATGGCGTGCATCACAGTTTCGCTCACTTGAAGCCTGCGGGCCGATCGCGCTGTTTTTGGTTCTTCCGTTTCAAACCTCGCTTTAGAGAATCCCGAATCGTCGTAGATTCGGGTTTCTTTGAGGGTGCGGCGAATGGTCAAAACCGCCGTTTCTACGTTGAAATCGGACCATTGCAAACCCAATATTTCTCCTCGCCGGAGTCCGTAAAGTGCACCTAAATGAGTGAGAAGGTCGAATTTGGTTTGATGAACGGCAATCAGTGCGGCATGCAATTCTTTTGCTGACCATGGTTCCTGAACTTGAGTTTTTTCGTTTCGCTCGCGTCGGTGTGGGTTCACCATTGCTACGGGGTTTCGATTGAGTGTTCCAGACTTGTGGGCATAACCGAGTACCCCACAAAGCACGGCGCGCGCACCATTGACGGTACGTGTTCCCATGCCTTGTTTTTTCAATTGGTTGAGCCATTGTTCGATTAGGGGCGGATCAATAGTGGAGAGTTTGTATTGCCCGAGATGCGGAAGTATCCAGTGTCGGATTCTGTATTCGTAGTCAGACGCAGTTGATTTCCGCACACGGTTTGCCTTGACGGACCTTACCCACCAGATTGCATATTTTGAGAGTGTTTCTTCTCGAGCGGGGATGAGATTGTTGTTTTCGATTTCGGAAAGCAACTTTCGGTGCAACGCCTTGGCTTTGGCTTCGGTGGGTGCGGTTCGTCGAGTGAATTTACGCCGCCCATTGGGGTGTTGCCCGATGACGACTTCAACTTTGTACACCGTCTTCCCGCTTGGGTTTGTGAATCGGAAAATTGACCCGTTGCTCGTGGCTCTCACAACTCAACCTCGGTTTCATTGAGATGGAGGGAAGTGTCACGGAGGCCGGCGATGAGTCGTTCGACGGCGTCGTCAGGGATACGCGGACTGCGACCGATATACACGCATTCGAGTTTGCGATCGCGAATCAGCCGGTTCACGGTCGATCGGGACACACAAAGACGGACCTGGACGTCGCTAATGCAGAGCAACGATGTCATGGCCTTCACCTCCTGTGTCCTGCGGCGATGGGCCGTGTTAGGAGATAGTGACACACAACAAGGTGGGTGTTGGGGCCGAAGTTGCGAAACACAACGCAACAAAAAGGTGCCTATTTGTCCACAGTTTTCACCGGTGTATTGCGGGAGAAATGGAGCATTGAAAGTGTCCCTTCGCTCACTTCGCTTGTATTGTGTGACATCCCACAATGTAGGCATAGATGCACAAAAAACCGGTGAATCTACGAGCGCCTCGTGGCCCCTGTGCCGTTGGCCTGTTAGTAACTTGGCGCAAAATTGGACCGAATTTGATAAAGGATTTTTGCTTTCAGGGGCAAATTCTGTGGCCGTGCGCTCCCTTTGCGCCATCAAGGCAATAAAGTCTGCGCCTCTCCGACGGTGTTGATCGGTGCGACTGACATAGTGACTGACATCGCGGAATTGCATGCCTTCTCCCAGCTGTTTGAGCTGGTTGGGCTGCGGGGTTTTCCGCGGATTTATGCGGAAGTGTGCTCAGAGTCGAATAGCTCGAAAACCCTTTGCCGTGTGTTCCGTAGTTAGACGACAGGGCCCGTCCACTTTTCGCCGGGACCCGACCCGAGTTCGTCGGGTATCGCCGAGGCTTCGCGGAACGCGAGTTGCAATGTGCGCAACCCGTCACGCAACGGGCGAGCATGATGGTCTCCTAATTCGGGGGCGGCAGCGGTCATGAAACCCGCCAGGGCATTGATGAGCATCCGTGCTTCGGCAAGGTCCGGCTCGACGTCTTCGGCCAGTCCGACTTTCACGGCGGCGGCACTCATGAGGTGAACGGCGACGCCCTGAAGTACCTCAACCGCGGGCACCTCGGCGATGTCGAGAGCGGCGTCGTGCTGGTTCGAGGGGGAGTCGGGCATGGTGTCCTTTCGGGGGATGCGAACATCCGCGGATACTGCTATTGTCATAGAGGTTTCGGGGTAACCCGAACAAGGAAGTGGAGAAATCCCACCTGACAATCGTAAGAGGGTTGTCGGGTCGTTGTACTCCGCCGGGCGACCGGCAGCGAAAGGGTGCGTCCTCGTAAGGGGTAAAGGTTTCTTCTATTTCTTGGGGCGTTGTCCGCCGCGACCATTTCATCGGTTGCACACAGCACCAAAGGAGACACCTATCACCGATCCGCGAATAAACGAGCGCATCCGCGTTCCCGAGGTCCGACTCATCGGGCCCCTCGGAGAACAGGTTGGCGTCGTCACGCTCGAGGTTGCACAGCGTATTGCGCGCGAAGCCGACCTCGACCTTGTCGAAGTAGCTCCGGAAGCGAAACCGCCCGTCGTCAAAGTTATGGATTTCGGGAAGTTCAAATACGAAGCCGCTCAAAAAGCGAAGGAAGCACGTCGAAACCAGGTACAGACTGTTCTCAAAGAAGTTCGGTTCCGCCTCAAAATCGACACCCACGACTACGAAACCAAACTCAAGCACGCCCAGACGTTCCTCAAGGGGGGCGACAAGGTCAAGGCCATGATCCAGTTCCGCGGTCGTGAACAATCCCGCCCCGAAGCGGGGGTGCGACTCCTTCACAAGTTCGCTGAAGCCGTAGCCGAGTTCGGAACCGTCGAGCACTCTCCGACGGTTGATGGCCGAAACATGACGATGGTGATTGCCCCACTGAAGAACAAGTCCGACGCGAAAGCGGAGTCTGCCAAAGCACAGCCGAAGGCACCGGAAGCGGCACCCGCCGCCCCCGCGACTCCGACCGAAGCGGAATAGCGAAAGAGAAAAACATGCCGAAGCAGAAGACCCACTCGGGTACGAAGAAGCGCTTCAAGATCACCGGTACAGGAAAGATCAAGAAGCAAGGTGCGGGAATGCGCCACAACCTCGAGGTCAAGTCGAGCGGCGTTAAGCGCAGCCTCAACCACGACCGAGTCCTCGCCCCCGCGGACCAGAAGGTCATCAAGAAGCTTCTCGGCAAGTAGCCCGAGACCGAATTTAAGGAACTGACATGGCACGTGTGAAAAATGCTGTCAACGCGGCAAAAAAGCGCCGCACAACTCTCGAGCGCGCCGAAGGGTATCGCGGACAGCGTTCGCGACTCTATCGCAAGGCCAAGGAACAGGTCGTTCATTCGCTGAACTACGCGTACCGTGACCGTCGCGCAAAGAAGGGTGAATTTCGTCGCCTCTGGATCCAGCGCATCAACGCCGCGGCACGCCTGAATGGCATCACTTACAACCGACTCATCCAGGGACTCGCACTTGCGGGCATCGAGGTTGACCGTCGCATGCTCGCCGACATGGCCGTCAACGACGCTGCCACGTTTGCAACCATTGCGAAGGCGGCCAAGGCTGCCCTGCCGAAGGACACCTCGGCACCCAAGGCCTAGGCTTGCGCCTGACTCGTAGTCGAAGCCCCCGTCGAAAGGCGGGGGCTTCGGCCGTATCTGCCGCGAAATCCAAATTTTAGCCAATAAACATCAAAGGGAAATCAAAGATTTGTCAAAGTCGCTTGCGTGCGTATCCTCGGGGTTTTAGCGTTCAAATGCACCCACCACTGGGTGAACTGACAAGGAGAAAAGCGCGATGAATAAACTCAGCAAAGGAATTGCGATTGCGGCAGTTGCCTCCGTAATCGGTTTCGGCGGTTTCACTGCCACGACGGCGAGCGCAGCGACAAATGACGAGATTGCAACCTATCTCACCGACGCCGTCGCGACACAACTTGGGTTGACCTCAACAGACACCCTTCGACAACTCATCGTCGATTCAATGGCGAACAACCTCATCGACTCCGCATTGACGGACGCCGCCGGCGCATCGGTCGACGGACTTTCGACACTTACTCCTGAGGAGCTCGCGACGTTGCTCAACGCGAATCTCACGACACAGCTCACTTCGCTTGAACAGGCGTTAATCGACCTGGGCGTTTACCCCAAGCCCAATCCGACTGTTGACACGCCCGCT
>JAHEFZ010000017.1:10438-22888 GCA_024639935.1 Microbacteriaceae bacterium
GATGACGCTTATGAAGCCGACGACGATGCCTACGAGGCCGATGATGACTCGGATGATGACTCGGATGATGACTCGGATGATGACTCGGATGATGACTCGGATGATGACTCGGATGATGACTCGGACAATGTCTCGGATGATGACTCGGGTGATGACGACTAAGTGACCCTCAGCGGATCGAGGTCTCGGGTTCGCCCGGGACCTCGTTTCTCGTTGGGTAACATCAAAAGGTGATCACGAATCCCGCCGACCCACAGGTCAAAGCCATCGCTCGCCTCGGGCAACGAACGCGTCGCGACGATGCCGGAGTATTCATTGTCGAAGGACCACAAGCTGTTCGTGAACTCCTGACTTTTGCCCCCAATTCGGTTGTCGATGTGTTCTATACCGCGGCATTCGCCCAGAAGCACGGCGGAATCCTTCAGTTGGCTGAGCGGTCCCCGGCAACCGTGGACGAGGTCTCCGACCAGGTACTGGCGGTGATGGCCGACACGATGACACCACAGGGTGTGGTTGCCGTCGCGCAATTGCTCAAACACTCGCTCGACGACCTTGACTCGTTTCGACTTATTGCAATCTGTGACGAGATTCGAGACCCGGGTAACGCGGGAACAGTCATTCGGGCGGCCGATGCTGCCGGTGCGGATGCAGTGATCCTCACGGGTGCGTCCGTAGATCTTCACAACCCCAAACTCGTTCGCGCAAGTACCGGGTCGATTTTTCATCTGCCCATCATCGAATACGACGATCTCGCTGACGTCGTCGAATGGTTGCAAAGCAGGGGAGTCACCGTGTTCGCCGCTGCCGCCGACGGGGAATCGATTCCGGACATGCAATCGGCGTTGGTGAAACCCACAGCGTGGCTTTTTGGGAACGAAGCCCACGGGCTCGACGACAATGCTCGCGAGTTGGCCGACCGCGTGGTGTCCGTGCCCATTTATGGCAAGGCTGAGTCCCTCAATCTCGCGACTGCGGCCAGTGTGTGTCTTTACGCCTCGGCCTTCGCGCAGAGCAAGGGCTGACGGGCTCTCGTCTAGGATTGGGGAGTGCCGAGCATCTCTTCCCAGCAACTCGCGGACGTCGTCGCCGAGGCGGTTAACGCCATCAACAGCGCGACCACTGGTGACGAGCTCAAGCAGGTTCGCACCCAGTTTGTCGGCGACGGCTCGCCGATTTCCGTCATTAACTCGACTTTGCGCGATGTGCCCGCGGACGAGAAGGCAGAGGCGGGAAAGATTGTCGGTCAAGCCCGCGGTGAAATCAACCACGCGTTTGCTACTCGCGAAGCGATGATTCTTCAGGCAGAGGAACGCGCTCGCCTGCTCACCGAATCCGTCGATGTCACCGCGGTCGCCACGCGTCGCCGCGTCGGCGCGCGCCATCCACTCAACTTGCTGATGGAAGAAATGTCCAACATTTTCGTGGGGATGGGATGGGAAATCGCCGAAGGCCCAGAGCTCGAAAATGAATGGTTCAATTTCGACGCCCTCAATTTTGACGAAGACCATCCGGCTCGCGCAATGCAAGACACGTTCTTTGTGGAACCGGTGGACCGCCACCTAGTCCTGAGGACACACACGTCGCCCGTCCAGATTCGATCCCTCTTGTCTCGCGAACTGCCCGTCTACGTTGTGGCGCCGGGCCGTGTGTATCGGACCGACGAACTCGATGCAACCCACACGCCCGTGTTCCACCAAATGGAGGGCATCGCGATCGACAAAGGTCTGACGATGGCGCATCTCAAGGGTACGCTCGAACACCTCGCGCGTGCCATGTTCGGTGACGGCGCCAAGATTCGTCTTCGTCCCAACTATTTCCCGTTCACCGAACCGTCCGCCGAACTCGACATCTGGCACCCTACGTTCCGCGGCGGCGCTCGCTGGATCGAATGGGGCGGTTGCGGGATGGTGAACCCCAACGTGCTTCGTGCCGCCGGAATCGATCCCGATGAATACCAGGGGTTTGCGTTCGGTATGGGTATCGAGCGAACACTGATGTTCCGCAATGACGTCGCCGACATGCACGACATGGTCGAGGGCGACGTTCGCTTTTCACAACAATTCGGAATGGTGATCTAGGTGCGCATCCCCGCTGGCCAATTGCGCGAATGGGTTGAAGTTCCCGATGACGTAACCGCCGAACATCTTCACGACGCACTTGTGTCGGTGGGCTTCGAAGAAGAAGACGTGCACTCCAGCGAAGTTTCCGGCCCTATTGTGGTCGGCGAGGTTCTCGAATTCACCCCTGAACCCCAGGACAACGGCAAAACGATTCGCTGGTGTCAGGTTCGGGTCGCGACCTCGGGAGACGACGCCGTGCGCGGGATCGTCTGCGGGGCGTCCAACTTCACTGTGGGCGACAAGGTCGTCGTAACCCTGCCCGGCTCAGTTTTGCCCGGCCCATTTCCGATTGCCGCCCGCAAAACCTACGGTCACGTGTCCGACGGCATGATGGCATCCGCCAAAGAATTGGGGCTCGGCGACGAGCACGATGGAATCATTCGCCTCGCCGAGATGGGCCTCGACCCCGAGGTCGGCACGGATGCGATCGAACTGCTGGGTCTGAGCGACTTCGCCGTCGAGATCAACGTCACCCCCGACCGCGGTTACGCCATGTCGATGCGCGGCGTCGCGCGCGAGTACGCCCACGCGACCGGAGTCACCTTCAACGACCCGGCGCGTGCGGTCACGGTGACACCGGGCTCGGGTTTCTCGGTAACGATTGACGACACATCGCCGATTCGCGGTGTCGTCGGTTGCACCGGATTTGTGACCCGCGTCGTTCGAGGACTGGATCGCTCGCGCCGCACTCCGCCCTGGATGATCAAACGGCTTTCACTCATGGGAATCCGCTCGATTTCGCTTCCGGTCGATGTGTCCAACTACGTCATGATGGAACTTGGTCAGCCGACACACACCTACGACCTCAACAAATTGACCGGTGGTATCACGGTTCGGCGTGCCAAGAAGGGCGAGAAACTCACGACCCTTGACGAACAGGTGCGCGTCCTGTCCGAAGAAGATCTGCTTATCACGGACGAATCCGGCCCGATTGGTTTGGCGGGGGTCATGGGCGGTGCGACAACCGAAATTGATGATGCGTCGACCGACGTCCTCATCGAAGCGGCGACGTTCGACCCCGTGACCATTGCTCGAACCGCCCGCCGACACAAGTTGCCGAGCGAAGCGTCGAAACGGTTCGCTCGCGGAGTAGACCCGTTGGTGTCGCGGGCAGCCGCACAACGGGTCGTCGACCTGCTCGTCGAACTGGGTGGCGGATCAGCCGACGCACTCGGTACCGACCTGGTCAATTTTGAGCCCCGGGCGGCGATTGACTTGCCTTCAGACTTTACGAGGAAACTGATCGGTGTCGACTATTCGGTCGCCGAAATAGAAACGGTGTTGACGGACATCGGGGCGACGCTGTCGACGGTGAAAGACGGCTGGACGGTCACGCCACCGTCCTGGCGCCCCGACTTGGTTGACGCCCCCGGACTCGCCGAAGAGGTTGCTCGAATTCACGGATACGATCGCATCCCGTCTGCGATTCCCGTCGCACCGCCCGGACGTGGACTGTCGCGGGTGCAAGCCGCGCGCCGCCGTGTCGCGCAGGTGCTCGCCGGAGCCGGGTTGACCGAGGTCCTCGCCTACCCGTTCGTCACGTCCGAACACAACGCCCTGTTCGGCTCCGTAGAAATGGCATCCGTCCCTGAAATGACACTGGCGAACGCGCTCGACCCCAACGTCGCACAACTGCGTCGCTCGTTACTTCCAGGAATTCTCGACATCGCCAAGCGAAACGTCGCACGGGGTCTCACCTCGCTGGCAATTTATGAACTCGGCTCTGTTTTCGAGCCGGTCGGCCCCACCGGTTCAACCTCGATTCCCATCGGCAACGTCCGTCCCGACGCCGCCACACTCGACGGGCTGTACGACAGCGTCCCGGCGCAGCCATGGCATGTGGCGGCCGTGTTCGTGGGCCCGGTGACCGCCAAGCAACCCGGTCAGACCGTCATTCCGTCAGGACTCGGCGAGGCTCTTGACGCGGTTCACGCCGTTGCGGATGCCGTGGGTGTCGACGTCGAGGTTCGTCAGGGGACGCACCACGCGTTCCATCCCGGGCGCTGCGCCGAGGTCTTCGTGGGCGACGTCTCGGTCGGGTTTGCGGGCGAAATTTTGCCGAGCGTCGCGTTGTCTCTCGACCTTCCGCGAGTTGTCTCCGCGCTGGACCTTGACCTCGACGTAATCATCGCGGCCGCACCCGACCACGTCGTCGCTCGGCCTGTGCTGGTCTATCCCGCCGCGACCCAGGATGTGTCACTCGTCGTGGATCAGTCGGTGCCCGCCGCGGAAGTTCGGGCCGCGATCATTGAGGGAGCGGGCGAACTGCTCGAGAGCGCGCACCTCGTCGATGACTATCGAGGTGCCGGGCTGGACGCCAGCGAGAAATCGTTGACCTTCGCGTTGCGATTCCGCGCAACGGATCGGACTCTGACCCAACAGGAGGCGACCGACGCCAAACTGGCTGGGGTTGCTCTTGCCGCATCCCGACACAACGCCACGATTCGGGTGTAACAGTGTCGCTTCGCGTTGCGGTCGCCGGTGCCAGCGGTTACGCGGGCGGGGAACTCGTGCGATTGCTCGCCGGGCACCCGGAACTTGATGTCGTCACCGTTACGGCGAATTCGAATGCGGGAAAGCCTCTTGATTCAGTCCACCCGCACCTGTCCGGCCTCGGACTCACGTTGCGCGAAACGAGCGCAGACACTGTGAATGGTCACGACGTTGTCTTCCTCGCGCTTCCACACGGGACGTCGGGGCAATTCGGCGATGCGATTGACGCGGGACTCGTTGTCGACTGCGGTGCCGATCATCGGCTCACGTCGGAACACGATTGGGCCGACTACTACGGGGGCGACTATTCGACACCGTGGGTCTACGGGATGCCCGAATTAGCCCATCAACGCGAATTACTGCGCGACGCCACCCGCATCGCGGTTCCCGGGTGTAACGCGACGGCCGTTACTCTCGGTTATGCGCCGCTCGTCCAGCACGACCTGATCGAGATGACCGACCTCGTTTCCGTGCTCGCGGTCGGGGTCTCCGGAGCGGGACGACGCGCAAGCGAAGAGTTGCTCGCCAGCGAGATTCTGGGGAACGCAACCGCCTACGCGGTCGGTGGAACCCATAGGCACAATCCCGAAATCGTGCAAAACCTGCACCTGGTCGCGCAAACACCAGCCGAAATTTCCTTGTCGTTCACCCCCGTTCTTGTCCCGATGTCGAGGGGAATTCTTGCGACCAACACGGCAACCCTGCGTGATGGCGTGACATCGGAAAACATCCAATCCGCATTCAGGGAAACTTTTTCCCATCAACGGTTCATCACGTTGCTGCCCGAAGGGCAGCAACCGCGAACCGCAGACGTGCTCGGCTCGAACGCCGCCCACATTCAGGTTGCCGTGGACGAACGAGCCCGCCGCGCGGTCATCACCGTCGCCATCGACAACCTCGGCAAAGGTACCGCGGGTGCGGCTATTCAATCGACGAACATCGCGCTCGGTTTCGAGGAAGTGCTCGGACTGACCTCTATCGGGGTCGCGCCGTGAGCGTGACACACCCGGAAGGGTTCGTCGCCGCGGGAATGGCGGCGGGAATTAAGTCGAGTGGCAACAAGGACCTCGCCCTTGTCCAAAACATCGGCCCGCTCTTTGCTGCCGCCGCCGTGTTCACGAGCAACCGTTCGCAGGCGAACCCCATCATCTGGTCGCGGGAAGTCATCAAGGACGGACTGGTTTCGGCCATTGTCCTCAACTCGGGTGGCGCGAATTGCTTCACCGGTGCGCAAGGGTTCCAGGCGACGCACTCCACCGCCGAGGCGGTCGGTTCCGCGCTCGAGGTCTCGAGCGGTGATGTTCTCGTGTGCTCCACCGGTTTGATCGGCGACCAACTGCCGATCGAGAAAATTCTTGGGGCAATTCCGCCTCTCGCGTCGGCTCTCGCTCGTGACGGTGGGCGGGATGCCGCCGAGGCCATCATGACGACAGATTCGGTATCCAAGACGGTCACACGCGACGGTTCAGGGTACCGAATTGGCGGAATGGCGAAAGGCGCGGGGATGCTCGCGCCGGGGCTCGCCACCATGCTTGTGGTGCTCACGACCGACGCTGTGTTGACGGCCGACCAACTCGACCACTCTCTGCGCATCGCGACGCGCGTTTCGTTCGACCGACTCGATTCGGACGGGTGCATGTCGACCAACGATCATGTCACGCTCATGGCCTCCGGTGCGAGCGGAGCGGAACCCGACCTCGCGGAATTCACGGCACTGCTGACCGAGGCCTGCATCGACCTTGCGACGCAATTGCAACGCGACGCGGAGGGCGCGTCGCACGACATCTGTATCACGGTGACAGCGGCCAAAACCGAAACCGACGCGGTCGAGGTCGGTCGATCAATCGCCCGAAACAACTTGTTCAAGGCCGCGGTGTTCGGGAACGACCCGAATTGGGGTCGCGTTCTCGCGGCAATCGGCACAACCGCCGCTGAGTTCGACCCCTACAACGTCGATGTGTACATGAACGGGGTTCGAGTGTGCACCGCGGGAGGACCCGATCGACCTCGCGACGAGGTCGACATCACGCCTCGCGCATTGCAACTCGACATCGTCCTCCACGTCGGTGAGGCATCCGCCACGATTTACACCAATGACCTCACGCACGACTACGTTCACGAGAACAGCGCGTACTCCTCCTAATGGCAACGACCCGACCCGTCAATAATGCCGCCGACAAGGCGCGCGTGCTAATCGAGAGCCTTCCGTGGCTTCAGTCGTTCGCGGGAAAGACGGTCGTGATCAAATTCGGCGGCAACGCGATGGTGTCCGAAGACTTGAAGGCAAGATTCGCCGAAGACATGGTGTTTCTGCGAACCGTAGGCGTCCGACCCGTGATCGTTCACGGGGGAGGGCCGCAGATTACGGCGATGCTCGACTCGCTGGGCATCACGTCAGAGTTCCGATCCGGATATCGATACACAAGCCCGGAGGCGATGAGTGTCGTTAGAGAAGTTCTCACCGAGCACATCACGGGGCAGATAGTCGAACTCATCAACGCTCACGGACATCTCGCCGTCGGAATTCCGGGGGACCACGGACTTTTTCAGGGACGACGACTGATCCACGTCAACGGGGAAGATGTCGACCTCGGGCTCGTCGGGGAAGTGGTTTCGGTTGATCCAACCTCGGTTGTTTCGGCGCTCGACGCCGGCTCGATTCCCGTGATTTCGACGATCGCGCCGAACAAAGACGAGCCGACGCAAAGCCTCAACGTCAATGCTGATGCTGCGGCGGCCGCGCTCGCCGTTGCGTTACAGGCGGAAAAGCTCCTCATCCTGACGGATGTCCCAGGATTGTACGCACACTGGCCGGATAGGTCGACTCTTGTGTCGAGCATTTCGGCGCGGGAACTTCGCGAAATGCTCCCGACCCTCTCGAGCGGAATGGTCCCCAAAGCCGCTGCCTGCGTCGACGCAGTTGAGGGCGGCGTGCCGAAAGCGGCGATGATCGACGGTCGCGAACCGCACGGAATCCTGCTCGAGGTATTCACTCCCGAAGGTGTCGGCACCGAAGTAATCCCGGATAAAGGAGAGTAGTCATGGTCCGTCACTTCCGTCGCGACGACGACATCACGCCCGCAGAACAACGACAGATCATCGACCTGGCCATCGCCATGAAGGCCGACCCTTATTCGCGTAAGCCTCTCGCGGGGCCAAAGTCCGTCGCCCTCATTTTCGACAAGCCGTCCACACGGACCCGCGTTTCGTTCAGTGTCGGGGTCGCCGACCTCGGCGGAAATCCGCTCATCATCCAGTCGGGAGATTCGCAGCTCGGGGTGAAAGAATCCATCCCCGATACCGCTCGAGTGTTCGAGAGGATGGTCGCCGCAATCGTGTGGCGCACATTCGCTCAGTCGGACATCGACGAGATGGCGGACCATTCTGCCGTGCCGGTCATTAACTCGCTGTCCGATGACTTCCACCCGTGCCAATTACTGGCAGACCTCATGACTATTCGCGAACACAAGGGAAGCCTCGCCGGTTTGAACGTTGCGTTTATCGGCGACGGATCGTCGAACATGGCGAATTCGTATCTCGTCGCGGGCGCAATGGCGGGTATCAATGTTCGCGTGGCGACCCCAGCGACGTATCAACCCCTGGCTGACGCGCACGACACCTCGGCGCGAATCGCGAGTGCAACCGGTGGTTCGGTTCTCGTAACGGACGACGTCGCAGCGGTTCTTGTCGACGCGGACGTCGTCGTGACCGATACTTGGATCTCGATGGGGCAGGAATCCGAAAAGGATCAGCGCCTCGCCGACTTTGCGGGATACGGGGTCACGGTCGAACTCCTCGCCAAAGCAAAGCGTGATGCCATCTTCCTTCACTGCCTTCCTGCCTATCGCGGATACGAGGTCGACGCCGACGTTATCGATGGTCCGCAGAGTGTCGTCTGGGCTGCGGCCGAAAACCGACTCCACGCGCAGAAGGCGTTGTTGAACTTTCTCCTCACCGCGACCTAACGGTAGTAACCGTAGGATTGACCAATGGCGACGAACGAGGGTTCCCTGTGGGGTGGACGCTTTTCGAGCGGCCCGTCCCCAGACCTCGTTCGGCTGTCGAAATCAACACATTTCGATTGGCGGCTCGCGCAATATGACATCGCCGGGTCTCGGGCTCACGCTCGTTCGCTCGCAGCGGTGGGTTTACTGACGAATTCTGAACTCGTCGACATGCTCGCCGGGCTCGATCGCGTCGCCGTTGCCATCGATACGGGCGTCCTTGTTGCACAGGAATTTGACGAAGATGTTCACGGTGCCCTCGAAAATGCCCTCATCGCCGAAGTTGGTCCCGAGTTGGGGGGACGAATCCGCGCCGGACGCTCGCGCAACGACCAGATCGCGACACTCACGCGCATGTACCTGCGTGATGCCGCGAGGATGCTATCGGTCGACCTAACGCGGTTGATCGACGCCCTCGTTGCTCAGGCCGAGGCACACCCCACTGCGATCATGCCGGGGCGAACTCACCTTCAGCACGCCCAGCCTGTGTTGTTGGCACACTCGCTTCTCGCGCACGCGTGGCCGCTGGTTCGCGACATCGAACGACTTCGCGATTGGGCGGCGCGTGCAGCCGTATCGCCCTATGGTGGCGGAGCCCTCGCCGGCAATACTCTGGGACTTGATGCCGATGCCGTGGCCACGGAACTCGGTTTCACTCATGCGTCGGAAAACTCGATCGACGGCACGAGCTCGCGTGATGTGGTGGCTGAATTCGCCTACATCGGAGCGCAGATCGGCGTCGACATCTCGCGCCTCTCCGAGGATCTCGTCATCTGGGCGACACGCGAATTTGGCTTCATCGCCCTTCACGACTCCTATTCGACAGGCTCGAGCATCATGCCGCAGAAGAAGAATCCTGATATCGCCGAACTCGCACGCGGCAAAGCGGGACGCCTAATCGGAAACCTCACCGGCCTCTTGACGACCCTCAAGGGACTCCCGCTTGCTTACAACCGCGACCTACAAGAAGACAAAGAGCCGGTGTTCGATACCGTCGATACGTTGACGATGGTGTTGCCGGCGCTTGCGGGAATGGTCGAGACGGTCACGTTCAATACCGATCGAATGGCCGAACTTGCGCCGCAGGGATTCGCGCTCGCGACCGATGTCGCCGAGTGGCTCGTCCGACAGAACGTGCCGTTTCGCGAAGCGCACGACATCACGGGAGCGTTGGTTCAATTCTGCGAAAAGAACGGTCTCGAACTCGACCAGCCGTCCGACGCCGACTATGAGTCTCTGTCGCCGCACCTCACGGCCGAGGTTCGAACGGTTTTGACGATCGAGCGTTCTGTCGAGTCGCGCACGGGCCGCGGAGGAACCGCACCCGTTCGCGTTGGCGAACAGCTGACGGCACTCACCGCCTCTGTTGCTGCCGCACGAAAGGGCTTGGCCACATGACCGGCACGACCGCGCTGCAGCGCCAATCCAACGACCCGACATTTGCAACGCTGTGGGACGAACTTCAGTGGCGCGGTCTCATCCACGTCTCGACCGACGCTGGCGAACTGTCGGCGCTCTTTGAGGGCTCTCCCATCACCTATTACTGTGGGTTCGATCCGACGGCACCGAGCCTTCACCTGGGGAATCTTGTTCAACTGTTGCTCTTGCGGCGAATCCAACTCAAGGGACACAAGCCGATCGGACTCGTTGGCGGCTCGACCGGACTTGTCGGCGACCCAAAGCCCACCGCAGAACGCACGCTCAACGACCGCGAGACGGTCGCCGAGTGGGTCGGTTACCTCGGTTCGCAGATTTCGAAATACTTGGATTTTTCGGGGAAAACACCCGCCCGCCTTGTCAACAACCTCGACTGGACTCAGCCGATGTCCGCGATCGACTTTCTGCGCGAGATTGGAAAACATTTTCGCGTTGGCACAATGCTCAAAAAGGACGCAGTTAGCGCGCGGTTGAATTCTGAAGCTGGCATCTCGTACACCGAATTCTCTTACCAAGTTCTGCAGGCGCTCGATTTTCTCGAGCTGTACCGTCTCTACGGATGCGTCCTGCAAACCGGTGGTAGCGACCAGTGGGGCAACCTCACGAGCGGCACCGACCTTATTCACAAGGTCGAGGGCGTTTCCGCCCACGCGATTGGCACACCCCTCATCACCAACTCCGACGGCACCAAGTTCGGCAAGAGCGAGGGGAACGCCATTTGGCTTGATCCGGACCTCACCTCGCCGTACGCGATGTACCAGTTCTGGCTCAACACCCTCGACGCCGATGTTATCGACCGGCTCAAAGTGTTCACGTTCCTGACTCGAGCGGAAATCGAGTCCCTGGCAATCCAGGTCGAGACCGAACCTTCCAAGCGCGACGCCCAGCGAACCCTCGCCTGGGAGGTCACCGCTCTCGTTCACGGAGACGCGGCGGCCGACGCGGTGGTCGCCGCCAGCGCGGCACTTTTTGGTAACGGCGATTTGTTCTCGCTCGACGCTGACACGGTTCGCGGTGCGACGGCGGAACTCCCGCAAGCGACGGTAACTCCGGACACGCTCGTCACCGTGGCGCTCGTCGAGTCAGGTCTCTGTTCGTCCGCGTCGGACGCCCGCCGCGCCATTCAGCAGGGCGGCGTCGCCGTCAACAACGAGCCCGTCACAGCCGAAACCGACGTGGTCGGTGACCGCACGCTTGCGGGCGGTGTGTCAATCCTGCGTCGAGGTAAGAAAACCCTCGCCGCACTCATCAAGGAGTAATACGATGCGCGCACTGATGGTTGTCGATGTCCAAAACTGGGGATTTGCGGGGGACTGGCCCGTGCCCGATCACGAGGCACTCCTCGAGAGGATTCGCGAACGCGTCGAGGCGGCGCGGCACATCGGCGAACTCGTCGTGTGGGTACAAAACGACGGCGACCCCGACGAGATGGATGCGCCGGGCGAATTCTTTTGGGAACTGACGTTGCCGCCGCTCGATGGCGAGCGGGTGTGGCGAAAGACGACCAAGGACGTGTTCGAATCGAACCCGGACCTCGCGGGATGGCTCCGTGACCAGGGCGTCACCGATCTCGACATCATCGGTTTGCAGTCCGAGATGTGCGTGCGGTCTTCGACTCTGGGTGCACGCGCCGCAGGCTTCGCCGCACGTCCCGTCGCGGGGCTTCACGGCACCTATCCCGAAGGTACTCACGACGAATCGGGGCCAACGGGAGTTTCCGCCGCAGAATTGTCGGCTCGCGTAGACGCCGAGCTCGCCTAATCTTTCGCGATTGACGCGCGATACCGCGCACGCGCGATGCCCGCTGATGCGAAGTCCCTTGCGACACGCCCGGGAAAACCCCTTGTTTGCTGGGAAAGGAATATCAACATAAGTTAGTGAAGTTCCCCAAAGATTCTGTCGAGGCAAACTCGATGAATTTCAAGCGGGACATCAGGCCGTCAGCCAGCTCTTGCGAGTGAAGGATGCTCGGACTAAACTCAGCATCTCACCGAAGAGATACGCAGCTCACCTGATTTGCGTAGATCTGTATGCGGTGCTATGGTAGGCAAGTTGCCCTGTTTGTGGTGTGAAAACACATGCTCGCAGGCGCGTACGGTCCTTGAGAACTCAACAGTGTGCACTAAGTCAATGCCAAATAACCTCGTCGATCACTAGCGTGCTAGTGGTTGGCAAGATTCCTTTGGAACAAAGACGGACAAGTCAGTTGACTGTCTAAATTGTCAGAGAACAACTCTGCGGCTTCGGCCGCAACAGATTTGCCACGCTTCGGCCTGGCAGAACTACCTTTATGGAGAGTTTGATCCTGGCTCAGGACGAACGCTGGCGGCGTGCTTAACACATGCAAGTCGAACGATGAACGCGGGAGCTTGCTCCTGCCGGATTAGTGGCGAACG
>JAHEFZ010000008.1 GCA_024639935.1 Microbacteriaceae bacterium
GCCAGATCAAGACAGGTGCCCCTGCTCGAAGCGAACGGGTGGCAAAGTACAACCAGTTGTTGCGAATCGAAGAAGAACTCGGCGACGCAGCGGTGTACGCGGGCCGCTCGGCGTTCCCGCGATTCACCGCGTAGTCGTTCACGAACTCGGGGGAACACCCGCGTTACCCTAGAGGAATGAGTTCGCCGCGTCGCCCTTCACATTCCGCCCGAGTGTCGGGTCGGGCGCGAAATGGGGTTCGCCAGAGTCTCGAAGACTTCATCGACCGCGAGTTTCGACGAAGTGGCTCCATCATCGTCGGAATCGTCATCGCGCTGGTCGCCGTCGTGAATTTATGGCAGCCCGTCCAGATTTGGTTCGAACAACAGGCGAGAATTTCGGAACTCGACCGTGAGGTCGCCGCCGCACGAGCAACCCTCGCGGAGGCGCAAGCGGACATGTTGCGATGGACAGACAGGGCCTACGTCGAAGCTCAAGCACGGGAACGACTCATGTTTGTGTACCCTGGCGACATTTCGTACCTTGTCGTCAACGACGTTGACGCGAAACCCGCAAAGTCAGACGAAGTGTTGGGAACTGTTCAGACAACGGAAATCGACTGGGTTGACGCCTTTGTCCAGTCGTATGCTTTTGCGGCTAAACCGGATCAGAAATCTCGATGATGATGGACGCGGCGAGTGAGCGCGACCTCGAAATCATGACGATTCAATTGGGGCGACCGATGCGCGATGTTGTTGGCGTCGCGGCACGGTGTATTTGCGGCACTCCAACGGTCGTCGCAACGAAGCCTCGATTGACGGATGGCTCACCCTTTCCCACGTTTTATTATTTGACTCACCCGGGCGCGACCGCAGCACTCTCGACGCTTGAGGCGAACGGATTCATGGTGACCGAACAAGACAAACTTGCCGTCGACCCGCAGTTAGCGGCGGCATACCTCGCCGCCCATCACGCCTACATCGCCGACCGCGACGCACACGGTCAGATCGCTGAGCTCGATGGAATCAGTGCCGGCGGAATGCCGTCCCGAGTGAAATGCCTTCACGCGCTCGCGGCGCACAGCCTCGCTGTGGGTCCTGGACTCAACCTCGTGGGGGATGCCGCACTCGCCGCGAGTACCTGGTCACCCGAACGGTGCGTCTGCCCACCCGAAACGCGATAGATTTGTGGAGTTGTCTTTTTAGAATTCAGGAGTACGTGTCGTGGCCAAAATTCTCATCGTCGGTGGCGGATACACCGGTTTTTACACCGCGTTCAAGTTGCAGAAGCACTTGCGGGCTGGCGAAGCCGAGGTCACGCTGGTTGACCCGCTCCCGTACATGACGTATCACCCGTTTCTGCCCGAGGTTGCCGCCGGGTTGATCGAGGCACGTCACGTCATCGTTCCTCTGCGCCGCCATTTGAAAAAGACCCACGTTGTGCAAGGCAGGGTGGCGTCGGTCGACCACGCCAAGAAAACCGCAACGATTGAGCCCTCGGCGGGCAAGAGCTACACCGCCAAGTACGACCACATTGTGGTGGCGGCTGGTTCGGTGTCGCGAACCTTTCCGATTCCAGGAGTGGCCGACGAAGCAATCGGGATGAAATCCATTGAAGAGGCAATCGCGGTCCGCGACCGAATCATCGACAATTTCGCCAAGGCGGCCAATCTGCCCAAAGGGAAAGAGCGCGACAGGCTTCTCACCGTCACGGTAATTGGTGGTGGGTTTGCGGGGATCGAGACGTTTGCCGAGCTCCGATCGCTTGCCACCGCGATGCTCAGACAGTACCCCGAGCTCACGATTGATGACACGAAGTTTCACATGGTCGAAGCGATGAGCCGCGTCATGCCCGAGGTGTCGTTGAAAACTTCGCTCTGGGTGCTGAAAAACCTTGCAACGCGCGGTGCCGTCGTGCACCTCGACACTCAACTCAAGTCGGCCAAGGGTGGCCTGGTCGAGTTGTCGAATGGAATGAAATTCGAGTCCGATCTCATTGTGTGGACCGCTGGTGTCATGGCGAATCCTGTCGTGAACTCGATGGGACTTCCGGTCGAAGAGCGCGGTCGAATCCGCTCGTCGGCCACACTGCAAGTGACGAACGTCGACGGAACGGTCGTCGCCGGCGCTTGGGCCGCAGGCGACAACTCTGCCGTCCCGGACCTCACGGGAAACGGCGTCGGGGGAATGTGTGTACCGAACGCCCAGCACGCTGTTCGTCAAGCTAAGCGTCTCGCCCAAAATCTGGTCGCGGTTCTTCGCGGTGAAAATCCGGTGGACTACATTCACAAGAACCTCGGCGCAGTGGCTGGTTTGGGTGTTGGACACGGGGTGTTTCAATCCGGAAAAATCGCGGTGACCGGGTTCCCCGCCTGGCTCATGCACCGTGGCTATCACGGCCTCGCGATGCCAATGTGGGAGCGAAAGTTCCGTGTGGCGGGGGGATGGATTATGCAGTTCCTCGTCGGTCGCGACACCACGACGCTCTCGTTACGCGAACACCCGCAGTCGTACTTCCAAACCTACGCATCCCGTCCCGGCAAATAGCCACAACTTGGCAGAGCCCCAATAGCCCAACCGGCAGAGGCAAACGACTTAAAATCGTTACAGTCAGGGTTCGAATCCCTGTTGGGGCACGTTTCGCTCAGGGAAGAACTCTGTCCGCACGATTTGCGCGCGCGTAGAGTATTCACATGGACTCAACACAAATCGTGCTTTTTGTCATTGCCGGTCTCGCGATCGTTGCGGGGCTCTACCTCTGGTCGACCTACAACGGTCTGATCACCCTCAATGTGCGTGTCGATGAAGCGTGGAGTGACATCACCGTTCAGCTCAAGCGTCGTGCCGACCTAATCCCGAACCTGATCGAAACGGTCAAGGGTTATGCCAAGCACGAAAAAGCAGTTTTTGAAAACGTCACCAAAGCTCGAGCCGCAACGGCCAACGCGAGCGGACCGGCCGAGGCGGCCGCTGCCGAGGGCATGATGCAAAGTGCCCTCAAGTCAATTTTCGCCGTCGCAGAGGCCTACCCGGATCTTAAGGCGAGCGACAACTTCCAGCAGTTGCAGTCGGAATTGGTGGACACTGAAAACAAAATTCAGGCTGCTCGTCGTTTCTACAACGGTGGCGTTCGCGAGTTCAACACGATGATTCTCGTCTTTCCCAACAACGCGTGGGCGAAGCAACTCGGATTCAGCAAGCGCGACTTCTTCGAGGTGGACAATCCCGACGCGATTGCCGAACCCCCGAAGGTTCAGTTCTAGCCACCGATGTATAACGCGATTGCCGCGAACAAGCGGAACACTGTCGTCATCTTGGTTATCTTCCTCGCCTTGATCGGGGGACTCGGGTGGCTTGTCGCGTACTTCATGGGCGACGGGTCGTGGACCATCACGATCATGACGATTTTGGGGGCCGGTGCGTACGCCTGGTTCCAGTACTACAACGCGGGTTCGATTGCGGTGACGACGGCGGGCGCCGTCTTGATCGAACAGAACGACAACCCGCGTTTGTATCGGATCGTCGAAAACTTGTCGATTACCAACGGTATGCCGATGCCCAAGGTGTACATCGTCAACGATCCCGCACCGAATGCGTTCGCCTCGGGGCGCGACCCCGAGCACGCTGTTGTCGCCGCGACGACCGGGTTACTGGACATCATGACCGACGCGGAACTCGAAGGCGTTATGGCACACGAAATGGGACATGTCAAGAATTACGACATTCGCGTCTCGACGATCGTGTTCGGACTTGTCGTCGCTGTCGGGTTTATCGCCGACATGATGTTTCGAATGGCGTTCTATGGCAGCCGAAATTCTCGCGGTGGCGGAAATAACGGGGGATTGGCCATACTGTCAATCGTTTTTGGACTGGTAGCCATGGTCATTGCGCCTCTCGTGTCGGCACTCGTTCAGGCAGGGATTTCACGTCAACGCGAGTTCCTTGCCGACGCAACCGGTGCGATGACGACCCGAAACCCCGAAGGACTCGCGAGCGCGCTTCACAAGCTCGGCGAGTATTCCGCGCCACTTCAGCGCCAGTCGGCGTCGATGGCGCACATGTGGATAGCTGACCCCAACAAACAGAACGTTGTCGAACGCATGTTTTCGACCCACCCTCCCATCGCCGATCGTGTCCGACGATTGCTCGAAATCGGTGGGAAGTTCTAAAGAATTTGTCGCAGGTCGGCCGCGGCATCGCCCCAGTCGTCGACCACGATTTTCTCGAGTCCGCGCCACAAGGCCGCTCTTCGGACGATGTCCGAGAGGCGTTCGGCGGCGTCCTGTGGTCGCTGTGGTTCCCAGTGGGCACTCTTCACAATGAGTGTCCGAGCTTTTCGGTCGGCTTTGAGATCAATACGTCCGACCAGGGCAGCATCCATGAGAATCGGTAGCGAGTAATAACCGTACACACGCCGTGCCGCCGGAGTGTAAATCTCGATTTTGTAGTCGAAGCCGAACATCCGACTCGCACGGGCGCGATTCCAAGTAATTGGATCGAAGGGCGTGAGGATTGTCGACAGGCGTGGGGCTCGGTTAGGGATGGTCGTGCCCGACATCATGTACGCGTCCACATTCTCGCCGCGGTGAGTCCAGCCATCCACGCCCATGCGCTGAATCTCACCGGATTCGACCAATTCGTCGAGGGCGATTTTGGTTGGCGCAACTTTGAATCGGTAGTAATCCGCAATGTCCGCCAGAACTCCAATACCGAGCGCTCGAACCGCGTCGAGCACGAGGGCGCGCCGCGCGACAGGTTTGTCAACCGCAGTGGCCAGGAGGTGGGCTGGAATAACGTCTGCGACGGGGGCATAGATTCGCTGGAAATTCGTTCGACCAATTGCCGTGATCACGCCTCCTTCGAAGAGGTATTCCAGAGCAACCTTGACATCGCTCCAATCCCACCAACTGCCGCGACGCTCGTCTCGCTTGCCATCGAGCTGACTGAATGTCGCGGGGCCGTCCGAGTGGAGACGCGCGAGTAGGTCGTCGGCGAGTTTCCGATGTTGTGCCAACCAAGAATCAGGGTGCGCGTTTCGTTCGCGACTTTCACCCATTTTCCACTGCCACAACGGCCACGATTCGACCGGGATGAACGCGGCCTCGTGTGCCCAATATTCAACGTGTGTGGCCGGAACGTGCGGGTCAAGCAGCACGTGGTCGAGCAGCGCGGTGTCGTACTGTCCGAGACGCGAATACATTGGAAGGTAGTGGCTGCGCACGAAAACATTGACGGAATCGAGCTGCAGCACGCCAAGTCGGGCGATCGTGTCGGTGAGGCGATCTGTTGTGACGCGTCCACGAGGCGACGAGCCGAAGCCTTGTGCCGCCAGTGCGAGCCGTCGCGCCTCAGAGGCAGAGACGGTGGTCATGGTTCTTACGGTAGCGTTTTCTGAGGAACTCATGATGACAACAGGAATCGCCGGCCCCACACTTGCGGAATTCAATGCCGCGCGTGACGTCGTATCTGCAGTTGCCCAGGAAACGCCAATCGAAGAATCGCGGTATCTCTCAGGAATTTTGGGCGTTGACGTTGTCCTTAAGTGTGAGAACCTCCAACGCACGGGTGCATACAAGATTCGCGGTGCGTTCAACCGGATGAGCAAGCTGAGTGCCGACGAACGAGCCCGCGGGGTCGTCGCGGCCAGCGCGGGGAACCACGCGCAGGGTGTCGCCCTCGCGGCACACGAACTGGGAATCAAGGCCACGATCTTTATGCCGATGGGAGTTGCCCTTCCCAAATTGTTGGCGACGAAAGATTACGGCGCCGAGGTCATGCTTCTCGGCCCGACCTTTACCGAGTCGCTCGCCGCGGCGAAAGATTTCGCCGAGAAGACAGGCGCTGTGTTCATTCCGCCCTATGACAACGCTGACGTCATTGCCGGTCAGGGAACGGTCGGCCTCGAAATTGTTGAGCAGGTCACTGACGTCGAAACCGTCATCGTCCCGATTGGTGGGGGTGGACTCATATCCGGCGTCGCCAGCGCGATGAAACAATGGGCTGCACAAAATGGCCGCACCATTCGAGTGATTGGCGTTCAATCGGCCAACGCTGCGGCGTACCCTCCATCCCTGCAGGCGGGCGAACCGACGACGATCGAGATGACGCCGACCATCGCGGATGGAATCGCCGTAGCGCGCCCGGGGACACTCAACTTTGCCATCATCAAGGACACAGTCGATGAGGTCGTCACGGTCAGTGACGATGACATTGCCCGCGCTCTTGTGATGCTTCTCGAACGTGCCAAACTCGTGGTGGAACCGGCAGGCGCGGTCGGTGTGGCGGCGATTCTCGCCGAAAAGATTAATGCGGTCGGCAAGACCGTTGTCGTCGTGTCCGGTGGAAATATCGACCCAATGTTGATGGAGCGCGTCGTCTCGCGTGGTCTCGTCACAACCGGGCGATACCTCAGAATGCGAATTCCACTCCCTGACCGCCCAGGGCAACTCGCGAAAATCTCGGAAATTCTCGCCGACCAGCACGCCAACGTCGTCGAGGTAATGCACACCCGCCACGGGACGGACCTGCAAATCACTCAAGCCGAACTCGAGATTCACATTGAGACGCGAGGACCAGACCATGCCGCCCACGTTCTCGACGCTTTGCGTGCCGAAGCCTACGAACCTCGGGTTGACTTCTAGCCGAGAAACGGTTCGATCGCGATGATCTCAACCGCGATTTCGGCACCGCTCGGTGCGGTGAAAGTTGCAGTATCCCCCGGCTCGAGCCCAACGATGGCCTTGCCCAAGGGGCTGTTTTCACTGTAGACATCGAGGTCCGTGTCTCCGGCAACCTCACGGGAACCAAGCAAGAACTTTTCCTCGTCGCCATGGATGTGTGCCGTCACGATTGTGCCGGACGCGACTCGGGAGGCATCAACGGGCTCGGACCCGACGTGAGCGTGCTTCAACATGTCGATCAATTCGCGAATGCGGGCTTCAATTTTGCCCTGCTCGTCTTTCGCGGCGTGATAACCGCCGTTTTCCTTGAGATCGCCCTCGGAACGCGCCATCTCGATGCGCTTCACGATTTCGGCACGACCGGTCGTCGACAAGTTTTCGAGTTCGAGAGCGAGGCGGTCGAACGCTTCCTGCGTAAGCCACATGGGTGCCATGGCGAGAATCTCCTTAAAAGGGGTGTCGTTATAGGTTAGTCGTCACTCCACTGTCAAAACAAAACGGCTAACGGTCGTCGCGCCAGCAACGATAGACATCGATGCCCGAAACCTCGCTCACCGCCTTGACGGTCTCGGAATGTTGGGTGGTGAATTGATCGGATGGCGGATAGGAATTGACGAGCCATCCGTTGGTGCCCATCGACGCATCGACGGTGCGCACAGCGCACGTCACCGGAGTACCGGGTGGCGCCGAAATCTGGAACTTCACCAGCGCGGAGGTTTCACCACCGGTCGACTCGAAGGCGACCCATTCGATGCCTGACGTCGGATCCGTCGAGAAAACCCAGGTCGCCCAGGAAAAGAACGCGATCAGCGAGACGGTGGCGATAATCCAGATGGACCGCGTCGGCGAACGTGAACCACCGTAGCGGCCCGGGGGAGGTGTTGTGGGGGATGTCATGCTGCCCTTCGGTACTCTGTATTTAGGCTACGCGAAACGGAGACATCGTGAACACCATCCTGATTCTCGCCGAGAAGATCGATCCGAACGGGGTCACTCCTGGTGTTGTCGGGTTCCTCATTACGGCAGCAGTAGCCATCACGTCGATATTCCTGATCATCGACATGAACCGCCGCATGCGCCGTCTGCGTTATCGAGAAGAAGCCGTGGCCAACGTTGACGCCGAGGTTGCCGTTGACAATCTGATTGCGGATGTCGACAAGGAAACCGGAAACGGGTAATTCGCTGTGTCACTTCGGACGTCCATCAAGTCGGCCCTGTACGGCTTGTACGCGACACGACTTCAAAATCAACTTCGCGAAACAGTTCCACCGCGGCACGTCGGGATGATCATTGACGGAAATCGACGATGGGCACAACTGCACGACGGTGTGACAATTGCGGAGGGTCACGAAGCGGGCGCGAGCAAAATGCGTGAATTTCTCGGTTGGTGCGATGAGGCTCGAGTAGAGATTGTGACCCTGTATTTGTTGTCGAACGACAACCTCACAGGTCGACCCCGCACGGAACTGAAAAACCTAGCTCGAATCATCGCACGCCTCGCGACCGACCTTGCGCGTGTACCCAACTGGCGCGTTCATCACGTTGGTGATGCCGACAATTTGCCCAGTTCGTTGCGCGGAGCACTGGAGGCCGCGGCCGATTCGACCGCGGCACACACCGGGTTGCATGTCAATTTGGCGGTGGGATACGGCGGTCGTCACGAGATAACGGAAGCCGTCCGCGACATCATTCGCGAACATGAAGCCGCCGGTCGAGGCATCGACTCTCTCGCCGACGACATGACGCTCGACAACATTTCGGGGCACCTGTACACCGCGGGTCAGCCTGACTTGGATCTCGTCATACGCACATCGGGCGAACAGCGCATCTCGGATTTCATGTTGTGGCAGACCGCGCATTCCGAACTGTACTTCGTCGAAGCACTCGGTCCAGACCTGCGCGAGATCGACCTGCTGCGCGCCCTCCGAGACTTTGCTCGGCGACAGCGCCGATACGGTGCGTGAACAGTGCGTGTCGACTTCGTTTTTCGGCGTGTCACACCCAGCTCGCGCGCTCGCGAGACATAGTTTCTCTGTATGAGTTAATTCATGTGGCGAACGGGCCACACGGTCTCGTCGCCACGCGGTTACCACCGCATCAGAACGGAGACTGAGTGCCCAAACCCACCGCCGCATCGTCCACTTCCAATTCGACGTCAGCCGCACTCGTGCAACGCACCTACGTGCTCGACACTTCGGTGTTGTTGTCTGACCCTCGGGCGATTTTCCGATTTGCCGAACACGAGGTCGTGCTTCCGGTAGTGGTCATTTCGGAACTCGAAAAGAAGCGAAACGATCCGGAACTCGGTTACTTCGCTCGTCAAGCGTTGCGGTACCTCGACAATCTGCGAATCGCGCACGAACGCCTCGACATGCCGATTTCGGTCGGCGAGGGGGGAACCCTGCGCGTCGAGCTCAACCACACGAGCGACGCGGCATTGCCGTCGGGACTTCGTCTCGGGGACAACGACACCCGCATCTTGTCCGTTGCCCTCAACCTGTCACACGAAGGTCTCGACGTCGTGGTTGTGTCGAAGGATCTTCCTTTGCGCGTCAAGGCATCGAGTATCGGACTCGCCGCCGAGGAATATCGTGCCGAACTCGCGGCTGATTCGGGTTGGACAGGAATTGCTGACATCGCACTCTCCGGCGACGAGATGCAGAAATTGTATGAAAAGGAAGAATTGCGCACGGCACTCGTCGAGGATCTCCCTCGAAACACTAATCTCATTGTTCACTCCGAAAGGGGCTCGGCTCTCGCTCGCGTCGTCGGACCGAAAAACATCGAACTCATTCGCGGTGACCGCGACCTGTTCGGGCTGCACGGACGAAGCGCGGAACAGCGACTCGCGATTGACATGTTGCAGGACCCCACCATTGGAATCGTGTCGTTGGGCGGTCGGGCCGGAACCGGCAAGAGCGCACTTGCTCTTTGCGCAGGGCTCGACGCGGTCCTCGAAAAGCGACTTCACAAGAAAATCATGGTTTTCCGCCCCCTTTACGCGGTGGGCGGACAAAACCTCGGGTATCTGCCTGGCGACGCAGACGAAAAGATGAACCCGTGGGCGCAAGCAACTTTTGACACCCTTGGTTCCGTGGTCAGCGATAACGTCATGGAAGAAATCATTGAACGCGGGCTCATCGAGGTGTTGCCCTTGACCCATATCCGCGGTCGCTCACTGCACGACGCATTTGTGATTGTCGATGAGGCTCAGTCGCTCGAGCGAAACGTCTTGCTGACGGTTCTCAGTCGCATCGGTCAAAACTCACGGGTGATACTCACGCACGACGTGGCTCAGCGCGACAATCTTTTGGTTGGTCGTCATGACGGCATCGCGAGCGTCATCGAGGCACTCAAGGGCCAAAACCTCTTCGGGCACATCACACTGCAACGCAGTGAGCGATCGGATATCGCTGCGCTCGTCACCGACCTGCTGGACAACTACGAAATCGCCTAGCGAGCCGTCGCTCCACTAGATTTGTCCTAACAAATCACGAGGAGCAACAGTGGGATTCACTTTGGCCGCATCGGCGGAAATGCTGTTCACCGATTTGCCGTTTATTGATCGTGTTCGTGCAATTCACGGTCGGGGCCTCGGGGTGGAAATTTGGGACTGGACGACCAAGGATCTTGACGAACTCGCCACAACCGGCGCACATTTCACGTCAATGACCGGGTACATCGAGGGCGATCTACTTGAAGCCGACGGTATTGCCCGTTTTCTTGAAACCGCGGAGCAATCGATCGTGGCCTCACGCATCATTGACGCCGATCGACTGAACGTTCACGGAACAGGACTCGATGGCAACGGGCAGGCGATTCGCCAACGCGAATTCGTTACGCCAGACGAACGCCGGACCGCGCGCGATACGCTGTCCCGCCTCGCTGACCTCGGGGCCAAGCACAACGCCGTGTTCATGCTCGAGAATCTAAATTTGTTTGTCGACCACCCGGGAACTCCCTTCGGTAGGGCAGAGGACACGATCGACTTGGTTTCCCACATCGACAATCCGCACCTGCAACTCAACCTCGATTTGTATCACGCCCAAATAGGCGAAGGGAACCTTGTTGAGCTTGTTCGGCAAGCACTGCCTTGGATCGGCGAAATCCAGGTCGCGGACGTTCCCGGACGCCAAGAACCTGGGACGGGTGAAATCAATTTTTCCCGAATCGCTCGCGAGTTGGTCGCCCTAAAGTTTGACAAGATTGTTGGGCTCGAAGGTTGGGCGTCGGGGGATTCGAACGCCGCACTTGATGCGTTTGTCGACGCATTTACTGTTCAGTCCTGAGACAAACGCAGCGCGTGCGTCATCGAGCGCTGGGTGACGGGCGAAACGAAATTCGTTTGGCCGCCATAATCACTTTGATTCGGGCGATGGCCGATTTTCCCATACCGTGCAGCGCGGAAAGTTCCGTGAGCGAAATCTTGCGTAGGTCGGAAACTTTGTAAAGCTTTGCGTCCACAAGCGCACGCCGAGCCGGCGCGCCTAATCCGATCCCACGCCATTCTCCGTCGAAGTCCTCATACTTGGATACTTCTCCGACCGGAGGCTTAAACGCACGTCGCGGCGCAGGCTTCTGGGACATGAGGGAAGTCTAGGCCCGCGGGCTATCGTGCGGTCAACGACTCGACGACAGCCGCAATACGTCGATCCCTAGTTTCGACCGCTTTCGCGTCGGCGACCTTTCGCGCGTGTTCCTTTCGCGCAGAGTACGTTAGCGATTCGAACACCTCCGTGAGCCCGGCCGAGGCCAGAGCGGTCGCCAGTTCAGACGGAACGTCCACTTCGCGACGCCCCCCGTCGAGTTCGAGCGTGACCGTGACGGAATCGCCTGCTTTCACGCCCGCCGCAGCGCGGTCCTTTTGTGGAAACACAACTCGGCATGTGCCCGCAACTCCAACGGCAGTCGAACGGTAGGTGTGGTCGTTGATGCAGATAATGAGCGGGGCGCGTTTGTGTGTGCCGAGTTCTTCAAGAATTTCCTGCGGGATTTCGAGAGAGGCGTGGTTGCCTTCACCGATGACCATGGTCGAAAATGTCACGCTCACGGCTCAAGCCTTGGAGATGGTGGAGGCATTTCAGTCGTTGAGAAATCTACAGGAGAGGCCGGAGTTCGACCCGGCGGTTGCACGCCCGAGATCCTGTGAGCGCAAGAATCTCTGCTTCGGCTCGATTGGCAGCGTCGATGACCCAGAACCCTGTGTAGAACGTGTCGTCGGAAATCAGGGAACCCGATTCCGATTCGGTCGTGTTTCCTCGCCCGTCAACGAGCGTCGCAGTGTTTGGCGCGCCAATTCCGCAGGCAAAAACCCACTGCCCGTTGACACGAAGTGACTCGTTGAATGCGTCGATTGCGGCCATTTCTTCGGCATTTCCCGAATTCGTTGCGTCGTCGATGACGAACAGGACGAATCTCATGCAGTTAGCCTACGTTGTTCCCGGCGAAGCTTATTCGCTATTTCGCGACGCCGGGCTTGGTCATGGACAACAGGTCAAGCGCTGTGTCCAGCTGTTCCACTGTGATTTCGCCGCGCTCGACATATCCCAAGTCGATGACAGCATCGCGAACCGTGAGACCTGCCGCGACGGAGTGCTTGGCGATTTTCGCGGCTGCTTCGTACCCGATGATTCGGTTGAGTGGTGTGACGATGCTGGGTGACATTCCCGCAAGTGCCGCGGCTCGTTCCACGTTCGCCTCGAGCCCGTCGACTGTCTTGTCAGCAAGCACTCGACTTGAGTTCGCGAGCAATCGAATCGATTCCAACAGGGACGTTCCCATCACGGGGATAGCCACGTTGAGCTCGAACGCACCAGACGCCCCCGCCCAGGCGATGGTCGCGTCATTGCCGATGACCTTGGCACAGACCATGAGGACTGCTTCAGGGATGACCGGATTCACCTTGCCGGGCATAATCGACGACCCCGGCTGCAAGTCGGGAATATGGATTTCGGCGATTCCCGTGTTGGGACCGGACCCCATCCAGCGAATGTCGTTACAGATCTTGGTGAGAGAGACGGCGATGACCCGCAGTGCGCCGGACGCTTCGACGAGACCATCGCGCGCGCCTTGTGCTTCGAAGTGGTCTTTCGCCTCGGTGATGGGGAGCGCGGTGGACGAGGCGAGTTCCGCGATAACGGCAGCCGAAAAACCGGCTGGCGTATTGATTCCCGTCCCGACTGCGGTACCACCGAGGGGAACTTCGGCGACCCGAGCGATGGTCGACTGGATTCGCTCAATTCCGAGGCGTATTTGGCGGGCGTATCCGCCGAATTCTTGTCCAAGTGTGACAGGTGTTGCATCCATGAGGTGCGTACGGCCGGGTTTCACCATCGTCGCCCAAGTTTTCGCTTTTGTGTCGAGCGCGGTCGCGAGGTGGGCGAGCGCTGGGATGGCGTCACCGAGGAGCGCCGCGGTAACGGCGAGGTGAACCGAGGTGGGAAATACGTCGTTCGACGACTGCGATGCGTTGACATGGTCATTCGGGTGAACCACGTCCCCACGCTTTGTTGAAGCAAGGTTTCCCAGTACTTCATTCATGTTCATGTTGGACGATGTTCCCGAACCGGTCTGATACGTGTCGACGGGGAAATGATCGTGATGCTTCCCCGCGATTATCTCGTCCGCCGAGGCGACGATGGCATCGCGGATGTCAGACGGAATTATTCCCAATTTCTCGTTGACAATGGCGGCCGCACGTTTGATGTGCGCGAGCGCAACAATCTGCGCCGGCTCGAGACCGCTGCCAGAAATGGGAAAGTTTTCAATCGCACGCTGCGTTTGTGCGCTGTACAGCGCGTCAGCGGGGACGCGAACTTCGCCCATTGTGTCGTGTTCGATCCGGAACTCGGTCACGGTTTCTCCTTGAGTATTTAGTCGATATCGCCAAAGACGATGGAGGGAATTACGTGACCCTCACGCAGGTTGTACGTTGCCCCGACAATTCCAAGGCTACCGTTTGCGACGGCGTCGCCGACAAGTTCGCTCTGCGCCAGAAGTTCCGCAATCGTGTCACGAAGGTGTTCCTTGCCGACGTCGTCGATGACGATCTCGTTGATGTCATTGGTCGCGTTGGCGAGCAGCACCCGATCGATAGCCGGTTGGATGGCGTCCGTGATGGACCGAATGTTGACGGGCAACGGCGTCGCATCCGGTTTGCGCGAATCAATCGCCGCCCGAACGGCCCCACAGTCATCGTGGGCAAGGACGAGGATGAGGCTCGCCCCGAGAGAGCTCACTGCGTATTCGAGCGAGCCGATGACGGACTGGGAGATTGTTTGGCCCGCATTTCGAACCACAAAAAGATCTCCCAATCCGAGGTCGAAAATTATTTCTGCAGACAAGCGCGAATCTGCGCATCCAAACAAGGCCGCGAAGGGGCGCTGTCCGTCGGCGAGAGCGTCGCGGTGGTCAACGTCTTGACGAGGATGGGCAAGCGTGCCGCTAATGAAGCGATTGTTTCCTGCCACGAGTTGTTGCCAGGCTTCGCGCGGGGTACTGGGTCGATGCGCAACCATTGTCAGCCTTTCCCTGTCCCCTGAACGTTCACTGACTCGAGAGCCAGCGAAGCGACGAACTCGATTTCGGTCACGTCAGCGGTTCCTGTCACGATCAGGATACCGCCCTTCGGTAACGTGATTTGATAGACATTTCGAAAGTTTCCTTGATTTTCCAGTTCAGATCGGTCGTATCGTGTCCAGCGCGACCCTTCGATTGCTACGGGTGATCCAACGGCGTCGTCGAGAACTTCGGCGACCTCGGGGGAGACACCGTTTGTGAACTGATGAATCGCCACAAAACCATTCGTCGGCGAAACAAACCCGATGTACCACTCGGGGTTTTGACCGTCACGGTAGTCCGCTCTATTCGCCCACCAATCTCCGTCGGAATCCGCAAACACCGGGTCAACCAGAAGGACAGGTTGCGGGGTGTCGTTGTGGATGGCATGCCAATCGATTTCTGCGCGCGAACTCGGATCGGGGCGTACCGAGATCAACACCACGACAAGCACGATTCCGAGCGAGGCGAGCAAGGCTCCGATTAGCGTGAATACGTTTTGCCGATTGCGACGCTCGCGGGCAGAGCTCACTCCGCGGGCTTCCGTGCGGTGTCAAGTCGTTGTCGGGCGCCGGCGAGCCATTCCTCGCATCGTTTGGCGAGTGCCTCACCGCGTTCCCAGAGTGCGACGGATTCATCGAGTGACGCGGTTCCCTTTTCGAGGGAGTCCACGATTGCGACAAGTTCGTCGCGCGCCTGTTCGTAAGTGAGGGTCGAAACCTCGGGAAGTTTGTCAGCCATGGTTAAACGGTACCTTTCGTTAGTTCACGGTCGCTTCGATGTCGCCGTCGGCGACTCTCAAAGAGAGCTGGTCGCCCCTCGAAACCGATGCCGAGGTCGTCACGACGACCCCTTTCGCATTGCGAACGATGGAATATCCGCGGTCAAGCGTTTTCTGCGGCGACAAGGTTCGCAATTTGCCGGTGATTCCATGGAGACGGTCGGTCGCCTGATGGACAAGTGAGTCGGCGAACGTCGACCCGCGATATGCGAGATTTGCGAGGTCATTTTCGTGTCTCTCGAGGTACGCAAGAGGGCTCGCCATGACCGGGCGAGAGGCCAACTGCCGAATTCGATCGATCTGATTGGTGATGGCGGTTGTCACAATCTGCCGACCGCGCGCGCGGAGTTGATCTATTTCCGCGAGGTCCGCGGCGACATCGGGAACGACCCGTTTGGCGGCGTCGGTCGGCGTGGATGCCCGCAGGTCGGCAACGTCGTCGAGAAGTGGTCGATCGTTCTCGTGTCCAATCGCGCTGACGAGCGGAGTCACGCACGCCATCGCGGCGCGCACAATTCGTTCGTCACTGAACGCGACCAGTTCCAGGAAGGCCCCGCCGCCTCGCGCAATGATGATGACGTCCACTTCCGGGTCGGCATCGAGCTGCGCAATCGCGGTGGGAATTTGTGAAATTGCGCCGTCACCCGAAACCCCGGTGTGAACCGTCTTGAACCGGACATCAGCCCAACGATTGCGGGCGTTGACGATCACGTCCTTTTCGGCGTCAGAGTCTTTTGCGGTGATGAGCCCGATGCACGTAGGGAACTTAGGCAGTGGGACCTTGCGCGATTCGTCAAACGCGCCTTCCGCCTGAAGCGTTGCCCTAAGTTTCTCGATGGCGACGAGAAAGTCACCAAGCCCTTCGTGCCGAATCGTGTTCGCAACGAATTTCATCTCGCCATTTTTCGGCCAGAAATCGAATTGGCCGAAGAGTCGGATTTTGTCACCTGCTTTAAATTGCTCTCCCGACGCTGTTACGTTCGCGCCATCGATTTTGCCTTCGATTCGAGCCGATTCGTCTTTCACGGTGAAGAACACAATCTGTTGCCAGGGTTTCCATTCGGCGATTTCACCCTCGAGCCAGAACGACTTCCACGCGGCAATCTTGTCGCGAGCGACTCGCGACGCGACGCTCACCGAAAGAGGCGCGATGTCGTCGTGAGCGTCCGTCATGGGTTAACCGTACCCGTCACGGCAGACGGCAGACGGTACTCTGGAACCTTCGTGCGGAAAGGAATTCGATGCGTCCCGTCACCTATGTCTATGACGACAGTGGCGCTCTCGACGACGCAGCGGGGTTCGTTCGACTTCAGCTTCGCGACCTTGTGGTGATGACTCCCGCGACAAACTTCGAAGTCGATCCCATAGTGCTCGATGCGATGCCGAGTACTGACCACGGCGACGATTTCATGGACAGAATCATTGCGATGATGACGGACCTCCCGGTTGTGTTCACAATGTCTGCCCTCGTGGGTGAGCGCACCGACACCGAAGCGGCACTCAACGAAGCGCTGAGTAAGGCAACGCTCAACCTTGCGGGACTGCGACGATTCCACGGTGCGTTCGACGGCAACTATGAGTGGGATTCGGACGACGGAGGTCTTCTGGTCCAGTGGATAAATGGCGATGAGGTGGTCCGACTTCACGTTCCAGACCCACGCGAGGGCACAGATTTCGTTCTCGTCGCACGGGGCCCGCACGGAGATTTTACGTGGCAGTCAATCGCCGATCTTGCGGCCGACATCTGAAACATAGAATTGTCCAGTGACGACAGTAACGAACGGCAAAATCGAGATCACTCTTCGCGCGTCCCATCCGGTCCGCGATACGCCTCTCGTTGAGTTTCCCACCGACGGACCCAAGAAGGTCCTGCTCGCCGCGCCGCGAGGATACTGCGCCGGGGTTGATCGTGCCGTTGTTGCGGTCGAGAAGGCGCTCGATCAGTTCGGCGCTCCGGTTTATGTGCGCAAAGAAATCGTTCACAACGTCGAGGTCGTCGCGTCGCTCACGGAACGAGGAGCGATCTTTGTCAACGAAGTCGACGAGGTTCCCCACGGCTCACATCTCGTGTTCAGTGCCCATGGCGTCTCTCCGAAGGTCAAGAGCGATGCGTTCGACCGAAACCTCATGGCGATTGATGCGACGTGCCCGCTCGTCACTAAGGTTCATCGCGAGGCCGAGCGATTTTCACGCACGGGTTTCCACATTCTGCTCGTCGGCCATGAAGGACACGAAGAAGTCGAAGGGACAATGGGTCACGCGCCGGACCAGACGACACTCGTGAACAATCCTGACGAAGCAGATGTCATCGAGGTCCCTGACACCGAGAATCTCATTTGGCTCTCACAGACGACACTGTCCGTCGACGAGACGATGGAGACGGTTCGACGATTGCGAGCCCGATTCCCGCACTTGCAAGATCCGCCCAGTGACGACATTTGTTATGCGACCCAAAACCGCCAGGTTGCGATCAAAAAAATTGCGCCCGAATGTGACCTCGTTCTCGTCGTTGGATCGTCCAACTCGTCAAATTCGGTTCGCCTCGTCGAGGTCGCCCTCGAAGCCGGCGCGGCCGCGTCATACCGAGTTGATTACGCGAGCGAAGTCAAGCAAGAGTGGCTCGATGGTGTGTCGACTATCGGAATCTCGTCGGGCGCCAGTGTCCCCGAGTACCTCGTTGACGAGTTGCTCGCCGATATTCACGCGGCCGGTTTCGCGCACATCGAGACGGTTACGACCGCGACCGAGGACCTCATGTTCTCGTTACCGAAGGAACTCCGCGGAGAAAGCGACCGACCTCTCGGAGGTCGGATTTCCTAGCGCGACAGTGCGTGACCCGCGGAACCGAGCTGCTTCGCATAGTCGACCACTCGTGAGGCCATCGCAGTTTCGGCGAGTTTGCCCCACGAACGCGGGTCGTAGACCTTTTTATTGCCAACTTCACCGTCGACCTTGAGAACTCCGTCATAGTTGCGGAACATCGTGTCGGCGACCGATCGGGTGAAGGCGTACTGAGTGTCGGTGTCGAGGTTCATCTTGACGACTCCGTTGCGGACGGCCTCAAAAATTTCATCTTCAGTCGAACCCGAACCACCGTGAAACACGAGGTCGAGGGGCTTTGCTTCGGTTCCGTATTTTTTCGCGAGTCCGTCCTGAATGTCGGCAAGGATCTCGGGACGCAGTTTCACGTTTCCTGGTTTGTACACTCCGTGAACGTTGCCGAAGGTGAGCGCCGCCATATAGCGGCCATTGTCGCCCAGTCCCAGCGCGTCGACCATTGCGATCGCATCGTCGAGCGTCGTGTACAAGTTTTCGTTGATGTCATGGCTCACACCATCTTCTTCGCCACCGACAACGCCGATTTCGACCTCGAGGATTGCATTGATGTTCTTTGTCTTGGCGAGCATGGCCTTCGCGATCTCGAGGTTCTCGGCAAGGGGAACAGCCGAACCGTCCCACATGTGAGACTGAAAAATGGGGTTTCGCCCGGCTTTAACTTCCTCTTCACTTGCTTCGATGAGCGGGAATACGAAACCGTCGAGAGCGTCTTGAGGGCAGTGGTCTGTGTGAACGGCAACGGTGATGGGATACGAGGCGGCTACCTCGTGGACAAACCTTGCCATCGCGAGAGCTCCAGTTGCCCGTGCCTTGACGGTGTGTCCGGCGAAGAAGTCAGCGCCGCCCGTCGTTACCTGAAGAATTCCGTCGGATCCGGCCTCGGTGAGACCCTGCAACACGGCGTTGATTGTCGACGACGACGACACATTGATCGCGGGGAATGCAAAGAGATTCTTCTTTGCGGTGTCCAGCATTTCGGCGTATTGATCCGGTGTTGCGACGGGCATGGTTCTCCTTGGAATGGGTGGGGGTAAGCGCGCGCCCATTCTACTGTTGGAGGCTTACGGATAGTCTGGACTCCTACCGATCCACTCGCGACCAGGTCTCACTGCATGTGACACAGAGGATGTTTATGACAAATCAATTCGCACATCCGGATCGAAACCTCGCCCTCGAACTAGTGCGCTCGACCGAAGCGGCGGCGATTCGCGCCCACCCGTTCATCGGCCGAGGGGACAAGAACGCAGCAGACGGTGCGGCGGTCGACGCAATGCGAAAGTTCCTCGGTACGGTGAACTTCCAAGGAACCATCGTCATCGGCGAAGGCGAAAAGGACAACGCCCCGATGCTGTTCAATGGTGAGGTCGTCGGAAATGGCTCCGGACCTGAATGTGACATCGCGGTCGACCCGATTGACGGCACGAGTCTGACGGCCGCGGGCCGGGGACACGCGATTTCGATGCTCGCCGTGTCGGATCGCGGCTCGATGCTTGACGCATCGAGCGTGTTTTACATGGAGAAGTTGGTGTCGAACGAGGCGGGGCACGGAGTGATTGACCTTTCGCAATCACTGACGGACAACATTAAAGCCCTCGCGAAGGCCAAAAAAAAGCCGGTAAACGAAATCAAGGTCGCGATTCTGGATCGACCGCGTCACGCCGAGGCGATTGACGAAATTCGCTCGGCCGGTGCTCACACGCGGTTGATTCTCGACGGCGATGTTGCCGCCGGCATCAACGCGGCCCGTGCGGACAACCGAATCGACCTGTGTTACGGCGTTGGCGGAAGCCCGGAGGGCGTCGCTGTCACCTGTGCGATCAAGGCACTGGGTGGGTTTATCCAAGGACGACTTCAGTGGGGCACGGACGAGGAGCGCGAGCGTGGTCTCGCCGCTGGCCTTAAATTTGACCATGTTTATTCCGCCGACGAACTTGTCGCGAGTGACAATACGTTCTTTGTCGCAACCGGAGTCACGGACGGTGAATTGGTTCGGGGCGTGCGCCCCGAGGGAAAATGGTTGCGAACCGAAAGCGTGATCTTCCGTTCGCGTTCCGGCACCGTCCGTCGCGTGAATTCGGACTATCTTGCCGAGCGTTGGCTCGACTAATGCGAGACAAGTTCTGACTCGACCGTATTGTTTCGCGACAAAATTACTGCGGACCAACCTGCGGCGAGGCCCGAGAGGGCGAGGCCTGCCAACGCAACGTCCCACGATCCGGTTATTGCTCGCGATATTCCCATGAGCGGCGGGACGATCGCTGCGACGGAGTAGGCAAAAAACTGGGTGAACGCGCTGAGTTGGAGTGATGCCGAGGTGGATTCGGTGCGCAGGTTGATCAGCACGAGTGAGAGAGGAAACAACAACGGCCCCACGCCAAACAGAACGACCCACAGGTATGGCGCAACGGTCGACGCGACAAGCATTGCGGCGAACCCTGCGAAAATCAGCAGCCCACCGAGCGCGGCAAGCCAGCCGACGTGTCGGAGGCGGGCGGCGATGAGAGGCATGGCAAGGGCCATCGGAGTGCCCGCAATGGAAAAGGTGGAGAGCATCAACCCTCCTTCTACCTCGGTCATTCCAACGGCGTCTTTGGCAATGTCGGGCAGCCACGCGAACATCCCATAGCCCGCGATGCTCGACACCGCGAACGCGACGGCGATCGCCCAGGCGGTGGGAGATTGTGCGAGTGCCAGTTTGGGGCCACTCACCCTACCGAGCGGGTCACCGGAATTACGCCCCGAACGGATTTCGCCAAGCCACGGAATAAGGCTGACGGCAGCAAAAGTCGCCCAGATCGCCATGGTGAACTGCCACGAGATCGATTCGCTGAGCGGTACGGCGATGAGTGGGGGTACGACCGACCCGAGCGAGACAAAGGTGATGTACGCCGCCGACATCGGACCGATGTGCTGAGGGAAATACTTCTTGATTGTCGGGGGAAGCGACACGTTCCCCATGCCTGAACCAATGAGGGCGATGGCGGAGCCGAGTGCAAGTACTGTCCAGTCGGTAGCGAATGCTCGAACGGTGTGACCGATTGCGATGAAAGCGACCAGTGTGACGAGATTCCATTCGAGCCCGATTCGCCTCGTGAGCCGTGGTGTCAACAGTCCGCCGATGACGAAACCGATCGGCGCGAGCGATCCGAGGACAGCGCGAGCGTCGAGTCCGAGCGGAACATCATGGTTGATGATGTCGTAAATCGGGGATAACCCCGAGACGGCCGAACGGGTGTTCGCTGCAATCAGGATGACGCCGATCACCGCGACGACACTGTCACGGAGCGAGGCCCTATTTCGAGTCTGTTTCTCCATCTGTGTCCATTGTGGACTGCTCATCGAAAATCTCTAATTCGTCAGCATTGACACTCATCACGGTGTCTAATTCCAGAGCATCGTCATCCGGCTTCGGGTACCTCTCGATTTTCGGTGACGTGACCGCCTTCGTGACAGGGGTAACTGTCGGCATGGCGGCGCTCGCCGAGCCAGGCAGAGCCTTGGCAGCACGAAGCAAACCGCCGTTCATCTTGCTCACGACAGAGTTGAAGGCATTCAACGCGGTGCCGAAGTTGTCACCCAGTTTCTTGACGAGATCGGCAAGGCTGTAGAACTCGGAGTAGAGGGCCTTACCGAGGTCGACGATGACATGAACCTTTTCGAATTGCTCTTGCTGGTGCCACAGGAAGGCAATGGACTTAAGGGACATGAACAAGACGTTGGGCGAGACGAGTGCAATGTTCATGTCCAGCGCGTCGTCGTAAAGAGCGGCGTCAGCGTTGAGGGCAGCTGTGAGAATCGTTTCACTGGGAACAAACATGATCACGTAGTCGGCACTGCCGCTCAGCTTGGCGGTGTACTTCCGATCGTGGATATCCTTCATGTGTTTGCGAACCTCGGCGGCATGTTTCTTGAGCAGTGCCGTGTTGTCGCGACCTTCGGCGGCGGCGTCAACGGCCTCCATGTAGGCGTTGGTTGGCACTTTCGAGTCGATGATGATGTGACGGTCACCGGGCAAGTGGACTACGAGGTCTGGACGGCCCTTTTTGCCCTCGTCGTCGAGGGCGTCCACTTGAACCTGCGTGTTGAAATCGGCGTGTTCCACCAGCCCCGCGGCTTCGATGAGGCGTCGGAGTTGGTGTTCGCCCCAACCGCCGCGAACATTTGACGATCCTCCCGAGCCGAGTGCTGCTTTGAGTCCGGCGGTTAACCCCGTCAGCTTTTCCGTTTTCTCCACCGAGATTCGGAGGGCATCAACCACCGAGGTGTATTGGTTACCGCGCTCGTTTTCCATGGTGCGGACCGAATCACCCAATTGCTTGAGCATCAGTGTCACGGGTTCCAATTTGGTCATCACCGCGTTGTCTTCGGTAATGCGTTTCGCTTCTTTTTCACGAAATTCGTCGAGAAAGCCCTGAAGTTCCGCGATGCGATGTTGCTGGAGTTCTGTGGTGGCGGTGAGACCCGCGACTGTGGTTGCGTCGCCCGTCGATGACCCCAAAACATATCGTCCGACGAGAATTCCGATGACCGCGCCAACGACGAGTCCGATTGCGAGATAGATGATCATGTCCATGGACCCAGTGTGACAGCGAGCACCCCCAACTCACCGTATTGCATGACCCGAAGGCCACTTTTTGCGCGGTTTGCTATCGAAACTGGTCAATATGTCCTAACATAGGACTCAGAAGACAATTCGCTCCGCACACCACTGAAAGTTATGACTCATGACACCCTCATTTGACGTCATCACCATTGGTCGCGTCGGCATCGATATTTATCCGTTGCAGGTTGGTGTCGGACTAGAGGACGTCACGTCGTTCGGTAAGTTCCTTGGCGGTAGCGCAACCAACGTCGCCGTCGCCGCCGCGAAGCACGGTCTTCGCTCAGCGGTCATTACGCGCACCGGCAACGATCCGTTCGGAAAGTTCATCCACACCGAACTCGTTCGACTGGGGGTGAGCGACCAATTCGTGTCGGGCGTCGACGGGTTGAACACGCCCGTCGTGTTCTGTGAAATCTATCCGCCCGACGACTTCCCGCTGTATTTTTACCGGGAGCCGAAAGCGCCCGACCTCGAAATCACGGGCTCGGAACTAGACCTCGACGCGATTCGTGCGGCAACCATTTACTGGTCGACCCTGACGGGACTGAGTCAGGAACCGTCGCGCGAGGCGCACCACGTTGCGTGGGATGCTCGCGGGCGAAAGGCGCTCACAATCCTCGACCTCGACTATCGGGAAATGTTCTGGGATTCCCCCGAGCTCGCAACCGTCCAAGCGGAATCTGCCCTCGCGAAGGTGACCGTGGCCGTCGGCAACAAAGAAGAATGCCAGGTCGCCGTGGGGGAAACGGACCCACATCGAGCGGCCGATGCACTCCTGGAACGAGGAATCGAACTCGCCATCGTCAAACAGGGGCCGAAGGGCGTCCTCGCCAAAACGCGCGACGGTGCGGTCGAAGTGCCGCCGTACTTCGTCGAGGTTGTCAACGGACTTGGCGCGGGGGACTCCTTCGGCGGAGCGCTTTGCTACGGACTCATCCAAGGCTGGGAACTGGCCGATGTGCTGCGCTTTGCCAACGTGGCAGGCGCGATTGTGGCGTCACGTCTTGAATGTTCCACGGCGATGCCGACGACCGACGAAGTACTCGCCATCGTGAAGGAGATCTCGAAATAGTGAAACTCGATTTTGAAGCGCTGCGCAACACACGCGCGACGAACCCCGGCCGACTCGCGGAGGTGTTTGCGAACCGTCAGCGTCGTGAACTGCTCACTGGCGACGGCCGACTCATGATCGTCGCCGCCGACCACCCGGCGCGCGGGGCGCTCGCCGTTGGTTCAAACCCGACCGCGATGTCCGACCGCTATGAACTCTTGACCAACCTCGCCATCGCGCTGGCGCGACCGGGCGTGGACGGCGTGCTCGGAACGCCCGACATCATCGACGACCTCGCGCTGCTCGGACTTCTCGACAACAAAATCGTGGTCGGCTCGATGAACCGCGGTGGCTTGCGCGGCTCGTCCTTCGAGATGGACGATCGGTACACGGCATACGACATGCCGGCAATCCAACGCGACGGTCTTGACTTCGCCAAGAATCTGGTGCGCATAAACCTGAAAGATTCTGCGACCGTCGACACCCTCGAATCAACGGCGTTCGCCGTGAGCGAGGCGGTGGAACTCGAAATCCCCATCATGCTCGAACCGTTCATGAGCGAATGGGTCAACGGGTCAATCTCGAACAATCTCACGACCGACCAGGTAATTCTCTCGGTCGCCATAGCGGCGGGGCTCGGGAACTCGAGTGCGTACTCGTGGCTCAAACTGCCCGTCGTACCCGACATGGCTCGCGTCATGGCGTCGACAACACTCCCGACCCTGCTTCTCGGCGGAGACCCGGGGGACAACGAGGACGAACTCATCGAGCAGTGGGCCAACGCGCTCACGCTGCCTGGTGTGCGAGGACTTGTGGTTGGCCGCTCGATGCTCTACCCGGCAAGCGGAGACGTTGCCAAAGCCGTTGACACCGCTGCACAACTCGTTCACGGTTCGTAGACTTAAGAAAAAGGAACAAACATGACACACAACATCGTCCCGCACTGGATCAATGGCGCACGCGACCACGGAACTACCGATCGCACCTCGCCCGTTTACGACCCGGCCCTCGGCAAGGAAACCAAACGTGTTGTCCTTGCAAACCAGGCCGACATCGAGAAGGCGATTGCAAGTGCCCATGCGGCGTATCCCGAATGGCGCGACATGTCTGTTGCGCGCCGACAGGCGGTGCTCTTTAATTTCCGCGAATTGCTCAATGCCAAAAAGGGTGAACTCGCCGAAATCCTGACCTCGGAACACGGCAAGGTCCTGTCCGATGCCCTCGGCGAGATTTCTCGCGGTCAAGAGGTCGTCGAATTCGCCTGCGGAATTCCCCACCTCGTCAAGGGTTCCTACACCGAGAACGCCTCGACCGGTGTTGACGTGTATTCGATTCGACAGCCTTTGGGTGTTGTTGGCGTTATATCGCCCTTCAACTTTCCCGCGATGGTTCCCATGTGGTTTTTCCCTATCGCTATCGCCGCCGGAAACACGGTGGTCCTCAAGCCGTCGGAAAAGGACCCCTCGGCCGCGATTTGGCTCGGTGAATTGTGGAAAGAGGCGGGGCTGCCCGACGGTGTCTTCACCGTGCTCAACGGTGACAAGGAATCCGTCGACGGGCTCTTGACCGACCCTCGTGTGCATGCGATTTCGTTCGTCGGGTCGACCCCCATCGCGCAATACGTCTACGAGACCGGCGCCAAGCACGGAAAGCGCGTCCAGGCTCTCGGTGGGGCAAAGAACCACATGCTCGTCCTCCCCGACGCCGACCTCGACCTCGTGGCCGATTCGGCAATCAACGCGGGCTTCGGTTCGGCGGGCGAGCGCTGCATGGCGATTTCGGTTGTCGTCGCCGTCGAACCCGTCGCTGACGCGCTGATCGAGAAAATCACCGAGCGCATGCGCTCGCTCGTCATTGGTGACGGTCGTCGATCGTGCGACATGGGGCCTCTCGTGACGGAACAGCACCGCGACAAGGTTGCGTCCTATATCGACATCGCGATTGCCGATGGAGCGGACGTTGTCGTCGACGGCCGAGGCATCGAAGTCGACGGGGACGCCAACGGATTTTGGCTCGGCCCCACGCTGATCGACAAGGTGCCGACCTCGTCAAAGGTGTACACGGAAGAAATTTTCGGACCGGTGCTATCCATCGTTCGTGTCAAAACTTTTGACGAAGGTGTCGAATTGATTAACAACGGTGCATTCGGAAACGGAACCGCGATTTTCACCAATGACGGTGGAGCTGCTCGTCGTTTTCAAAACGAGATCCAGGTCGGCATGGTCGGAATTAACGTTCCGATCCCGGTTCCCGTCGCCTACTACTCGTTCGGCGGGTGGAAGGCATCAATCTTCGGTGACTCGAAGGCGCACGGCATGTATGGGGTCAACTTCTACACCCAGGAAAAGACGATGACATCACGCTGGCTCGACCCGAGCCACGGAGGGATCAACCTCGGCTTCCCCCAGAACTAGCGGATGTGAACTTCAGCGCGGTGCACTGACCGTTACATCGCGGCGTGCGCGATTGCGGTCAGTGTTGCGATGTCGTCCCTCACGCCGTCAAGGTTGGCGCGAACGGGAGTTCCATTGTTCACGGAATCAGCGAAGGCGACCAACTGGCGAAGGAAACCTGTTTCGTTAATCTCTGTGTATACCGTGTCTTGTCGCTCTTGCCCGTCATGACGTTGAACAATCAACCGGCTGCGTTCCTCCAATACATAGGGTTTGGCGAGGTGGTACTCAACTCTCCCGTTCGACGCCAGAACCTTCACCTCTTCGTTGTACTCCGGATATTCAGGTAGCCAGTTCCAGCTGATGATGAATCGAACGTCGTGTGACGTTCCGATTGCGAGAAGTGATGACGGTTCGTTCCCACGGAGTTGAGGGAATACGTCCGCTGTCCATTCGGTTGGTAGCCGCAGGCCCAACCCGCGCAAAAGGCTTGTTTCATGAATGACAGACCCGTGAATTATGTTGCGGAAATATGCTCCAAATTCAGGGGTCGCTCCAGGAATCACGAGGTTGGTTTGTACCATCTCGTAAGTGTTCGCGCGGTCAATCACGGCACGGTCCGAGTCGTTGACGGGAGGATTTATTCGGAGGTGTTGAATTTGGGGTGCGTCTGCAGGATGAGAAACCGTCACTCGCACCAATCGAATGTCGGTCAATTCTGCGATGGCGCTTGCCGCACGCTCCGTTAACGGATCGTACATTTTCATGTATCCGACTTGAAGAACTTTGCCACTTTCCCGTTGGGCTTTCTCAATTCGGTCGACCTCGGCAAGATTGAGAGCCAGGGGTTTCTCCGCCAAAACGTGCTTTCCCGCCTCAAGCGCCGCGATGGTCAATTCTGTGTGGCTACCGGGGGTCGCAATTAGGACAGCGTCAATTTGGGAATCCCTGAGCACCTCGTTCGGGTCGGTGACACTTCGAACTCCGTATCGAGCGGCGACGTCTTTTGCCCGCGACGGCGACAGGTCGCACACGGTGTCGAGGATGAACCCCGCCCTCAACAGCGAGGGAATATGAATCGACTGCGCGATTATCCCTGCGCCCAAAATGGCGATTCGAATGGGGTGATCTCGCGTCATCATCGTCTCATTTCTGTTGCGGTGTTGACGGCGCGAAGCGCCGCGATTGCGTCGTCGATTGTCGCCGCATTCGGGTCAGCCCCGAGCGCAAAGGCTTCGGCTTGTGTGCGTAACGCCAACATCAGCACGTCGTCGCCACCGTCACCAGAGATTATGTCGATCTGCTCGTGATGCAGCTCGCCCATCACCTCGACTCCAACGAAATCCTTGTCGGGGTAAAACCGCCCGAGGGTGGCTAATCCCAAGGTTTCTGACGATAAGCGCATCGTGAAAACACCGGCATCCTGATCGACGACCTCGCTCTCGTGACTCATGAGTTCGTTCGAATTTATCGACATCACCTCGTTTCCACTAAGCCAACGAATCATGTCCACTTCATGAACCCCCATGTCAACAAGAATTCCTCCGGATGTGTTTCGGAACTCTGGAGCGGGTGGGCGGTGGTCCCATTGACTCGCGTGGAGAACGAGAAGGCGACCGAATGTTCCCGCATCGATTCGAGCCTTCAGATTTTGGAGTGCCGGGACGTAGCGACGCCAATATCCGATTTGGAGTCTTGACCGGGAGTCGCCCACTATTTGCTGAATTTCGCTTGCCTCAGCAACGGATAAGCCAGCAGGCTTTTCGCACAAAATGGGTAATCCAGCCGGCGAGAGTTGGCGCACTGCCTCGACGTGAAGAGCGCTCGGAGTAGCGACGAGGAAACCATCGACATCTCCTGCTGCGACGAGAGCCTCCGCGGAATCATGGGTGATGAATCCTTGAGATGACAGTGATGCCGCGACCTCCGCGCGCGGCTCGACGATCGCGGTCACGGTGACCGTTGCCGACGTCGAAATCGCGGCCAAATGGGTTTGCCCCATTCGACCGGCCCCGACCAGCCCGAGCCTGAACGTCACCCTAGACACCCAACGTACGGAGATATTCTCGATTGATTCGCTGGTCGTCGATGGCCTGGGCGAATCGTTCGACTGTGGTGGGGAAAATGTCTTGTTCGACCACGAGCCAACCCTGAAAGTCGCTCGCCATGAGCATCCCAATGAAACGAGCGACGTCAAAGTCGCCGTCACCGAGCCGGGGGAATGCTTCGTTTGCCCAAACTGCAGAGGAAGGTTGTGACATTCTGACGATTTCGTCGAACACGCTCATAGTGACGTCCTTCAGGTGAACGTGATTCACCCGCGGCGTCCATTTGCGGAAAAAGTCCAGCGGGTCGCCGCCACCCAACAACTGGTGCCCGGTTTCGAGACAAACATCGATATCGGTCAACTCCAACACCTTTTCAATCTCGGCGGTGGATTCGATAAAAGAGCCTGTTTCGCAATGCAGAGTGGGCTCGTAGCCTCGTTCACGACATCGCTCAAGCACGCGATTCATTCCGAATACGAACGCGTCCCACTGTTCGTTCGTTAGCCCAGAATCGGGATTGCGTGCTCCTGAACCGGGTGCAGAATGCCTCATCTCACTTCCCGCGTCGGCGATTGTCGGCCGTGGGATGGGGGCGTCGGTGAACGCGGCAACGGCATCGAAAGTGTCTAACATCGCGTTGAGCTCGGGAATCTGCGACGCGACGCGCTCGGTGTCGTGAAAAGTGAATTCGATATATGCGCCAGCGAGGCCAAGCCCTCGTTCGGCTAGACGCCGGCCGAGCACTGCGCCGGTGCCCAAGTAACCAACAGGACCCAAATCGATCCCGTCGTAGCCTCCGGCAGCAACTGCATCGAGTAACGCGAGGCCATCCGGGACGTTGGGGTCTTTTCCGACGGTCACCTCAAATGCGCCATAACTGACGGGTGCGTTGGCGACATAAATGCCGTTTTCCTTGGACACTATTCCTGCTAACTTTTTCGGGAAGGTCGAGTACCAGGTTTGCGTTCGAGTTCGTTTGCCAATGTCGACATTTCATCCGCGCCGGCCATGAGTTTCGTCATCTTCTCGATGGTGAGTTCGCTCTTGTCGAAGTAACCGATGCTCGCCCCGAGTTTCAGAAGAAGGAATTTATCTCCGACCGGATACGCGTGATTGGGATTGTGGGTGATGAAAACTACGCCGAGACCGCTATCACGCGCCTTGGCGATGTATTTGAGAACGACGCTAGCCTGTTTGACCCCGAGGGCCGACGTAGGTTCGTCCAAGATGATTGCTTTTGCACCAAAATAGACGGCCCTCGCTATTGCAACGGCCTGGCGTTCGCCACCGGAAAGTGTCCCGATCGGCTGCTCGACATCTCGGAGCGATATTCCCATATCGCCCAATTGTTGCTTGGCGATGCTGCGCATCGATGCCGCGTCGAGGCGTTTGAAAATTCCGAAACCCTTTCGCAGTTCGGAACCGAGGAAAAAGTTCCGCCATACCGGCATGAGCGGTACTACGGCGAGATCTTGATAAACGGTGGCAATTCCCGCATCGAGGGCATCTCGGGGCGAGGAGAGAATGGTCGTGACACCGTTAACTTTCACGGTGCCCTCGCTCGGCACGTGGACTCCCGACAGTATCTTGATGAGAGTGGATTTTCCCGCCCCGTTGTCACCGAGGATGCATAGCACTTCGCCCGCGACTACTTCTGCGGAAATTCCTCGGATTGCCAATACGGTCCCGTACGACTTCCCTACATTTACTACGGAGAGAATTTCGGTCACGATCGATCCCCCGCTCGGCGGCGAACGTAAAGATTGACGAGAACCGCGAGTAACAAGAGCACTCCAAGGAAAAGCTTCAGCCAGTTATTGTCCCACTGGGCGAAGACAATCCCTTGAAGGGTCATGCCATAAATCAGGGCACCTACGGCAGCGCCAATTGCGGAACCGTAGCCACCGGTCAAAAGGCATCCACCGACGACGGCGCAGATCACGTAGCTAAACTCTTGGCCCAATCCGGTTGTCGCTTGGACGGTTGACACTCCAAAGAGCTGTAGCATTCCGACGAGCCAGCCGGCGGCCGATGTTGCCATGAAAAGCCCCATGCGGACTTTGACAACGGGAATGCCAACTTGGCGAGCGCTCGTGAAGGCGCCACCCACGCCAAAAATCCAATTACCGGTCCGCGTTCGCAACAACACCCACGATGCGACGACCGTCACGGCAAGCCACCATACAATCGAAATCTTGATGTCCATACCGCCAAAATTGAGCGTCGAGCCGAAAATTGCCTTGGCAGATTCGTACCCGGTGACGTCGGGCATCCCTTGGATGGAAACAGTGCCGGTCAACAGCTTCGTGATGGCGAGGTTTGCGCCTTGCAGAATAAACAATGCCGCGAGAGTCACGATGAACGAGGGCACGCCTGTTTTCATCGAGATGTAGGCATTTGCGGCTCCGATCGATAAGGCAAAACTTAAGGCGAGGATTATGGAGAGCCAAATGTTGATCCCATACTCAGTTGTCATGATGCCGACAATGAGTCCCGTTGCTCCTGTCATCGCACCGACGGACAGGTCGAACTCACCGCCGATCATCAAGAGTGCGCCAGCGACCGCCAGCACGCCAAAAAGTGAGGAGGAGTATAACCACGTCGATACACCAGCGGTGGACAAGAACGCTGTAGTGGTGCTCGAAAAATACGTGAATATCAAGAGCGCGGCAACGGCAGCGCCCACCTCCGGTCGGCGCAAGATGCGAGCGAACCGACCCGACATGATTTGTCGGTCATCTTTTTGGATGCTGACGGTCGTCATGGTTTAGCGGGTTCCGTTCTTGGCGAACTCTGCAACCGAGGCCACGTTATCCTTTGTCACGTAACCTGGACCCGAATAAATCGGCTCACCACCGCCAACCTCGTTTCCGTTGATCTTGTGGAGGTAGAGGAAGTTCACGGCCAGGTACCCCATGAGGTACGGCTGTGCGTCAACAGCAAAGAGAATCTTTCCGGATTCGATGAGCGTGGTGACATCTTCGGAAAGGTCGAACGTCGCGAGCATTGCGCTGCTTCCCGCTTCGTCCAGCGCTGCCGATGCCGAGACGGCCATCGGGGGGCCGAGGGTAACGACGGCGTCGATGGATGGGTCGGCGAGTAATTTAGCCTTGACGGTGTTCTGCGCGTCGGCGAGGTTGTTGATGTCAACCTGAACGTTCTCTACAGCACCACCGAGTGTGTCCAGAATTCCACGACAACGATCCTCGAGTCCAACATTTCCGGCTTCGTGGATAACGCAGATGACGTTCTTTGCCCCGGCGGCCGCAAGCTTTTCTCCAGCGCCTTGACCCGCAATGTATTCGCTCTGGCCGATGTGAGTCAGGAGACCGAATTCTTTGAACCGTTCCAGACCCGAGTCAACGGAGATTACCGGGATTCCGGCTGCGATGGCGTTGGTGATGGATTCTTTGAGCCCATCAGGGTTGGCCATCGATACGACAATTCCGTCGACACCTTCGGCGACGGCAGAGTCAATGAGCGAGCTTTGCTTCACGGGGTCGGGATCCGATTGATAGGTGACGTTGATTCCGAGGTCTTCTGCTGCCCGGATTTCACCGCTCTTGACGACATCCCAATAGGTGTCGCCAGGGGCACCATGGGTGATGAATGCAATATTCACATCAGCGGTAGCACCGGTGTCCGTGGGCGTTGCTGTTGGGCTACAACCGCTCAGGATGAGTGGGATTGCGGCAAGTGCCGCTACCCAGGCGAGTCGTTTTTTCATCGTGAAATGCTCCTTTACATTTTGTGATTTAACGGTGTGCGCGATTCGAACCCTTTACCATCTCCGCAGGCGGCGGAGGGGTAGAGGGCGTTGGTGCACATGCTCGGAATATACACCTGAAACGTTTCATTTGTCTCTCCTTGGACGGAAAGTTATCACGTCGTCGCACCATTTCGGTTTCATCCTGCTCACCAACCAAATTAGGTGTTTGCAGATTTGCCAAGTCGCGACACTGTCGTTGACTCGCGGATAACCAGCGACGGTTGGAAAACCAGCTGTTTTGGATGGGAGCCTGCGTTGCTATCTGATTCCTCGATGAGAAGTTTCACAGCGTGCTTCCCGATGTCCGCTGAGGGTTGTCGAATTGAGCTCAGGGGAATGATGGCCATTTCGGCAAAGGAGATGTCGTCATAGCCGATGAGTGCAAGATCTCGTGGAATCGAAATACCCGGTGACACAACAACTGCCTGCATAACCCCAATCGCGAGCAAGTCGTTGGCAGCAAAAATCGCGTCGGGCCGGTCGTGAATCGGACGCGCGATGATCTCTTCCCCAATTCGACGACCTTCGAGGACCGTCAGACTGTCCGTCTCGAGAACTTCGAGCGACACGTCGTGATGATTTTTGACGGCCTTGAGGGCTCCCTTGAGGCGCTCGCCAATGGGAAAGTCGCTGAGCGGCCCACCTGCAAACGCGATGCGGCGCCTGCCGGTCTCGATGAGATGCGTGACGGCCATTGCACCTCCAGCGACGTCATCAACGGACACTGAGCTGATTGACTTGTCTCTGGATTTCTGGTCAACCACGACGATAGCGTTCCCTCGGTTTTTCATCTCTCGCAGAGTTTCGAGGTCGATACCGACCGGGGTTACGAGAACGCCGAGGACTCTCTGTTCTTCGAAAAGACCAAGAATGAATTTTTCACGTTCGCTGTCATCATCTGAATCCGCGATGAGGATCCCGAGTTGGTTCTCCGCGGCAGCGTCCTCTGCTCCTCGCGTCAGCTCGGCAAAGAAGGGGTTACGAATGTCCTGAACAATCACACCGATTCCTCGGCTTCGACCAGCGCGTAGTTGGCGCGCCGCGTCGTTCCGCACATACCCGAGTCGCTGGATTGCGTCCTTGACTTTTTTCACGTTGTGGGGTGCAACGTTGTGAGGATTGTTGAGGACGTTCGAGACAGTACCCAGAGAAACTCCCGCTTCGCGCGCCACTTCTCTCACGCTGACCGCCATGCGCTGATCCCCTTTGTTCTCTTAGCAGTGTAGGTAACTTATGCGGTTGACGGACAGGTCCAGGTTGCAAAAAATTTAGTCCACGGTGAGAGGACTCACCGTTCCGCCATCGATTTCGAGGCGGAACGCACCCAGGAGGTCATGGAGCGGCTGGGGCCCGATTCCCAGAACCGATTTGGTGTGCTCGTTAGCGAGGCTTGAATCCACGGGGACTGGGCCCGGAAACAGCTCCGCAGCCGGAGGCTCTCCTTCGGTAATCAAATGCCGCGGCAGGTCGAACACGTCGCACGCCGCATACGCCAAATCCATGCGGGTGACGGCAGTGTCGCCGACGAGGTGAAATGTGCCTGTCGCATCCCGCTCGATGATTCTCGAGATTTGTGCCCCTGCTTCGGATGCGAGGGATGGAGTCGTGATCTGGTTGACGTTCGGTCCGCCCCACACCTGAAATTCATTACCTGCACGAAGCGACCGCACGAGGGTGTCGACGTAAAACCCAAATCCGACATCCTGCAACCGCGGCGCTTCGGCGATGCGATGACGCCCCATCACTCCAGCGACCCGAGCGACGACCCCCCGACCGTCCAATGAGCTGTGAACGGCTTGCTCAGCGAGACTTTTCAGAAAACCGTAATAGTTGATGGCGTTGCCATGATTGGATTCGAGTTCACGATGTCCCGTGCCGTCCATAACCCAGTCCGTCGAAATGAAAATGAACTTTTGGCCTTTGGAGTCCGCGATCCGAGCGAGCCGTTCGGTCAGTACGACGTAATTGTCGTAGGCGGCTTCCCTGTCGTTGAGGAGGCGCCGAAAGTCGTCCGCGATCGCGCAGTGAACGACCGCGTCTGCGTCGTCGAGTGCGCGGGAAATCGATTCGTCGGACGAATAGTTGACGTCAACTAAAGGCCACGTCGCGGTGTAGCTGGATCCGTTTCGCGTGAGACCGACGACTGAGTGCCCTAACAGGCCTAGGGCTTCGGAGATATTGCTGCCGACGAATCCCGTCGAGCCGGTTACCGCGATGCGTGCCATGGGGCCTCCCTCGGTTTCGAACGTATCTATATTGTAGATTTGTCCTAACAAAAGAAAGGAACGCTGTGAGCGATCTTAACATCGGACTCATCGGTTCGGGCCGAATCGGGCAGGTTCATGCGGGCAGTATCGCCGACACCAAGGGCGCTAACCTCGCATGGATCTGTGACCCGTTCATTGACGGTGCGTCAACACTTGCAGCGGAGTTTGGGGGGAAGGTCACGGCGGACCCCGAGGACGTATTTAATTCGGGCGAGGTGGACGTCATTGTGGTGGCATCGCCCACCCCCACCCACCTCGACATGATTGACCGAGCGATTGATGCCGGAATTCACGTCCTGTGCGAAAAGCCGATTGACCTCGACATCGCCAAGGTCGAAGTTCTTCGCGACAAGGCAAACGCGGCGAAGGTTCACATCGCGATCGGATTTAATCGACGGTTTGACCCTCAATTTGAGTCGATTCAGAAACGCGTTGCCGCGGGTGAAGCCGGAAAACTTGAGCAGCTCGTCATACTTTCCCGCGACCCCGGACCAGCACCGCGCGCGTACATCGCCGTGTCGGGAGGAATCTTCCGTGACATGACCATCCACGACTTCGACATGGCGCGCTATTTTGTGCCCGACATCGTCGACGTGTACGCGGCCGGAACAAACGTTTTCAGTGACGACATCAAAGCCGAGAACGACTTCGACTCGGTGTCGGTCACGATGCGCGGTCGGGATGGCGAACTCATCGTCATTGTCAACTCACGTCACTCGGCATACGGCTATGACCAGCGCCTCGAGGCGTTCGGTGACAAGGCGATGTTTCACGCGCACAACGTTTCACCGACGACAGTTCAAAAGTACGATGCGACGGGAACAGGACAGGCCGAGCCGTTCATCGACGCCTTCCTCGTTCGGTACGCGGTGTCGTATCGCCGCGAACTCGCGCTTTTCCTTGACGGGATTCGCGACGGGAAAAACTACAACCCGACGTTCGACGACGGCCGCGCCGCGTTGATACTCGCTGACGCTGCCACGGAATCGGCTCGAACGGGCAAGTCCGTGTCCGTTGACGGCAGGCTCTAAGAGTGAATGGCAAACGGCCCGAGAATGTACTCGGGCCTATTGCCCTTGATCGCTATTCGCCCAGCAGAGAACGAAGATAGGTGACGCTCGCGCGTGCGTCGATGATGGGACCCTCGCCGGCTGCGGGCTCAGCGGTAACAACAAAGTCCTGCTCGAGCACGTACCAGCCGGTGAAACCCGCAGCCTCGAGAGAGCGCACAATTTCCGCAACATCTACGTCACCCTGACCAAGCGGAACATACATCCCGGCGGCGACTCCCTCGTAATAGGTCCATTCGCCGGATTTCACCTTGTTGGCCAAGGCAAGGCTGACATCTTTTGCGTGCACGTGTTTGACTCGATTGGCGTGATCGCGCGCAAAGGTGACGGGGTCGGCTCCGCCGATGAGCATATGACCCGTATCCAGGCAGAAACCTATTGATGTTCCGGCTAGAACCCGCGCGACGTCCTCTGCCGATTCGATGATCGTACCCATGTGGGGGTGAAGGACCGCGAGAATGCCGTATTCGGCGGCGAGTGCCTCTAGTTCAGTGAGGTTGGTGAACAACGTCTGCCACTGAGCATCACTGAGGACGGGTCGACTGTCGTAACCTTCACTTCCGCTACTCGCGGCGAAAACCATCACCTCGGCGCCAGCAGCTTCGAACACCTCGAGTTCAGCGAGGATTTCGGGTTTCGGGTCGTGAGTTTCGTCGTGAAGAAGGACGGGCACGAATCCACCCACGGCGGAAAGTCCATGTTCGCGAAGTGTTGCAACCCTAGCCTTGGCTTCGATGGGCAGGAATCCCAGTGGGCCGAATTCACAGGCGCTGTATCCGAGTTGGGTCATCTCACTGAGGACTCGATCTTGACTCATTTGGTGGCCCCAGCCGGACACTTCTATGACACCCCACGAAATTGGTGCCCCAGCAATCTTTGCGCTCATGACGGGTGTCTTCCTTTCAGTGATTCGACCACGACGTCGAAACCTGCGAACTGAAATCGATTCCGAAAAATTGCCGAATTAAATGATACAACTGTCGTTTGATATGACATAGTTAACCTTGTCGTGTATCGCCCTAGGTGCACGAAGGACAATTAAAAACTCAAGGAAGAGAGGCTTCAATGTCCTGGAAGAAATTTGCGGTAATCGCCGCAGTATCATCGCTCGCTCTCGCGGGCTGTGCAGCGACCGGTGGCGACACCGCTCCCGCTGCCGGTGGTGACAACGCTGACATCAAGATCTGTGTCTACACGCACGGTGACGGTGGCACGTTCTGGTCAGTCGCTCAGAAGGGTGCCGAAGCTGCAGCTGCAGACCTCGGTGTCACTCTTGACTACCAAGGTTCGACGAACGACTCGGCAAAGCAGGCTTCGACTATTGAAGCTGGCATTTCGGGTGGTTGCTCGGGTATCGCCGCTTCGGCTCCCGATGCTGATGCCATCAAGGACGCAATGCTCGCCGCACACGACGCTGGCATCCCCACCGTCACGATGAACTCCGGTTCGTCGGTGTTCCGCGACCTCGGTGCATTCACGCACGTTGGTCAGGACGAAATCGTTGCTGGACGTGAAGCTGGCCTTCGCTTCAACGACCTCGGTGCAACCAAGATTCTCTGCCCCATCCAGGAAGCAGCGAACTCTGGTTTGACCGACCGTTGTGCAGGAGCTCGTGAGACCTTTGCCGGTGAAGTTATTGACTTCAACATCGACGGTGGACTCGCTGATCTCGCTGGTTCGGCTACCAAGATCCAGGCTGCACTCGAGGCCGACCCGGCCATCGATGGCATCTTCGCGCTCAACGCAGACATCGCAACCGGTGCAGCACTTGTTGCTTCGGAAGCCACTGGTCGCAACGCGATCATCGGAACCGTCGACATGTCGGCTGATGCACTCACCGCTATCAAGGACGGAAAGATGGCCTTCGCCGTAGACCAGCAGCAGTACGCGCAGGGCTACATGTCGGTCGTTCTCTTGTTCCTCAACATCACCAACGCTCACGAGCTTGGCGGTGGACTCCCCATCTACACCGGCCCCGGTTTCGTTACCGCGGACAACGTAGACAAGGTCATGGAACTGGTTGCGGCAGGTACGCGCTAGTCTCTAGCAACACAAAAGCGGGCGGCTGGCGCAGGGAAACCGGCGCCAGCCGCTCTCCTTTATTACGAGAACTACTGAACGAGAAAGGTGGAGTCAACGATGACCGCCATCAAAATAGATGAGCGCGTGCAACGCGTGTCACTCATTACCAAGGCACTTCGCCGCCCCGAACTGGGCGCACTCATCGGAGCGCTCGTCATTTTTACCGTCTTCGCCGTCGTTGACACGACAGGTCAGTTCGCACAACTTCAAGGTGCGGCGGGTTGGACCAAGTTCGCCGCCCCAATTGGAATTGTCTCTATTTTTGTTGCTCTTCTCATGATCGCCGGAGAATTTGACCTCTCGTCCGGTGTGATGGTCGGGTCTGCAGGTCTTCTCCTGGGGAACCTCATCAGCGAGGCTCACATGGGAGTCTGGCCAGCGATCCTGACGACGCTCGTCTTTGCCGCCCTAGTGGGCCTGGCAAACGGGTTTCTTGTAATCAGAACAGGGCTGCCATCATTTATCGTGACGCTCGCGACATTCTTCGTCCTCAAGGGCGTGAACCTCGCCGTCACGAAACTCATCACGGGTACTGTTCGCGTCGATGGTGTGGACACCGGCGAGGGTTTCGATAGCGCCCGCAGTTGGTTTGCAACGAAAATTGAGTTCGGCGGAGCGTCGTTTCAGGTATCGGTAATTTGGTGGATCGGGTTCACCATTTTTGCTACGTGGCTTTTGACACGAACGACCTTCGGAAACTGGATTTTCGCCTCGGGTGGTGACGCCAATGCGGCACGCAACGCGGGTGTCCCCGTTGCTCGAACCAAAATCACACTCTTCGTCCTGACATCGGTCGCGGCCGCCCTCGTCGGCTGCATGACACTTTTGGAACTACGCGGTATGCAGGCTGGACAGGGAATCGGACAGGAGTTCTACTACATCATCGCCGCCGCGGTAGGTGGCACCTTGCTCACCGGTGGTGCTGGTTCAGCAATCGGTGCATCCATTGGCGCCACAATCATGGGTTTCGCTGCCATCGGCATCCCCTACGCTCTGTGGGACCAAGACTGGGTTTCCACCTTCCTCGGAGTCATCCTTTTCCTCGCAGTTTTGGTTAACACCTGGCTTTCGAAGCAGGCGAAGGGAGCACGAAAATGAACGCCAAAAAGTCTGCTGATCCAATCCTCGAACTCAAGGGTGTTGGCAAATCATTCGGAAACGTCGTTGCCCTTCGTGATGTCGACATTGCGGTGTATCCGGGGCAGGTGACCTGTGTTCTCGGTGACAACGGTGCCGGAAAATCCACTCTGATCAAGATTCTGTCGGGAGTGCACAAGGCAAGCGAGGGCGAATTCCTCATCTCCGGGCAAAAGACAGAGTTCAATTCACCGCGTGATGCGATGTCGAAGGGAATCGCGACGGTTTTCCAAGACCTGGCGACGGTTCCACTAATGTCCGTCTGGCGAAATTTCTTTCTCGGGAACGAACCAAAGAAGTGGTGGAAGCCGCTCGGGATTTTACACACGAAGTTCGCAAAGGAAACGGCCAAGACCGAACTCATGAACATGGGAATCGATCTTCGCGACACGAACCAGGCAATCGGGACCCTTTCGGGCGGTGAGCGCCAGGCCGTTGCGATCGCCCGAGCGGTGTACTTCGGTGCGAACGTGCTGATCCTCGACGAACCGACTAGCGCACTCGGTGTTCGTCAGTCGGGAATCGTGCTCAAGTACATACTCGCCGCCCGTGAACGCGGTGTCGCGGTGATTTTCATCACCCACAACCCACACCACGCGTTCCTCGTTGGCGACCATTTCTACCTGCTCAACCGCGGTCGCATGAACGCATCGTTCGTGCGCGAGAAAGTGCAGTTGGACGAGTTGATTCAGGCCATGGCTGGTGGAGCTGAACTCGACACGCTGACTCACGAAATCAGCGTTATCCGTCAGGACTAGGTTGGACCACAACACAGCGGCGCGGGGAAACCCCGCCGCTGTGTTGTCGTGAGTGCTATTTCTCGACGAGGGTGACTTCGAACGAATACAAGTCGGGCCGGTAGTAGTGGGATCCGTATTCGATGCCCACCCCGGAATTGTCAAAGGCCGCGCGCTCCATCGTCAGTAACGCTGTGCCGCGGTCGATGTCGAGGTGACCCGCTTCCATCGCGTTGGCGGTACGTGCGCCGATTTTTTGTTTCGCGACCCGAATCGTGACCCCACGACCTCGAAGGATTTCGTAAAGTCCACGGACGGAAAGTTCGCTTTCAGAGATGTCGAGGAAATGCTCGGGTAGCCAGTTCTCGAGCACCGCGACGGGCACGCCGTTGGCGATACGAAGTCGGCGGATGTGCAATACCGGTGAACCGAGCGGAACCCCGAGACGGTCCGCCACTGTGTCGTTTGCCATGTCTGACGAGTACGACAGCAGTTGTGTGGCTGGTCTTTGCTCACCCTTTGTGAGGTCGTCAAACAACGAGGTCAACTCGACGCCGCGGGTGACGCGGCCATGAACGACTTGGGTGCCGACGCCCCGACGGCGGACCAATAATCCTTTGTCGACGAGGTCGTGGATGGCACGCCGGATCGTCGGTCGGCTGAGCTTGAGGCGTTCGCCGAGGGCGACTTCGTTTTCGAGTCGAGCACCTGCGGGGATGACGCCATCCAAGATTGCCTTTTCTATCCGTTGTTCCACCTGGAAGTACAGCGGGATAGGGCCGGAACGGTCGAGGTCGGTGAAAAGGTTTGACATGATGTGCTCGTTCATGTGACACCTTCCTGTGAGCGAACAAAAGCGCCGTGCTGTCATATTGTACGAACAATTAGACAAACCTCGCACAGGTAACGCTACGCTGGCGTGATGCGAGCTGCCCGGTTGTACACGCCTGCTGTGCTCGCAATGGCCTTTTGGGCGACCAATTTTGCCTTCTCCCCGCTGGTTTTAGAGTCGATTGGGCCAATTCAGTTGACGGGAGTGCGGTGGTTGATCGCGCTCATCGCTCTCGTCCCGCTCGCATTGATTATGGAGAATACGACGCGGGCGATCATTGCCGCCGAGTGGAAGACGCACGTCGTTCAGGCGCTGCTCGGCTATGTCGGGTACACCCTGCTTCTGTATTTTGCACTTGCGATGACCTCGCCCGTTACCGCCGCAGTTCTGGTGTCACTAAACCCCGCCACGATCGCCATTGCGGCTCGGTTTGTTCGTCACGAAAATTTGGCGAACCGAACGGTAGTTGGAATTGCCATCTCGTTTTTTGGTGCCGTCGTCGTTGTGCTCGGTTCAGGAGTAGCCGGGGAGTTCACGGTTTCCTACGGAGACCTCCTGTTGCTCATCGCCACCGTTTTGTGGACCGCCTATTCGATGGTCTCACCCCAGCTGAAAACGCCACCCATCACGGCGACGGCTGTACAAGCGGGAATTTCGGGGATCCTGATGGTTCCCGTGATGGCCATCGACATTGGTCTCGGGAACGAGTCCTGGGCGAATCTCGACGGAGTCGATTGGCTCGGAATTGTGTGGATTGGACTTATCCCCTCGGCCGGGGCGTATTTCCTCTGGAACATCTCATCCGGTCTCATTGGACCAACACGGACGGGGGCGTTCCTGAATCTGATTCCGGTCTTTACCGCCCTTCTCGTCTTACTTTTCGGGGGTTCGGTGTCACCGGCACAGCTCATGGGCGGCGCTCTTGTCTTGCTCGGCGTGACCTACGCCAATCGATCAACGCGAACCGTCCGCTGAGCCTCGCTTAGACTTGCCCAATGGCTCTTTCCATCGGCATCGTCGGACTCCCCAATGTGGGGAAATCGACTCTGTTCAATGCGCTCACGCGTAATAACGTACTCGCGGCGAACTATCCGTTCGCCACGATCGAACCGAACGTCGGAATCGTCAACCTGCCTGACCCGCGTCTCGATGTCCTCGCAGCGATTTTCGGAAGCGAACGGATCCTACCCGCACCGGTGTCGTTCGTCGACATCGCCGGAATTGTCAAGGGCGCTTCGGAGGGCGAAGGGCTGGGCAACCAGTTTCTCGCTAATATTCGCGAATCGGACGCAATAGCCCAGGTGGTGCGCGGTTTCGCCGACAACGATGTCGTTCACGTTGCGGGCAAGGTTGATCCCAAGGACGACCTTGAAACCATCAATACTGAATTAATCCTTGCCGACCTCCAAACGCTCGAGAAAGCGATTCCGCGATTTGAAAAAGAGGTCAAGGGCAAGAAAATGGAGCCCGATGTCCTCACGGCTGCCCTCGAGGCGCAGAAGATTCTTGACAGCGGGCTGACTCTGGCGCACGCCAAGTTCGATGCCAGTCCGATTCGGGAACTCGGGTTACTCACCGCCAAGCCGATTCTGTACATCTTTAATGTCGACGAGGCAGTGCTGTCGAACGACGAAAAGAAGTCGGAACTTGCCGAACTCGTGGCTCCGGCGAAGGCTGTGTTCCTCGATGCCAAGGTCGAAAGCGAACTCATTGATCTTGACCCAGAGGACGCCCGGGAATTGCTTGCCTCGATGGGACAGACCGAGAGTGGGCTGGACCAACTCGCGCGCATCGGTTTCGACACGCTGGGCTTACAAACGTATTTGACCGCGGGACCGAAAGAGGCGCGCGCCTGGACCATCGGTAAGGGGTGGAAAGCGCCGCAAGCGGCTGGAGTCATCCACACAGATTTTGAAAAGGGATTCATCAAGGCTGAGGTGGTGGGATACGCGGATCTTGTCGAATGCGGATCTGTTGCGGACGCTCGGGCAAAGGGCAAGGCTCGGATTGAAGGCAAAGACTATGTCATGCACGACGGCGACGTCGTCGAGTTCCGATTCAATGTCTGAATACTTGTATTCCGTTGAACGTGAATTCGACGCGACCGTCGATGAAGTGTGGCAGGCGTGGACGGACGCAAACGCCCTAGAGCAGTGGTACTCGCCGACCGCGCTGAGCGTCGTCCGCGGTTCAGTCGTCTCCGAGCCAAAGGTCGGAGGATGGTGGACGGTTGGCGTCGATGTTCCCGATAACGGATTTGTCGCATATTTCTATGGAACGTACACCGAGGTTGTGCCTCAATCACGGTTGACACACACGATGAACTACACGCAAGACGCCGCCGAGTTCGCGGCGCGCATCGAAACGCCCGACCACCACGTCATCGAGATCGACATCGAATCGCGCGGCAATACAACCTGGGCGCGATTTACCCAATTCGGTGAATTGCCCGAAGGCCAGGCCGAAATGGCGCAGGCGGGTATGGAATCGTATTTCGACAATCTTGAGATGTATCTGACTCGATAGTCACGAGCCTTCCCCTCTAGGCTGTGCACATGGAAATCAACTGGCTTGCCGTCGTAATCGCATCTGTGTCAATGTTCTTCATCGGAGCGTTGTGGTTCATGCCCCAAACGTTCTACAACGTGTGGATGACGGCGCAGGGCCGAAAGATCCCGACCGAGCGCGTCGAGATGTCTGCCGGGTCGACCGCTCTGATGTTCGGTGGAACCTTTATCGCAACCCTCGTGCAGGCCGTCACTCTCGCAATCATCATCACCCTCACTCACACCGTCGATCCCACCATTGGCGCGTTCGGAGGTGCGGCGGTTGGCGCACTCCTCGGTTTCGGAATCGGTGCCGCCGCGTCGTTCAGCCACCGTCAATTCGGCCAGAGCAACCACAGGCAATTCGACGCGGTGTGGGTGTGGCTCATCGAAATTGGGCAGGACGTCGTGTCGTTGACTGTCGCCGGAGCCATCATCGGGGCCTGGGTCTAATGCCACGAATTGCGGGGACTGCCCTCGTGGTTGTCGGGCTTGCGCACGCGCTGTTGCTGGCTGGATGTGCGAGTTCGTCTCCGATGGGAACGCCCTCCATCTCTAGTGCGCCAAGCGCGTCGCCTGCGCCCACGAGCACCGAAGTGCCAGCGGATGTGAGGGCCGCGTTTCGTGACATCGCTCACGCCAGTTGTGACAAAGCGAATTCCGAAGGTGTTGTCGAGACCTCGGAGAATGGAACTCAGAAGGCCATTCTGATTCCCAAGTCGGCTGCCTACAAGGATTTCAGTGCCGTTTTTGTCGACGACACTGGGACTCCGACTCTGATCTGGGAGACCGATAGTTTCGCAGCCTGTTTCGCGTCCAACGGTTTCGCGCTGGCGGAAGAAGCGGGCCAAGAATTCGAGATTGAACTTACGTTCAACGAAGCGGATGGCACTTTTCACACGTCGCTGGACCAAGGTTCTGACCTGGCACCCTTCGTCTCCACCTATTCAGTGTCCAATGGGCTGATCGTGCGAGAAAGCATCTCCGCCGACTGGGGTGAAACCACCATCGACGTTACTTACGGGATGCCGTCTGACGATGACATTTCATTCTTGCGTCTAGCGGTCGATGAATTTCTTGCCGAAAACGGGTAGTAAGGTTTCATATTTCAGAAGCGAAGGAACCCCATGAGCGCCGCCGACATTGACGCCTACCTCGACACTGTCCCCGAACCAAAAAAATCGACGTTGAACGAGATGCGCCGTCGAATCCTTGCTGTTGTTCCGGACGCGGAGCAGAAGATCTCGTATCAAATGCCGGCTTTTGCGGTGGGGGGGAAAGTCGTCGCCGGATTCGCGGCGTTCAAGAACCACCTCGCGTATCTTCCCCACAGTGGCCGGGTATTGAGTCAACTCGATAGCGAACTGACAGGTTTCGTGCGGACACACGGATCGCTGCATTTTGCCATCGACCAACCGCTTTCAGAAGAACTTATCGCCGGGCTGATAGACGCCAAAATGCGCGTCCTCGAGTCTGACGGAAACTGGACGCGCCCCGAATAATGCGGGGGACACGTTGTCCACAGAGTCGTGTTGTGTGGCTTTGCTGAGCCTCGTTCATGGTGGGATTGGTGCGAGGAGTGGGGCTTTCATGGAGCGTGGAGCCCCGCTCCTTTCCGGTTGGTAGGGTGAACCCATGACAAAAACGGTGAGCCAGTACCGGTCCTCGGTCTGGTTCGTGACCGTCTTTTCGATGTTCTTTGGCCGCGGGATTCTCAACGCCTCCTGGACGAGTCGTGGCCCGGATGTTCGCGACACACTCGGAGTGTCGACCGCGGATATGGGGATTATTGCAACCGTGTTCGCCGCCGGCGCGATCATCGGCGTTCTTGCATCGGGCTCCATCATTGAACGTTACGGGTCGCGCGTGATGGCGCTAGGAACGTATATCGTCATGCCGATCTCGCTCATCGCGGCGATTTTTGGAATTCAGACCCATTCATTTTTTGCCACCACCGTTGCGTTGTTCTTTTTTGGGCTTCCGTTCGGTGCCGCGGATTACGTGTCGAACATCGAGGCTTCTGAACTGGATCGCGCATCGGCAAAGAGCAGACTGCCCATGCTGCACGGCGGATATTCGATCGGAGTTTTGGTCGGCGCGTTGATTACCAGTGTCTTGATTCTGGCCAATGTCCCTATCGAAATTCAGCTAGTCGGAACCGCGGTTCTGATCGGGGGCTGGACGTTATATCGAGTGTCCGGTTTGCCGGCGCACCACGGCAAACACCCTGACCACGAGAGCGGCACGAAAACCGCTCGAATCGTGCAGACTCCCGAGGGTCGCCGTCGGACCCACCTCATCTCGGTTATCGCGTTCGTGTTTGTTTTTGCCGAAGGGGCTGCCGCGGTTTTCATTCCTCTCGCCCTAACGGAAGCGGGTCGGTCTCCCGCGGAAGCTGCGTTCGCCTACACGCTCTACTCGCTCGGAATGGCCTTCTCGCGAGTCGTGGGTGGCCGCATCGTCGATCGTATTGGTCGTCGTGCGGTGGTGTTGTATTCCTCGGTGTTGTGTGCTTTTGGTGTCGGCCTTTTCTCCTTCGCGCAGTTCGCTCCGGTTGAATATGTCGCTGTCCTCTTTTGGGGAGTAGGCGGTTCGCTGTCCATCGCCATGTCCGTTTCCGCCGTTTCGGACAACAAATCGACGCTCACCCAAGCCCAGAGCACGCTGTGGACATGGGTTTACTTCGCCAATCTCGGAGTCGGCCCGGTGTTGGGTGGAATTTCGATTGTGACGGGAATCTTTGGTTCGTTCCTCGTGCCGGTCATCCTTTTGGTGGGCGCCGCGTCGATCAGCTCTGTCACTCGACCGGATCCGGAACTCACGCGCACCTAAACCTCTAAAGGAACGCCGAGTCGGTCCGAACTCGCGAGGGGTTTGGCGTTAGACTTTCCCCACAACTTAAGATGACCGCTCATCGATGCGGGAGAGACCGGCCCCGAGCCGGTCACCGAAGGAGCAAGCCTCCCCGCCAATCTCTCAGGTACGCGTACCGCATCGTCAGGTCACTCTGGAAAGCGAAGCCCGGGCTTCCGCCGTAGGGGAAAGTGTGCAACTCGCACGAAACTCTCAGGCACAGAAACAGAGGGGGAGTCCCGTCGCCGATCGCCGGCAACGAGTCGACTTTCGGAGTCTTCGTGACTGAATCCCTCAAACTCTCTCCTCTCGATGGAATTCATCGCGAGCTCGGCGCATCGTTTACTGATTTCGCTGGATGGGACATGCCCGTCCGTTATTCATCGGATTTAGCCGAGCATCACGCAGTTCGTTCCGCGGCCGGAATTTTTGATCTGTCGCACATGGCCGAGATCTATGTGGGTGGGCCAGGAGCGGGAGCCGCGCTGGATTTCGCGCTCTCGGGAATACTGTCGAACATTCCTCTCGGTCGGGCAAAGTATTCACTTCTCCTCAACAATCAGGGGTGCATCGTCGACGACCTCGTTGTCTATCGCACGGGTGATGAAGAATTCTTGGTTGTGGCGAATGCGGGAAATCGTCATGTCGCCGTTGAGGCAATTCGCGAACGAGCGCGTGGTTTCGAATGCGTCGTCAGGGACGATTCCGACAGTGTCGCCCTCGTCGCCATTCAGGGGCCAAACTCGCTCGACATCCTTGAGAACATTGACGGACTCGAAGCCGGCGGCCTTGCGGAACTCGGATACTACCGATGCCTCTCGGCGACATTCCGCGGCACCACGGTTCTGATTGGACGCACCGGCTACACCGGCGAAGACGGATTCGAGGTTTATGTTCCGGCGTCGGATGCGGCCGAATTGTGGCGCGCAGCAACCGTCGCCGGAGAATCACGCGGGCTTCAGGCGTGCGGACTTGCCTGTCGCGATACCCTGCGCCTCGAAGCGGGGATGCCACTGTACGGACATGAACTCAATGAATCCCTCAAACCGGTGCAGGTCAATGCCGCACGTGCCGTCGATCTGACCAAAGATAACTTCGTCGGGCGCGATGGAATTATGGCTGGGGTAACGGCAAGCGCTGCGGTTCTCGTTGGGCTGAAATCGGATGGAAAACGCGCTGGCCGCGCCGACTATGCCGTCGAGTCGAACGGTCGCACCATTGGCACCGTAACGAGCGGAGCTCTGTCACCCACTCTCGGGTATCCCATCGCTTTCGCACTGATTGAGCCGGAATTTGCCGAACTTGGTACCGTTGTCAGCATCGATGTCCGAGGAACGGCAATTCCCGCAACCGTTGTATCCCTTCCCTTCTACTCTCGAAAGGCACGCGCATGAGCATCCCTACCGACCTTCAGTACACCAGTGAACACGAATGGGTTCGTTTCGACGGCGACCTCGCTGTTGTGGGAATCACACAGTACGCCGCCGACGCTCTCGGTGACATCGTCTATGTCGACCTCCCCAAGGCAGGGAAGACAATCGTCGCGGGCAGTGTCGTTGGAGAAGCCGAATCGACGAAGTCTGTCGGGGAACTGTTTGCGCCCGTCTCAGGCGAAATCGTCGAGGGGAATCAATCGGTCGTTGACTCGCCCGAGCTTGTAAACTCTGACCCGTACGGTGATGGCTGGCTCTTTTCCGTTCGCGTTTCGAGTCTCGGCGAGCTGATTTCCGCCGACGCCTACGCGGCACTCATTGCGGAGTAACCCGTGAGTGAATTCCGTAACCGACACATCGGAACCGCCGGCGAAGCCCAGAGCATCATGCTGGGGTCTTTGGGGTACTCAACGCTCGACGAGTTGATGGACGCCGCGGTGCCTTCGGCGATCCGCCAAGAATCTTTTCTGTCCCGTATTCCTGACGCGGCCAGCGAACGAGAGACGCTCGCCGAACTTCGGGCGATAGCCCAAGAGAACACTGTTGGTCGCAACATGATCGGCCTTGGGTATTACGACTCGATCATGCCGAGCGTCATCAAACGGAACATCTTCGAAAACCCTTCGTGGTACACGGCGTATACGCCGTATCAACCAGAGATTTCACAAGGTCGTCTTGAGGCTCTGATCACATTTCAGACGATGGTGTGCGATTTGACCGGCATGGGCACTGCGAATGCCGGCATGTTGGATGAAGCGTCCGCTGCGGCGGAAGCAATGCTCATGGCGCGTCGCGTCTCGGGAAGCGAATCTAACGTTTTCGTGGTCGACACTGACGCATTCCCTCAGACGAAAGCGGTCCTAACGACCCGAGCCGAACCAATCGGTGTCACTCTCAAATTTGTTGATTTTGCGGCTGGGGAGGTCGCCGGTGCGCTCGACGATGGCGCATTCGGCGCGCTCATTCAGTACCCGGGTTCGTCAGGGCGAATTCGCGATATCTCCGCGGACATCGCTGCCGTTAAGGGTGTCGGTGGTGTGGTTGTCGTTGCGAGTGACTTGCTTGCCCTCAACCTGCTCGTCTCGCCAGGGTCGCTCGGCGCTGAGATCGTCCTGGGCTCGTCGCAGCGCTTTGGTGTCCCCCTCGGTTTCGGGGGACCACACTCGGCGTTTTTCGCCGTGGCCCAGGGGCTCGAACGACAGATGCCTGGCCGGCTCATCGGTGTCTCGCGGGACGCCGACGGTCGACCCGCGTACCGCCTGACTCTGCAAGCTCGCGAACAGCACATTCGGCGAGACAAGGCGACTTCCAATATCTGTACGGCACAGGTTCTCCTCGCCGTTCTCGCGGCGATGTACGCCGTGTATCACGGACCGGGGGGGCTTCGGCAGATTGCAATCGATGTGGCGGAAAAGGCGAATCGATTCGCTCGTCGTGCATCGGCCGCCGGTCACGAGGTGGTTCATACCGACTTCTTTGACACTGTTCAGGTTCGCGTCAAGGGCGAGGCAAAGGTGCTGGCGTCGACGGCCCACGCCGCCGGTCTGTTGCTCCATGTGGTGGACGAGGACACTATTCAAATCAGTTTCGACGAATTGTCCACCGGTGTTGCAACGGGAATTCTGGCGGGGGGCGACGACGTTCTCATAGACCCGGTCTTTGGGCTCACTCCCGAGCCGATATCAGCAACCGTGCCGTCGGCCTCCGACACCTCGGTACCGAGCAGTCTTCTCCGCACGGACGAAATCCTCACTCACCCGGTTTTCAACACCCACCACAGCGAAACATCGATGATGCGATTCCTCAAGCGTCTCGCGGACAAGGATTTCGCGCTCGACCGCGGGATGATTCCTCTCGGGTCGTGCACGATGAAGCTCAATTCCGCGACCGAAATGGAAGCCGTCACGTGGCGCGAATTCGGCGGGGTACATCCCTTTGCGCCAGCAACGGATGTCGGCGGATACATGCTCCTCATTTCGCAGCTAGAAGAGTGGCTCACCGAATTGACGGGGTACGACACCGTCAGCCTCCAGCCGAACGCGGGCAGTCAAGGCGAACTCGCGGGCTTGCTCGCGATTCGCGGCTACCATCTCGCCCGCGGAGACCACCAGCGTGACACGTGTCTCATTCCCTCAAGCGCCCACGGTACCAACGCGGCATCCGCCGTCCTTGCGGGAATGAAGGTCGTGGTCGTGTCGTGCCGCGACAATGGTGACGTTGACATCGACGACCTTCGTGCCAAGATTGCAGAACATGGTGACCGACTAGCGGCGCTCATGGTCACCTACCCATCCACTCACGGTGTGTATGAGCACGGAATTCGAGAAATTACCGCTGCCGTTCACGACGCCGGTGGACAGGTCTACATCGACGGTGCAAACCTTAACGCGCTTCTCGGATTCGCGCGCTATGGCGATATCGGTGGTGACGTGTCACACCTCAACCTGCACAAGACTTTCGCTATTCCACACGGTGGAGGTGGACCCGGTGTTGGCCCGGTGGCCGCGAAGGCACACCTCGCGCCCTTCCTGCCCGGACACCCGATGGCACAGGCGGTGTCCCACCCCGCGTTCGATTCGACAACTGGCGGTGCCGGACCGTACGTCCACGGCGGCGGTCCCGTCACTGCCGCACCCTTCGGTAGCCCGAGCATTCTTCCCATCTCGTGGGCCTATGTGCGCATGATGGGTTCGGACGGGCTTCGTCACGCGACCGCGGCAGCCGTTTTGTCGGCGAACTATGTCGCTACGCGACTCCGCGAGCACTATCCCGTTTTGTATGCGGGCGAGAACGGACTGGTTGCCCACGAGTGCATCCTTGATCTTCGCCCGCTCACTGCCGAAACAGGAGTGACGGTCGACGACGTCGCCAAGCGACTGGTCGATTACGGTTTCCACGCACCGACGATGTCGTTCCCGGTTCCGGGAACGCTCATGGTCGAACCGACGGAGAGCGAAGATCTTGGCGAACTCGATCGATTCATCGAAGCAATGATCGGCATTAGGCGCGAGGCAGACGCCGTCGCCTCTGGTGTATGGCCCGTGGAGGACAACCCATTGGTCAACGCCCCACACACTGCCGAGTGCCTCGTCGCAGGAGAGTGGAATCACGCGTATTCGCGTGAAATCGCGGCGTATCCGTTCCGCGGTGTCGTGTCCGACACGGTCTCGGGTCTGTTCTCCCGGGTCGATCAGCTTAAGTACTGGCCGCCAGTGCGCCGAGTCGACGGTGCCTATGGTGACCGGAACCTTGCGTGTGCTTGTCCTGACCCGTCCGCCTTCGCCGACTAAGCGAACAAGCCGGGAAAGATCACGATCGCGAGCGGGTAGCCGACGAACGCGGCGGTGTCGATGAGCACGTGAGCAATGATTAATGGCGCGAGCCTTCGCTTCCACGCGTAGACCATTCCAAAAACAAGACCCATCGCGATGTTTCCGACGAACCCCCCGAACCCTTGGTACAGGTGGTAGGTACCGCGCAACACGGCGGCGGCGGTGATGATGATCCACGGCGACCATCCCAGCAACTTGAGTCGATCAAAAAGGTAGCCGACCACGATCACCTCTTCGCCGATTCCGGCGCGAAGAGCCCACAGAATCAGAACGGGGATCGTCCACCAGTGGGCATCGAGCGCACTGGGGACCACAGTCACCCCGAGGTTGAGGGAACGCGCGGCAAGGTACACGCCAATTCCGGGGATGCCAATCAGTGCCGCGAGGCCGAAGCCAGTGGCAACCTCATTTCGCAGTTTTCGCCACGAAAAGCCATCTGCCCAGCCGACGCCGATAGCGCCCAGGCGCGGCGCGGTGTCTCGCCACACGAGCCACACCACGAGTGCGACGGGCGCGAGACCCGAGACGACGCCGAGCACTTGATAGATGAAGTCGAATAGTTCTTGCGTCGCAAGCGGCCGATTCAGTGTCGCCGTTTGCTGGGACAGGGGTGTCGGTTGGGTGAGGCGATTCGCGATTCCGACGACGGAATACAGAGCAGACATGCCGTAGCTCAACAGCAGAACCACGACGATTTCCCACTTTGCACGGGTCATCGACAACTCCTCTTTCTCGTGCGCGGGCACGCAGAATTACTTTTTCTAATCTAACCGATTCATCTCGATTGACATTTTTGGCCAAAAGGGCAATAGTCTAGGCTGAACAATGGCATGGAACGCGCACCGCGCGTTGCTCATCCACCGTGCCTACCTAGGAGGAAATCAGTGAAAACCAAGCGAATTCTCGCTTCGGTAGCCGCCGTCGGAGCGAGCGCCATCGTTCTTTCCGGCTGTGCGCTTCCGTACCAATCCCAAGTCATTGAAGGAACATCGATTTCGGTCGCCTGGAATGACATTGCCTCGGAGTTCAACTCGGCATCCGCCAGCGGCAACAATGTTGCTAACGCGATCCCGGCTTACATCGCGAACTCTGGTTTTAACTACTACAACGCAACGCCGGAACTTCTTAAGCAAGAAGAATTCGGAACATATGAGAAGACCAGCGATGAACCGCTCACGGTCAAGTACACGATCAACGACGCCGTCACGTGGTCAGATGGTGTCGCCGTTGACGGTGCCGACATGCTCCTCTCGTGGGTTGCCGGCTTTGGCTACTTCAAGAACGCCGATGGCTCGTACATGTTCCTCCACGCGGCTCCTCGCGATGACCTCGCGTCGACCATCCCGACGATTGACGGAAAGTCGCTCGAGTTCTCTTATGACAAGGCTTACGTCGACTGGGAAATCAACTTTGGTGTTGGTGTTTCGGCGCACGGTACCGTCATGATGGCATACCCCGAGATCACGGACCCCGCAGAGGCGAAGGCCAAGTTCATTGAAGCCGTCATGACTGGAGACGAAGCATGGCTCCAGCCTGTTGCGGACGCCTGGAACACGGGCTACCAGAAGACTGATGCAACGGCGGAAGAGACCGACCCGACGACTGGTTCGCTCAAGAACCTGTTCCTCTCGAACGGCCCTTACCGCGTTGAAGAGGTCGTCACCGATGACCACGTCACGCTCGTTGCGAACCCTCTCTACACCTGGGGCCCCTCGCCGAAGTACGAGCGCATCACCATCCGCGAAATTGCCGACCCGACCGCTGCTGTTCAGGCCGTCGACAACGGTGATGTTCAAGCCGCATCGGGACAGCCTACGGCTGACCTTTTGGCCCTCGTTCAGGGTCTCCAGAACGGTTCGTACGTCGGTGGTGACGAGGCTGCTTACGAGCACGTCGACCTCACTTTCAACAACGGTGGACCGTTCGACCCCGCGGCATACGATGGGGACGCTGCTAAGGCACTCGCAGTTCGCCAGGCATTCTTGCTGACGATCCCGCGCGACCAGATCCTCGACACCATCATCAAGCCCTTGAACCCGAACGCAGTTCTTCGTAACTCGCTGTTGACGATCCCCGGATCGCCCAACTACGACGCCATCGTTGCTGCCAACGGTTCGGACTTCTACTCGGGAACCGACGCCGAACGCGTAGACAAGGCGAAGGGCATTCTTGCCGACGCCGGAATCACGACGCCGATCGACGTCAAGTTCTGGTACCCCACTGGCAACGTTCGTCGCCAGCAGGAACTCGAACTGATCCAGGCGAACAGCCTTCAGGCCGGATTCAACGTCATTGACACGTCGGAACCGAACTGGGAGTTCACCGACCCGTCGATGTACGAGATCAACCCACACGACGCGGTCATCTTCGCATGGAGCTCGACCAGCCTCGCAATCACGGGTAACGACCAGCAGTACGGAACCGACAAGCCGTCGAACTTCCAGGACTACGCGAACTCGACGGTCGACGAAAACCTGTCGGCTCTCGAGACGGAACTCGACCCAGCCAAGCAGGTTGAACTGCAGACCGCCGTTGAGGCGGCTCTGTGGGGAGACGCTGCGTCGCTTCCGATCTTCCAGTTCCCCGGTTTGACTTGGTGGGACAACGGACTGACCGGTGTTGTTCCGAACCCGCTGTCGCCGAACTACTTCTGGAACTACTGGGAGTGGGCGCCGGCTGCTGCAGCGCAGTAACCGAATCATCGCATTATGGCTGGGGCCGGGCGTGAAAACGCCCGGCCCTTCGCCGATTAATTGCGTGAGCGAACGATGCGCGGAGGTAATGACTAGAATTACCCCAACACCCACACGCGTCCAACAATGCAGTTGCAGGTAGGAAAAGCATGCTCAGTTTCATCACTCGCCGACTCGTTGCGACGCTCGCGGTGTTACTCGTTGCGTCTTTCGTGGTCTACATGCTGACCGCGAACTCGGGTGACCCGCTCGAAGCGCTTCGTACCCAAAACGACCCCGCTTCGGTTGCTAAAAGAGCAACGCTCACCGAAAAGCTCGATCTTGACACCCCACCGTTTTTTCGCTACTTCAAGTGGTTGGGCGGAGCGGCGAGTTGCGTCATCGGACAGTGCAATTTGGGCGTTTCCGTGATTCGCGGCGACGAGCCGGTTGCCAATGCGTTGGGTAACGCGATGCAATCGACTCTGTCTCTTGTCATTCTCGCGACGGTTCTGTCGATCTTGTTCGGCGTCGCAATCGGGATGACCACCGCGCTTCGCCAGTACAGCGGTTACGACTACACCGTGACTTTCGCCGCATTCATCTTTTATTCACTTCCGATCTTTTGGGTCGCGGTTTTGCTCAAGGAATTTGGCGCGATTCGGTTTAATGAGTTTCTGGGCGATCCATCCATTCCGTGGTGGATCGCACTGACGGTTGGCTGCGTGCTCGCTCTTGTGGTCCAAGCAGTAGTCGGCGGGCACTTGAGATTACGCATTCGAACCGCGGGAATCTCGTTCGCCCTGACGTCGGGGATTCTTATCCTTCTCGACATCACTCAGTGGCTGAAAAGCCCGTCAATCGGAATCATCGGTGTCGCGCTAATGGGAATCGGCGTTGGCGCGCTGATGTTATTCATCACATCCAACTTGACAAAACGAACCTTACAGTTTTCGGTGGGCGCGACCGTGATTGCCGTGGTAGCAATGTGGTTTCCGCTCCAGTTTGTCTGGTTCTACTTCAACAACCCTCTCGCCATCGTCGTCGTCGCTCTGTTGCTCGCAGGGCTCGGTGTAGTCGCAGGATTTTTCCTCGGTGGTGACGACCGCACCGAGGCGATGCGCGTCGCGGCGATAACTGGCGCCTTGTCCACGGCGCCTCTCGTGCTGGACCAAATGTTCATGCGCTGGGGTGATTATGTACAGATTATCCCTCTGCGATCGGGAGTGATTTCGACGATCGGCGCAAACACCCCCGTTCTGGCAAACAGCGACGACACGTGGATGCGAATGCTGGACTCATCGACGCACCTCATTCTTCCCACCGCTGCCCTCATGATCATTTCGGTTGCCGGATACACGCGCTACACACGCGCGACTCTGCTCGAGGTTCTCAACCAGGATTATGTGCGGACGGCTCGCGCGAAGGGGCTTCCCGAGACGACGGTCATCATGCGTCACGCGTTCCGAAACACTCTTATTCCGATAGCCACAATTGTGGCGTTCGACTTCGGGGCCGTCATCGGCGGGGCAATCATCACCGAACGGGTGTTCGCCTGGCAGGGAATGGGTGCGCTGTTTAATCAGGGACTTCGAGAGGTCGATGTCAATCTCGTGATGGGCGTATTCCTTGTCACCGGCGTCGCCGCCGTCGTATTCAATATCCTCGCCGACTTGGCGTATTCCGCCCTCGACCCGCGAATTCGCATTACGGAGGCGTGACCATGGCACGCAAAAAAATTTCCGCACCAAACACAGAGCAAATCGCGCTGTCGGAACTAACAATCGAGCAGCGACAGATTGAAGGACTCAGCCTCTCGACGGTCGTTCGCCGCCGTTTCTTCCAGCACAAGGCTGCCGTTACAAGCCTTATCGTCCTCGGAATAATCGTCGTGCTCGCGTTCACGTCGGTTGGCACCATCATTGGCGGCACGGGTCGACTGGCCGCGGACACCGACAGCGGAGAAATCATTCTCGACGGACTGCGGATTAGCGGCTGGTGGCCGTTCGACTGGTACAAAAACTACCCCATCACAACCCCGGGCGGACTGCCGTCGTGGGAACACCCATTCGGTCAAGACACTCTGGGCAAGGACATCTTTGCGCGTGTGATGCGCGGGATCCAACAATCCCTCACTGTCGTCACGCTGATTGGAATTCTCGCCACAGTTCTCGGGGTAGTCATCGGGGCGGTTGCGGGGTTCATTCGCGGGTGGCTCGACAACCTTCTCATGCGAATGACCGACGCGATAATCATCATCCCGGGGCTCATTCTGGGCGCCGTCTTGGGTCGCACAATCGGCGGAAACGCAATCTCGCTCGGAATCTTGCTCGGGCTTGTGTCCTGGACGGGACTTGCCCGTTTAGTTCGCGGCGAATTCCTTGCCCTGCGGGAACGAGAATTCGTCGACGCGGCGCGGGTTGCCGGCGCCTCCAATTTCCGCATCATTTTTCGGCACATCCTTCCGAACTCCATCGGTATCGTCGTGGTCAACGCGACACTTCTCATGAGCGCGGCAATACTCACGGAGACCGCACTATCATTCCTCGGGTTTGGTATCACCGCGCCGGATATCTCGCTTGGTCAAATCATCTCGCAGTACAACGAGGCCTTCAAAACCCGCCCGTGGTTGTTTTGGTGGCCCGGATTCTTCATCGTCGTTGTGGCTCTGTGTATCAATTTCATCGGTGATGGGTTGCGAGACGCCTTTGATCCACGTCAGCGCCGAATGCCTAAGTTGACGAGCTTGTCCCGCCAAATCCGTGAACTGACGGGCGGTGGACGATAATGGCCGGCGTCACGTCAGATAGCCAAGGCGCCTGCTGCCGCGGCGCCCAACACAAGAAGGGCGATAACCAGCCGCAGGTCGACGCGCGACTCGACGCGAGCACTGTCGTTCCCCCGTCGCTCCCAGTGGCGGCGAACGAGAGCTGCTGCTCCGCCCGAGTCACTGGTGATGAGATCGCCGGGACGAACCGTTCCCGCGAGGTAGGTGGTCTCGGGCAGGTGCTGCCCTTGATCGCGGCTAGCAGCCATGGCCGCGTAGCGACTGGGTGCGGGTGCGGCCCAGACCGAGATGCGTTTGTTGTGAAGAAAGAGGGTCAGCCCCCACTTGGTGTCGATTCGCTTAATCGCTCCCCACTCGATCTCGTGGGTCGCAACGATGTTGCGAACGTTGACACCGGTTTCTCGGATCATCAGTCGGGGTCGCCACAGTGTTGCGTAGATGGCCAGTGCGAGGAATGCCGTAACTGCGACTCCGCGAAGGACGACGACAATGTCGCCTGTTGCGGCGGTGGTTGCTGCGGCTCCACTAAAGATGAGGACAAAAACGACGGCCAGTATGCGGCCAGAGCGGGATACGAACGTCGTCATGCTCTCAATGGTGTCATGGAGGTGACGCGATGAGTGCGAAGAGCGTTGTCATCGAGGCACGAAAACTCGGAGTTGATTTTTGGGTTGACGGCGAATGGGTGATGGCCGCCGAAGATGTGAATTATTCTGTGCGCGCTGGCGAGGTTCTTGCCATCGTGGGCGAATCGGGTTCTGGAAAGTCGGCGTCCTCAATGTCGTTACTGGGCCTTCTGCCGTCAAATGGCCGCGCGACCGGACATGTTCTGCTCAGCGGCGAGGACACTCTCACCGCGACTCCGGAACGTATTCGTGCGATTCGTGGACGCGAAATTGCGGTCATTTTCCAAGAGCCGATGACGGCGATGAACCCTGTCTACACGATTGGTTTTCAAATCGTTGAGGCACTTAAGGTGCATTTCCCGAAACTCTCGCGAGCCGCAGCAAAGGCGCGGGCCATCGAACTTCTTGGCTTAGTTGAGCTGCCGGATCCGCAAAAGGCTTTCAATTCGTACCCCCACCAGTTGTCGGGCGGTCAACGCCAGCGCGCGATGATTGCCCAGTCCATTTCGTGCGACCCCAAGGTGCTCATCGCCGACGAGCCCACCACGGCTCTCGATGTGACAATTCAGGCGGAGATTCTTGATTTGCTTCGGTCGCTCAATGAACGACTGGGAACGGCCATCATACTCATCACGCATGACATGGGTGTCGTCGCCGACATGGCCGATCACGTTCTCGTCATGAAAAACGGACAGATTGTCGAATCAGGTTCTGTCCTCGACATTTACAAGCACGCGAAGGTTGCCTATACGCAGGAATTGCTCGCAGCAGTCCCGCACCTCGGTACCGGCGCGGCATCGGGGAAGAAAGCCGCCTCGCACGCGGGAGAGACTCCGGTTCTGTCGTTAAAGAACGTCGATATCACGTACCCCAAGCGCGGGCGGGTCGCGGCGTTCCGCGCCGCCGAAGACGTTTCGATTGACATTTACCCCGGTGAAGTTCTTGGCCTGGTCGGTGAGTCAGGTTCCGGCAAGACCACGATCGGACGTGCGGTTGTCGGACTGTTGCCCGTGTCCGGCGGAGCCATTACCGTCGCCGGCCAAGACATGGTCAACGTGTCAGTGAAAGAACTGCGTGAGGTTCGCCGACAGATTGGAATCGTTTTCCAAGACCCAGGCTCGTCACTCAACCCCCGTTGGCCCATCGGTCAAAGCATCGGAGAACCACTCGTTCTCAACGGCGGGTTCAGCACGGAACAAATTTCTGCCCGCGTCGAAGACCTTCTCGATATGGTCGAGCTGCCGCGGACGTACCGCAACCGTTACCCTCACGAACTCTCGGGTGGACAACGTCAACGCGTGGGAATCGCCCGGGCGCTGGCGCTCAACCCCGCAATCCTGGTGGCGGACGAGCCGACCTCCGCGCTCGATGTCTCGGTTCAGGCCCGAGTGTTGGAACTTTTGACGACAATTCAGAAGGTGCAAAAGTTTGCGATTTTGTTCATCTCCCACGACCTCGCGGTGATTGATTTGCTGAGTGACCGCATTGCGGTCATGCATCACGGTAAAATCGTAGAGCAGGGTTCGACGGACCAGATTCTGCGTAACCCGCAAGACCCTTACACAAAGAGGCTCATCGCCGCCGTGCCCGTTCCGGACCCCGAGGAACAACGCGTGCGTCGACGTGCGCGCACTACTACCTAAAGGATTTCATCATGGCAATCGCCACACGCAACGATCTTCGAAATGTGGCGATCGTCGCTCACGTTGACCACGGCAAGACCACGCTTGTCGACGCGATGCTCCGGCAGACGGGCTCTTTCGCGGCGCACGGTTCAGTCGAAGACCGCGTCATGGATTCGAACGACCTTGAGCGCGAAAAGGGCATCACGATCCTCGCGAAAAATACGGCGGTGTCGTATTCCGGAAAGCACGCGACCAACGGTCCGATCACGATCAACGTCATCGATACCCCCGGTCACGCCGACTTTGGCGGCGAAGTTGAACGAGGGCTATCAATGGTTGACGGTGTCGTTCTTCTCGTCGATGCAAGCGAAGGCCCACTTCCTCAGACCCGATTCGTATTGCGTAAAGCGCTCGAAGCGAAACTCCCCGTCATCCTTCTCGTGAACAAGACCGACCGTCCCGACGCGCGAATCGATGAAGTCGTGCATGAATCACAAGATCTACTGCTCGGCCTCGCATCCGACCTTCATGACGATGTTCCTGACCTTGATCTCGACGGAATCCTCGACCTCCCCATCGTGTACGCATCGGGTCGCAACGGCGCCGCCTCGTGGAACCGCCCGGCCGACGGCGCGCTTCCCGACAACGACGACCTCGAGCCGCTTTTTGACGCAATTCTCAAGCACATCCCTGCTCCGACCTTTGACACGGATCACCCGCTGCAGGCTCATGTCACCAACCTTGACGCATCGCCGTTCCTCGGACGAATTGCGCTTCTCCGCATCTTCAATGGTGAACTGAAGAAAGGTCAGACCGTTGCGTGGATGAAACACGACGGAACGGTCGAAAACGTTCGAATCACGGAGTTACTAACGACGAAGGCACTCGAGCGTGTCCCCACCGACTCGGCGATGGCGGGGGACATCGTCGCGGTTGCTGGAATCGAGAACATCACCATCGGCGAAACAATTGCGGACATGAACGACCCCCGCGCACTTCCCGTCATCACGGTGGACGAACCCGCGATCTCGATGACGATTGGTACCAACACTTCGCCGCTCGTGGGCAAAGTCAAGGGTCACAAGCTCACGGGTCGAATGGTCAAGGACCGCCTCGACCGCGAACTAATCGGAAACGTGTCCGTTCGACTGGTTGACATTGGTCGCCCCGACGCCTGGGAGATTCAGGGTCGAGGCGAACTGGCGTTGGCCATTCTTGTCGAGAACATGCGGCGCGAAGGCTTTGAACTCACCGTCGGAAAGCCCCAGGTTGTCACAAAGAAGGTGGACGGTGCGACCCACGAACCGTTCGAACACCTCACGGTGGATGCTCCGGAAGAATACCTCGGAGCGATCACGCAACTCCTCGCCGCTCGTAAAGGCCGCATGGAGGGAATGACGAATCACGGAACCGGTTGGGTTCGCATGGAGTTCATTGTCCCGTCCCGTGGACTCATCGGATTCCGCACCGAATTTCTCACAATTTCCCGCGGTACCGGTATAGCGAACGCCATCGCCCACGGTTACGGTCCGTGGGCTGGGCAGATTGTCACGCGTCAAAACGGTTCGATTGTGTCCGACCGCCAGGGCGTCGCGACGCCATTTGCGATGATGGCGTTACAAGAGCGCATGGCGTTCTTTGTTCAGCCCGGTGACGAAGTTTACGAGGGCATGGTCGTCGGAGAGAATGCGCGGGCCGATGACATGGACGTCAATGTGACGAAAGAAAAGCAGCTGAACAACATTCGCTCGTCAACCTCAGAGATTCTCGAAAAGATGACGCCGCCCCGTGACATGACACTCGAAGAGTGTCTCGAATTCGCGCGGGAAGATGAGTGCGTCGAGGTGACTCCCGCAAAGATTCGCATCCGCAAGGTCGAACTCGAGCAAACCCTTCGCGCGCGCGCTGCGTCACGCCTAAAGCGCCAGAACGATTAGACGCGACGTGGATAGGCTGAACGCGTGAAGGTTGTCCGGTTTCGTCATAGCGGGGAGCCCCGTTACGGCGTGATTGAGGGAAACGACGTCATTCTGCTCGAGGGTGACCCGATTCACGATGGGCTCACGACGACCAACGACACGGTCGCACTGGCGGATATCGTGCCGATGGCACCGGTCTCCCCGTCAAAAGTAATTTGTGTCGGTATGAATTTCGCCGAACACGCGGCCGAGATGCACCACGATGGACCGCAAACCCCGCTCGTCTTCCTCAAGCCTCCAACCGCAGTCATCGGCCCGGGCGAAGAGATCATCCTTCCCCCCGTCGAGGGACGAATCGTGCACGAGGGCGAACTTGCCATCGTGATCGGATCTGTTGCCCATCGCGTACCGGAAAAGAACTGGGCCGAGGCGATTTTTGGATACACCATCGCCAATGACGTGTCCGCGCGAGACGTCATGTTTGCCGATGGGCAGTGGGCGCGCGCCAAGGGATTCGATACGTTTTGTCCGATCGGCCCGTGGATCGAGACCGAATTCGATCCGTTCGCGCATAACGAGATCACGACGCGCGTGGATGGCGAAGTCCGTCGTCACGGCTTCACCGGCGACATGACCCACAAGGTTCCCGAGATTATTGCGTTTGTGTCGAATGCTTTCACGCTGTACCCCGGCGACATCATCTGCACTGGAACACCCGCGGGGCTCGGCGGATTCGTCGACGGACAAACTGTCGAAATCACCATCGAAGGCATTGGCACTCTCTCAAACCCTGCCAAAAATCGCGACGACCGAGTTTCCTGATGTCCAGTCCAACCGACGATATCCGCCGAATTCGTCGAGCGCTTATCGCGGGGCAAGTCTTCGCGGGAATAGGTCTCGGGTCTGCCGTGTCCGTCGGCTCACTTCTCGCCGCGCACATCGCCGGCGGAGATTCGGCTGCGGGGCTCGCCGCCACCATGTCGACACTGGGTTCCGCAGTCGCGGCAATCCCGCTGGCGCGGGTTGCGTTGCAGCGCGGTCGACGACGTGCGCTGACCTTGGGCGCGTCGATCGCGATTCTCGGAGGGTCGCTCATCATCGTCGCGGGGGGACTAATGTCCCTTCCGCTCGTGCTTCTCGGACTATTGGGGCTGGGAGTCGGTGGCGCAGTAAATCTTCAAGCGCGGTTCGCGGTAACCGACTATTCCAGCGCGGAAAATCGTGGACGTGACCTTTCCATGGTCGTGTGGGCGACGACCATCGGGGCAATCGTCGGCCCCAACCTCAACGGAGTTGGTGTGGCGATCGGCGACGCGCTCGGAATGCCGGAGTTGACGGGGCCCTTCATTTTTACTGTTGCCGCTCAAATCGCTGCCGCGTCGATGTACTGGTGGGGAATCGGGCCTCACGTTCCCACGGTGACGGTCACGAAAACAGCGGCAACCACGGCGGCAACGCTCTCGCGAGCCGTCCCATTCGCAATCGCGGTGATCGGACTCGGCCACGCCACAATGGTCGCCGTCATGGCCATGACTCCTGTTCATTTGGTGCACGACGGGGCAACGGTCGGCGAGGCAAGTTTCGTCATTTCGCTGCACGTTGCGGGGATGTACGCGATGTCCCCCCTGTTCGGCATTCTCAGCGACAAGATTGGGCGAATTCCGGTGTTGATATTCGGGCAGGTCATCTTGGCCGTCAGTCTGGCGCTCACCGCATTTTTTCCTATGGACCACACCATCGTGACCATTGGACTGATTTTCCTCGGTCTTGGCTGGAGTGCGAACACGGTGGCGGGTAGCGCGCTCATCGGCGAACTTTCTCAGGGACCACGGCGACTGACCATTCAGGGGCGAAGCGATGCGGCCATGAGCGCTTCCGGCGCCCTCGCAGGAGTCCTTGCTGGCCCCGCGGTCACGGCGTTGGGCTATTCCGGGCTTTCCGTTGCCTCCTTCGCGTTCGTCGCCTCGGCCGCCGCCCTTATCGCCCTGATTGTCAGCCTGCGGTCCCGCGAATCCACGGAATAGACTGGCACCCATATGAAGACACCGTTCTCGACCGCAACGGGCAGTGACATCCGGGTTCGTTTTTGTCCGTCCCCAACCGGTACTCCACACGTCGGCCTGATTCGAACCTGCCTTTTCAACTGGGCCTACGCGCGGCACGTCGGCGGCACGTTTATCTTTCGCATCGAGGACACCGATTCTGAACGAGACTCGGAGGAATCCTACGAACAGCTTCTCGACGCTCTGAGCTGGCTCGGTCTCGATTGGGACGAGGGCGTGGTCAAGGGTGGCCCTCACGAGCCGTATCGTCAATCGCAACGCACCGAGATTTACCAGGAAATCATCGACTCTCTTGTCACATCGGGGCACCTCTACGAGTCGTTTGTCACTCCGGAGGAAATGGAAGCCCGCAACGTCGCCGCCGGTCGAGACCCCAAGATGGGATATGACAATTTCGAACGCGACCTTTCGGCCGACGAACGCGCGGCATTTCGCACCGAGGGCCGCCGGCCAGCGTTGCGACTTCGTGTTCCCGCGGAAGACCTCGGTTTCGACGATCTGGTTCGTGGGCCCATCACCTTCCCCGTCGGAACGACGTCAGACTTCGTCGTTGTGCGTCCCAACGGTGCGCCCCTGTACACATTCGTCAATCCGGTGGACGACGCTCTCATGGGCGTCACTCACGTGTTGCGCGGCGAAGACCTGTTGGCGTCAACCCCCCGTCAGATCGCCCTCTACCATGCGCTCATCGAGGTTGGTGTGACGACTTTTGTGCCGCGATTCGGCCACCTTCCGTACGTCATGGGCGAGGGCAACAAGAAGCTGTCCAAGCGCGACCCGGAATCGAACCTTTTCCATCATCGAGACCGCGGGTTCATCCGCGAGGGCCTTCTCAACTACTTGTCACTGCTCGGTTGGTCAATCGCGTCGGATCGCGATGTCTTCGGCATAGACGAGATGGTCGCCGCGTTTGATGTTGCGGACGTCAACCCGAATCCCGCGCGATTCGACCTGAAAAAGGCCGAGTCGATTAACGGTGATCAGATTCGTCTGTTACCGCGTGATGTGTTCGTCGACCGATCGCTACCGTACCTCCACGCGGCCGGATTGGTCGATGACAATCCGACCAGTCACCAGCGTGCTCGCCTGACCGAAATTGCGCCGCATATTCAGGACCGGACCCAGTTGATGGGCGAGATTCCCGAGATGATTCGGTTCCTCTTGACGGACGACGGTGATCTGGCCGTTGCCGACGATGCCCGAGCGACGCTCGACGCCGATGCCGCTCGAATTCTCGATGCCGCTCACGGTGCCCTCTCGGACCTCGTGGATTGGTCGACAGGCAACATCGAAGAAACTCTTCGAACCAGTCTGATTGAGGGACTCGAACTGGGGCCACGAAGCGCGTTTGGTGCGGTTCGAACGGCCATTTCGGGCCGTCGAATCAGTCCTCCGCTCTTCGAATCGCTGGAGATTCTTGGTCGTGAATCCAGCCTTGCCCGCATTGTCTCTCTACGGAGTTCGTTGTGACCGCTGTCGACGTTGCGCGCCAATTTCGCGCGGTCCGTGTCGTTTGGTAGGCTGACGCGAAGCGGCTCTACCGCCGGTGGGGTGTGGTGTAATTGGCAACACGGAGGTTTCTGGTACCTTTGTTCTTGGTTCGAGTCCAGGCACCCCAGCCATAATTTCCTCGAATAATCGGGCATCTGCGCTACTGTTTCGGAATGACACCGTTGTCGCGCCCCCTCATTGCGGTCGCGGTAAACCCGAGTGCTGCGCGGGGCGCGCATCGAGATTACGGGACCCGATTGGCCGAGGCGTTACGAGCAACAGGCCGCCGAGTCTCGGAATTGTCGGCCGATTCTTATGAGCAACTGGAGTCGATGGCGCGCGCCGCAGTTGGCGACGGTGTTGACGCCCTCATCGTCGTTGGGGGCGACGGAACCGTGCAATTGGGGACAAACGTGTGCGTGAACACGGACACGCCCCTGGGCGTTTTACCGAGTGGAACCGGAAACGATACCGCCGAAGGAATCCTCGGAATGCCTATCGGCGACATCGATGCTGCAATCCGCCGGTTGATGGGGGCGCTCGATAAACCCTTGTGGCGAATCGATGCAGGTCGCATGTCGTGGAACGGCGGTGAACGGTGGTTCTGTTCGACGATGTCCGCCGGATTTGACGCGCTTGTCAACGAGACGGTAAATCACCTCGCTTTTCCGAAGGGTCCTTCGCGGTACACCGTCGCCATGCTCATCGAACTGGCAAAATTGAAGCCGATCCGCTACACCGTAACTATCGACGGAGTGCAGAACGAGGAAGAGGCCATCCTGGCAACCATCGCGAACAACAGTCAATACGGCGGTGGCATGAGGATTTGCCCAATGGCGAAACCCGACGATGGCCTGCTCGACTTGATGATGGTGCGACCACTTTCCCGTTTGGATTTCATGCGGATTTATCCCAAAGTTTTCAAGGGAACCCACGTCACTGACCCTCGCGTGGTGATTCGCCAAGGTAAAAAGTTCCGACTCGAGTCGTCCAACCTCGTCGGGTACAGCGACGGTGAGCGTATCGCGCCTCTTCCGATGGAGGTCGCGGTCGCTTCGCGCGCGCTTCCCGTGCTCGACACTCGTCTTTAGAGGGACGAGTTTGCGCGCGGTTCCCCGCCTGTGCGATACTTGAGCCGTTGTGTTCGGCCCCATCGTATAGCGGCCTAGTACGCTGCCCTCTCACGGCGGTAACGCGGGTTCGAATCCCGCTGGGGTCACAACTCGCCTTGGACGGTTCGCCGTCGAAGGTTTAGTGGAAAAGTCGAGAGCTCTGCCCGCACCCGCTGGTAGAATCGCAGGAACATGGACAATGCCCTCCCTTTCTGGTTCGAAATCACCTCGTACGCGGTTTTGGCAGCGATTCTCGTTTTCGATTTGTTTCTTGTTGTAAGACGGCCGCATATCCCATCAACTCGAGAATCCACTTTGTGGATCAGCTTTTACGTGAGCCTCGCCATCGTCTTTGGACTGTTAATAGTTGTCGTCGCCAATGATTCGGGGCTGAATGGAACCGAGCTGGGATTCCAATTCTTCGCGGGTTGGCTCACGGAATATTCCCTGTCGGCGGACAACGTTTTTGTCTTCCTCATCATCATGGCCCAGTTCCGAGTTCCGAAAAAAATGCAGCAAGAGTTACTCATGATGGGAATCGTTCTCGCCCTGATTTTCCGCGCGATTTTCATCGTCCTCGGCGCATCACTCCTCGAGAGTTATTCGTGGCTGTTTTACATTTTCGGTGCGTACCTCGTGTATGTCGCTGTTCAGCAACTGCGTGAGAAAGACGAACACGGTAGTGGCGAGGACAACTTCGTTATCTCCTGGCTCAAGAAAGTCCTGCGAGTGCACCCCGAATGGAGGGACAGCGATCGTTGGCGCACCATGGTTAACGGCGAGAAATTCCTTACCCCCGCCATCCTCGTCCTTGTGTCGCTCGGCACAATTGATCTCATCTTTGCCCTTGATTCGATCCCGGCGATTTTCGGAATCACCACGAGCCCGTTCCTGGTGTTCACGTGCAACATTCTCGCCTTGATGGGCCTTCGGCAGCTCTACTTCCTCCTGGGTGACCTGGTCGATCGCCTGCACTACCTCGGCCACGGAATCGCGGCCATACTCGCATTCATTGGATTCAAACTTGTCAACCACGCGCTGCACCTCAACGAACTCCCATTCATCAACGATGGACAACACGTCGAGATCGTTCCCGAGATACCAACCTGGGTGTCACTTGTCGTGATCGTGCTCACTCTGACGGTCGCGGTTTTCGCGAGCCTTACGCGAACAAAGCGCGACAAGTCCGCAAAATAACGCTTCTCACGCTGATAAACTAGGGCGGATGAACGCCGCCTCTCCACGTCCCCGGACACTTGCCGAAAAGGTCTGGGACGACCACCTTGTCGTCAAGGGGGAAAACGGAGAGCCCGACCTGCTGTACATCGACCTTCACCTCGTTCACGAAGTCACCAGCCCACAAGCGTTCGATGGGCTACGACACGCAGGGCGACCCGTTCGCCGGCCCGACTTGACGATTGCGACCGAGGATCACAACACCCCAACCCTGAACATCGGCGCACAGATCGCTGACCCCATTTCACGAACCCAAATCGACGCGCTTCGAACGAACGCTACAGAATTCGGCATCCGGCTGCACTCCCTCGGCGACATCGAGCAGGGAATCGTTCACGTTGTCGGGCCGCAACTGGGCCTGACAATGCCCGGCATCACCGTGGTGTGCGGCGACAGCCACACATCGACACACGGCGCGTTCGGAGCGATGGCGTTCGGCATCGGCACTTCCGAGGTCGAGCACGTCCTCGCGACCCAAACCCTTCCACTCACCCCGTTCAAGACGATGGCAATAACGGTCAACGGTCACTTGCGCGCAGGAGTCACGGCAAAGGACATCATTCTTGCGGTCATCGCAAAAATTGGCACCGGCGGGGGACAAGGCTATGTCCTCGAATATCGTGGCAGCGCAATTCGTGAATTGTCGATGGAAGGCAGAATGACGATCTGCAACATGTCGATTGAAGCGGGCGCGCGAGCCGGAATGGTTGCACCCGACGAGACAACGTTTGCGTACCTCAAGGGGCGCGCGCATGCGCCTGAGGGGTCCGATTGGGATGCTGCGGTTGCCTACTGGAGGACCTTGCCCACCGACGAAGACGCAACTTTCGATGCTGAAGTAGTGCTGGACGGCAGCCTGCTTGAGCCGTTCGTCACGTGGGGCACGAACCCCGGACAGGGAGTTGCGCTTTCCGATTCGGTGCCGAATCCTGCGGATTTCACCGACCCCAACGAACGAGCCAGTGCCGAGCGAGCACTCGAATACATGGACCTCGTTGCCGGAACCCCGATGAAGGACATCAGAGTCGACCAGGTGTTTATGGGGTCGTGCACGAATTCCCGCATCGACGATTTGCGGGCATTCGCGAGTGTCATTAAAGGGAAAAAACTTGCCGACGGCGTCAAACTCATGGTGGTGCCCGGCTCGGCGCGAGTCCGTTTGGAAGCCGAGGCCGAAGGTATTGACACAATCGTCACCGAATTTGGTGGCGAATGGCGATTTGCCGGATGCTCGATGTGTCTCGGGATGAACCCCGATCAACTTCAGCCGGGGGAACGCTGTGCGTCGACGTCGAATCGAAACTTCGAAGGGCGCCAGGGTGCCGGCGGCCGGACTCATCTGGTCTCTCCTCTTGTCGCCGCCGCGACAGCAATTCGCGGAACTCTGGCAAGCCCCTGGGATATCGAGTAATCGTGGATAAAGTCTCGACAATCACGGGTATCGGAGTGCCGCTTCGTCGAACGAACGTGGATACCGACCAGATCATCCCCGCCGAGTTTCTCAAGCGCATCACGAAAACAGGGTTTGATGACGCATTGTTCGAACGCTGGCGCAAGGATTCCGATTTCGTCCTCAACAGGGAGCCGTTTTCACACGGCACGGTGCTCGTCGCCGGAGCGGACTTCGGAACCGGTTCATCGCGCGAACACGCAGTGTGGGCACTTCGCGACTTCGGATTCCGCGTCGTCGTCGCGCCGCGATTTGGCGATATCTTCCGCGGAAACTCGGGCAAACAGGGGTTGGTGACGGCGGTTGTCCCTGATGACGTCGTTGAACGAATCTGGTCAGCTCTGGAAGCCGCCCCCGGAACCGAAGTGATCGTTGATATTGAGTCGCGAACGGTAACGTGTGGAAGCGTGACGAGCGCATTCGAGATTGACGATTACACCCGATGGAGACTCATGGAAGGCCTCGACGACATTGGCTTGACGATGCGCCATGAATCCGACATTGACGGGTTCGAATCGCGCCGCGAATCGTGGCGCCCGACGACGTTGCCAGCCCGATGACGGCACACGACGACGACGCGCGTGCCCAAGGAGCAAAAGTTGGCTTGTCGGCAGACACGCTTGTCATCCGTGGCGGAAAGCCGCTGCGCGGCCGGGTGGATGTGCGCGGCGCAAAAAACCTCGTGACCAAAGCCATGGTCGCCGCCCTGCTCGGGGATTCTCCGTCCGTTTTGAGAGATGTCCCCAACATTTCCGATGTTGCCGTCGTGCGCGGGCTCCTCGAAGCCCACGGCGTCCATGTCACCGACTCGGCCGAAGGCGAACTCACGCTCGACCCGACGAACGTCACCAGCGCACACTTTGCCGAGATCGATGCACACGCAGGCTCGAGCCGTATCCCCATTCTTTTTTGTGGCCCATTGCTCCACCAACTCGGGGAAGCCTTCATTCCCGACCTCGGTGGCTGCCGTATCGGTGATCGCCCCATTGATTTCCACCTGGACGCATTACGTGCTTTCGGAGCGGTGGTCACCAAGCAACCGCAGGGCATTCACCTCACAGCGTCCGAGCGACTCAAGGGAGCGCATATCGAGCTTCCGTTCCCGTCCGTCGGGGCGACCGAACAGGTCTTGCTCACGGCCGTTCGTGCCGAAGGAGTAACCGAACTCAAGAACGCGGCAATCGAACCCGAGATCATGGACCTCATTGCGATTCTGCAAAAGATGGGCGCAATAATTTGGGTGGAACCAAACCGCACCATCTTCATCGAAGGAGTCGAAAGCCTGCACGGCTACGAGCATCGGTCACTTTTCGACCGAAACGAGGCCGCGTCGTGGGCGTGTGCTGCACTCGTAACCAAGGGCGATATCTTTGTGCTCGGCGCCAAGCAGCAAGAACTTCTCACTTTCCTCAATGTCTTTCGAAAGGTCGGCGGAGAATTCGAGGTCCACGAAGACGGAATTCGATTCCGACACCCGGGTGGCCGGCTCCATCCAGTGGTCGTTGAGACGGATGTGCACCCTGGCTTCATGACCGATTGGCAACAACCATTGGTTGTCGCCCTGACGCAGGCCGAGGGCACCTCGATTGTGCACGAGACGGTCTATGAGAACCGCTTTGGTTTCACCGAATCGTTGAACAAGATGGGTGCGAACATCGAAATTCATCACGATGGAATCGCGTCAATTACGCGTCGAGTCCCACGGCGCAAATTGGAACAGGCCGCGGTCATAGAGGGCCCGACCCCGCTTCACGGTGCGGACATCCGTGTTCCCGACCTTCGCGGAGGATTCTCTCACCTCATTGCCGCCCTGGCCGCGACGGGAACCAGCACCATCAGCAACGTCGGAATCATCGCCCGAGGCTACGAGCACTTCATTGACAAGCTCCGCGATCTCGGGGCTGACTTTGAGCTCGCGGACTAGGCTTTCCGCAAAGAGGAGCATGATGACGAAGACCGAAAAATCTGCGGGCTGGCGCTTCACCGCGGGCTTAGCCCTGCCCCTCATGGCACTTATTTCTCGCATCACGGTTCGAGGAATGGAGAACATACCCGCGAAGGGCGCATTCATCCTTGCACCATGCCACTTCAGCGCGATCGACCCGGTAGTGATGGGCATTGCCTTGTGGAAAGCCGGGCGTACCCCTCGATTTATGGCAAAAGAATCGCTGTTTCGTGTGCCCGTACTCGGCGCGGTTCTTCGCGGGCTCGGGCAAATCCCGGTTGACCGGGCGGGGCAGCAGCGGGCGTTAGGGCCGATGAAGGCCGCGCGATCTCTGACAAAATCAGGCGGGGGAATTGTGGTGTATCCCGAGGGTTCCTTGACCCGCGACCCCGATCTGTGGCCGATGCGAGGCAAAACCGGCGCCGTTCGAATGGCGCTCGACGCAGACATCCCTTTAATTCCCGCGGCGCACTGGGGGACGCAGATTCTGATGCCGAGGTATTCGGGACGGATTCGATTCTTTCCACCGACCCCGATCACCGTCCTCATCGGTCGCCCAATCGATCTGTCCGCTTTCAAGGGAAAAGTGCTCGATCAGAAATCGCTCACGGCAGCGACCGAAATTCTCATGGTTGCCATCGCCGAACTTCAAGGTCAGTTGCGCGGAGAAAAACCTCCAACCCAGCGTTGGGACCCTGTCGAACACAACCAGACGACCACGGGGAAGTTTTAGTGGCTACCGTCGCAGTCCTGGGAGCGGGCGCGTGGGGAACGACGTTTGCGAAGGTGCTGGCCGATGGCGGCGCGGACGTTCAATTGTGGGCTCGACGCGACGAAATTGCGCGCGAGATTAACGAAACCCACCGCAACACCACCTATCTGCAACGCGTCAATCTGCCCTTGACCATCACCGCATCCACCTCCCTGTCTGCGACTCTCGCCGGAGTTGATGAAGTGTATCTGTCCGTCCCGTCGCAGTCGCTGCGATCGGTCCTCGAGGGAATTGGCGGTCAATTGGGTGATTCCGTTCCCATCGTGTCACTGATGAAGGGCGTTGAGCGAACGTCGGGACTCCGGATGAGTGAAGTGATCCGAGAAGTGACCGGTGTGGATGAAGGTCGCATCGTCGTGGTTTCTGGACCAAACCTCGCTCTCGAACTTGCCAAGGAAGAACCGACTGCGTCGGCGGTCTCGTCGACCAGCACCGACGCTGCTGTTGCTGTCGCCGCGACCTGCCGCAATGGTTACTTCACGACCCTGACCAACACCGACGTGATTGGCACTGAGTTCGGTGGAGTACTCAAGAACCTCATTGCTGTCGCGGTGGGAATCGCCGATGGCGTGGGGTACGGCGACAATACGAAAGCATCCATTATTACGCGCGGATTAGCGGAACTGTCGGCATTCGCCTCAGCGTACGGCGCTCGTCCGGAGACGATGTGGGGACTAGCGGGTCTGGGGGACCTCATCGCAACCTGTGAATCACCGCTCTCTCGCAACAACACTGCGGGCAGGCTTTTGGGGCAGGGCTATTCGTTTGACAGGGTGATTCGGCAGATGGATCAAACTGCGGAGGGTTTGTCGTCCGTCGATCCGATCCTCGTCCTCGCCGCCGCTAAAGGTGTATCCATGCCGATAGTGTCGCAGGTTCAACGGGTGCTGCAGGGAACGCTCGACCCGCGAGAACTCGCACCGCACCTGGCAACCGACTCCGAGATTCCGTCGGAGGAATAGGTGGCCATACAGGCTCTGGCAGACGGCCGGGTGCTCGCCGAACGAATCGGCAGCGCCCCCACGCGAGTCGTCGCTCTACACGGATGGGGACGGTCAGGAACGGATTTCGCGGGCGTTCTCGCGGGACTGAGTGCTCTGGCAATCCATTTGCCCGGTTTCGGACCCACCGGGCCGCCCGAGACAGCGTGGGGTACAGCGGAATATGCGGAACTCGTTGCCGAGGCAATAAAACCGCTCGGTCCCGTCGTCCTCGTCGGTCACTCATTTGGAGGCCGCATTGCCGTTCGACTCGCAGCGGCGCGGCCTGAATTGGTCTCTGGACTTGTGTTGACAGGCGCCCCACTGGTCCGACTCGACCCAGTCTCTAAACCAAAGTTGTCGTATCGAATTGCAAAAATACTTGGTCGAATCGGCTTCATCCCCCAATCGGCTTTGGACGCTCGACGCAGAAAGGCGGGGAGTGCCGACTACAACGCCGCTCAGGGCATCATGCGTGACATTTTGGTCAAGACCGTGAACGAAAACTACGACGACGATCTCGCGCGCATCACCGCACCGACGTGGCTGGTGTGGGGGCAGAACGACACTGCTGCCCCGACGGCGGCGGGCAAGGTCGCGTCGGAGCGAATTCGGGGCGCACGCTGGACCGTTGTTCCCGGTGAGGCGCATCTGTTGACTCCCGTTCTGGGGGCTGCCGTTCGTGCCGCCATCGATGAGGCTCTCGCATGATTGAGATTTTCTCCTGGTCAATCATCGGGCTTCTTCCGGTATTTCTCGGCTTCAAGTGGCTGAGAGTCGCGCAACGTGAGCACTACATTCCCGGCTGGACGACGCGAATCGCCCTCGGCTGGGGTCGTTCGCGCCAGGTGTCATGGTGGCCTCTCATCGCAGCAGTTGCGGTGGAATTTGTCTTGTCGAGCATTTCAACCGAGGCGTGGTGGATCTCACTTGCCGTGCCGTCCGTGGTTTTCGCTCTGGTGCTGTGGTGGCCCTGGGGCCTCCGTTTTCGCGGCACGTCGTCCCCGTTGCAATGGACTGGCCGACTTCGACGCCTCGCGGTACTGTGGCTCGTTCTATCGTGGATCGTAATTTTCGTGACCAGCATGTTAGGGCTGTCGTACGCGGTCGTGCTTTTCGGTTTCGTCGCTCCTGGAGTAATGGACCTCGCCTTGGTTGTTGCCCAGCCCATGGAGAAAACATTGTCGAAGAAATGGCTCGTCGCGGCGCAAAAGAAACTCGCTCAGGTGAAACCGACCGTCGTCGCCCTCACCGGCTCGTACGGGAAGACATCCACCAAGGGCTATGCAGCCCACCTCGTTTCCACCAAGTATTCCACGGTGCCCAGTCCCGCGTCGTTCAACAACCTCATGGGATTGGCGCGCGCGGTGAACGACAAGTTGACCCCGGGAACCGAGGTGTTCATCGCCGAGATGGGAATGTATGGCGAGGGTGAAATTCGCGAACTGTCGAGACTGTTCCCGCCGGACATTGCCGCGATCACCACAATCGGTGAGGCGCATCTTGAACGGTTAGGAAGTCGTGACGCAATTCTTCGAGCCAAGAGCGAGATCGTCGAGAACGCAGCTACCGTTGTTTTGCCGATTGATGACCCCGAACTTTCGGCGCTCGCCAACCGGTGCGAGTCGGAGGGAAAGCGCGTCATTCGCGTAAGCGCTCAGGGGGCACAAGCGGATGTATCGGTCAGCCCCTCGAAGGGCACGGTCACAATCGGGCGAGAATCGGTTCCCGTCACGATTTCAGGAGTTGGTCACGCGGTCAACGTTGCCGTCGCGGTGGGAATCTCCCATGCGCTCGATGTACCTCTCGCCCTACTGGCACCGCGACTCGGAGACCTACCCACCGCGGCACATCGCGCCGAGCCACAACTGGCCCCGAGCGGGGCAATAATTATCGATGATTCGTACAACGCGAACCCAATCGGGTCCGCTCGCGCGGTCGAGGGCGGAGCAGCGATGGCGAAGAACCGCAAGGGTCCGTTCATCGTCGTCACTCCCGGAATGATTGAACTCGGTGGGGTGCAATCGCAACGCAATCGCGCCTTGGCGGCCCAGGTCGCACAAGTCGGCGGCGAACTCTTCGTGGTGGGGTTCACGAACCGCGCGGCTTTAGTTTCGGGCCACCCCTCTGCGAAGGTTTTCGCCGACAGGCCCCCCGCGATGGCCGCCGCCCTCGAACGCGCTGGCGCTTCGGGCGTTATTCTTGTCGAAAACGACCTGCCTGATCATTACGCGTAATTGCCGGCTTCCGGGGCAGGGGAGCCAGACGGGAATCCGATGAGCGCCACACGACCCTGGGCCGTCGTATTTGGCGGGCCGAGCCCCGAACACGAAATTTCGATTCTCACTGGATTGCAGGCAGAGCGAGTCTTGACCGATGGCGGCGATTCCGTTCACCCCATTTATTGGGCACCGTCGGGCGAGTGGTTTCTTGTACCGAACGGCACGGAAGCAAAGGACTACCTCGAGGGCGCGCCGAAGTCGGCCAAGCAGCTCGAAGTGCGACTCGCTCCCGAGCCCGGTTTCTACGTTAAGAAGTCTTTTGGGTCCGGAACACTCGATATCGACGCTGCGTTGCTCTGTCTTCACGGCGGAATCGGTGAAGGGGGCGGAGCCGCCGCGATTTTCGATGTGATGGGAATCCCGGCCACCGGTTCGACACTTTTCGCCGGTGCGGTCGGCATGGACAAACTCGCGTTTGGTGGATTGATGGAATCTGCAGGAATCCCGACCTTGCCGCGGCGTGCGGTTTCGACTACAACCGAACCCGGCTTCACGGGCCCATACATTGTCAAGCCGCGGTTCGGAGGTTCGTCTATCGGCATCGAGATCGTCGATGACCTTTTGTCAGCACGGGCACTCGCACAAAACAGCCCGCACCTGAAGAACGGTGCTGTGCTCGAGCCGTACAAACCAACCCTGGTGGATCTCAATATCGGGTTCCGAACTTTCCCAGCCCTCGAATTGACTGACCTCGAAAAACCGCTGCGTGGGGAAGGGGACTCAGGCCTCTATTCCTATGCCGAAAAATATCTTGCCGGCGGTGCTGGTTCGGACGCGGGACTTTCGAGCGCTCCCCGCGAATTCCCTGCGAAGTATCCCGCAAAGGTGCATGAGCGCGCGGCGGAACTCGCGCGCGCGGTGTCCGATGTCACCCGATTGACGGGCGTGGTTCGACTCGACCTGTTGTTCGACGAAAAATCGGGCGACCTTTTCGTCAACGAAGTGAATTCGATTCCTGGAGCGCTGTCGCTCTACCTTTGGGCTCCCAAGCACCCCGCACTGACAATTCTGCGTGATGCTCTCAACGAGGCACGCGACCGCCGTGTCGTTTTCCCCCAGGCTGGACACGGTGGCGGGGTGGCCCTGCGCGCCGCGGGCGGGATATCCTCGAAACTCCTCGGCCTCGGCTGACTACGCGCGCAGTCCCATCGGGTTCCTGCAGACATTTCGGTCCTCAGCACCTCTAAATGCAAAATTTCTTGAGATGTCTGCACGAACGAGGCGTGAGCACCGAGATGTCTGCAGAAACGGGTGGAGATTTTGTGTTGAGGCGGAACGACGCGGAAGCGCCCATAGAGGTGACAATTCCGAAGTCGGGAGTCAGTTCCCGAGGACGTCCGTCGCATCGACACAGACGCGCAGCGGTTCGAGCGTTCCCACTGCGATCGACAAATCCGTGAGAGCAGCGGTTCCGCTCACCGCGGTCGAATCAATCAACACCTCGACTGCGGGGTTTCGGCCGTAGGAAAGGAAGGTGAAGGTCGGATCGTCCGCCGCATCGCGTAGCCAATCCACGTTGTCGACGGTGAAACAGGGGAGTGCCGACGGCCCGCCATCGGGAACTCCGCATCGCAGAATCACGGCAGCCGGATCACCCCAGGCCGCCGTGGATTGTGCGTTGGTGGAGCGTCGGTCCAATCCCGCAACTACGTCGGGTACGCGAACCATGACCTCGGCGCACGCTGGATTGTTCGCGGCATCGGCGGGTTGGAGCGCAACGATTCCGGCGCAACCTGACAGCAGCCCGAGGAGGGCGACGCTGGGGAAAAGGAGTCGTGCACGCATCGCTTTCAGGCTACCGTTGAAACGTGAACGCGACAGAGGCCACGATTGGCGAAATCGGTGAAGGCGCAACTCTCGCGCGAATCTTTCCGATTTTGCCGACGTCCCGGCGCACCATTCTCGGTCCTGGCGATGATTGCGCGATTGTGGCGGTTCCCGATGGCCGAGTCCCCGTGACGACCGATCTCATGATCGAAGGCCCCGATTTTCGCATCGGATTGTCGACGGGCTATGACATCGGATGGAAGGCGTGTGCGACGAATCTCGCGGATATCGCGGCAATGGGAGCAACACCGACGGCTGTCGTCGTCGGGTTGGCCGCACCGGCCACCACCACCGTTCGATTCGTCGAAGACATCGCTCGCGGGTTTCGGGACGCCGCAACGGCTCTTGCGCCGGGCTGCGGGGTCGTGGGTGGGGACTTGTCGAACGCTCCGCTCGTGATGCTCTCGGTCACGGCGCTCGGGGAGTTCGATGGTGTCGAGCCAGTGACTCGTTCTGGCGCATCCATTGGAAACGTTGTTGCCGTCGCGGGTGGTCTCGGGAATGCCAAGCGTGGTCTCGACATTCTTTTCGATCGCGCGGTTTCCCCGGACGGAATCATCGATCCGGCGGCGGTAGCAGAAGCCTGGGCTTCACACCCCGTCACTGTTGCTGCCCAATTACGCCCCGAGCCTCCGATTGCCGCCGGGCGAGATGCCGCGATTGCGGGTGCAACGGCGATGATGGATGTCAGCGACGGGCTGGTGTTAGACGCGCGCCGTATCGCCGTTGCGAGCGGCGTCGCCATCGATTTCGAACTCTCCGCCGTGGGGGACATCGATGCTCTGACCGGCGGTGAGGATCACGCGATGTTGGCCTGCTTCCCTCTCAACGCGAAACTGCCGAGCGAATTCCGCGCAGTGGGGCGAGTCGCTCCGGGCGAGGGGGTCCTGGTCGACGGTGTGCCCTTCGTTTCGCGCGGCGGGTGGGACCCGTTCGCTGACTATTCGGCGACGTCAAGCCAGTAAACGCGGGTCTCGCCGTAATCCTTGGGGGCGAGAATCCCGTAGCCGCGCGGCCATTCGGGTTCAGGGTCTCGACTCGCACGTTCTACCGCGACGACGGCATCGGGTGACAGCCTTGGAAACAATAGTGCCATCGTCGTGACCAGCGCTGCGTTATCCAGGTCGTAAGGCGGGTCAATAAACACCGCGTCCCATGTTTCGGAACTGGCACCGACATAACCGGCGACACTCGACCGATGGACGCGAATCGAACAGTTCGGAACGGCAGGGGACACGAGTGCGGTGTTTTTCGTGATCACCCTTACCGCCTTTTCCGAGTTGTCGACGAGGTCAACGCGCGAGGCCTCGCGTGACGCCGCCTCGAGTCCGATCGCCCCGCATCCTGCATAAAGGTCGAGGAATCGAGCACCCGCAATCGTTGTCAGGGCCTCAAAGCGGGAAAAGACGGCTTCGCGAACGCGGTCAGCGGTCGGCCTGGTTCCCGTCGCTGGAACGGTGAGGGTACGGCCTCCTGCGGCTCCAAAGATGATTCGCGTCACGCCCCAAGATTAGCGACCAGGGGCCCAATCACGGAAAGCCCTGATCTCAGGGGTAGCGTAAAACCGTGACTGAAACCGCCGTTTTCCTTGACACCGCACTTCCGCGGGTCATCGGCGACCGAACGGCAAAGGTGCTGACCAAAGCATTTGGGTTTGACACTGTCGGCGGACTGCTTGGCCACTACCCGCGGCGTTATGCCGAACGTGGCGAACTGACCGCCCTCGATTCGCTTCCCCTCGATGAGTCGGTGACCATCGTGGCCGAGGTGCTTCGGGTCAATAATCGGCCGATGAATGGGCGAAAAGGTTCGCTTCTCGAAGTCGTGATTTCCGACGGAACCGGAACACTGGCTCTGACGTTCTTTAACCAAGCGTGGCGCGCGAACGCTCTTCACCGCGGTGTGCGCGGAATCTTTGCGGGCAAGGTCGGCGAGTTTCGAGGGCAACGCCAACTGACACACCCCGACTATGAATTGTTTGACGAGGACGAGAATGTTTCGGACGAAGTCGCCGAGTTGTGGGCGAAGACACCCATTCCGATTTATCCGGCGACGAGTTCGGTCGCGTCGTGGCAAATCGCGAAAGCGCTGGGCGTTGTGCTCGATGGGCTCCCCGAGCTCGATGATCCGGTGCCTGACGCGGTGAAGGCCGACCGCGGGCTTGTGTCGCTGACTGCGGCGATTCGCGCAATTCACCGTCCGGCCGACCACGCCGAATGGAGGACTGCGCGCGATACTCTTCGATTTCACGAGGCCTTCCTCGTTCAAACCGCGCTACTTCGCGACCGTATTCGAGCCGCCGAGGCCGTGTCGATGCCCAGAACGCCGGGTGCTCTTCGCGCCGCGTTCGATTCGGCATTGCCGTTCGACCTTACGGCCGACCAGTTAACGGTGGGCGCCGAAATCGACGGTGATATGGCGCGCGCTCGGCCGATGAATCGTCTTGTCCAGGGCGAGGTCGGATCCGGAAAGACCCTTGTCGCTATTCGTGCGATGCTCACGGCAATCGAAGACGGTGGGCAAGCGGCGTTAATCGCTCCGACAGAGGTCCTCGCTGCGCAGCACTCCCGATCAATCGTTGCCACGTTGGGGAACCTTGCCGACGGGTTGAATCCGACGTTGCTTGTGGGCAGTCTCCCGGCCGCGCAAAAGAAGCGGGCTCAACTCGCGGTCGCAAGTGGTATGGCTCGACTCATCATCGGCACTCACGCGCTTCTCGCCGACGCCGTGACCTTCAACGACCTCGCTCTCGTCGTCGTAGACGAACAGCACCGTTTCGGAGTCGAACAGCGCGACACACTCAAACGCAAGGGGAACTCGCCACACGTCCTCGTGCTCACCGCAACCCCGATTCCCCGCACGGTCGCGATGACGGTGTTTGGTGACCTGGACATTTCCACGATTCGCACACTGCCCGCCGGCCGCGCCCCCATCGTCTCGCACGTCGTTCCTCTTGCTGACCACCCCGCGTGGATTTCACGGGTGTGGACGAGGCTTGGCGAAGAAATCGACGCCGGTCGGCAGGGCTTTGTCGTGTGTTCCGCCATTGACGCGACATCCGCCGACGCCGGCACCGATTTGTTCGAGGACATCCCCGCGTCGGCACCGCGCGCCAGTGTGACCGACATTCTTCCCGTGGTCCGCGCTGCGCTTCCCGGTCGCCGGGTCGAGATGATTCACGGTCGACTTTCGGGTGACGAGAAGGACGCGACAATGTCAGCGTTCGCCGCGGGGGAGATTGACGTTCTTGTCGCCACAACGGTCATCGAGGTCGGCGTCGACGTCCCCAACGCCTCGACGATGGTCGTACTCGACGCGGATCGATTCGGCGTAAGTCAGTTGCACCAACTTCGAGGCCGGGTTGGGCGCGGCGGAGTCCCCGGACTGGCACTCTTCGTGACCTACGCCGACGAAAGCACGCTTGCCCGCGATCGTGTCGAGGCGGTGGCATCAACGCTCGACGGTTTTGAACTCGCTCAGAAGGACCTCGAACTGCGCCGCGAAGGTGACGTGTTGGGCGAAAGCCAATCGGGCGGCCGCAGCGGCCTCGTCCTCGTGAGAGTGACGGTCGATGGTCCCGTGATCGAGGCAGCGCGCACCCATGCACAGGCGGTGCTCGACGTCGACCCGACTCTCGAGGCCCACACGGCGTTGCGTGATGCACTGGATCGTCGGTTGTCGCAACGCGAACGGGAATTCCTCGCCAAGAACTGACATCGGAGGCTCACGCGATTACGCTGGGACCATGACGTCGCTTGCCGTGGTTCCCGGTTCGTTCGACCCCGTGACTCTGGGTCACCTTGATGTCATCGATCGCGCGCGGAACCTTTTTGACGAGGTCCATGTTGTCGTCGTGCACAACCCCGCCAAATCCGCACTGTTGCCTGTCGCTCGTCGTGTTGAACTCATCGAACAGTCTCTGGCCGATGCAGGAATTTCAGACCGAGTCAGAGTCACAAGCTGGAGCGTGGGGCTGTTGGTGGACTATTGCCAAGAGGTTGGCGCGAACGCGATCGTGAAGGGGATTCGCACCGAGGTGGATGTCACGTACGAAACGCCGATGGCCATCGTCAATCGAGACCTCGCCGGTATTGAAACCGTTTTTGTATTGCCCAACCCCGAGCACAGCCACGTGTCGTCGTCGCTCGTCCGGCAGGTCGCGGCACTCGGTGGTGACGTGTCGCCGTATGTTCCGGGTGCTGTCTCGACTTTCATGAAATCCGCCGAGTACTCGTAGCGATAGATCGAGGTCGGGCGTTACGCTTTAAGAGTGAAGACCTCGTCCTCTAACCCCTACCACGTCAACGTTTTTGATGTGTCACATCGCATCGGCGAAGATCGCGAAAAGCACCTTGAATTCCCCGCACCGCAACGTTTGGGCGAAGGAGTCGCCGTCGTCCACGAAGGCACCCCAATCGTGATGGATGTTCGCCTCGAGGGACTCCACGACGGCATTTTGGTATCCGCCGAGGTCGAAACAACGGCCGAAGCGGAGTGTGTTCGCTGCCTCGATCAGGTCACGGTCCCGGTCGAAGTGGAATTTCACGAACTTTTCGCGTATTCTCCTACGGAGGAACTCGAGTATTCGGTTCACGATAATCACGTGGATTGTGAACAGCTTGTTCGAGACGCGGTGGTGTTAGAACTGCCGTTCCAACCACTGTGCGACGAGGACTGTCTGGGGCTCGATCCGGAAACGGGCGACAAGCTGATGGAACCGCGTCCCAACGATATGCCGCACATCGATCCACGATGGGCAGCCCTAGAGGCTTTGGCTTCTGACGACACAACCACGGCCGATAAACCGGCCGCGAAAAAGAGGAAATAATCATGGCAGTTCCCAAGCGCAAACAGTCGCGTTCCAACACGCGCTCTCGCCGATCGCAGTGGAAGGCTGAAATCCCCACGCTCGTCAAGACCGTGGAGAACGGCAAAACCGTCTACAGCCTCCCGCACCGCGCCAAGGTTGTCACCGATTCCGTCGGCACGGAACTCTTTATGGAGTACAAGGGCCGCAAGGTTGCCGACGTCTAAATCTTTGTGAACGACAGCGCGTCAGGAAGGTAGATTCCGGCGCGCTGTTCTCATTCTCATGACCGCGACTCCAGGATTCCGTGACCCCGCCGAACTCGCGGGGATACTCGGGGTGTCGATTCCCTCGGACCTTCTCGAGCAGGCTCTCACTCATCGCTCCTTCGCCTATGAACACGGGGGTAGCCACTACGAACGCCTCGAATTCCTCGGTGATGCGATTCTGCAACAGGTCATCACTCTCGAGTTGTATGAACGCTTTCGTGATCTTCCCGAGGGTGATTTATCCAAGCGCCGTGCGGCGCTCGTCAGTACATCCGCCCTCGCCGAGGTTGCGCGGTCAATTGACCTCGGCGGTTTCCTTCGGCTCGGCAACGGCGAAGTGTCGACCGGCGGTCACGACAAGTCCTCGCTTCTCGCTGACATTGTCGAATCACTAATTGGCGCAACGTATCTCAGCCTGGGCCAGAAGGCCGCATCCAAATTGGTCATCCGGTTGATCGGGCCACTTTTCGCCCAGTCGGACCGCTTTGGTTTCTCGATGGACCACAAGACCGCGCTGCAGGAGCACTGTGACCGACTTTCCATGGGCAAGCCCGTTTACGCCGTCACCGCGGAAGGTCCCGATCATTCGCGCGTGTTCCAGGCAACGGTCTCGTGCGACGGGGTTTCGTTGGGGGCGGGACGCGGCTCGAGCAAGAAGGCCGCCGAAGCCGCGGCAGCGTTCGCGGCACTTGACGAGCTGTCTCGATAGCCGATGCCGGAACTTCCCGAGGTCGAAGTCGTCCGTCAAGGACTAGTGACGCATCTCGTCGGCGCTCGTGTGTCCGAGGTGACCATTTTTGACACGCGCGCGCTCAAGCGTCACCCCGGGAGCACCGAGCATTTCGCCTCCACGCTGACGGGTGCCCGGATCGAGTCGGCGGTTCGACGGGGCAAATTCGTCTGGTGTCCTCTTGACACCGGAGACGCGTTGGTTATTCACCTCGGAATGAGTGGCCAGATTCGTGTTGTTGACGATGGGCCTATCCGTCATGAACGGGTCCGTCTGTCTCTCGATGGACGGCCGGCCATCGCATTCGTCGACCAACGTCTCTTCGGTTCACTTGCACTGGACGCGCTGGTCGACGGGCAGGACGGATTTCCTGCTGGCGAAGGCTCGGACTCCCCGAACCTGCCGTCCTCGGTGATGCATATTGCGCGGGACGTCCTCGACCCCGCCCTCGACATCGACGCCCTGATCGCACGATTTCGTCAGCGAACAAGCGGTGTGAAGGCCGCACTTCTCAACCAGGGTCTCGTCTCGGGAATCGGAAATATTTATGCCGACGAGGCGCTGTGGGCTGCTCAGATTCACTATGGGACGCCCGCAAATCAAATTCGCCCGATTGACTACCGACGACTCTTTGAGGCCGTTCGTGGGGTGATGACCATGGCGCTCGAGGCCGGCGGCACATCATTTGACGCGCTCTATGTCAATGTCAATGGTGACTCAGGGTACTTCGATGTGTCGCTCAACGCCTACGGTCAAGGCGGCAGGCCCTGTGCCCGATGTGAAACTCTCATCGTCCGAGTGCCGTGGCAGAACCGCTCGTCGCACTTCTGCCCGCGCTGTCAGCGGTCTGCGCGAACCCGCCGTTAATTTTCCTCGGAACAGTCGGGGATAATAGAGAAATGTATCTGAAGTCCCTCACCCTCAAGGGCTTCAAGTCGTTCGCGCAACCGACGACCTTTCAGTTCGAGCCAGGGGTCACTGCTGTCGTCGGCCCCAACGGATCGGGCAAGTCGAACGTCGTTGATGGACTCGCGTGGGTCATGGGTGAGCAAGGCGCAAAGACGCTTCGCGGCGGGAAGATGGACGACGTCATCTTTGCCGGAACGGCCACGCGCGGCCCACTTGGCCGGGCCGAGGTAACACTCACTATCGACAACTCGGACGGCGCGTTACCCATCGAATACACCGAGGTGACGATCTCGCGCATTCTTTTCCGCAACGGCCAGTCGGAGTACGCCATCAATGGCGAGTCCTGTCGGCTTCTCGACGTCCAAGAACTGCTGTCGGATTCAGGGCTGGGTCGCGAGATGCACGTCATCGTGGGCCAGGGTCGCCTCGACACGGTGCTGTCGGCAACGCCCGAGGACCGCCGCGGTTTCATCGAAGAAGCCGCCGGAATTCTCAAGCACCGCCGTCGCAAGGAAAAGACAGTTCGAAAACTTGACGCGATGCAGGCGAACCTTACGCGACTGACGGACCTCTCCGGGGAGATTCGACGTCAACTCAAGCCTCTCGGGCAGCAGGCCGAAGTCGCGCGCGAGGCACAAAACATTGCATCGGTCGTTCGTGACGCTCGTGCGCGAATTCTTGCCGACGATGTCGTGGCGTTGCGCCGCGACATCAATGATCACCAACAAACGGAGACGGAACGCCAAACCGAAAGACTTGTCGTCGCCGACCAACTTGACCATGTTTTGCTTCGGATTCGAACCCTCGAACTCGATTTGACGTCGGATGTAGTCGATGGCCACCGCCGGGTCGCATTTGAACTCGAGCAGGTGAGAGAACGTTGTCGAAACCTCAGCCAAATCGTCCGCGACCGCATCACGCTCTTGTCCCAGGACATCTCGGAATCCACTCCAATCCTCGCGATTTCAGACGAGATGGTCGAGGTCGCACGACGTGACGTTTCCGCGCTCGAACTCCAGGTCACGGAAATGGAAGCTAACGTCGGAGCTGCTGCCGCAACGACCGCGACAGCTGCAGCAAACCTCGAGGCCATCGATCACGAGATAGCCGACCAGAGCGTGCTCATTACTCAGCACGACCTTGACCGCGCTTCGCTCGAGGGTCGCGTCGATCTCGCGCGTTCGCGGGTGGCGAGTGCACAGGGTGAACTTTTGCGCAGCGAGAGTGCTCGCGAGGCGGCCGCACTTCGTCAGACCGAGGCCGAGTCCGCACTGTCCGAAATTGATGATGCTCCCGGTGGAACGAACACGGAACTAGAGCGTGCCGTGACGACGGCGGATTCGCGGGTTCTCGAGTTGCACTCTAAGGTCGACGCCGACCGGGAAGCCCTTCACACTCTCGAACGTGAACGCGACGCTCTTGCCGCCCGTGTATCGGCATTGTCGTTGGCGTTGGAATCGAAAGATGGACGCGATTCAGTCACGGGTCGTCGTGGAATCCGCGGTCTTGTCGCCGACAACATTACGGTGACTCCCGGTTTCGAGGCGGCGATCACGGCAGCCTTAGGAGGCTTGGCTGACGCGATTCTTGCCGACACGCGGGATAGTGCAATCGATGCTCTCGCTCACGCGACCGAGACCGACGCTGGTCGCGTAGAGGTAGTGCTGGCAAAAACCGACGGTCCGACGCCAGACGTGATCGCCGTGGCGGGCGTGAAATCTGCGTCGGAGTTTGTCGTGGGGCCGGCCGGAGTTGCCGGAGTCTTGTCCCGCACATACGTCGCCGACGACCTCGATGCGGCTCGAGCTGCGTGGCCATCAATTGTCTCGGCGGGAATCGCCGATTCCGCAATTCTGGTGACTCGCTCAGGCGAGGTGATGACTCGATTTGTCCTGCGCGGCGGACACGGCGCTCAACAATCGCGGATCGAATTGGCTGGCGAGCGCGATCAGGCGAAGACAGCACTGGGAACCGTCTCGACTGAAATCGAACGCCGGCGCAATGCGCTCGACTCTCTTCGCGACGAACTGAACTCCGCCAAGATGATCGCCGCGACAGCACTTGCTGACTTACGCTCGGCCGACGCGCGCAACGCCGAAGTTGTCTCCGAGAAGTCGAGGCTTCGGGCTCAGGCGGACGCTGCAGGCTCGGAAATTGAGCGCATCAGCCTGGCCCTCGACAAGGCGACGAGCGCCGTCGACGAAGCCGAAGCGCACCTCGGTGACACGGTTCGCGCGCTCGAGGCGTTCATTGCAACCCCGCGTCCGTCACTCGACGCATCCTCGCGTGACAACGCCGTGTTGGCTCTCGAGGCGTCTCGAGCGGTCGAATTGCAGGTTCGAATTGATATGGAGACCATTCGTGAACGGGTTCGCTCGGAACGCGATCGAGCGGACGAAATGGCACGAACGCTTGAAGCCGATCGCACGGCAGCCGCTGAGCGCGCCGCACAGCGGGTCCAGCGGCGGGGCCAACTCGAAAATGCGGAGAGAATTTCGAGCGACATCCCCCCGATACTTGCGGCACTCGATGCGAGTGTGTCGGAGGCGCAGGTCAGACTTGCAGACGCTGAACGCGCCCGTGCCGCCAGTTCGGGGGAACTGACCGACCTTCGATCCCGGGAAACGGAACTGAGAACGCGCCTCAGTGCCGTGACCGACGGCGTCCACGGGCTCGAGATGCAGATCTACGAGAAGCGCCTTCACCTGGGCAATCTTCTCGAGCGAGCTGCGGACGAGATGGCGTTCACCGAACAGGTTCTCGTCGACGAATACGGCCCTGACACACTCGTTCCCGTGTTGGCCGGCGACCCGGTGCCTTTTGTGCGAATCGAACAGGAAGCGCGCTTGAAGGCTGCCGAGAAGTCGATGGATCAACTCGGTCGAGTGAACCCACTCGCCCTCGAAGAATTTGCGGCTCTCGAACAACGCCATCAATTCCTTACCGAACAGTTGGCTGATCTCGAGAAGACACGACTTGACCTCCTGCAGATTATTGACGACCTTGACGAGCGCATGCAGTCGATTTTCGTGGACGCCTTCCGCGACACAAAGGCAGCGTTCGACGCGATTTTGCCAATCCTGTTCCCTGGCGGAACAGGACATCTCACCCTCACCGATCCTGATTCGCCGTTGACCACGGGCATCGAAGTCAGCGTCAAGCCCGCCGGAAAGAAGATTGAACGTCTGTCGTTATTGTCGGGCGGGGAGCGTTCGCTTGCGGCCGTTGCCCTCCTAGTCGCCATCTTCAAAGCGCGTCCGTCACCGTTCTACATCCTTGACGAGGTGGAGGCTGCTCTTGATGACGCAAACCTCGGTCGTCTGTTGAGCATCTTTGAAGAATTACGCGCGTCGTCGCAGCTGATCATCATCACGCACCAAAAGCGCACGATGGAAATTGCGGACGCGCTCTACGGTGTCTCGATGCGTAACGACGGGGTCAGCGCCGTCGTCGGTCAGCGCGTCGCGGCTGCGGTCGAAGCGTAGGCTCGGTTCATGGCGTGGTCCTTATCGAAGGCATTCAGAGGCCTCTTTGCGGGGGCGCGTGAAGTCGAGCCACAGGACTGGGAAAACCTTGAGGACACCCTGCTGCGGGCCGACTTCGGGCCGCGAGTAACCGACGAGGTCATCGAGGCGGTTCATGCGATTGCTGATGGGTCAAAACCGCTTGACACCGACGACCTTCGTCGTATCCTCGGCGAGGTTCTCGAGGAACGGCTCGCGTCGTTCGATCCGACCCTGTCCTTGACCTCCGAATCCGGAAAACCCGCAGTCGTCCTTGTTGTCGGTGTAAACGGTGTCGGAAAAACCACGACCATTGGAAAATTGGCGAAGTTCATCGCCACCCGCGGAAAGCGCGTCCTCGTGGGCGCGGCGGACACGTTCCGCGCCGCGGCGGTCGATCAACTCGCTACGTGGGCGGAGCGCGCCGGCGCTGATATCGTCAAACCGCAACAGGACGGACAGGACCCCGCTTCCGTCGCTTTTCAAACGGTCGAGCGCGCTGTTGCGAGTGGCCACGAGATTGTCATCATCGACACGGCCGGGAGACTTCACACCAAATCGGGGTTGATGGATGAACTCGCCAAGATCAAGCGCGTCGTACAGAAAAGCGTTCCCATTTCCGAGGTCCTTCTCGTTCTTGATGCGACAACGGGGCAAAACGGCCTCAATCAGGCCGAAGCGTTTCTCGAACAGGCCGGCGTCACGGGTCTGGTTCTCACAAAACTGGATGGAAGCGCACGCGGTGGATTTGTCTTCGCGGTTCAAGAACTAACGGGTATTCCCGTCAAGTTGGTTGGGCAGGGTGAGGGAATCGATGACTTGACCGGGTTCACGCCACACGTGTTTGTTCGCCAGTTGCTTGACTAACCGCATACTCTTGAGGGCATGAAGCGCACATTCGATGGACACGATCCGGTCGTTGCCGATGGCGCATGGATATCGCCCACGGCGATGCTCATCGGACGCGTCACAATCGGGTCGATGGCTTCGGTGTACTTCGGCGCGGTACTGCGAGGAGACGTCAATTCGATTTCCCTCGGCGACGGTTCGAACATCCAGGACAACGTCGCGGTTCATTGCGACAGCGACAAACCGACCGTTATTGGCCGTGGAGTATCGGTTGGGCACGCCGCGGTCGTTCATGGTTGCACCATTGGCGACGATTGCCTCATCGGGATGAACGCGACAGTGCTGTCCGGGGCGGTCATCGGGAACGAATCGCTGGTTGCTGCGGGCTCTGTCGTACTGGAGGGGACAATAATTCCACCTCGGTCACTGGTGGCGGGCGTTCCCGGAAAAGTGCGCCGTGAATTGACCGATGCCGAGGTCGAGGGTATTCGCCACAACGCGCGTCACTATCACGAACTCAGTCTTCACCACGCGCGCGAAGACTAGTCTGGAAGGGTTATGGCCGTCTTTGGAACCCTCTCCGAGAAACTCACGTCCGCCCTCTCGAATCTTCGCACGAAGGGTAAACTCAGCGCAGCGGATGTCGATGGAACTGTCCGCGAGATTCGCCGAGCGCTGCTCGATGCCGACGTTTCGCTCGACGTAGTCAAGTCATTCACGGGAAAGATTCGCGATCGGGCATTGTCGGATGCGGTCAACAAAGCCCTCAATCCGGCGCAACAGGTCGTTCAAATTGTCAACGAGGAACTGGTCGAGATTCTCGGTGGCACACAGTCACAATTGACCTTCGCTAAGACCCCTCCAACCGTCATCATGTTGGCCGGCCTACAGGGTTCGGGCAAGACGACGTTTGCGGGGAAACTTGCGCGGTACCTCAAGTCCCAGGGGCACACCCCGGTGCTGGTCGCGTGTGACCTCCAGCGCCCCAACGCGGTCACGCAGTTGACGGTGGTCGCGGAGCAGGCAGGTGTGCAGATCTTTGCTCCTGAGCCAGGCAACGGCAAGGGAAACCCTGTCTCGGTCGCCAAGGACGGCGTGAAGTATGCAAAGCAAAAGATGTACGACACGGTAATCATTGACACCGCGGGACGCCTCGGTGTCGACGAGGACCTGATGCGTGAGGCGCGAGCCGTTCGAGACGCAACGAATCCCGACGAGGTCCTGTTCGTTCTCGATGCGATGATCGGCCAAGATGCGGTCCTCACCGCAAAGGCCTTCCAGGACGGCGTCGACTTCACGGGTGTTGTGCTGACAAAACTCGACGGTGATGCCCGAGGCGGCGCCGCACTCTCGGTTAGCGGACTGACGGACCGCCCTATCGTGTTCGCCTCGACCGGCGAAAGCCTCGATGCACTGGAACCCTTCTACCCCGACCGAATGGCGAGTCGAATTCTCGATCTCGGGGACATTCTCACGCTCATCGAACAGGCGCAAAAAAACTTCGACGAGGAAGACGCCAACAAGGTCGCCGAAAAGATTCAGTCGAACTCCTTTACGCTTCAAGACTTCCTCGAACAGCTGCAGCAGGTGCGCAAAATGGGGTCGATGAAGGGGCTTCTCGGAATGATGCCGGGGGCTGGCAAAATGCGTGAGCAGATCGACAATTTTGACGAAAAGGAAATCGACCGCACCGAAGCCATCATTCGGTCGATGACTCCCGCCGAGCGTGAAACCCCTCGATTGCTCAACGGTTCGAGACGACTTCGAATCGCGAAGGGTTCGGGAATGACCGTCACCGACGTGAACCAACTCGTCATCCGATTCGAATCCGCCGCAAAGATGATGAAGACGGTCGCCAAGGGCGGAACCCCGAACATCCCTGGCATGGGGCCGGTTCCCGGGGTTCGCCCGAAGGGCAAAGCGATTACCGCCAAAAAAGGGTCGCGTTCGGGGAACCCAGCCAAGCGCGCCGCTGAAAACGCGGCGATTCACTCGGCGTCGTCCCCCACGGGAAATAGTTTTGGGCTCGGTTCAGAACCGACTTCCGAATTAGGCGACAAGGATCACGAGACACTGCGTCGTCTTTTGGAACGCGGCGGACTGTGAGCAACGACCGAATCTCACCGAAGGTCCTCGTCGCCATCGTTGGAACAGTCCTTGCCTGGTCGAGCGCTTTTGTCGTGATTCGTGCGGTCTTGCCGGTATTTTCACCGGGTGAACTGGCATTTCTTCGGCAACTGGTTGCGGTGCCACTTCTCGCCGTCTGGATGATCGGACACAAGTGGGTGTGGCCCACCGTTCGCGAATGGGTGCTCATCGCAGTTTTCGGACTCACCTGGTTTTCGACTTACATCGTGGCGCTCAACACCGCAGAACTGACACTTGATGCGGGGACCGCGTCGTTCATCGTCAACATCGGGCCCCTGCTGATTGCGGTGGGAGCGTTCGTGTTCCTCGGTGAAAAACTTTCGCGGAACCTCCTCGCCGGTGCACTGATCGCCCTTGCTGGAGTTGGCCTGATTGCATGGGGCACATCATCAAGCGATCGGGTAGACCTTGTCGGTTTGCTGTGGGCGCTCGTCGCAACGGCGACGTACGCCATCGGTGTACTGACCCAGAAGCCAGCTCTCGCGCGACTCTCGTCAAACCAGGTAACTCTTTTGGGTGCGGCGATCGCGTTGATTCCGTTGTTCTGGTGGGCGCCCGAAGCTTTCTTTCACGCGCAAACAGCGCCTATCGAGGCACTCGGGGGAGCAATCTGGCTCGGGGCAATTCCGACCGCGCTCGGCTTCGGGTTGTGGGGCTACGCGCTCAAACGAATGCCCGCGGGACGACTTGGTGTCTCGACCTACGTCGTTCCGCCGCTCGTTATTTTGGAGTCCGCTCTGGTTCTCGACGAATGGCCTCACCCGGTCGCTCTCGTCGGCGGAGTGATCGCACTGGCGGGAGTGTGGTGGTCCCGACGGTCGTGATTGGCAAACTCGGGGTTTTTCTGGCAGACTGAGGACTTGTGTCCATCTCGTAGGACCCTCTAACCCTGCGAAATGGCGTCCTGCTTCCGCATTCGAGCAACCCCACGCTTGAAACGCGGTGCGTCATCGCAAACAAATCTGGAGAATCGTGGCTGTCAAAATCCGCCTTAAGCGCATGGGGAAAATCCATTCGCCGCACTATCGCATCGTTGTCGCTGATTCGCGCACTAAGCGTGATGGTCGTTCGATTGAAGAAATCGGCAAGTATCACCCCACCGAGAACCCCTCTCTCATGGAAATCAATTCCGAGCGCGCGCAGTACTGGTTGTCAGTCGGCGCCCAACCGAGTCCTCAGGTTCTCGTCATCCTCAAGCTCTCGGGCGACTGGGGAAAATTCAAGGGCGACAAGTCCGCAAAGAACATGATCATCTCGAAGGACGCGAAGACGGTTTTCGCGGAAGACGCGGGGAAAAAATCGGTTATCCGGCCCCGTGTCGAAAAAAAGGTTGAGGAGGTTGCTCCGATTGTTGAGGTCGTCGAAGAGACCACCGAATCCTCGGTCGAGATTGTTGAATCGACATCTGAACGTGCTATGGAAACGGTTGAGACGGTGGTCGAAACCGCAGACGAGGTAGTGGCTGACGAGACCCCCGCCGACGAGGTAGTGGCTGACGAGACCCCCGCCGACGAGGCAGTGGCTGACGAAGCACCCGCCGACGAAAAGGCTGAATAAGGCTGATGCTTGCGGCCGCCCTCAAGCACCTTGTCTCGGGAATCGTCGATCACCCGGAGAGCGTCACTGTTGTGGCAAAAAGCACTCCGCGTGGGGATCTTCTCGAGGTTTCGGTGCACCCTGACGATCTCGGTCGTGTCATTGGGAAGGGCGGACGCACAGCAAAGGCCCTGCGCACACTAGTCGCAGGAATCGCCGACGGTAAGCGCATCCGCGTCGACATCGTCGACACAGCAGAGTAATGGCCTCGGCGAAGCGGCCCGAAACGGGTCTGCGGGTTGGTCGTCTTCTCAAAGCGCACGGACTCAAGGGGGCGATCAAACTCGAGCTGTACACCGATGATCCCGCACTGAGGTTCGTGCCCGGCTCGGTCTACACGCTTCAAGTCCCGGATGAGTCGCCCTGGATGGGCAAAACGATCACGCTCAAAGAACTCAAGTGGTACAACGACCATGCAGTGGTATTCCTCGAAGGAATCGATGATCGAGACGCCGCGGAATCGCTGGTGAAAGCGATTCTGTGGGTCGACGAGGACGACGATTCCCGTCCGGCGGAAGAAGACGCGTGGTACGACCACCAACTCATTGGGTTGACGGTGCGCCGAGATGGGCACGCGGTCGGTGTCATTTCTCGAGTCGACCATTTTCCGGCACAAGACCTTCTCGTCATTGATACGGGTGAAAGTGAGGTTCTCGTTCCGTTCGTTAAGGCAATCGTCACAAGGGTCGACATCGAGGTGGGATTTGTGGACATCGATCCTCCAATCGGACTATTTGAGGACCCTGTCGATGACGAGCCCGAAGCGGCTGGCGCATAGGGTTCCTGTCGTGCGAATTGACATCGTCACCATTTTCCCTGAGTTCTTCGCTGTGCTCGACGTGTCGCTCGTCGGCAAGGCACGTGAATCTGGTCTTTTGACAATCGAGGCGACGAATCTGCGTGACTTCACACATGACGTCCATCGGACCGTCGACGATAGTCCTTACGGCGGTGGTGCGGGGATGGTCATGCGCCCCGAGCCTTGGGGTGAAGCGCTTGATTCGCTCGTGGCTGACGACACGGTACTTATCGTTCCGTCGCCCGCCGGGGAACTCTTCACGCAGGCCACGGCTCGGGCCTTGTCGCACGAGTCGCACCTCGTTTTCGCGTGTGGGCGATACGAGGGAATTGACCAGCGCGTCATCGATCACTACGCGAGCAGAATCCGCGTTCGCGAACTTTCGCTCGGAGATTATGTTCTCAACGGCGGAGAGGTCGCGACGATGGCGATGATTGAAGCGATCGCTCGGCTTGTCCCCGGTGTGGTGGGCAACCCGGCTTCTCTCGATGAAGAAAGCCATGAAGGCGGTCTTCTCGAGCACCCGTCCTACACCAAGCCACACGAGTGGAGGGGGCTCACAGTCCCCGAGGTGCTCCTCGGTGGTCATCACAAGAAGATCGCCGACTGGCGTCACGAGCAGCAGGTGGAACGAACTCGTCTACGACGTCCTGATTTGCTCGGCGACTGACTCTGACAAAACCCGCTATCCCTTTTCGGGTTGGGGAGGGTTCGCTGTCACATTTGTTCCCCTGTTAACGGCACTACGGCCCCAGCTCAATGCTGGGGCCGTAGTGTTTGCCCTGAAGGGCGTCAAACAGTCAGAACCGACTAGCGGTCGACGACCACTGACTCGTTCATGTACCAGCTACGGT
>JAHEFZ010000020.1 GCA_024639935.1 Microbacteriaceae bacterium
TTCGGCGGCCATAGCGGTGGGGAAACGCCCGGTTACATTCCGAACCCGGAAGCTAAGACCACCTGCGCCGATGGTACTGCAGGGGGGACCCTGTGGGAGAGTAGGACACCGCCGGACTTAATTTACGAATGGCCACCCTCTCGGGGGTGGTCATTCGTGTTTATTAGGAGACAAGATCATGAGCGACGAACGCGACGAGAAAAGCGACCCGAACGGTCGTGGCCGTCGACCGCGCCGTGACGACTCCAGCAGCAGGCCCAACTCGGGACGCCCCTCATCGGGCAAACCGAGTTCGGGCCGTTTTGGCGCGCCGAAAAACGGTAACGATCGCCCTCGCGGCGAACGACCACCGCGTGACGGTGATCGTAAGCCGTTTAGTCGAGATGGTAAGCCGGGTGAGCGTAAGCCGTTCAATCGGGATGGTAAGCCCGGTGAGCGTAGGCCGTTCAATCGGGATGGTAAGCCGGGTGAGCGTAAGCCGTTTAGTCGGGATGGTCGTCCCGGAGAGTCACGCCCCGAAGCGCGCGAAGAAGAATTTCCACGATTTCGCCCGAGCGAAGAGCAACGAAAAGCGATTCGCGAATTGGAACCTGAGCTTGAGAATCGTTTCGCGGGCAAGGAACTAGATCGCGCGGTGCTGCGTGATTTGTCGACTCTGAGCGAAGACAACGCGATGGTGGTCGGCCGTCACCTGGAAGCCGCCTCTTTTTATGCCGATATCGATTCGCCACGAGCACTTCAACACGCCATCGCGGCCAAGAACCGCGCGTCGAGACTCGCTGTCGTTCGTGAAACCGTCGGAATCATGGCGTATGTCAACCAGGATTTCCCCTTGGCGCTTTCTGAGTTGCGAACAGCCCAGCGAATTTCCGGTTCGAACGATCAGATTGCTCTCATCATCGATTGCCTCCGTGGACTTGACCGATCGAATGAGGGGCTGAAGATTGCCCGCGAACTTGACCGAGCAAACCTGCCGCGCGAGGCGCAGATTGACCTCGCAATCGTCTTGTCTGGAATACGACTCGATCGTGATGAAACCGATCGCGCCTATGCGGAACTTCAGATTCCCCAACTCGATCCGACTAACGCGACACCCGAGTGTGTCGCATTGTTTGACGCGAACGCCGAGGTACTCGAGGAAATGGGTCGCGCTGACGAGGCTGCGCAGTGGCGCCGTTATGCTCGGTTGACCGAGGACCACTTCTCGCCGGACGAGACCATCGAGTTCCATACCGAATGGCTTGAGCAACCGACCGATGTCACTGAATCCGAAGACACTGCTTCCCGTGACGACGAGCCCACTCCGTTGACAGACAAGGAGTTAGCCAGCCTCATCGAAGGAGTAACGCCCCACGAACCGGCGGAGGAAAAACCGTGACACCCCTTGACGGCACCGACGTCATATTCGCGGACCTTGACGGAGTCGTCTATGTCGGCGATGAGTCAGTCCCGCACGCGGTCGAAGCGCTCACCACTGCGTCAACGCGTCAACGCGTGGCGTACATTACCAATAATGCCTCGCGCACTACCGAGCATGTCGCAACGCACTTGCGATCCATGGGTCTTTCAGCGACTGCCGACGACGTGGTGTCGTCTCCTCAGGCGGCGGTCAAAATTCTCTCAACGCTCATCGCACCAAGGTCGACCGTCCTGGTGATCGGCGGGGAGGGGCTAATCGCCGAAGTCGAACGCGCCAATTTTCGCGTGACTGATTCGGCGAACGACGCGCCGGCTGCCGTGATTCAAGGCTTCGCGCCGACCGTCGGTTGGGTACACCTCGCTGAAGCGTCATTCGCCTTGCACGCCGGCATTCCGTGGGTAGCGACCAACACGGACTGGACGATTCCCGTTGCGCGGGGTATCGCGCCGGGAAATGGAACGCTGGTTTCGGCTGTTCACCTCGCGGTGGGCCGCTTGCCCGTATTTGCGGGAAAGCCGGAACGCGCAATCTTTGATTTCGCTCGCGAAAAGTTCGCTGCCGAGAATCCGCTCGTCATTGGCGATCGGCTGGACACGGATATTCTCGGAGCAAACCGAGCGGGAATGCGAAGCGCACTCGTCCTCACCGGAATTGACGGACCTAAACAAGCGATTGCCGCCGCCGAGAACCAGCAGCCGAGTTATATCCTCCGCGATCTTCGGGAATTGTCGATGGAATACCCCGAATCGGTGGTTTCCCAAAAATCTGGCACCGTCACCGTCTCGGTTGGAAATTCCTCCGTCACAATGAAAGAGAATGTCGTGAAAGTGAAGCGTAAGGGTTCGGATCCGATCAATCTGTTGCGAGCAGGATGCACCGCAATTTATCGCTCGGGGCTTCGCATCTACGGCCTCGACGTTGAACCCGCGATATATTCGTGACTATGGAAAACGCGAACTCGTCTCTCAGCGTTGAGCAGATTACGGAACTGCCGTTGGACCAACGCGCAGCAGCGTTCACTGTGCTGGAAGGCGAGATCCGACAGCGGCTCGATGAGCAACCCCGCTGAGCAGTCGAGACTAGACCTCGCACTCGTTGAACGAGGATTGGTCGAGAGCCGAACCAGGGCGGCACGATTAATTGAAGCCGGCAGCGTCCGGGTCAATAATCGAATTGTCATCAAAGCGGGCCACAAAGTTGCACCCACCTCGATCGTGGCCGTGACGGCACTCGATCGCTGGGTCGCGCGTTCGGCGAATAAGCTCCTCGGTGCGTGCGAGCGATTCGACATTGATTTCCGCGGGCGCACGGTGCTCGACATTGGCGCCTCGACCGGCGGATTCACTGAAGTAGCACTTTTTCGAGGCGCAAATCGGGTTGTCGCGCTGGATGTCGGACATGGACAGCTCCACCCAACCCTACGCTCAAATTTTCGCGTACACGTTGTCGAAGGGGTCAATGCGCGTGATCTCTCGCGCGAACGTGTTGACGCATGGAACGTGGGTTCGATTGATGATGTGGTCGTCGATGTCAGTTTCATCTCGGTCACGATGGTTCTTCCTTCGCTCGTCGCAGCGCTGGGCACCGATTTTCGATACGTCATTTTGGTGAAGCCCCAATTCGAGGTCGGCAAAGGTAACGTCCACGAGGGGATTGTTCGCGACGACGTGAAACGCGACGCCGCACTTCTGTCGGTGTGCACCGCCATCGCGGCACTTGGCCTTCCGATCAGCGGAATCATGGCGTCACCCATCGACGGCGAACACGGGAATCGCGAGGCAATTGTGTACGGTGACCCCGCTCGACCGTTGAATGCGAGAGAATGGACGAACCAAGCGAGTTCAACGTGGGGAGGTTAGCGTGACGGATCGGCTTTTCCTCATTCTTGCCCATACTGGCCGGCCCGAAAGCATCCGCACCGCCGCCGCCGTCGCGACCGAGTTATCCCGTTCCGGTGGAATTCCAGTGTGCCTTGATTCGCAGCACCCAGCCATTACCTCCGAGACTTCTATCGAGGTCAAACAGCTCGACGTTGATGTCGCACCCAAAGACATCGAATTGGTGATTTGCCTTGGGGGGGACGGAACCATCCTGAAGGCTGCCGAAATAATGCGAGGCGAAAATGCGCCACTGCTGGGAGTGAATATGGGCCATGTTGGTTTCCTGGCCGAACTAGAGCCCGAAGACCTCGATGAAACAATTGGTCGGGTGCTCGCCAAGGATTACACGGTCGAGCACCGTATGACTCTCGACGTTCGAGTTGAACTCAACGGCGAAACCGTTTTTGAGACGTGGGCACTCAACGAGGCAAGTGTCGAGAAAATGTCGCGCGAGCGCATGATCGAGGTGGTCATTGGCGTCGACGACCGACCCATCTCGACTTTTGGGTGCGACGGTGTGCTCATGTCAACTCCCACTGGTTCGACGGCATATTCGTTCTCGGCGGGAGGTCCCGTCGTCTGGCCGACTGTCGACGCGTTGGTCATGGTTCCGCTGTCCGCACACGCGTTGTTCTCTCGGCCCCTCGTCACGGCACCGTCATCGACACTCACCGTGGATGTCTTGCCGCGAAACGGAGCATCGGCCGTGTTGTGGTGCGACGGGCGACGCACGCACGCTCTCGCGCCTGGTTCGCGGATTGTTGCGCGTCGATCAGAGACCCCGGTCCGATTGGCCCACACTCATTCCGGGCCATTCTCAGAACGTTTAGTGAAAAAGTTTTCGTTACCCACCGAGGGTTGGCGCGGCAGTTCCGCATGATCCACGAGATTTCCATTCACGACCTCGGAGTGATTCAATCCGCAACCATGACGTTGACCCCCGGGTTCACTGCGATAACGGGGGAAACGGGTGCGGGGAAAACCATGGTCGTCTCGGCGTTGGGTCTTCTGCTCGGAGACCGTGCCGATTCTGGGGTAGTTCGGCACTCTGCTGAACGTGCCCTGGTGAGCGGCCGTTGGGTAGTGACCGACCCCGCGGTCGTCGCACGCGTCACCGAACTCGGGGGCGCACTGGACGATCACGAATTGATAGTGACTCGAACCGTCAGCTCGGAAGGACGCTCCAAGGCGGTTGTCGGAGGGGCCGCGACCCCGGTTGGTGCGTTGTCCGATATCGGTGACCACTTGGTCGCGATTCACGGACAGAGCGAGCAACTTCGCCTTCGGTCACAAACCGCACAACGCGAATCTCTCGATCGTTTTGCAGGCGAGGCTGTTCGCGCACCGCTCAGTGAATACCAGGCAATCTTCCGTCGCTGGATTGACTCAATCGCACGGCGTGATTCGATGACCAAAAATGCCGCCGATCGAATCCGTGAAGCGGAACAACTGCGTGCCGCCGTTGCCGCGATTGAGGCCGTCGCGCCCGTAGCCGGTGAAGACGTCGCACTGAAAGCACGAGCCGAACGGCTGTCGAATAGTGAAGAGCTTCGTCGCGCAGCGCACGAAGCACACGATGCGTTGTCGGCAGACGATGCCGAGTTTGACGCAGTGTCGCTCGTGGAAAGTGCGCGACGAGCGCTCGAACGGGTTACCAACCATGACCCGACAATTGAGTCGTTGTTGGCCCAGATTTCAGAGGCGAGCATTGTCGTTCGGGAGGCATCTCAATCCGTCTCTGCCTACGCTGCTGGGCTCGAACTCGACGGTGGCGACCTTGAACACGTTCACGAACGTGCTGCGGCGATCACCACCCTCGTAAGGGCCTATGGGCCGACCCTCGACGACGTGCTTGCGTTGTGGGCGACCGCGTCCGACCGTTTGTTTGACCTCGATCGCTCGGATGATGCTCTCGCGGAACTGTCGGCCGTGATTGCGGAGGACGAAGCCACACTCGACGCACTCGCGACCCGAATAACTCTCGCCCGAAACGATGCCGCCGAGCGACTTTCCAGGGCTGTCACAATCGAACTTCGAGAGCTCTCGATGCCCACCGCCGAATTCGTGGTCAGGGTAGCACCGCAAAACGGAACCGACCTCTTTGCCCATGGACGCGACGCGGTCGAGATGCTGATGAGACCGCATCCCGGCGGCGACCCGAAACCCGTGACGAAGACAGCGTCGGGTGGGGAATTGTCGCGCGTCATGCTTGCGATTGAAGTCGTTATCGCGTCGACCGACACGGTACCGACGCTCGTGTTCGACGAAGTTGACGCGGGTGTTGGCGGCGCGAGCGCAATCGAAATTGGGCGTCGACTGGCGATTTTGGCACAGTCCGCCCAAGTTATCGTGGTGACTCATCTTCCGCAGGTTGCGGCTTTCGCGACAAATCACTTGCGCATCGTCAAAGACACCAGTGGCGCGATCACGGAATCGACGATAACGCGACTCGACGGAGACGGACGGATCGAAGAAATGGCTCGATTATTGTCGGGGACTCCTGATTCCGACAATGCCCGTGCACATGCGGCAGAAATGTTAAATTCTGCGAATCAATGGCGTGGCGAAAACACTTAATTCGTCAAAAGTCCCGCGTAGCGGTTATCGTTGAATTCCGTGGTGAAACATACGGAATTCGAACTAAGCCAGCCCGTCACGAAGCATATTTTTGTCACGGGTGGAGTTGTGTCCTCACTTGGTAAAGGCCTGACGGCCGCGTCACTCGGAAACCTTTTAACCCGTCGTGGGCTCCGGGTTGTCATGCAAAAACTCGACCCGTACCTCAACGTCGACCCCGGCACAATGAACCCGTTTCAACACGGTGAGGTGTTTGTCACCGATGATGGCGCGGAAACTGACCTTGATATCGGTCATTACGAACGTTTCCTCGACATTAACCTGGGCCAGGCAGCGAACGTCACAACGGGTCAAATTTATTCGCGGGTGATTGAGCGCGAACGCCGCGGTGAATATCTCGGTGACACGGTGCAGGTCATTCCACACATCACCGACGAGATCAAAAGGCGGATGCGGCTCCAGGCAACAGAAGACCCGGCTCCTGATGTCATCATCACCGAGATAGGTGGAACCGTTGGCGACATCGAGAGCCAACCGTTCATCGAGGCCGCTCGGCAGGTTCGCCACGAACTCGGGCGAAAAAATGTTTTCTTTGTGCATGTCTCACTTGTCCCGTTTATGAACGCGTCGGGAGAACAGAAAACTAAACCGACGCAGCATTCGGTGGCCGCACTTCGATCGATCGGCATCCAACCGGATGCTCTCGTGCTTCGCAGTGACCGACCGGTGTCGGCCGCGAACCGCCGCAAGATTGCCCTGATGTGTGACGTTGACGAAGACGCAGTTGTCAATGCAATCGATGCGCCCAGCATTTATGACATTCCGAGCATGCTTCACTCACAAGGACTCGACCAGTACATCGTTGATCAGTTGCGACTTGACGGAACAGAGGAAGTTGACTGGACTGGTTGGTCGGAACTGCTCGACACCGTCCACAACCCACGGGGACACGTGCGAATCGCGCTGGTGGGCAAGTACGTCGATCTCCCTGACGCCTACCTTTCGGTCACCGAAGCGCTTAAGGCAGGAGGGTTCGCCAACGAGGTAGCGGTGGACATTCGATGGGTGGCGTCCGACTTGTGTGAGACACCGGAAGGGGCCGCTGAACAGCTGGGCGATGTTGACGGCATTCTCGTTCCCGGCGGGTTCGGTGTTCGAGGCATCGAAGGAAAACTTGGAGCCTTGAGGTACGCGCGTGAGAATCTGATTCCGACGCTGGGAATCTGCCTGGGGCTTCAGTGCATGGTCATCGAGTTTGCGCGAACAGTGGTCGGGCTCACCGATGCATCGTCCAGCGAATTTGACCCCGACACGAAGTTTCCCGTCATCGCGACAATGGAAGAACAAATTGACATCATCAGTGACGGCGATTTGGGCGGCACGATGCGTCTCGGTCTGTACGAGGCGGTGCTTGCTCCCGGGTCGATCGTCGAATCCGTCTATGGCGATTCGCGCGCGTTCGAGCGTCACCGCCATCGTTACGAGGTCAACAACGTGTATCGCGACGACATTGAAAAGTCCGGACTGGTCTTCTCGGGGACAAGCCCCGACGGTAAACTCGTCGAGTTTGTGGAACTTCCGCGAGAAATTCACCCGTATTATGTGTCCACTCAGGCTCACCCCGAATTGCGTTCACGTCCCACGCACGGACACCCGCTATTCGTCGGGCTCATCGCCGCCGCCAAGGTTCGACACACAGCGGATGTTCTCGACGTCGACTACACCAGCGCCAAGTAGCCCATCATGGGGGTAGCACGCCTCATCGAGCAGTTTCTGCGCCACACGGCGTTGGAAAGGGGGCGAAGCGTCAACACCATTGCGGCGTATCGCCGCGACCTTGACCGGTGGGTCGGGTTCATCGGTTCGCGGGATCTCGACACGATTGACTCGCGTGTCGTGACGGAATTTTTGACTTCCCTCCGACACGACGGGCTCGCCTCATCATCGATAACTCGGGCACTCTCGGTGGTTCGCTCATTCCACCGGTACCTCGTCGCCGAAGCCATCGTGGCGAAGGATCCGACGGGCGGAGTCATCGCACCAATGCGTTCTCAACGACTTCCGAAAGCGCTGAGTATCGAGCAAGTGACGACATTACTCGAATCGACCCCAACCGATACCCCTATCGGCCTCCGCGATCGAGCGATCCTTGAACTCATGTATGCGACCGGAGCCCGGGTCTCGGAGGCCGTTGGTTTGGCCGTCGATGATGTTCGGGCCGACGACGTGATGGACGTGATCACCCTCACGGGTAAGGGAAACAAACAGCGGATTGTGCCGGTCGGTCGTTTTGCTCGCGAGGCACTCGATGCCTACCTCGTTCGAGGACGCCCCGCGTTACTGGCCAAAGGACAGGGAACGCCGGCACTGTTTCTCGGTGCTCGTGGCGCTGCGCTGTCCCGACAAAACGTCTTTCTCATTATTCGAGCGGCGTCAGCACGGGCCGACATCGCGTCGACGATTTCACCCCACACTCTTCGCCATTCGTGTGCAACACATTTACTGCGCGGCGGCGCCGATATTCGAGTCGTACAAGAAATGTTGGGGCACGCGTCAGTCGCTACGACACAGATTTACACGCTCGTCACGCGCGATGCCTTGACCGAGGCTTATCGGACCTCTCACCCAAGGGCGCGGTAAATCCACACCGTATTGACCGTAGAATTGAGCCGTGACCGCCTTTCCCGTGCCTTCGCCGCTGACCACCCATGGTCCGGCACGCGTGATTTCACTGTGCAACCAAAAAGGTGGTGTCGGCAAGACGACAACCGCGATTTCACTTGCCGGCGCACTCGCCGAAGTTGGCCGAAAGGTTCTCGTCGTTGACTTTGACCCTCAAGGCGCACTGACGGCGGGGCTCGGCGCCACTGCCCATGACGGTCCCACCATTTATAACCTGCTCGTGCCCGACAAAGCCGTCGATTCAAGCCGCTCTCCGCTCACTACCCGTGATGTGATTCAGGCGACTTCAATCGAGAACATCCACATTCTTCCAGCGAACATCGACCTCGCAGCAGCCGAGGTACAGCTCGTCAACGAGGTTGCCCGGGAACACGTGCTTGCCGACATCATGAAGCCCGTCCTCGCGGATTACGACGTCATTCTCATTGACTGCCAGCCGTCGCTTGGGCTTCTCACCGTGAACGCGTTGACCGCGAGCCACGGCGTTCTGATTCCACTCGCATGTGAGTTCTTCGCGTTGCGTGGCGTTGCGCTACTGCTCGACACCATCGACAAGGTGAAGGCGCGACTCAACCCCACACTCGAACTCGACGGAATTCTTGCGACGATGTACGACCCGCGCACCTTGCACTCTGTTGAGGTATTGGATTTGGTCAAACAGAATCGACCCAACGACGTTCTCAAGACCGTGATTCGACGCACCGTCAAGTTTCCGGACTCGACCGTTGCCGCGGCACCCATCACCACTTTCGCCCCGGACCACCAGGCTGCCGAGTCGTACCGCGAACTTGCCCGAGAGTTGATTTCCCTTGGAAAGATCGCCTAGTTCCGAGGACGGATTCCGCGTTAGCCTCGCGAATTTCGACGGACCTTTTGACCTCCTCATCTCGCTCATCTCGAAGCACGAAATGGACGTTACTGAAGTCAGTCTTGCCGCGGTCACAAGCGAATTCATCACCTTCCTTCGAGACCTTGACGGTGCGGCGGAGCTCGACGCTGCCTCTGAATTCCTCGTTGTTGCCGCGACTCTCTTAGACATGAAGATTGTGGGGCTTTTGCCTACAGGGGAATACGCCGACGCCGACGATGTCGCGGTATTGGAGGCACGCGATATGTTGTTCGCGCGACTTCTGCAATACCGCGCATTCAAGGAAGTTTCGGTGTGGTTTTCGCAACGCATCGATCGTGAATCGGCTCGCCATCCCCGGGCCGTGCGGCTTGAAGATAAATTTCGTGAACGGACCCCAGAACTCGTGTGGACGACGTCGATTGAGGATTTTCACACCCTTGCCCTGTTTGCGCTCGCGCCTCGCGAAATCCCGTTCGTCGGGCTCGAGCACCTTCACGCGCCACTCGTGTCGGTTCGCGAGCAGGCTGCTGTCGTGATTGCGATGATTCGCTCTGCCCCTATGACATTCCGTCAGATCATTGCCGGGGCCGATCAGCGGGGCGTTATTATCGCCCGATTCCTGGCGATCCTCGAACTGTACCGCCAGTCCGCGGTCGCGTTCGAACAGATCGAGCCGCTGGGGGAATTGACGGTTCGGTGGAGCGCCGAATCGTGGAACGATGAAAACCTCGTGACGTTGGGAGCCGATTATGGAAACTGAACTTGAACGCCAACTTGAGGCCATTCTCATGGTGGCGGATGAACCGCAAAGCGTGGTGTCGCTCGCAACGGTGCTGGAGCGACCGGTGGCGGAAGTGAAGGCCGCCGTCGCTCGGCTCGTTGCCGACTATGACGGGACCGACGGAACGGTTCAACGCGGATTTGAATTACGTGAAGTGGGCGGCGGCTGGCGAATTTATGTCCGAGAGGCCTATGACGAGCTTGTTCGCGATGTGGTGTTGTCACAGAACTCGACCAAACTGTCCCAACCCGCTCTCGAAACCCTCGCGGTTATTGCCTACAAGCAACCCGTCACTCGTTCACAAGTTTCGGGAATTCGAGCCGTCAATGTCGATACCGTAATTCGAACCCTGGTCGGTCGGGGGCTCGTCACGGAGGTCGGCACCGAGTCCGAAACGGGCGCAATTTTGTATGGCACCACTGATTTGCTTCTCACCAATCTCGGTGTCGATTCACTCGACCAACTTCCGCCCGTATCCGAATTGCTCGACGACGGCTCGGCCGGTTTTGACGATGTCCACTGAAAGACTCCAAAAGGTCCTTGCGGCCGCGGGTGTCGCGTCGCGACGGGCGAGTGAGATTTTGATCGCACAGGGTCGCGTCACGGTCAACGGTGATACGGTCACTGAACTGGGGTCTCGCGTTGACCCCGAAATCGATCGAATCACCGTCAACGGGGAACCGATCCAGTCCGATGTTGGAAAACGATACGTGATGTTGAACAAGCCAACCGGTGTTGTCTCTAGCCTCGCCGACGACCGAGGTCGACGAGACCTCCGCGATTTTGTTTCCGGATACGACGAGAGACTCTTCAATGTTGGCCGGCTCGATTTTGAGACATCTGGACTTCTGGTGCTGACGAACGACGGCGATGCCGCTCACGTGCTCGCGCACCCGTCGTTCGAGATTTCCAAAACCTATCTCGCCAAGGTGTCGGGGATCGTGAAGGGTTCGACGTTGCGCGAGATGAAAGGTGGGATCGGCCTCGACGACGGTCCGATTTCGGTCGATAGGGTCTCGATAGTGGGAGAGCCGTCGCGCGGACAGACCTTGTTGGAGATCACTCTGCATTCCGGTCGAAACCGAATAATTCGGCGCCTGTGCGAGGCGATCGGCCACCCGGTTGTCGAACTCCACCGCAAGAGTTTCGGGCCGCTCAATCTTGGCTCGTTGTCCCTGGGTGAAACACGCGACCTCACTAAGGTTGAAGTTGGGCAGGTGCTGGCGCTGGCCCGCAATTCCGACGGGGAGGAGGCGGTTCGTGTCTAGCCCCCGCATTTCCGGATCCGTTCGAATCGTGGGAACAGGACTGCTTGGAACCTCCATCGGATTAGTACTTCGCCGCCTCGGAATCGATGTCTCGCTCGTTGATTCTTCGCCCACCGCTGTTGCGCTCGCGTCTCAATACGGCGCGGGGCGGCCGGCCGTTGACGGGGACGCACCGGAATTAGTCGTTGTCGCAGTTCCGCCAGATGTTGTCGCTGATATTGTCCAGCGCGAACTGCGCGATTTTCCGGGCGCAGTTGTCACGGACGTGACGAGTGTCAAAGGGTCGATTCTGCGCGACCTACAGGGTCGAGGCGGCGACCTGTCTCGTTACGTCGGCTCGCACCCGATGGCGGGACGCGAGCGCGGGGGAGCGGTTTCCGCCCGCGCGGACATTTTCACCGGTCGCTCCTGGGTAGTCTGCCCGCGACCAGATGCAGATTTGGACGCCGTCAATCGTGTTTCCAATCTCGCACTCGACTGCGGAGCGAACCTCGTTGAAATGTCGACGTCAGACCACGACTCAGCGGTGGCCCTCGTGAGTCACGCCCCGCAGATAGTGTCGTCCGCGCTTGCGTCGAGCCTCATCGCCGCCCCGGACTCCTCTGTCGAACTCGCCGGTGGTGGGATACGGGACATGACTCGAATTGCGTCCAGCGATCCGGGTCTATGGATTCAAATTCTCAGCGCCAACGCTGCTGATGTGACCGTTGTGTTGGAAGACGTTCGAGACCGAATCGATGGTGTTGTCACAGCCTTGCGAAGTGGGGCGCCGAGCGTCGCCCTCGCGGACTTGTTGGTGTCCGGGAATACGGGAGTGTCGCGGATCCCCGGGAAGCACGGTCGCAGCGCTCGGTTTGCCCATATTTTGGTTGTGGTCGACGACCGCCCCGGACAATTGGCGCGATTGCTTGCCGATATCGGCGACTTGGGCGTCAACATGGAAGACCTTCGACTCGAACACTCCCCGGGTTCGGCGATTGGATTCGCCGAGGTTTCTGTGCTGCCGACTTCGGAAGAATCGTTGGTGCGCGAGCTCGAAGCTCGTGGATGGAGAATCGCGGGCGAGAGTCAGTGAATATTGTCGCGATTGACGGCCCGGCTGGCAGTGGTAAGTCGAGTGTCGCTCGGGAGGCTGCTTCGCAATTGGGATTTGGATTCCTCGATACGGGAGCGGCCTACCGGGCGCTGACGTGGTGGGCGCTCGAACGGAATGTCGAGCTGACCGACGAGGACGCCGTCGCAGGTTTACTGGGCTCGTTTCCCTATTCGATCTCGCTAGACCCGGCTCGCGAGCGTGTTGCCGTGGGGGAGTCCGACGTAACCTCGTCTATCCGGGACCCACGAATCAGCCTTGCAGTGAGTGCAGTTGCGCGAAACGTGCGTGTGCGCGAGTGGATGAAAAGTTCTGCCCGCGAATTGGCTGCACACTCGGGATTCGCGGGGGTGGTCGCGGAGGGCCGCGACATGACAACCATTGTGTTCCCCGATGCCGCGACCCGGATACTCTTGACCGCCCGCGAAGAGGTTAGAATTGCGAGAAGGGCTGGCGAAAATGCCGGCCGAGATCTCGCCGAAACGACCGCATCAGTTCGCGAGCGAGATGCCAAAGATTCGAACGTCGTCGACTTCTTTAGCGCCGCATCCGGCGTCACTGTCGTCGATTCGTCGGACATCAACTTTTCGGAAACCGTCTCGGCAATCATCAACATTGTGCGAGCAGGAAGTGGCGCATGAGCGAGAACTACGAAGACGACATCGACGATCTTGTCGACCGAATGTCAGCATTGACGGATGCCGACGCTGTGCAGCGGGCAGAAGCACTTCGCAAAGGACTTGCCGAATACGACCTCGATGACGAGGACATCTCTCTTCTTGAGTCCCACCTCGGTGATTCCGACGAGGTGATTGAACTTCCCGCGCTTCCGGTTTTAGCGATCGTCGGTCGACCCAACGTTGGAAAGTCGGCTCTCGTCAATCGAATTTTGGGCCGTCGTGAAGCGGTGGTAGAGGACGTCCCCGGCGTGACACGTGACCGTGTGACGTATAAGGCCGAATGGAACGACCGCAAATTCACCCTGGTTGACACCGGCGGATGGGAACCCGACGCGCGCGGAATCGATAAAAGCGTTGCAATCCAAGCCGAGATTGCGGTCGAACTTGCTGATGCGGTCCTCTTCGTTGTCGACGCGATGGTGGGTGCTACGGCGACCGACGAACGAGTTGTCTCCATGCTTCGCACATCAAAAAAACCGGTCATCCTCGTCGGCAATAAGGTTGACGATGCGCGTCAAGAGCCGGAAGCTGCTGCGCTTTGGTCGCTCGGACTGGGGGAACCATGGCCGGTCTCGGCACTGCACGGTCGCGGAGTCGCCGACATGCTCGACAAAGTTCTCACGATTCTTCCCGAAGTCAGCGCCGTTGCGAAAACCGAAATCGGTGGACCTCGACGCGTAGCCATCATCGGTCGTCCAAATGTCGGGAAGTCGTCCCTGTTGAACAAGACGGCCGGCGAAGAGCGCGTGGTCGTCAATGAATTGGCGGGAACCACCCGCGACCCAATCGACGAACAGGTCGAATTGGGCGGGAAGGTATGGCGCTTCGTTGACACCGCCGGAATTCGGCGTCGCCAACACATGGCGCAGGGAGCGGACTTCTATGCATCACTCCGCACCGCCGCAGCTCTCGAAAAAGCCGAAGTCGCGGTCGTCGTTCTTGATGTCACCGAGCCAATTAGCGAACAGGACATCCGGATCATCGACATGGCATTGGAATCGGGCCGTTCGCTCGTCTTGGCATTCAACAAATGGGATTTACTGGACGACGACCGCCGACGTTATCTCGAACGAGAAATCGAGCAAGACTTGGCTCATGTGGCGTGGGCGCCACGGGTTAACATATCCGCACGGACAGGTCGCCACCTGGAAAAGTTGGTGCCCGCCCTGGAACTCGCACTCGAGTCGTGGGACACCAGGATTCAAACGGGAAAGCTCAATGCGTTCCTCTCGGAACTCGCGGCGGCACACCCCCACCCTGTTCGCGGCGGAAAGCAACCGCGCATTTTGTTTGGCACTCAGGCGTCGACTCGTCCGCCAACGTTCGTCTTGTTCACCACCGGCTTTCTTGACCCGCAATATCGGCGGTTCATCACCCGTCGTCTCCGCGAGGTTTGGGGCTTCGAGGGTTCACCCATCAACGTGTCGATGCGTGTTCGCGAAAAACGCGGACCTCGGAAGTAGCGCCGCCGAGTGAACTACCTTCCCCCACCGCATCAGCGCGACTTCGGTGACAATTGGGTGCACGGCCCGAATGGTGAACGCGTCTGGGGGATGTTTGGTGCGGCGGGAGTGCTGGTCTGGAACCGCACATCCGACTGCGTGTTGTTACAGTTGCGCGCCGAATGGTCGCATCACGGCGGTACCTGGGGAATTCCGGGGGGAGCACTGAAGTTTGGTGAAGATGCAACGGCCGGTGCGCTGCGCGAAGCCCACGAGGAAGCCGGGGTCCCCGAGAGTCTCCTCATCCCACTCGACACCTATGTGATCGACCTCGGGTTTTGGGCGTATACGACCGTCGTCGTCGAAACGCGCGAGCATTTCGAGCCAGCATTCAACGATCTCGAAAGTACCGATCTCCGGTGGATCGGGAGAAACGATGTCGAGTCGTTCGAACTTCATCCGCGATTCGGAAAATCGTGGGCACTTCTGAACGACATGCTTGCGAACCAGCTCGCACAGTAGTCTGGGATGATTCTCGATTCACAAGGAAGTGCACGGATGGCCGAAATCAATCGCAATCGCCTAGAAGAACTGTTCACTCGCGAGCGTGACGATTTCGAGAGAACTCACCCGAAATCCAAGGCGGCCTATGCCTCGGCGGAACACCTGTTCGGTCGGGTTCCGATGACGTGGATGAACAAGAAGGCGGGTTCCTTCCCTGTGTATTTCGAATCCGCACGGGGCAACAAGATTCGCGATATTGACGGTAACGACTACATCGATTTCGCACTGGGAGACACGGGAGCGATGGCGGGTCACGCTGCGCCCGAGGTTGCCGCTGCTGTGGTTCGGCACGTCTCGGAACAGGGCGGTTTGACCACGATGCTCCCAACGGTTGATGCGGAGTGGGTTGGCGCGGAATTGACGCGTCGATTCGGAATGGATCGTTGGAGCTTTGCCCTCACCGCGACGGACGCAAACCGATGGGTAATTCGACTGGTTCGTGCACTCACAGGTCGTTCGAAAATACTTTTTCATTCCTACTGTTATCACGGCTCGGTGGATGAGTCACTAATTGTGGTCGGACCCGAGGGGATGTCCATGAGTCGGCCGGGGAACGTTGGTGAGCCGGTTGACGTTCTCGAGACGAGTCGCGTGGCCGAATTTAACGACCTCGATGCGCTGGAGCAGCAACTCGCTCACGGAGATGTTGCGGCGGTGCTCATCGAACCTGCGCTCACGAATATCGGCATCGTGCTCCCGGAGGAGGGCTATCACGCCGGAGTTCGCGCTCTCACGCGGAAGTTCGGCGCATTGCTCATCATCGATGAAACACATACTTTTAGTGCGGGCTACGGCGGGGCAACCCGCGCCTGGAACCTCGAACCTGACATCGTGGTGATCGGGAAGTCAATCGGGGGCGGTATTCCGACCGGGGCATACGGACTTTCCGCCGATTTCGCCGCTCGGGCCCTCGCGCGCGACGACCTCGATTTGGTTGACATGGGTGGCGTCGGGGGCACCCTCGCGGGAAACCCGTTGTCGGTAGCTGCGATGAGGGCCACCCTCGAACACGTGCTAACGGAATCTGCGTTCGAGCACATGATCGCGATGTGCACGCTGTTCACCGACGGCATGAACGCGCTGTTCGAAAGGTACGCTCTACCCTGGTCGATCGCTCAATTGGGCGCTCGGTGCGAATACCGGTTCGTTAGCCCAGCTCCTCGAAACGGCGGTGAATCCAATGCCGTCGCCGACGGAGAGCTTGAGGATTTCCTGCACCTCTACCTCGCGAATCGCGGAATCATGTTGACACCGTTTCACAACATGGCGCTCATGTGTCCGACTACCACCGTGGAGGACGTTGCGGCGCACCACATTGTGTTCGAGCACGCGGTGAAAGAGCTGTTGGGCGTCTCGGCCTGAAATTGGTCCTCATAATATTGATAGGCTAGGCAGGTTGCTCTGACGCAACGGGCTGTGGCGCAGCTTGGTAGCGCACTTGACTGGGGGTCAAGGGGTCGCAGGTTCAAATCCTGTCAGCCCGACCATGAAAAAAGACTGACGTATCGGTCAGTCTTTCTTCATTTGCGCGACAATTCGGTCTTCACCTTCGGCACAAATTCCGACAGTCCTTCGTAAGGGACTAGCGGCCTTGTGGGCGAATTGATCTAGTTGGCTGTGTGTTACGGCTCCCGCGGAAATTGTTCGCAGATTGACCGGGGCGTTCCCCGACTTTGCCGGTCGCGGAAGGGCGACCGGATCGATCGCGTTGCGGGCGCGAACGCTGCGAATTCGCGCCATTCGATTTTCCACGCCCCCCTTGTTGCTGCACAACTCGGGGTTCCGGCTTGACATACGGAGCGACTTCGCCGATCAGTTTTACGACCGACGGTGATTCCGCCGTGACGGACTGAGGTATCACGGTGATGGAAGCCTTGCGAAGAAGGGCCGCAAGATCCTTCTTCTGCGCAGGGAGGCAGATCGTGACGACATCGCCCTCGGAGCCGGCACGAGCGGTTCGGCCCGAACGGTGTAGATACGCTTTGTGTTCCATCGGAGGATCGACATGGATCACGAGTTCGATGTCGTCAACATGGACGCCACGAGCCGCGACGTCGGTTGCAACCAGTACTTTGACGCGGCCTGAACTGAAAGCCTCAAGATTGCGGTCTCGTTGAGGCTGTGAGAGATTACCGTGAAGGTCGACGCTGGGTATTCCCGACTCAATTAGAACCTTTGCGAGTTTCTTTGCGTGGTGCTTGGTGCGCATAAAAAGTACGCGGCGGCCTGTTCCCGAAGCGAGAGCCTTGACGAGAGCGTTTTTGGCGTCAACGTCGGCGACTTCGAATACGTGGTGGGTCATCGCGGCAACATGCGAGTTCGCTTCGTCGACCGAGTGCAAAATTTGATTCTGCAGGAATTTGTTGACGAGTTTGTCAACACCGTTGTCGAGCGTGGCGCTAAAGAGCATTCGTTGCCCTCCGGCCGGGGTTGCCGAGAGGATCCGAGTCACAATTGGCAAAAATCCGAGGTCCGCCATGTGGTCGGCCTCATCGAGGACGGTCACTTCAACAGCCTCAAGGTGGACAAAACCCTGTTTCATCAGGTCTTCGAGACGGCCGGGAGTGGCGACGACGATATCGACTCCCTCCTTGAGTGTCGCGACCTGTCGGTTCTGTGAAATTCCACCGAAGATGGTCATTGACCGAAGGCCATAGGCGTCCGCAAGCGGCTGTAGCGCACCCGTGATTTGAGTCGCTAGTTCACGCGTCGGCGCAAGGATCAAGCCAAGTGGGAAGCCCGCGCGGCGCTTTCCTCCGGAAAGTTCCGTGCCAAGTCGCGCAATCATGGGGATTGCGAACGCGAGAGTTTTTCCTGAGCCGGTCTTACCGCGACCAAGCACATCCCTTCCCGCGAGGGTGTCGGGTAATGTGTCGACTTGAATGGGAAAGGGCGTTTGTTTACCGTCTTTCGCGAGGACCGCGACGAGAGGGGCGGGCACGCCGAGCGTGCTGAAGGTGTGAATAGTCACAGGGATACCGTTTCAATGGAGACCGACCGGATGCGAAGTGACTCCGTCGATCTAGTGGGCGAGCGTGCCGAATGGCACAATCGTTCGCCGAAGAAAAGATGTCAACCGCTAAGCGGTGAGGGATGCGTTAATCGACGCACACATCGAAATATCTCGAGTGCAGTTTTTTTAGTCTAGCCGAATTACAGTCACGGTCCGAGCAGGCCAGACATTTCGGCGATCTCCGCAGTTTGCGCCGCAACAATCGCATTAGCCAACGCTCGCACATTGTCATTCTTGGTCGTCGCTAATACGTCGGTGGCCATGGCGATCGCACCCTCGTGATGACGAATCATATGGGCAAGAAAGAGAGCATCGAACTCGGCATTAGTTGCCTTTTCGAGCGCTTCCATGTCGGCGTCACTGACGAGACCCGGCATCGCCATTGCATGAGAGCCGTGTCCGTCAGTCGGGATCCCGGCCGCCACGAGCCACTCCTCCATCGAGAGGATCTCGGGTTGTTGAGCGCCCGCTATGCGCGCAGCGAGGTCACGGATGGCAGGTGTAGTGGTGTTCGCTGTGGCGAGTGCTGCGAGTTCCACGGCTTGAGCGTGGTGCGGAATCATCATTTGAGCAAACATGGTGTCGTTTGCATCAAACGATTGCGACACTATCGGTGGGGGTGTCGCGGTGGGACGCTGCGCCTGCGTTTCAACGCCTTGGTTGACAAGCCCGAGCAGGTCGCTCGAGCAGCCGCCGAGGCTCAGTGTTAACAGCGCGGGTAGACACAGTGCTACAAAAAATTTGTTCATTGAAAAAATTTTATTCACTGTGGCTGTGAAAATCCTCAGAGGGAACGTACACGATGTTCGGATGAATGCCGGCTCGGTAAAGTGGTTACATAACAGCACATAGGAAGGTTTCGCCGTGACGAACACCCGACCCGAGAGTCGACCAGCCGATGAGTGGTCGGAAAAGGTTTCAGTCGCTGAAGAGCTCGTCCCCTTTATCGGGCGCTTGTACCGAGAGAACGGGATTGTGCTGTCTGTTCATGGGCGTAGTCTGCTCAACCTGTCTCCCATCGACATTGTCCGAATCCACCGATTTGCTCGGCATGTCGACGGTGAAGAACTGAGCATCGATTTCACGTCCCAGCTTGTCCGAGCGACTTCTGCGCTGAATCCTGGTGCGGCATCCATCGACGTTGCTCGACTCAGTGCTGAATTCGTCGCTGCGGGGAGACCGCCGATAGAGACGTTTGTGGCTTCAGAATTGGCGAGTATAGCGAATGGCAAAGAGGCCAATTCCCGTCAGGGTCGCGATGTGGTTCTTTATGGATTCGGACGAATCGGACGCTTGGTTGCGAGAATTCTATTGTCGCGGTCGGCGGACATCGGTGGATTGCAACTGAGGGCAATCGTCGTCCGAGATGGAGGAACCAATGACCTCGTCAAACGGGCGAGCCTACTTCGGCGTGATTCTGTTCATGGCCCTTTCAATGGGTCAATTGTCGTTGACGAGGCGAACAACAAAATAATTGCCAACGGCACATCGATTCACGTGATTTACGCGAACGACCCAGCAGACGTGGATTACCAGGCCTACGGCATCGATAACTGTGTGATCGTCGACAACACAGGCCGCTGGCGTGATGAAGGTGGTCTGAGCCAGCACTTGAAATCAAAGGGTGTGGGACGTGTGTTGCTCACGGCGCCAGGAAAAGGCGCATTGAAAAACGTCGTATACGGAATAAACGACAACACGATCATGGATAACGATCGAATTATCACGGCTGCATCCTGCACGACCAACGCCATCACGCCCGTCCTCAAAGTCATCAACGATGAATTCGGAATGTCATACGGGCATGTCGAGACGGTGCATTCGTTTACGAACGACCAAAATCTCATCGACAATTTCCACAGCGGTGATCGTCGCGGTCGTTCGGCTGTCCTCAACATGGTGATTACCGAGACCGGTGCCGCGCGAGCGGTCGCTAAGGCGCTACCAGAACTCTCAGGAAAATTGACGGGAAATGCCATTCGGGTGCCGACTCCTGATGTCTCGATGGCAATTTTGAATCTCACACTGGAACGCGATGTCACAAAAGAGGAACTTAATAAGTTCCTGCGGAACGCTTCCCTCAACTCGTCTCTTCGGCAACAGATTGACTACATTGAATCGGCTGAAGTCGTCTCGACGGACTTCCTTGGCTCTCGACGGGCGGGCATCGTTGACGGACTTGCTACCATCACGAGTGGCAATCACGCGGTCGTGTACGTCTGGTACGACAACGAATATGGCTACAGCCACCAGGTTGTTCGAGTATTGGAAAAAATGGGAGGAGTCTCTCGA
>JAHEFZ010000022.1 GCA_024639935.1 Microbacteriaceae bacterium
CGTCGGAATGATCATGTACGAATAGGACGACAGCGGATAGGCCCTCGGGTCGGCGTTGGCGTACACGCCATCAAGTATCTGTGTGAGGTAGCTGTTTCCCCGAGTGGTGTTGATTTTTGCACCAAGCAAACCAACGGCAACGTTTGACGCGGTCGGTTCGACGTAATATCCGGCGGTGTTGAGGACTTTGGCTACGGGGAAGCCCGTCTTCAGCGCGTACGAATATTCAACGTAGGTGATCGTGCCAACGTTCGCAGCCTGGGCTACATAACCGGCCACACCCTGTGAGTTAGGTTGCGCGATGAAGCCCTTTCCTGCGATAACGGGATAGTTCGATGTCACGCCACACGGGGTTGACCGTCCCGCCGCACGACAATAAGCGTCCCAGATCGATGCCTGCGTCTTGCTCATCCATGTTGTGAATTGCGCGGTCGAGCCGGAACCGTCAGAGCGCACAACGGGAACGATTTTGCGCGCGGGAAGGTCAATGCCGGGGTTGTCGGCAACAATTGCCGGGTCATTCCACTCGCTGATTGCGCCGGTAAAGATTTTTGCGATCACAGGACCCGAGAGTCGCAGGTTGGCGATTTGCTTTCCGCCGGCGCTGAGGTTGTACATGAACGCGGTTCCACCGGCAACGATCGGCATGTACGCGAAGGGGCGCGACGGCGGGTCGTCAACGACCGACCCGTCGCGAAGGCCGTATGGAATTTCCGACACAGCAAAATCGATGGTTCCCGAACGGAACTGGTTTCGCCCATCGGAAGAACCTGTGCTGGCGTAGTTGACCCGCATCCCGTATTGTTCGACGTTTCGTCGCCACTGGTCGAGTGCATTCGAGCTCCACGATGAGCCCGCCCCTGAAATCGGCACATAGTCCACCGCAGCAGCACTAGTTACGGGGCCGAGAGAAAGAACGGATATCGCGACGGCTGCGATAATCGCTCGGACGTAGAGTGTGAAAGTTTGTGACATTAGCGTTTGTTCCCCTTCGAGCGGAAGCGACTGCGGATGTAAGTAAGTTGTTGGCGGATTCGCAAAAGGGCCTTGCGGCGCGACGCAGATGAGAGGCTGTTGCGCATTCGTCCGTCTGTTTTTGCCACGGACGCTGAGATTGCTTGAAAGATGTCGTGGACGTCGCGTTTCCACTGCTCACGGCGCTCACGGGCCTTCACCTTTTTGGCCACCGTCTGGCCACCGATTGCGCGAGCGACCAGGAAGAGTGACACAACGATGATCATCAGGACGGCAGCCGTGCCGAAACCTCGAGCAATCATCGTTGGTTCGGGTGACTTGACGAACTGGAAGATCGCCAAGGGCAACGAAACCATAGGTCCGTGAAGTGGATCTGCGTTGAACGCTGCCGTGAACCCTGAAGTGAGCAATACGGGTGAGGTCTCGCCGATTCCTCGAGCGGTCGCGAGGATGATGGCAGTGACCAGACCGGAACGGGCAGTGGGAAGTGTGACACGCCACATCGTGTTCCAATTGTTTGCTCCGAGTCCGAGCGACGCTTCTTTCAGAGTCGACGGGACAAGTCGCAGCACAACATCTGCGGCGCGAATCATGATCGGCAACATCATCACCGAGATTGCCAAAGCTGCCGCGAGCCCCGATTTATTCAATCCGAACATCAGAATCGCGGTGGCGTAGATGAAGAGTCCCGAAACAATCGACGGGAGTGCCGTCATGGCCTCCACGATTGTTCGAACGAAACGCGTGAACGCCCCAGGAATTTCGTTCAAGAAGATTGCAGTAGTCAATCCAAGTGGAATGGTGATGGCCAGTGCAATCGATATTTGGATCAAGGTTCCCGTAATGGCATGAATGATTCCACCATCGCTCAGAGGGTCAAGAGGCCCTGCGAGCGACATGTCTTGTGTGAAAAAATTGAGGTGCGGCAGTGCCTCTGCGCCGCGAATGAGAGCGAAGACGACGACGAACACGAGTGTCACAAATACAGTTGCGGCGAGCGAATGAACAGCTACGAGAACCATTCGGTCACGAACGGTCGTCATGTTCTCGTCAAACGACACAAGCAGAGCGTACGCAACTAAAAAGAGGACGTAGGCGGTTGCAAAATATCCGACCACACCACCAACCGGTGCGAGGTAGACGTAAATAATGGAGGTCATCGATATCGACGCGACGACTGCCCCCGCCAAAGACAAAACGTCGCTAATACGCAACGCACCGATTCGGCGCGGGCTGTCCCTCGAGCCTTCGTCAGGAGTGGTGACGTTTACAACGGTGGTCATCAGCTGCTCGCCCCCGAACGTGAACGCGCGACAATCGCCGACGCACCAAAGTTCACGACCAACGTCACAAAGAACAGAGCCAGGCCGGCGGCCATGAGCGCGGACATTCCAAACGTTGTCGCTTCGCCGTACTTGAGCGCGATGAGCGACGAGATCGAACTTGCTCCGGATTGCAGGATGTGCGGCTGAATTGAAAAAACAGGCGAGATGATCATGTAAACAGCAATGGTTTCACCGAGTGCTCGACCCAGCCCGAGCATGGTTCCTCCGATGATGCCACCCTTACCAAAAGGGAGTACCACGGACCGAATCATTCCCCACATGGTCGCTCCAAGCCCCAGAGCACCTTCGCGTTCGCCAACGGGCGCTTGTGAAAATACCTCACGCATAATCGACGTCATGATGGGAGTAATCATCAGTGCAACCACAATCCCGGCAATGAACGATGAAGCCGTAAAGACGGTGTCGCTCGACAACGGGTCGTCCGAGAAGCCGTCGACGGCGAAAATCGGGATCCATCCGAAGGTTCGAGAAATCCATTTTGCGATATCAATGATGTTTCCCTGAAGCGAGAAGAATCCCCACAGTCCGAAAACCACTGAAGGAATTGCCGCCATCAAGTCGACGAGGGTGATGAGTGATTGCTTCAAGCCCCTGGGCGCATATTCAGAAATGTAAAGCGCTGTTCCAAGGGACAAGGGAAGAGCGATCGTGACAGCGACCAACGCGATGATGAACGTTCCGATTAATACAGCGGCAATTCCAAAATTATTTGCGTCCGGTTCCCACGCTTGAGTCCAGAAGAAGGACAGTCCCGCTTCGCCTAAAGCCTGAGAGGCGCGAAAACCCAGAAAGACACCGATTGCCGTCATGATGACGAGCACAATGATTCCACCAGTTCTAGCAACCGTACGATAGACGACGTCGCCTGAGTCGCTCACCATTTTGAGCGAGCGCGGTTTGTCGTCGTTCACGTGGTCCTTCGCTGGTGACTCTTTGATTGCAGTGCGGTGCACTGCTCCCTACGAACACTAGATTCTCAAGGTTAAGAGAAGGTGAACAACAACCCTCAATTATTTGCCCGGTAGAACCCCGTGTATCGAGTTTCACTCCTAACTAAGGAGTCCGGCGCGATCGAGCTTGGCGCAGGCCGCAAGATCACTCGCGAAGTCGGTGAGGGTCAACGCTCGTTGCAGGAGCGCGCTGTTACCCAGTTCCGATCTCGCGATGATCTCGGTCACACCCCGCGCCTCGATCCTGCAGTACGCAGCTGCACGGTCAAGGGCGTCACCCATGTCGCCGCGAAATGCGCCGCGAAGAATTTCATCAGCGAGGGACCGGATGTCGGCGGGACTGGTCGGTTGAGGCGCCCCGGCAACCACGACATCGGCGGTCGCGTCTAGAGCAGCCCCCGTGTCATACGCGACGGCCGCGAAGGTTTCGTCGTTGACGATGCTCGCGTGGATGACGTACAGCCGCCACAACGCGCCCGGAAGTGAATGAGCTGGGGCGGCCGCCCACAACTCGGCCAATTCGCCGACCCCGTTCTCAGATGTGTATGTGAGCAGGCGGTCGATGACGGTCGGGTCGTCCGATTCGCGAATTCGATGGACGAGGGCGGTCGCGGTGTCGTGCGCGATTTGCAGACTCACCGCCGGGTCAACGCCCGACGTGAACCGGTCGAAAAGATGAGGTTCGGTGGGGGCGGGTCTGCGTGGTCGTTTCATTGTCAATCCGTCATTGGCCCTATCTATTCAAAAAAAGAATGGGTACGCTTGCAACTTACGCCTATTCAAAGGAATCATCATGACCACCACCCCTTCGCGTCGTCGACTCGGATCCGGAATTCTCGGGATCATCACCGTCATCGCAACCCTGTTCAGCGGACTCGTTGCCACTC
>JAHEFZ010000012.1:0-9784 GCA_024639935.1 Microbacteriaceae bacterium
TGAATCGGCTGAAGTCGTCTCGACGGACTTCCTTGGCTCTCGACGGGCGGGCATCGTTGACGGACTTGCTACCATCACGAGTGGCAATCACGCGGTCGTGTACGTCTGGTACGACAACGAGTATGGCTACAGTCACCAGGTTGTTCGAGTATTGGAAAAAATGGGAGGAGTCTCTCGACCGTTCTTCCCGACGCCCAAGGATGCACCGTGACGACGTGGCAGATGCGACGAATTCACCCCGCTTGGCTTGTCGCGTTTGTCGCATTTATCGCGTTGATGGGTGCGGCGGGTTTCCGGGCAGCCCCCGGGCCTCTGATGATTCCGCTCAACGAGGAATTCGGATGGCCGATCTCGACGATGTCCGTCGCGGTGAGCCTCAACATCCTGCTCTATGGACTGACGGCTCCGTTCGCCGCGGCGTTGATGAGCCGATTTGGCATCCGTGCTGTCACCATGGCCGCACTGTGTCTCATTGCCGCGGGTTCGGGTCTGACGGTCTTTGCTCACGCGGAATGGGTCCTTCTCGTCACATGGGGATTGCTGATTGGTCTCGGGACTGGTTCTATGGCGCTCGTCTTCGTCTCGGAGATCGCCGGAACGTGGTTCGTCAAGCGACGCGGCCTTGTAACGGGGGTGCTCGCGTCGGGAAGCGCGACCGGGCAACTCGTCTTCCTTCCACTAGTCGCGTCAATGGCCGAGAACATTGGCTGGAGGGAAGCATCATTAGTCATTGCCGCAACGGCGCTCGCCGTTGTTCCGCTTGTATTCTTCGCGATTCGCAATCACCCCAACGATCTAGGTGCCGACGCGTATGGAGCCGAACCGGGGACAACTCCACCTCGAACTCGTCGAACCGGCGCGGTGCGGCTCGCACTGACCACCCTGCGAGATGCCGCACGAACAAAAACTTTTTGGGCTCTCGCTGCAGCATTCGCTATCTGTGGGGCGACGACGAACGGCCTTGTCGGTGTTCACTTTGTGCCCTCCGCCCACGACCATGGAATGACGATCACGGCCGCGGCGGGGCTCCTTGCGGTCGTCGGGGTTTTCGACGTTGTGGGAACAATCGCATCCGGCTGGTTGACGGACCGCGTGAACCCGCGATACCTGCTCGTCGGCTACTACACGTTCCGCGGGATCGGGCTTTCATTTCTTCCGATGCTGCTGAACAAGGATATTCATCCCAGTATCGTCTTGTTTGTCGTTGTGTACGGTCTCGATTGGGTGGCGACAGTCCCTCCCACAATTGCGCTGTGTCGTGAATTTTTCGGGGACCGCGCATCCATCGTGTTCGGTTGGGTTTTCGCGTCGCATCAAGTCGGAGCGGCTTTTGCTGCGACCGCGGCAGGGCTAGTGCGAGACGCGATGGGTACCTACACGGCTGCGTGGATTGGGGGAGCGGCACTCTGTCTCGTTGCCGCCGTGTTCTCGTATGCGGTTCGCGGGACGTCCACCTCGAACTGGGCGAAGGTTACTGCCGGGGGATAGTCGCAGCATCGACCGGAATTAGAACCTCGTTGCGGCGGAGAAAACCGGGCTTCCACGGCGGGTCGTAACGAGCAAACATCACGTCGCCGGTCTCTCGAACGGACAGTGACGCGAGCGCTCGATGTAATTCCGTTTCATATTGCTTGGCGCGGCGCTCGCTCCACCCGCCGGTGAACCGAACGGCAGCGACGGTAATCGCAGAGATCGCATGCGTAGTCACGTCCGAACGGGCGGGGGGCGGCGCGACCGAGGTCTCATTGGGTAGTACAAACGAGATGGTGTGTTCGTCGTCCGTTTTGGCAACGTGAAAAACCGGAGCGGTCATCGCAATTTTCGTTCCACTGCGATTTTCTCCCGAAATATAGCGAACGAGTGGGGAAAACCCATTGTTGGGCGCCGATTCAAAACTGCCCGGGACGGTCACACTCACAAGAAGGTGCGGCTCATAGTCACGGAACTCGACATCGTCGCGCCGCCCCCTCACGGCGTACTGCGCTTCCTCGGTCATGCTGGCCGGCCTTTCCGATGATGTCGCCCACAGAACGAATCGGACTGCGGGATTGTTCCGGTATTACCTCGTCGCGGCACGCGCTTTCCGAGACACATTCTTGGGGGAGAGAAAAATTGTGACACCGGCGACAATGAGCGCCGCGAACAGCTGAATTCCGATAAACGACGGTACGGCGTCCTGCGCCACGCTCGTGTACGAGTCGGTGAACATGTGCCCGAACGTCACCGCTGGGTTTGCCATGCAACCTGTCGGCGTGAGGAAAATCGCGGCGCCCACCCACGCGGGGACCAACCAATTGAGCCCCTGACCACCGTTTCGACGCACCATGACTATGACGATTCCGACAAGAACGCCAGTCGCAAGGATTTCACTTGCGAGTTGATTCGGGATGGGCGGTGCTCCCACCGTCATCGAAACGAGAGTTCCTGACCACAAGAAGTTTGTAATCACTGCTCCAAGGAACCCACCAGCGAGTTGAGCTACAACGTAGGGGAGTGCGCGTTCAACAGCCGAGTTCTTGGTCAAGGTGAGAGCGATTGTTACCGCCGGATTGAAGTGTCCGCCCGAGATCGGCCCTCCCATTGTGATGGCTATTGCGAGGGCACAGGAACTTACAATGGCGATTCCGAAGGTAACCATTTGGGGAATTCCCACCTGCGCAAGGCCGGTCAGCGCGTATCCCGTGCCGATTTGTGCTCCAACGAGGAGCATGGTTCCGAGAAACTCGGCAACAAGCGCGAGTAGGAGCGAGTATTTATTTGCCATAATCTGACCCTAGCCCTTCACTGCTTCGGCGGTTGTGATGACACGGGCAAACTCCCCGTCCAAGCTGGCGGCATTGATCCGCGCGACATCGTCAGCGAGGATTACAGAACCGTCAGTGGCCTTTCTGTCGTGGGTGTGAGTCGCATCGAGAACAAAGTCGACCGAATACCCCAGATTGTCGGCCATTCTCGCGGTGGTTGAACAGCAGTGGTCGGTCGTGATGCCACAGATCGTCACGCGTGTCACTCCTCGAGATGTGAGCCATCCGTCAAGGTCGGGTGAGCCGTAAAATGCGGAGTTGGTGCTCTTGGTGATGAACAGGTCGTGTTGCCCATCGATCCCCGGCTTTAGTTCATTCCCGGGTTGGCCGAACTCGAGTGGCGAACCGGAATGTTTCGAATCGTGTCGGACGAGAACCACTGGTTGGCCATTTCCTCTCCAGTGGTCGAGAAGTCGGCGGACGTTATCTTCGCAGTCGAGGTTGTTGCGCGGGCCGAACGCAGGGTCATCGAAACCGTTTTGAACATCAATCACTATCAGGGCATTGAGCATGTCACCACCGTACCGCCCGTCCCGAACCAACCAAAAATTTGGTAAGGTAAGCCTTACTTCATTCCACTGGGAAATACTCGGCTGAATGACAATCGGAGAAACGTGCTCGCAAATTTTCTTATCGGACTTCGCGAAGGACTCGAAGCCTCGCTCGTCGTCGGAATACTTGTCGCGTTTTCGCTGAAGGTTGATCGCCGAGATCTCATCAGCAAAATCTGGGCCGGAGTTGGAGCGGCAGTTCTCGTCTCACTGGGCACCGGGGCAACTATTTTTTACGTTCTCGCTGAGTCGAGTGACACGGTCCAACCGATTATTGTCGGTGCGCTTTCGGTCGTAGCGACAGGGCTTTTGACCTGGATGATCTTTTGGATGGCGCGGACTGCTCGAAATTTAAAGGGAACTCTCGAGGGCTCGATGCAAGCGGGGCTCGCCCGGGGCGGTTTCACGATTGCGGTCGTCGCGTTCAGCGCCGTTGTTCGAGAGGGTGTTGAAACGGCACTCTTCATTTGGGCGTCGATGAATTCGACCGGGGACGGCCTTCCCGCCCTGGGAACCGCGTTCGTGGGAATCGGAGTTGCGGCGGTTCTCGGTTGGATCATCTACCGCGGCCTCCTTCGCATAAACCTGGGTGTTTTCTTCCAATGGACGAGTCTGATTTTGATCATCGTCGCGGCCGGAATTCTTGCCTACGGTGTTCACGAATTCCAAGAAGTCGGACTCGTTCCGGCTGGTGCGCCTGTATACGACGCCACCGCGTGGCTCGGCAAAGAAACGGTCATCGGCTCGTTGCTCTATGGGCTGTTCAGCTATCGGGCTAATCCCAGTCTTCTGGAACTGATCACGTGGGCACTGTATCTTGTCCCGACGTTGTCCGTTTTCGTCGCGACGACGCGGACGGCGAAAAACCGTCGCACCACCGCCCGCTCAATGGAAGTGTGAGCAACGCTCGGAGTAGAATCGCACAATGGCTCGAACAGGAATCGATCGCATCTGGACCGCTCCCAATGCTATTTCGTTCATTCGACTCATCATGGTTCCTGTTTTTCTGTGGTTGCTCGTAACGGGTGATGACGGCGCGGCTTTGACAGTCCTCATCATCGCCACTGCGAGCGACTTCATCGATGGGTTGATTGCGAGGAATTTTGATCAGGTCACACGTCTCGGGATGTATCTTGATCCGTTATCCGATCGCCTCTTCATTGCCGCCAGCGTGATCGGGTTAGCCGCGAGAGGGCTCATTCCTCTCCCTTTGCTTGCGGTGATTTTGGCTCGCGACATCATGTTGCTGTCCGTCGTTCTCTATCGGCGTCTTCGCATTGGTGATTTTCCACAAGTGACATTTGTCGGAAAGAGCGCGACTTTTGTGCTTTTCATCGCGTTTCCGATTGTCGTACTAGGGACAGTGTGGGCGAACGCCCCGTTGCCACTCGAATTCATTGGAACGGTGCTCGGTGCAGTCGGCGCCGGAATTTATTGGGTCGCGGGTTTTGGGTATCTTGCAGTACTTCGGACAACGGTTCCTGGGGTTTCCTCTAAATCTGCGGTCTAGTAGAGTTGGGCACGAAGGAGGCGAAATGAGCGACAACGACGACGTTCGGCACAACACCGAACACCTTGGTCAGGACTTTGCGACCCGCCTCGCCGCCCTCGAAGACAACGCCACGGCGGATGAACTCGCTGCAATTACCGCACTCCCCGCGGGAAGCGCGCTGTTGATTGTTCGACGTGGACCAACGGTCGGGGCCCGGTTTTTGTTGGACACCGATGTCACTGTCGCGGGCCGTCACCCTGATGCGGACATATTCCTCGATGACGTCACAGTGTCCCGTCGTCACGCCCAAATCACCCGCGAGGGAAAGGCGTTTTCGATTCGTGACCTCGATTCGTTGAACGGAACGTACCTCGAAGGATCTCGAACCGCGGGAGGACCGTTACAGGACGGATCCGAAATTCAAATTGGAAAATACCGCATGACGTTTTATCCGTCGCGCCACGATCTTCCCGTTGGGGCATAGCCCGTGGCTGCACAACGCCTCGGCGATGCCCCAACTGGCTGGACAATCGGTCAGGTGCTTCAACAGCTACGAATCCAGTTTCCTGACCTGACGAGCTCGAAGATCCGGTTTCTTGGCGACAGCAACCTCGTCACTCCGGAACGTCTCGCGAGCGGATATCGGTCCTATCGCCACGCGGATGTCGAGCGCCTTCGAGTCATTCTCGGTCTCCAACGCGACTACTTTCTACCGCTCAAGCAAATCGAACTCATCCTTGCGGATATCGACGCCGGTAAGGCGCCAACTCTTCCTGGCGGCACGACGGTCTCGGTAGATTCAATTTTGTCGCTCGAAGTTCGATTTACGCGGTCGGAAATGTTGAAATCGGCAGATGCAACCAAGGCCCTCCTCGATGAGGCAATTTCGATGGCTCTTGTTCCAGCTGCCGAGATTTATACCGACGATTCCCTCAAAACATTGAAAGCGTTAGTTGAGCTTCAGAAAGCCGGCATCGAACCTCGACATCTTCGCGGGCTCCGGTTACAGGCAGAAAAGGATGCGGATATCGTTCACAGTGCGGTGCTTCCGATCGTGAAAAGTGCAAGTAGAGTGAGCAAACAAAAGGCCGCCGATGTTGCTCGAGACCTCGCACACAATTTGGAACAAGTGCGTATCGCGGTACTGATGCGGTCGATCGACGATCTGATCGGATAGTGACGACACGCCGAAAATCCATCGCGGCGCGTGGGATTGCCGGTCGAAAGATACAGTGGGATTCATTAACGTTCAATGACAAGGTGAAGGTTGGTCCAAGATGAGTGAACTCACGCAATCTCCTGGCGAGTCGGCCGAGGGATACCGTGGAGCCACAGCCGCGACGGCTGCCGGAATCACCTACCGCCAACTCGACTATTGGGCACGTACGGAACTTGTTGTCCCAACCGTCCAACCCGCGCAGGGCTCCGGTTCGCAACGCTTGTATTCCTTCCGCGACATCTTGGTTCTCAAACTAGTGAAACGACTTCTGGAAACCGGGATCTCGCTGCAACAGATTCGTATCGCTGTCGACCAACTCCACGCCGAGGGTATCGATGACCTCGCCGGAACGACCTTGATGAGCGATGGGGCTTCGGTTTATCTCTGCACGTCAAGCGACGAAGTAATTGACCTTGTCAATCGCGGCCAAGGAGTATTTGGAATTGCGGTCGGCGCAGTACTTCGCGAGGTGGAAACTACGCTCATCACGATCGACGCGGTTCGAGCCGGCGAGTCGACAGATGATCTTGCGGCCAAGCGCGCCGCGCGCGCGTCGTAGCGAACGACAAGCGACGCGCTTAGATCAAAACCTTTGCGAGGAGTAGATCGAAGTAGCGGGCGATCGTTTGAGCGTTTTCGCCCGGCCAACGGTGGATTGGTGTTGCGGCGCCGGTTGACTGTTGAAGAGTGAGTGATTCATCAAGAATCGGTTCCAGAATATGGTCGCCGAACAATTGTGTCATTTCATCAAGTCGAAACAGGTGTTCGGGGCTGTCCGGTCGAAAACGGTTAATGATGACACCAGCTGTGCGGAGTCTCGGAGACATTTTCTGTCGCATTGCCTGGAGAGCAAGAAGCGTTCGATGAACTGCGGTGACGGAAAACAGTCCCGGTTCGGCGATGATCACCACCGAATCCGCGGCCGTCCATGCCGTCTGCGTCAAGCCGTTAAAGGAGGGGGGACAATCTATGAGAACGAGGTCATACTGCGATTCGATTGTTGCGAGGGCCTCTTCGAGTCTCCACAGTTCTTGTTTTGTCGGTGTGGGTTTGTCGTGGGCCGAGACGGATGGTGATCCCATCATGATGTGGACGGGCACGTCATTGGGGCCAATCCAGGAACTGGGGACGACGGCCTGTCGGACGACCGATCCACTCGTGTTGGTGAGAACCGAATCCACAGAGAAACCGTGACTTGACCGTGACGCAAGCGCGGCCGAAACGTCCGACTGCGGGTCCATGTCAATGACAAGTGTGCGTAGCCCTCGGGCAAATGCCGCCGACGCAAGCCCGAGCGTCACGGTGGTCTTACCGACTCCACCTTTAAGGGAACTGACGCTCACGACCTGCACGAAACCCACTTTAGCCGTCAAGTAGGCGGTAAAGCGTCTCCCCGTCACGTCACTTATGCTCGCAGAATGAATCGGGGGTCCGTTCGTGGTGTCGTGCTTGTCGGTTAGAATAAAACTTCACGGACGAAAACATGTAAGGAGTCAGTGTGGTTGAACCCAAGAAACCCTCGACGTCGACTCGATCGGCCACGGCCAAACCTTCGCCCCTACCTGAGGTTGATGAAGCTGCGGCTATTCCTGACGCAGTGACGGAGGGTATCTCGGTTGCATTCCCCGCCTCCGCAGATTCGACTCTCCTCGTGGCGACCACTATCGACAGTGAAGCGGTGTATTCGCGACGTCACACCGGGGTGTCCGGCACTCCGGAACCCTCGTCAATGTTGACGGATGACCGACTTCTTGATGTCAAAGATCGACCCGTAGTTCCCCGTGGCTGGTGGCAACGAACAATTTTTGAAGTCACATTCCATACCGTTAATCTGGGCGACTCGCGTTACTGGACTGCGAGAAAAAATCTTATTTCTCGAATCGCAACACCCGTGGATGGCGACACGCGATTTGTGCCCGTGCTTACGCGAAAGGGTGGAGTTGGAAAGACAACCGCCACAACGCTTTTGGGAATGGCGATGGCGTTGCATCGAGAAGACCGCGTTATCGCAATCGACGCAAACCCAGACCGTGGAACTCTCGCGGAACGAATCCCTCGAGAGACGAAAAACACGATTCGTTCGGTCGTCCTGAAAGCGCCATCGATTGGATCGTTCACCGATTTTGTTGAATTTGTCAGCCGTGACACAACCGGACTTCACGTGCTCGCCTCAGACCCGGATCCCACTCTTGCTGAAGCATTCGATGAATTCGATTACAACGTTGTTGCCGACGTGGCCTCACGTTACTATTCCGTCATTCTTACCGACTGTGGTACGGGAATCGTGCACTCGGTCATGCGACCGATTCTTCAACGCGCAAATTCTCTCGTCATTGTTTCGGGCGGTTCTATCGACGAAGCACGGCTTGCTTCGGAGACGCTTTCATGGCTTGAATCTAACGGGCACGCGGAACTCGTTCGAAATTCAGTCGTTGCCCTTAACACGGCGACCTCGGGAACAATGTTGGTGAAGCTAGATGAGATTGAGAACCACTTCCGATCCCGCGTGCGTGAGGTTGTTCGAATTCCTTACGACCCGCACATTGCGGCCGGTTCAGTCATCACGTGGTCGAAGTTGAACAAAATCACTCGCGAAGCTGCGGAACTTCTCGCCGCATTCGTCGTCGAGGGAATAACCGCGCACGAGTAATGCCGGTTCGCGAAATTCGCCTGTTTGGCGATCCTATTTTGCGCAGTGCGACGGATCCGGTGGCCCGGTTCGACGCATCAACGCAATCGCTTGTCCGCGATCTTGTGGACACGGTTGCTCTTCCAGGTCGAGCTGGTGTTGCGGCGAATCAAATTGGCGTGGGCCTTAGGGCGTTCAGTTTTCATGTCAATGGAAAAATCGGCTGCATAGTGAACCCGGTGTTGGCGGAGGTGCGCGGTGAACCAGTCCTCACGGACGAAGGATGTCTGTCCGTTCCGGGCTTCACGTTTCCACGGCTGAGGTATCCATTCGCACGCGTCACGGGTTTCGATCAAAACGGGGAAACACTAGAACTGGAAGGGGATGGGCTTCTGGCCCAAGCGTTCCAGCACGAAATCGGCCACCTTGACGGCGAACTCTTCATCGAAGGCCTTGCCCCGGAGGCGAAACGCCACGCGATGCGCGACATTAGAGCAGCCGATTGGTTTCGCACTTAACCGATGATCGAAATGCCCGATGTCTCGAGGTTTTCGCTGTACAGCTCCTCGATTTCCGCCGAAAAGTCTGCAACAATCACGTGTCGCTTGATGCTCATCTTAGGAGTCAAGTGACCACTGTCTTCCGTGAACTCGGTCGGCAGAATCACAAACTTACGGATCGATTCGGCACGAGAGACTTTCGCGTTCGCCCGATTTATCGCGCTTTGGACTTCGGCGAGGACGGCAGGGTTATTTCGAGCTTGGTCGATCGTCATCTCGGGGTCCAATTTGTTGTTTCGAAGCCACGGCCCGAGCATTTCAGGATCGAGAGTGACCAACGCAGCAACGAAGGGCTTCTTGTCACCAACGACCACGCACTGCCCAATGAGTGGATTTGCGCGAATCGGGTCCTCGAGGGCGGCCGGAGAGACGTTTTTTCCACCGGCGGTGACGATTATCTCCTTGATTCGTCCCGTGATCCATAGGTAGCCATCGTCATCGAGCGTGCCAAGATCGCCGGTCTTGTACCACCCGTCGACAAATGCTTCGGCGGTCGCCTTTTTGTTATTCCAATAACCCGCGAATACGT
>JAHEFZ010000012.1:9845-18020 GCA_024639935.1 Microbacteriaceae bacterium
CCGAGAGGCGCCGAGCCACTAACGGCGTAAACGACTCGCCCGCCCATTGCGGCTCGGAGCTTCGAGAGCACCAGTCGGTCGAGGATCGCAAATTTCACTCGAAGGACTAGTGAGACTCGACCCGCGTCGAGCGCTTTCGAGAAGGCGATTGCGGTAGCGGTTGCAAGGCGGAAAATGGAGCCCTTACCTCCCGCCTCGGCTTTTTGTTCGGCCGAGTTGTAGACCTTCTCAAAGACTCGAGGCACGGCAAGTAGGAATGTTGGACGAAAACTTTGCAGTGAAGGCAACAGAAGTCTGGTGTCCGCCTGGTGTCCAACACGCACCCCCGTGTGGATGGCGAGCAAGCTGACAACCCGCGCAAAGATGTGGGCCGCAGTAATGAACAGCAGAGTCGAAGCTTCGGTGTTGACCACCATGCTCATCTCTTTCGCTGCGTTTCGAATGGTGTCGACAAAATTCGCGTGCGTGATGATGCAACCCTTTGGTACGCCGGTGGAACCCGAGGTGTACAGAATGGTCGCGATGTCGGAACCCTTTGCAATTGCTCGTCGACGTTCGATTTCTTTATCGGGCACGTCTGCACCGGACGCACTCAATTTCTCTAAATCGCCAAGGTCTAGGCGCCAGGTTGACCCCATCGCGGGGACGTCGGCGCGAATCTCGTCAAACCGCGAAAACATTTCTGCGTCTTCGGTAATCATCGAGGTTGCACCGGAGTCCGCGAGAACGTAAGCGATTTGGCTGGGCGAAGAGGTTTCATAGACAGGGACGAGAATTGCTCCGGCGTAGGCAATCGCCATGTCAATGAGTGTCCATTCGAATCGGACCTTACACATGATTCCGACCTTTGCGCCCGGTTGGAGTCCGGCTGCGACGAACCCTTTTGCCAGCGCGACGACCTGGGCGCGGAAGTCCGCTGTTTTCACAGAATCCCATTCACCGTCTGCACGCGGTACCGAGAATAATTGATGGTGAGGTGTTTCCTGGTAGCGAACCTCGAGAAGATCACTGACCGTCGCATTGGGGTCGTGTTTAACAATTGCTGCCACAGAGGTTTCGTTCACCGGATCTCCTTTGATTCGGAACTTCTGTCAAGCCTATCGAGGCCACATGATGTGGCAAAGTTTCACAGATTGCCTGTTCGTGACTAATCTGAAGTCGTGTTCTATTGGATTGTGAAAAACCTTGTGCTCGGTCCGATTCTGCTGCGAGTCTTTCGACCGTGGCTCAAGGGAACGGAAAACGTTCCCGTGGCCGAGCCCGCAATTCTTGCGAGCAATCACTTGTCATTCATAGATTCCGTTTTCCTTCCGCTCGTGTTGCGTCGACCGGTTGTGTTCCTCGCAAAATCGGAATATTTCACAGGACGGGGCATCAAGGGATGGTTCGTTCGTCAATTCTTCTTAGCGTCGGGGCAGCTTCCCATTGACCGCTCGGGAGGAAAGGCCAGCGAGGACGCTCTGAACACGGGAGTCGCGGTCTTGTCGCAGGGAAAGCTTTTGGGGATTTATCCCGAGGGAACACGAAGTCCCGACGGACGTTTGTACCGTGGCCGAACGGGAATCGCCCGGATGGCCCTCGAGTCAGGTGTCCCGGTAATCCCGGTTGCAATGATTGACACGGAAAAGGTCATGCCGATTGGGTCCAAGATTCCCAAAGTGCAGCGAATTGGCGTTGTTTTTGGCCGCCCACTCGATTTCTCGAGATTTGAAGCCTATTCACACGATCGTTTTGTGCTTCGCGCGATCGCCGACGAAATCATGCACGAGATTGTCGGCATTTCTGGGCAAGAGTACGTCGACGAGTATGCGAGTACGCGCCGAGCTCGGCAGTCCGTTTCCTAGAGTTCGGTAGGCTGGAGTCCTTTACTGCGATAGGAAGATTGTGACGGAACCGACTGTAAGCGTGGCCACTGGGGTTTTAGAAGGTCTCGACGCGTGGCGAGAGCTACCAATCAACCAGCAACCGTCTTGGGGTAACACTGAGGAATTGGCGCGGGTTACCTCGGAATTGTCGAAGCTTCCGCCTCTTGTGTTCGCCGGCGAAGTTGACCAACTCACCGATCGTCTTGCCCGAGTCGCGAGCGGCAAAGCATTTCTGTTGCAGGGCGGTGATTGCGCAGAGACGTTTGACAGCGCGACCGCCGACAAGATTCGAAACCGAGTGAAGACAATTTTGCAAATGGCTGTCGTACTCACTTACGGAGCTTCAATGCCAATCGTCAAGATGGGGCGTATGGCTGGCCAGTTTGCCAAGCCGCGTTCAAGCGACACCGAAACTCGAGATGGTGTGACCCTCCCGGCCTATCGCGGTGACATTGTGAACGGGTACGAATTCACCCCCGATTCCCGCGAAGCAGACCCCAACAGAATTTTGCGCGGATACCATACTGCTGCGTCCACGCTGAACCTTATTCGCGCCTTCACGCAGGGTGGTTTTGCTGATATTCGAGAAGTGCATTCGTGGAACAAGGGTTTCGCTGAAAACCCCGCCAACAAACGTTACGAGACGCTTGCCCAAGAAATCGATCGCGCCATCAAGTTTATGGCGGCCGCGGGCGCCGACTTTGACTCTCTCAAGCGTGTCGAGTTTTACGCGTCCCATGAAGGCCTACTGATGGATTATGAGCGACCGATGACCCGGATTGATTCGCGCACCGGGAACCCCTACAACACGTCCGCCCACTTCGTGTGGGTTGGTGAACGCACGCGTGATCTTGATGGCGCGCACATTGATTTCTTCTCGCGAATCTCGAACCCGATCGGCGTCAAGTTGGGTCCATCAACCACCCCTGAGGTTGTTCGACGGCTAATTGAAGTATTAGACCCGAACCGAATCCCTGGACGCTTGACGTTCATCACGCGAATGGGCTCGAGTGTTGTCCGAGACGCTCTTCCTCCGCTCTTAGAGGCAGTGAAGGGAACCGACGCTCTTCCGGTTTGGGTGACGGACCCGATGCACGGTAACGGAATCACAACCCCGAATGGATACAAGACGCGTCGTTTTGACGATGTTGTCGACGAAGTCGCGGGTTTTTTCGAGGCACATCGGTCTGCCGGCACTTTCCCAGGCGGAATCCACGTCGAATTGACGGGGGACGATGTCACTGAGTGTTTGGGTGGTTCGGAGATGATCGATGAAGAAACCCTCGCCTCGCGATACGAATCGTTATGTGATCCTCGCCTCAATCACAAGCAGTCGCTTGAACTCGCCTTCCTCGTCGCCGAGGAACTCGCGCGGCTGCCATGACGTCTGTCACACCGGCACTAGTCTCCGGCCTGTTGACTGGCCTCTCTCTCATCGTTGCAATCGGCGCGCAAAACGCGTTCGTATTGCGTCAAGGGTTGGCCGGAAAGTTCGTGCTTCCTGTCGCTATGGTTTCGGCATTCCTGGACGCCACACTTATTGTTCTGGGGGTCGCCGGACTCGGAGCGCTTCTCGAATCCGTTCCCTTCCTTTTGGGGCTCGTGCGTTGGTTGGGGGCTGGGTATCTCGTGTGGTTCGGAATCGCGTCGTTGAGAAGAGCGAACTCGGGTCAATCATTGGATGTCACTGGGTTGGGGCCAAGCACGATTCGCACGGCCGTTATTGCCACCGTGACCTTTTCCCTCCTCAACCCACACGTATATCTCGATACGGTCGTCTTCCTTGGGGCAATTGCCGCGCAGTTTGGCGCTAATCGCTGGTGGTTTGCGCTCGGCGCTTCTGTGGCCAGCATTACCTGGTTTTTCGGACTCGCATATGGCGCAAAGGCACTTTCGCCCTACGTCGCGAATCCGCGGTTCTGGCGGGTGCTGGACACCGTCATCGCAGTCATTATGTTTGGCTTAGCGCTGGGGCTTGTCCTCATGCCACTCGGCAACTGACGTCAAATTTTCCCCTGGAGAATGATCGTTGCGCCCTTCGGCGATTCAGTGCCTTCGTTCGGATCTGTGGAAACCGCTTCCGCCCAACTCTTGTCCCAGTGCTTTTGAGGGATTTCAGTAATGACGTTTACCTCGAATCCGAGATTCTCGAGTAGCGTCTTTGCGGCCGCAATAGTCATCCCTGCAACGCCGGGCACCGCGACCAGCTCGGGACCTTTCGAGACGACGAGTGACACAGAGCCACCCGGGTGGATGACCCCCCCGGCGGCGACAACAGAAATGACGGCGCCCGAAGGAAATGTCGAGGAGAACTGTTCGGTGGTTCGCGCGCTTACTGTGAGATCGACGCCCTCGAGAGCGGCGGTTGCTTGCGCCACGGTCAATCCACTGACCGACGGAACTCTTCCCGCCGATTCGACGAGCAGCACTGAATCCCCTGCATAGAGGATGTCCCCGACAACTATTTCGGATCCGTCCGAATGGGATGCAGCGATAACGTAACCCGCTGGGATTGACTTATCGAATTCTTTCGATGTAGCGACCACCCCAATTCCCAACGACTCAAGTTGAGCGGAAAAGTCAACGATAGTGATGTTGTCGAAGCTGGGGAATGGAATCGGCTCAAGGCCGAGAGAGACGATGAGGTGCACCTCAGTCCCTTTAGGCATTCCCGACGTGATTTCAGGTGATGTGCCGATCACCATTCCTTCAGGGATGTCCGGGTCATATTCCTCAGAAACAGGGTCAATGACCACAAAGCCAGCGGTCGTCAAGCTGGTTGTGGCGTCGTCCACCGACATTCCGGCCACAACGGCACTGGCGGCGAGCGACCCTGGCCCGAACTGTAACCACCAAACCGAACCGCCACCCCCGACAACGACTGCGAGGGCGATGAGGAGTGAGAGCACTCGTCCGCCTCGACCACGCGTTCGGACCGACTTGCGCGGGTCAGGGTCGAGGGGGCTGTCACTCGTGGGGACCGAAGGAACGGTGGGGAGTTCACGCTGGGTCTCGCGAGAATCTTCTAATTGCGCTGACGATGTCGGTGAATCGATGACGCGCGTCGCTGCGTCGTCAGGTTCGGCAAGTGCGCGCGTGAGTGCGTCAAGCATCGACCGAGCGTCTTTGGGTCGATCCGATGGCTTCTTTTGAGTCGCCCACTGGATGATGTCATCGACAGCGCGACTCACGGTGGGGTTTGATTCCGCTGCAAACGGCATCGGCTGTTGGGCGTGTTGAACGGCCACCTGCATCGGCGTCTCGCCAGTAAATGGTTGTGCTCCCGTCAACATTTCGTACAGCATGATTCCAACGGAATACAGGTCACTCCGGTTGTCCGCCTGACTGCGCGTCAATAATTCGGGGGCGATGTAGGCGACCGTGCCGAGAAGGGATTTCCCGGTATCCGTTGCATTGTTCACGGGTCGCGCAAGTCCAAAGTCTCCGATTTTGATGCGACCGTCATTGACGAGTATGACGTTCTCAGGCTTCACGTCGCGGTGCAATATGCCTTCGCGATGCGCCACCGAAAGCGCTTGAAGGACTGCCCGCGTAATGTCGAGAGATTGTTCAATCGTCAGCGTGCCGTAATCGTTGAGCAAATCACGCAATGTCATTCCTGGCAGATATTCCATGACGAGGTACAAGGTGTCATCAACGTGCCCTTGGTCAAAGACCGACATGATGTTCGGATGCGCAAGGCGGGCGGTGTGCCGTGCTTCTCGAATAAACTTCACGGCGAAGTCACCGTCATCCGTGAGATGATCGTGCATAATTTTGATGGCGACCTGACGTTCAAGACGCGTATCCTCGGCGAGATAGACCTTCGCCATTCCGCCTCGAGCTATTCGGGACTCGATCCGGTAGCGACCATCGAGCACGCTTCCGACCAGACGGTCGTTCGATTCAGAGGTCATATCTTCCAGTGTATGTCGGGTGTCATTCGGTTCGGCGATGACGTGGGTCACAATTACGTGAGTTCAAAAAGCCAGTTCCACGCACTGACTTCCCACTTTGCATACGCCTCGGGGTAGGCGCTGACCTGCACAGCCTGTGCGGCATCCGTGAGCGACATATTTTGCCACTGTTCGACATCGAGCAACCCAATCGTCGCTCCCGGAGTGATCGACGTTGGTCCGCCAAAAAACGCGCGCGCCGCGTAACGCGGATCGCGGATTTGGCTTTCGGTTCCCCAACCAGACGTGGGGCGTTGCTGGAAGAGCCCGATCGAATCTCGATCGCCAAAGTCGAGGTTTCGTAAATGTGATTCTTGAGCGGCAGTAGCGAGGGCGATCACAATTCCATAGTTGGGGATGCCTAGCTCACGTCCGACCTGAATAATAATGCGGGCATTCGTGGTCATTTCGGCCGTCAGTGCGGTCACGACGACGCCATCCGCTATCCGGCCGCGATCATCTGCGCGGATACCGGACTCGAGCACGGGACTTTCCGCCAGGAGCGGCAGTGACCCCTTGGATTCGCTAACGGGCTTCCGCTGCTTCTTGCTCACGACGAGCTCTTGTCCTTCGTGCACTGCGGTTTGCCAGGAAAGGCCGTTCAGGGCGAGCAGGGCTGCTGTCGGAATACCGTGCATTTCAGCGATCGATTTCAGGCTTTCGCCTGCCCGCACGATGTGGGTCGATTGACCGAGCACGCTCGTGGCGTCCATAAGTTCTTGGGGTGTGGGTTCAGGAGGAGCCGGGGGTTGTTGGGTCGGATCGAGTTCGGTCACGGTCGTTGCTCCGGCAACCCACGAGGCAGTGATGATGGGTAGCGCGCTCGCAGCGACGGCCAGGATGCGAGTGCGTCGGGTGCGCCGCATCTCCGTTGAAAATTGCGGTACCAGACCTTCAAAAATGGGCGATAACGATTCGGACGGAATGTTGTCCACCATTTCGAACCCCCCTTCCCGTTTAATTGTCGGGGAATGAGGTCTAAAACCCGTTAGGTGCGGGAGGCGTGTCTTGTCACACGGTCCGAATCGTGATGGCCTCCACGAGCGAGCCAAGTTCTTTGGCGACCGATGCGTCGACGCCCATTTCAGCGAGTGCGCGAAGTGATCGTTCCCGTGATCGTGTGATGAGGTCTTCTGTTTGTGCGACCGCACCCGAGGTGCGAAGTATCGATCTCAGCACCTCGATTTGCACGGGTTCGAGGCTGGGGTCACCGACAAGTTCATCAAGAACCGTAAGTGTCGCCGCATCCACGTTTTGTCGTGCGATTGCCAGCATGACGGTTCGTTTACCTTCGCGAAGGTCGTCACCTGCCGGCTTTCCGGTTGCCACCTCGTCGCCGAAAACGCCGAGCATGTCGTCGCGCAGTTGAAACGCAAAACCGAGGGGAAGCGCGAAACCCCTCAAAGCAGAAATCAGATCCGGCGCTGCACCGCCGAGGATTGCGCCGAGAATCAAGGGTGCTTCGACGCTGTACTTTGCCGATTTGTAGATCACCACGCGCTGCGCTCGGTCCACCGATTCCTCGTGGGGGATCGTTCGCCACGCAACCGTGTCGTGATTGTCGAGGAACTGACCGGCAGTCACGTCGGAACGCATCAAGCGAAGTTCGTCGCGATAGCCGTGGCTGACGTCGGCTTCCAGGCCAATCGCCGCTCCGAGAAACTGGTCGTCTGCCCACGACAACAGCAGATCACCGAGCAAAATCGCACTGGAGGTGCCGTACGTTGTTGCTGACCCCGAGAACCGACCGTCGACGTGATGGCGCTCAAATTGACGGTGTGCGGTGGTCGCACCACGGCGCGTATCGCTGTTGTCGATGATGTCGTCATGGACTAGGGCGGCTGCGTGAAACAGTTCCAGTCCGGTTGCGAGACCAACGACCCGATGCAGTTCGGGGTGTTTATCGGGGTCGACGGACACGTCGCCGAAAGTCACGGCTGCGCGCCAACCCCAATAGGCAAGGCGCGCGCGAAATCGTTTCCCACCGTGGAGAAACGATTCGGATACCGAAGTGAGGGCGTCGGCGTCGGCCGCAATCTCGGGGATTTCACGATGCGACCGTGCGACGACTTTGTGCAAATTTTCGGCAACGCGGTCGATGAAAGATAATGGAGGGCTCACGGTTCCACACTAGCGAAGCGCGTTCTACACTGTTAATAAGTGAAGGAGTGAAGATGGCTTTTTCTGACGAAGAACGTCGCGTACTCGAAGAGATGGAACGACAGCTCTCTGGCTCGAATGCCGATGTCGTCAATCCCTCGCCTCGCCGTGCGAACCCGACCTTGATCACCATCGGGATACTTATCCTTGTAGCCGGGGTCGCCGTATTGCTCGCTGGCGTGGCAACCCAACTT
>JAHEFZ010000014.1 GCA_024639935.1 Microbacteriaceae bacterium
ACAAGGAGACCGCAGAGAAGGCTAAGGCCGTTCTCGAAGAGGCTGGCGGAACCGTCACCCTCAAGTAGTCACCGACTATTTGGTCAGGGCGTCACCTTCGGGTGGCGCCCTGATTGTTTAGCCTCGGGGTTGCAGGGTGACGTTGGGAAGTTCCGGCGCGGGGATGCGCCCGCCTATGTGATCGGGGAATTCAGGGAAACGGGTGCCGTGTGATTCCCAGTCTGTGCGCATTGAACGAATCTCGTTGTGGCTTCGCGCAACGAAGTTCCACCACATGACGAGCCGCTCGGTGAATGGGGTTCCACCCAACAACACCAGCCGTACATCCCCGATTGCGGTGATCGTCACCGAGTCGCTTCCCGGTTCGACAAAGGCAAGTTCGGTGAGGGCGGTGGTTGTGCCGTTCACGGTCGCTTCGCCCTCGACAACGAGGACACCGTTCTCGTGATCGGGATCGACGGGAATCGTTACTTCCTCACCAGCGGGCAACAGAACTTCGGCTCCGAACGAATCGGTAAACATCGTTGCCGGGGACATCACGCCGAGCAGTGCTCCGGCGAAGACGGTGACGGTTGCGCTGTCGATAGTAACGACGGGCAGGTCAGCACGATGTTCGAAGAACGGCGTGCAGTCGCGGTCAGCCTCGGGTAGCGCGAGCCACAGCTGAACGGCGTGCAAGTTGCCCTCGGTGTGCGCCGAGATTTCCGAGTGCGAAATCCCTTTGCCCGCCGTCATCAGGTTGACTTGGCCCGGTTCAATCACCTGGACAGAGCCGATGCTGTCCCGGTGTTCGACCTGGCCCTCAAACAGCCACGTCACAGTCTGCAGACCGGTGTGCGGGTGTGCCGCGACCACCATGCCGTCGGTCTGGGTCGTCGGGCCGAAGTGGTCCACGAAAATCCAGGCACCAATTCGGCGAAGGTCGCGGTGGGGAACCGTTCGACGCACGGCGATATTGGTTCGCGTTGTGAGGACGACCTCGCGGGGGACGACGACTCGGGTGGTCATTGGCTGGCCAGCGACAGTTAGTTGAACCACTCGGTCGGCGGACCGAGTGACACGAGGATCGTGAAAATCGTGGCGACCACCGCAAGCATCGTGATGACGAGAACAGCTGGGCGTGCGATGAACCAGCGGAACAGGCGATCAAACCAGTGCGCGTCGCGTGGATCGTTCGAAGACGCCGTTCGCCACACGCCTTCGACGAGCCCTTTGCGGATTGCCGAACGTTCGAACGGGATAGTCGCGTAAGGAACGATCGCGAGGGAAATGCCGCCCACGATTCGACCGAACGACCAGCGCTGGTTCACTCCGACCAACGCTGCGGTGACTCCATAACCCAGAAACACCGCGCCGTGGATTCCGCCGACAGCCGTCATGATTGCCGGCGGGAAGTCGGCAAGTGCGCGAACTGCAAGACCTCCGAGAAGCAACGTCCAGGTGACAGCCTCGGCACTCGCGAAAAAAATGAACAACTTCTTGGGGGACATGACTCCATTCTCGCGGTACGACAGAGCCCACGAGAATCGGGCGCGCCCCGCAGGGATAGAATGGTCAGGTTGCCTTCGGGCTTCAGGAGAATTCGCCTAGTGGCCTATGGCGCACGCTTGGAAAGCGTGTTGGGTGCAAGCCCTCGGGGGTTCGAATCCCCCATTCTCCGCTGAGTGGAAACCTCTATTCGAGAAATCGCGAAGGCGCGCCAAAAACGTGGAACGCGGTAGGTTGACGTCATGTCAGAACAGGACGTCACGGAATACATCAATTCCCAGCCGGAACCCAAAAGGTCGACCCTTCTTTCGGTTCGGCAAACAATTCTTGAGATTGAACCGAACCTTGAACAGGTGATTGCGTGGAAGTCTCCCGCCTTCATGTTCAATGGGAAATACGTCGTGGGCCTGTGTGCCTTCACGAACCACCTGACCTTCTCGCCTCACAGTGCCGCGGTGATGAGTGCTCACGAAGAGGCTCTAGAGGGGTATGTCGTATCTAAGAGCTCATTTCAGTTTGCTGTGGATAAGCCGTTGCCGAAGTCGTTGGTTTCTCAACTGGTCACGGCACGACTCAACGAGATCTCCTGAAAATTTTCCGAAGGCGTCGATTGTAGGCTGACGGCATGGAACTTACAACGTGTCTGTGGTTTGATGGCAACGCTCGTGAAGCTGCCGAGTTTTACACGTCGGTTTTCCCAGACAGCAGTGTGGCGGACAACTGGCTCGCCCCCACCGATACTCCGGGAAATTCACGAGGAGACGAGGTCGTCGTCAACTTTCGGATTTTTGGTCGCCCATTCATCGCGCTCAACGGGGGTCCCCAATTCCCTCATTCAGAAGCGGTGTCATTCCAGATTCCGTGTGACGATCAAGATCAGATCGACTTCTATTGGGACGCGTTGACCACAAATGGTGGTGAGGAAAGCCAGTGCGGTTGGCTCAAGGACAAATTCGGTGTTTCGTGGCAAGTGACCTCACCGCAGATGATGAATTTTCTCGCCGGCCCCGATCCAGAAGGCGCAACCCGCGCAACTCAGGCGATGTTGGCGATGACGAAGATTGATCTCGCGCAGATGGAGTCGGCGTACAACGGTATTGTCGCGTAGCACTGCTCAATGGCGGTCGCCTGTAACGTGTCGGGTGAGAGATTTCTGCGCGTGACGAGAGGGGAACACACATGAGGGTCGGATATGTGGTGCTGTACGTTGTGGACGCGGAGGCATGCGTTCAGTTCTGGACCGAGAAGGTCGGAATGGTCGAGAAGGGTCGCAAAATTGCGGGCGACTTCACCATCACGCAGGTTGGCTTCGCAGAACAGCAGTTCTCGTTTGAACTCGTCCCGCGGGCGTTGATGCAGAACAACCCCGACGGACTCGACCTCGCGACTCCGTCGATTGCCTTCCACGCGGACGACCTCGGTGCCGAGCACGCCCGACTGACGGCGGCAGGGGTGAACGCGATGGAGCCCGGCGACCACGGTGGTGTTCCCGCATTCGCATTCGAAGACAACGAGGGCCGCTGGTTCGCGGTCACCAGTGCATAGGCTTTCATCATGATCACTGCAATGTTCGTGAACCTACCCGTCGCCAATCTGAAGAATTCAGTCGAGTTCTTCACTGCTCTGGGCTTCACGTTCAACGAACAGTTCACGGACGAAACCTCCACCTGCATGATCATCGGCGAGAACATGTACTCGATGCTTCTTGAGCACGCAAAGTTCGAGAGCTTCATCGACAAGAAGATCGCATCCCGCGACACCGCGGAGGCGATTCTGTCACTGTCGTGTGGATCGAAAGAGGAAGTTCGCGAGATCGCTGAGAAGGCATTCGCTGCCGGCGGGCGCAAGGTGAACGATGCCGAAGACATCGGTTTCATGTACAGCTGGGCGTTCGAGGACCTCGACGGTCACCTGTGGGACCTTTTCTGGATGAATCCGGACCACGTTCAGTAGGTTCCTCTGGGACTATTGGCCTATGTCTTCAGCGATTGACTTCGTGACCGTGTCCACCGCGGGGCTTGAGTCTTCTCCTCACGCTGCGGCGCTCGCGGGACTGCGGGCGAACGAGGCGCGCTATTTCTCCAACAAGTACAACGCGGTCTTCGCGACGGACCCGGCCGCCTCTCGGCCTGAACTGGTCGAGTATGTGACGCGTGTGCTGGCGAGCCGCGAAATCGTCATCCAGTCTCGGCCCCTTGAAGTGACTGAGCTGGTCGTTGATGGAATTCGCTGGACGCATGTGTTCTACGAGAGCGGTCTCGCGGTAAATGTTCTGTACACGCTCGCCGAAGGTGGCAAGCGCGCCGTTGGATTCAAATTGTGCATGGGGATGGACATCCCCGAGGAGCTGGCGGCGAAATTCAAATTTGTTCGCCAAAAATCGAAACTTGCGGGCGAGATTCGCGGCTCGTACTTCGTCATCAAAGGAGAGTTCACCCATGAGTGACGCGTTCAGCAAAGAGGAGAAGGCGGCGATGCGTGCCGCGGCGGCCGAGGCGCGCAAGAAGTTCACTCCAGAGCAACACGCGGCTGAGGTCGTCGACAAATACGCGTCGATGGCGCCAGGCGATCGCGAGATTGGCGAGGCAATTCATCGAATTGTGATGTCAGTCGAACCGTCGCTCGAGCCGAAGACCTGGTACGGCATGCCCGCCTATTACAAAGACGGCAAGGTCGTTTGTTTCTTCCAAGACGGCGGTAAGTTCAAAACTCGCTACTGCACGTTCGGTTTCCAACAGGATGCAACACTCGACGACGGGGAAATCTGGCCGACGTCGTTCGCGGTGACCGCGATGACCCCGACAGTTGAGAAGCGCATTCGCGAACTCGTTGCGCTCGCTGTTCGATAAACCTGACGGGTCTAGACTTCAAAGAGAAGCACCCCACAAAGAATTGAGAACTGTGTCTACAGCACGAAACCGTTGGGTCGGTCTGATTTTTGTCTCGATGTCCATTTCGTTGGTCATCATCGACGGCACCATCGTCAACACCATCTTCCCTTCGCTGATTTCCGATCTGAAATTAACGTCGACCGAGGTTCAGTGGGTGCAGGAGAGCTATGTTCTCGTCTTTGCTTCACTGTTGCTGGTGTGGGGTTCACTTGCTGACCGAATCGGCCGCAAGCTTCTCCTCATGATCGGTATCGCGATCTTCGTTGCGTCGTCGATGTGGGCCGGGCTCACTGACTCGGCGAATGTGCTGATTCTCGCCCGAATCATTCAGGGGATTGGCGGCGCGATGGTTCTTCCCACAACGCTGTCGCTCGTCAACGCAAACTTCCAGGGCAAAGAACGCGGCATCGCATTCGCCATCTGGGGTTCGACCATCGGTGGAATGGTCGCCGTCGGGCCGGTTCTCGGCGGGTGGCTTGCCACTGACTTCTCATGGCGTTGGGCGTTCTTCATCAACGCACCTCTCGGAGTAATCATCCTCGCCGGACTTGCGTACTTCATCGCCGAATCCAAGGTCGCGCAGCGTGCCGGAGGAATCGACATCGTTGGTGCCGCCATCTCGGTCGTCATGTTCTCGACCTTCGTCTTCTCGCTCATTGAGGGGCGCATCTACGGTTGGTGGGACATCAACACCAAGAACCAGTTCGTCATCGGTGACTTCGAATGGCCGACGACCGGAATTTCGGTTATCCCCGTCTCGTTCGCCATCGCAGTGATCGCAACGATTGTCTTCGTTTTCTGGGAGAAGCGCCGTGAAGCACAACACAAGAACGTGCTGCTCGACCTCCAACTTTTTCACATCGCGTCTTTCCGCAACGGCTCAATCGCTGCTGCCATCATTTCGATGGGTGAATTCGGAATCCTTTTCGCGATCCCGCTGTGGTTGCAGAACGTCATCGGACTGAGCCCCATCTCGTCGGGACTCGTTTTGCTCTGGCTAGCCGGTGGCGCCTTCGTCGCATCAGGAGTTGGTGGCGCTTTGAGTGGTCGTTTGCCAGCTTCGCGCGCTGTTCAGATTGGTGTCGGCCTTGAGCTCATCGGTGTTGCCGGTGTCGCGCTCTTCGCATCGCCCGAATCGGGTTGGGGAGTCATTGCGCCGTTCCTGTTTGTTTATGGAATCGGTATCGGACTAGCGACAGCACAGCTGACCGGAGTCATCATGGTCGATGTTCCTCCGCAACAGATTGGTCAAGCGTCGGGATCACAGTCCACAGTCCGTCAGATCGGTTCGGCGATGGGAATCGCCGTTCTTGGAACGCTTCTCTTCACGGGAACACAGTCCTCGCTTGAGGCGAAGCTCGCCGAGACGGACGTGCCCAGTGACCAACAGACAGTGATTGTCGATGCAGTCGTTGACTCTGCTGGCTCAGCCATTCCGGCAATTTCGGATGCTCTCGTCGCGCAGCGTGTTCCGCAGGACATCGCCGATGGAATCCAGGCCGATGCCGGTGAGGCGTTCACCGACGGCGCCAAGCTCGCAGCCTGGTCAGCGGCAATCTTCTTGCTGCTCGGTTTCGCCTCTACCTTCAACCTTGGTTCGCGAAAAATGAAGGAAGCCAAGTCTTCATAAGCGCGGCAATCACCTTCGCAAGCACGGGGAAGGTCTCGGCTTCTCTCGAGAAACTGAACATTTTCGCGGGTTCTCGGGTTATGGTGACCGTATGACAAACGCAGTCGAATTTGCCGGCGTCTCGGTGCGGCGGGGCAAGAATGAGGTTGTCCACGGGATTGATTTGACGATTCCCCAAGGTCAACTCGTCGGTCTTCTCGGGCCGAGCGGGGCCGGGAAGTCAAGTTTGATGCGAGCACTTGTCGGCGTGCAAGCCGGTGTCACGGGGACAATAACCGTTCTTGGATCCCCCGCCGGGTCAAACTCTCTCGCGACTCGCGTGGCGTACGACACTCAAAGTGCCAGCGTCTTCGACGACCTGACTGTTCGCCAAAACCTCGAATACGCGCGTTCGATGTTGGGGTGCGACAAGCGCCGTATCGATGACGTTCTCGAACAAGTGAACTTGGGCGAGTTTGCGTCACGTCGCGTCGAAGCGTTGTCGGGTGGTCAGCGCAGCCGTGTTTCCCTCGCTACCGCTCTCCTTGCCGATCCTGACGTCCTGGTGCTCGACGAACCCACCGTCGGGCTTGACCCCGTGCTCCGCGAGGACTTATGGTCGCTTTTCCGTGCGATCGTGAAATCAGGCAAAACAATTCTCGTGTCGAGCCACGTCATGGACGAAGCAACTCGGTGTGATCGATTAGTTTTCATGCGTGACGGTCGCATCATCGCGGAGGGCACACTCTCGGAAATCCAGAAGTCAACCAAGACCACTTCCGCGGAAGATGCGTTCCTGGTTCTGGCCAGACAGGACGGAGCGAAATGAACAGCGTCTCACGAACTTTAGCGATTTGCGGTCGCGTCCTCACTCAGATTCGTCACGATCGCCGGTCGGTGGCGCTCCTGTTATTTGTTCCCGCACTCCTCACGGGACTTTTCTCATGGATGCTCAACAGCGACAAGATTTTCAACACAATCGGTCCTCGATTGGTCGGGTTGTTCCCCTTCATGGTCATGTTCCTTCTCTCATCCATCACCACGCTTCGCGAACGACGGTCGGGAACGCTCGAGCGCTTCCTCACGACGCCGATGAAGCGAGGAGAATTCATCGCGGGATATGCGTTATCGTTCGGCACGATGGCGGCGCTTCAAGCAACAATCACCCTCGTCTTCGCAATCTATGTGTGCAATCTCGAGCTTCCTGATGAGCCAGCAACGCTTTTCGTTGCCGCGATCGCGAACGCCCTTCTTGGTATGGCACTCGGATTACTCGCGAGCGCATTTGCCGCAACCGAATTCCAAGTCATTCAATTTCTTCCGGCGTTCGTATTCCCACAACTCTTATTGGGTGGACTCTTCGTACCAATCGACACGATGCCGGATGTCTTACAGACGGCTAGTGATTGGATGCCGCTCAGTCACGCTCTCCGTTCCCTCAACGACATCGTCGCGGGCAGTTCGAGTGAAGAAATTTGGGGTGAGATTGGAATCGTGTTCTGGGTGTCTATCGGGGCGTTAGCGATCGGGGCGTTCACCTTGCGAAAGCGCACACCCTAACGAGACATCCGTCGGCGTGATCGTGTGATGAATACCGACGCAATCGCCATCAACAACACGCTCACAGCCGAACCCACCACGAGTTCGTCGGTGACTCCGGTCGCCGCGAGTTCGTCCGGGGAATCCTCCACAACGTCCTCCGTTACGGTGAAGTCGACCGAGACGGCGAAGCCGTTGTAATACTCAGATCCACTGGTGACGACAGTGGCGACGGTGAAGGCGTTTTCGGGGATGTCCGGCGCATCGTCATCGAGCGTGGCCGTCAATTCCACAACCTGATTCCACTCGGTCATGCCGACCGTCACGATCGACGGCGAAATACTGAACCCCTCCGGAAGGTTCTGGCTCAGGTCGATGACGACCTCGCACGGGTCCACCTCGACACAGATGGCTGGCTCGTCCAGCCGAAGTTCAAGTGCGGTGGACTCGCCGCGCGTCACGGTCGCCGGGTCCGGGGTGATCGAGACGCGTCCAACGTTGGCGTGTGCAGGAGTGGCGCACAGAAGCGTCGCCACCACAATTAACGAACCAGAGCGTGTTGCCATCAGTGCGCGGGTCATGTGCTCAGCCTAGCGAGCGCACGTGACGAGACTATTTCTGGCGCGCCTTGATCAGGTCGGCTGCCGTCACCGTATGTACACGGTCTGGAACCATGTCCGCGTCCAGACCGGTGACAAGCTGACCAGGATCGATGTTCAACGCGGTCGCAATCCGCAGAATCGTGTGCAGGCTTGGGTTTGCAAGTCCACGTTCCACCTTGCCGTAATTGCTGACATGCATTTCGGCTAAATCCGCGGCGTCTTCCTGACTGATTCCAAGTTCAATTCGCCGTGCGCGCACCCGACTGCCGAACAGAACAGAGGCATCAGAGGCGGTGGCAATCACACCTCAAGCGTTCCAGCCTAAGTTCCCTGTCGCTACTAGTGTTTATACCTGAGGTATATACGCGTGAAGAAGGGTTGCACTGTGGCGAAATCGTTGGTTGAACAATTGCCGGACATTATCAAAAAGGGCAAGGCAGAGGCTCAGCGCATCCTTGAACAGATTGAAGGCGACGGTCGAATCAGTCTGCAAACCCGCGAGATGGTGGTGCCGTCCAAGGCAACTTCGGCGTTGATTGAAGGTGGCCAGGGATTCGGCGATTTGCCCGAGAACCCCAACCGACTGATTTACGGCGACAACCTGTTGGCGATGGCTGCGCTGCTCGCGGGCGATGACGACCACCCTTCAATGCGTGGAAAGATCGACCTCATTTACATTGACCCGCCGTTTGACTCTAAAGCTGATTACCGCACGAAAATTGAACTTCCGGGTGTCGAGCTGGAACAAAAGGCAAACACGCTAGAGCAGTTTGCATATTCAGACTCGTGGGCAAATGGGACGAGCTCATATTTGGAGATGATTGTCCCGAGGTTGGTATTGATGCGCGAACTACTCAAGGAATCTGGTTCGCTATATGTCCACCTTGACCCTGCGGTCGGCCATTACGTGAAAATCGTGCTAGATGAGCTATTTGGGCGACAAAATTTTCAGCGGGAATTGATCTGGCGCATCGGGTGGGTGTCTGGTTATAAATCTGCGGCAAAAAACTGGATTCGCAATCACGACAACATCTACTTCTATGTGAAAAACAAAGAACAGTTTTTCTTCAACAAGAAATACATTCCGTACCCTGACGGCTATGTTCGTCGTGATGGAAACCCGCCAACTGGGCAAGGCTATCCAATTGAAGACACTTGGAATGCCTCAGATATCGATCGGATGGATTCGATCCAGATCATGAGCTTCTCGCGGGAGAAGGTCGGTTACGCAACACAGAAGAATCAGGCTCTTGTCAAACGGATCATAGAGTCATCGTGCCCGCCCGATGGGTTGGTTGCCGATTTCTTCCTCGGTTCCGGCACAACCGCAGCCGCCGCGGAGTCTGAAAACCGGCGGTGGGTTGGGAGCGACCTCGGTAAGCCTGCAATCATGATTTCTCGCAAACGCCTGATTGACCAGGACGCGAAGCCGTTCTTGTACCAAGCAATTGGCGATTACCAGATTGAACAGGCCAAGAGCACTTTGGGCAAAAAGTTCAAGGTTGGTGATCTTTCTCGCACTGTGTTGGAGATTTTCGGCGCCCTGCCGCTTCCGCCCGACGAGAACCCGAACGGCAATCTAGGGCGGATGGCGGATACCGGTGAACTGGTCATCGTCGACAGCCCGTCACGCCTGACCACCATCTCTAGCCTCAAGCGCGCGCAACAATTACGCGACACCAAGATGGGTGGCTTCGACAAAGTCACCGTCCTGGGCTGGAATTTCTCGGTCGACATCGCCCAGGCACTTGAAGGGTTGAAAGATGACCGGTTGAACGTGCGTGTGATCCCGCCGGACTTGCTTGACCGACTGAAGAAGAAGGGCAAGGACGGTCTGCGTGAGAAGATAACGTTCTCGACCTTGCAGTATCTGCAAGCGCACATCGGCGAAACCGCAGTCATCGGCGACAACGACAGCTTCCAGGTGGTCCTTGACAACTATGTTCTGGTCGATCCCCACGCCATCAACCTGGGCGACGACGACCGCGACAAGTTGCTGGAGGTCATGAACCGCGAGCCTCTCGCGCTCATTGAATACTGGGCCGTTGACCCCGACTACGACGGTGTTGTGTTCCGGTCGTTGTGGCAGGACTACCGCAGTAACACTGAATCGGACAACGACCCGTTGCGGTGTGTGACGTTGGCAACGATCAACGCACCGCAGGTGACCGGAAAACGAACAGTGTGCGTTCGGGCGATTGACGTATTCGGGTTTGAATCTGAAGTCGTTTTGACGATTCCCGCGAAGGGCTGACCCGTGGCGACGACACCGGAACTGGACACCTTCCCGCTGGCGGAGGGAATCTTTGCGCAGATTGCACCGGCGATTGACGACCTTGTCGCCCGGGGCGAAGGATTGTTTGTCACGGAGACAACGCCCGTCACGAGCGAACTGCTGCGTTTTTGGTTCAATGAAAACTATTGCGAACTTCGTCAAGCAAATTTTCACCACGGCCAACGTGACGCGATTCTTGCAGTCATCTACGCTCACGAAATTCTTGGCACCACATCATTGGCCGATCTTTACCGGCACATCGCACCCGAATCAATCATTGTTGGCGACCGATTGGCCGAGGTCAGCGATCCGCGAAACAAACACCCGAAGTATGCCGCCAAAATGGCGACGGGAACGGGAAAGACGTGGGTGCTGAACGCTCTACTGATTTGGCAGTACTTAAACGCCGTTGCCGACCCCACCGATGAACGTTTCTCGTCGAACTTTCTCATCGTCGCGCCCGGCCTGATTGTCTATGAACGACTGCTTGATTCGTTCCAAGGGAAAATGGTGGACGGCAACCGGGATTCCTCGACGGGCGACATTCACCAGATGAAGGACTTGTTCGTTCCGAACACTTATGAGAACACCCTCCTCGGTTTTCTCCACGGCGCCGTTGTCACGAAGAAAGACATTGGGCGCAAGGTGACCGGTGGGGGCATGATTGCCATTACCAACTGGCACCTGTTGACCGGTGACGAAGACCCCGATTTCGTTGACGAGACCGACGACATCGTCGATGCGGGTGCGGAAATCGATATCAAGGCGATGGTTGGCGACCTGCTTCCATTGACACCGGGGGTTGCGGCGGGGAACTCGTTAGAGACGCTCGATCGTCGCGCACGCCGCGGCGAAGCTCTTGAATTCCTCAAAGACTTGCCAAGTCTGGTCGTATTCAACGACGAAGCGCACCACATTCACTCGTTGAAAAAAGGTGACGATGTCAGTGAAGTTGAATGGCAAAAGAGCCTTCGGATCATCGCCGAACCCAAAAAACACCGATTCATCCAGATGGACTTCTCCGCAACGCCGTATAACGAAGTTGGCGCTGGCCGTTCGGGCAAGAGCAAGCGGTATTTCCCCCACATCGTTGTCGACTTCGATTTGCCAAGCGCGATGGCCCAGGGGCTAGTGAAGACGCTTCTGTTGGATCGGCGTCAGGAAATCGCTGCATTGCCTCTTGAATTCAAGGCGATTCGTGACGAGGCCGGGAACCCGTCGTTGGCGGAAGGTCAAAAAACAATGCTGCGCGCGGGTTTGACGAGGTTGGAAATCCTCGCCCGTCGGTTTGCAGAGATTGATTCGACAAAATTTCCCAAAATGATGGTCGTCGTTGAAGACACTAGCGTCGTGCCGTTGGTCGAAGAGTTTTTACGCGGTGAGGGGCTGTCGGACGATGAGTTCCTCAGTGTGCACTCAGGCAAAAAAACTGAATTGGGCCTGAAAGACTGGGAACCGGTCAGGGAAAAGTTATTTGCGCTGGACCGCAATCAAGACCCCAAGGTCGTCATCAGTGTGCTGATGTTGCGAGAGGGTTTCGACGTCAACAACATCTGTGTCATCGTGCCGTTGCGTTCCAGCCAAGCATCGATTCTGTTGGAGCAAACAATCGGTCGTGGACTTCGATTGATGTGGCGCGGCGATGCGGCAATCGACGACCTCAAGCGCGAAAGCCGAAAGATGATTCGGGACAAGCGCGAGCCGAACAACTACTTCGACATGCTGTTCGTGGTGGAGCACCCCGCGTTCGCCGAGTTCTATGAGGAATTAATGAACGGCGCGGCGGGTGTCATCGACGACGGGGACGACGATGTGACCCGCGTGACGGGTGACATTGAAAAGGTTGATCTTCGGGAACGTTATCGCCAGTATGACTTTGAGATTCCCATCATCATTCGTGATCCAGAGGAAGAGATGCGGGCACCCGTCGTTGACCCACTGGAGTTGAAAGTGTCGAAGTTCGAAATCGGCTATTTGAAAACCATCGTGGGTACGGGCGACAACTTCACCGCCCAAGCGGTCGAAAACGGTGTGCAATTCGGGGATTATCGCGTTCATGGCGGTGTGATGACGGCGACCGGTTACAACGACTTTCTCAGCCGAATGGCAAGTCGAATCGTGGAATCACATCAGCGCGCATTTGTGGCCACCAGCCAGCAGTACAACCAGGTAAGCCAGTACCCAGTGTTGAAGTCGTATCAACGATTAGTGATTGGGTGGCTGGACACCTACATTCGCGAACGGTACTTCGGTGCCGGGTTCGACCCGCTAGCCGACGAGAACTGGCGTTTGCTGTTGGTGCCCGGTGTGGCCGAAGAGATCTCGGGCGAGTTGGGTCGCGTGCTCGTCGAGGTGCAAGAGAACATCCCCACTGGCGGAGCCGAGGTTCTCTTTCGTTATGCGTCGGAAGTTGATTCGATTACCGTCCGCACGAGCAGTTCTGTTGCTGTGACTAAATGCATCTTCGCCAAGCTGCCTTTTCCGTCACAGGGCGGAGGACTGGAACGCGACTTCATGACATGGGTGGATAACGACGGAAAAGTTGAAGCCCTGCTGAAAATCCATGAATACAAGCACGACTTCCTGCGCCGGCCCTACCTTAAGGCCGACGGAATGCCTGCTCAGTACTCGCCCGACTTCCTCGTGCGAACGGCTGATCGCGTCTATTTGGTGGAAACCAAGGCACAATCGGCGATGTCCGACGCCAACGTGCAACGAAAGATGCGATCTGCGGTGAGTTGGGTCAAGGCGATCAATGAACTCGACGACGATCAACGCGGCGAGCGCACGTGGTTTTATGCGCTTGCCGGCGAGTCTGCTGTGCGCGCGTACATGAACAACGGCGGTAACGCTAGTGATTTCCTCGCAACCGCGGCCTTGGTCGACAACATCAGCGACGAACTCGGCACGCTGTTCTAAACGACAGCGAGTTCACCGGCAGGTTTCTTTGATTCGCGAATCAGGACCTCGGCCGGGATGTTGAATTGCGCATTGAGGTTGCGAATCATACGAATTGTCAGCGGGCGGCTGCCTGCAAGAACTTCGTACACTCGACTTGACGTTCCGATCGCCGGTTGAAGATCACGAATGCCGAGACCCAGTTGATCCAAACGGAACTTGATCGCCTCAATCGGGTCGGGCGCATCGATGGGGAAGTGGCGGGATTCGTACGACTCGACGAGGGTAGACAGGATTTCCAGTCGATCCCCCGCGGTGGTTCCGGGCTGAGGGTCGGATTCCATCAACCCTTCAATTTCGTCGAGAGCGCAATCGAGATCTTCGTCATCATGAATTGGCTTGATGTTCATTTTCTCCTCCTGTCTGTTCGGTGTGCAACCGTTTGGGCGTCGATTTTGTCGTATTCGAGGTGCGTTCCGATGAACTTAATAAAAACGATTTGGGTGTTGAAAGCTATGTGCACGACGAGTCGATGTCTATTTCCTGCGATATTGAAGACGATACGTCCTTGCTGAAGGACACTCGCGCTTCGATATTTATCCTTCACATCGGCCGGTGACCTCCATTCGGCGGCCTCAGCTTCTGACTTCCATGATTTGAGTGGTTGTTCGGCGTCGGGGTGTCGTTCCCAATACGTCTTGAGTGTGGAAACGGCTATCACGCGCACAAGTTCAGGTTAGTCCCAAAATGGGACTATCGCAAGTGTGGCGTGACAGCGCTAGTGCGCGAGCCGCCCTTCGAGCTTTGCGCCCTCGACGTCGACGTCGGGCAGGATGCGGTCGATCCACTTGGGCAGCCACCACGCCTTGTCACCCAAGAGGGTGAGCGCGGCGGGCACCAGCATCAATCGCACGACGAAGGCATCGATCAGAACGCCGACAGCGAGCCCGAAACCGACGGGACGGATCATCATGGTGTGGCTGAAAATGAACCCACCGAACACCGAGATCATGATGATGGCTGCGGCGATGACCACCGAACGGCTGAGGTGAATCCCGAAGTTCACGGAGTCCTTCGCGGACTTGCCGTGGACGAACGCTTCACGCATTCCCGAAGCGAGGAACAACTGGTAGTCCATGGCCAGGCCGAACAGGATTCCGATGAGAATCGTTGGCAAGAACGACAGGATCGGCGCTGGGTCATGGATGTCGAACAGCTGGCTCAACCATCCCCATTGGAAAACCGCGACGGTCGCACCGAGGGTGGCGAACACGGTGAGCAGGAAGCCGAGGCTGGCGATGACGGGAACCGCGATGGAGCGGAACACCAACATCATGAGGAGTAGTGATAGCCCGATGACCGTGATCAGGTAGAGCGGCAAGGCCTCACCGAGTTTGTTGGAAACGTCGATGTTGATGGCTGCGAGCCCCGTCACCTCGACGTGAGCTCCGGTGTCGGCGAGGATTTCCGCGTCAAGCTCACGGACATCTGTGACGACCTGGGCCGTCGAAACAGAGTTCGGCCCCTCGGTGGGGATGACACGGAACACGACTGATTTGCGGTCGCTTGAGATTCCAGCGGGCAGCGCGACATCAACGTTGTCGACGCTCATCAACTTCTCGACAATCGTCGCTTGGAAGTCAACCTCGTCGTCTGCGGGAATCGCGGTTGGTGCGTCGGCGACGACAATCAACGCCCCGTTCACTCCCTCACCGAACGCTTCTGACGTCAACGTGTATGACTTGTAGCCTGCGGAATCCACAGGTTCGGATTTCCCGTCGGGCAATCCCAGCCGCATGCTTCCAAAGGGAATCGAGGCGATTGCGAGAAGTGTGACGGTTGCGACGAGCGTCACCCATGGTCGGCGCGTGGCGAACACTGGCGTCGTGCTGACGGTTTCGGTCGGCGCCGTCGACCCGGAGCGTTCGGCAAGTGCACGGCGCTCCTTCTTCGACAAGATCCGCATTCCGATGCGCGACAGAAGCGCCGGGGTCAGCGTGAGGGCGATGAGGACCGCGAAGACGATTGCCATCGCCCCCATCGTCCCCATGACGCCGAGGAACCCGATGCCGGTGAGATTGAGTGCGGCGAGCGCGATGACGACGGTCAAGCCCGCGAAGACCACCGAGTTTCCTGACGTTCCATTCGCCAGAGCCGCAGAGTCGCGCACACTCATTCCCGATTTCAGCTGGCTTCGGTGTCGATTGATGATGAACAGGGCGTAGTCGATGCCAACGGCGAGGCCGAGCATGACTCCGAGGATGGGAGTTGTCGACGTGAATTCATAAATCGCGGACAGTGCGAATGTGATCGCACCCGAAATCCCGACGCCGATCAGTGCACCGAGCACGGGAAGTCCCGCTCCGATCAGTGTTCCGAGCATCACGAACAGTGTCACCGCGGCGACGGCGAGACCGATCAGTTCGCCAGGGCCCAACAGTGAATCGAGTGAACGAAGGAGTTCCTGCGACACTTCGACGCGGAGGTTGTCCGATTGGATTGCGGTGAGCTCAGTCGCGACGCCGATTCGGTTGTCGGCTTCAACTTCAGAGATTGGCGTCTCGAAGAGAATCGTCGCAATCGCCGTTGAGCCATCGGCGGAAACGAGACGGAAGTCCTTCGCGGCGTTGATCAGAGTTTGCGCGGGGGCGATATCTGCGGCCTTGATGTCCAGTTCTTTCTGGCCGTCGTCCAGCTTGCTTTCCGCCGCTGCGAGGTCCTTTTCGCCCTTCGTGATTTCTCGTTTGCCGACCTCAATCTGCCACCAGCCGGACTGAATCTTCTTCTTACCGGCAGCAATTTCGGTCTTCTTGCCGGCGATGGCCTCGAGCCCGGCGGTCACCTGGGCGAGCCCTCCCTGAGCTTCGGCGAGCTGGTTCTCGGGGGCGGCGTCACCCAACGCAATCAGTTGAGCAATTACTCCTTCGAGGTGGCTCTTGGTCGCGAGTGCAATGCTCTCTTGGCGCAGCAATTCTTTCTCGCCGGACACGAGGGCTTTCTCATTTTTCGCGAGTTCGCGGATCCCCTTCTCAAGATCTTTACCCGCCGTGACGAGCTTCTGACGTCCATCCTTTATCTTTTGACGCCCGTCATCGATCTTCGCCTGCGCGGCCGCTATCTTGTCGGGAGCTTGCGCGAGTTCGTCGCGTTGGTCATTCAACTTCGCCTGTGCGGTAAAAGGGTTTACGGTCTCGCTCACCGCGGGAAGCCCATCGACTGTGCTGAGCGCCGTGGCGATTGTCGCCTTTTCGGCCTCCGTGAAGGCGGTTCCGTTCGCGGTGTGGAAAATTACTTGACCGGTGCCACGGCTCGCATCAGGGAACGACGACTGCAGCTTGTCGATCGTCTTTTGCGCGGGAACCCCATCAATCGTCATGGCCGTGGTGAAGACGCCGCCGGAAGTCGCGGCGAGTGCACCGGCGATACCCAAAATGGCGAACCATCCGACGATGACCGTCCATGCTCGACGACTTGCGAATTGACCGAGGCGGTAGAGGAGTTGCGACATCGAGATCCTGTCAACGAAGTTATTATTGCACTAGTGTAAATAAGTATTGCATTGGTGCAAAAATTAGTCAAATTGAGTTAACCTAGTTCGTATGAGCACCGAAGCCGTCACCTCGCGAGCGGGCCGCAAGCCCGTCATCGACTCGGACGCGCTCATTCGTGCAGCGTGGGAACTCTTCGAGCGCGACGGCTACGACGCGACGACCATGAGCTCAATCGCCGACCGAGCGGGCATCTCACGACGGACTCTGTTTAACCACGTCCGAACCAAGGAAGCTCTGCTGTTTCCCGGCATCGAGGATTACATGGCAGAGTTCACGTCGCGGCTGTCGTCCCGATCGAACGACGAACCGATCATGAACGCGATGATGGCGGTGGTGCGCGAGCAACAAATCTCGCCCGATGCAAACCAGCTGACAACTCTTAACGGACCGAACGTCAAACAGGCCCGACTTCGGCCCGAGGCGGTTGCGTACATCAAAGAGTTGTCCGAACGCTGGATGAATCGCGCGGTCATCGAATGGCTGGGGGACACAGCGGACAACC
>JAHEFZ010000005.1 GCA_024639935.1 Microbacteriaceae bacterium
ATCTCGTCGACCACCGAAGCTCCCACGTGTGCCTACCTCTGGCTCGAGCACATGGCGGACCCGGAAACCAATGCACTGGCAACCGGCTACTTCGGTGAAGCTCCGTCGAGCGATGCCGCGTGTGACTTCCGGACGGACTGCGAGGCGTTCCACGCTGGTGACGCCGCGTACGCCGCACAGCTCTGGTACTGGACGACCCCGACGGCCGAGTGCCTCGACGGTCGCACCGATGCCGTCTGTATGGACTACCCCGCCTGGACTCAGGCCTGGCAGGAAATCAAGGGCTAGCTAGCCCAAGGAGTAAGACATGACCACCGTGTCCTCGTCTGCACCCGAACGGGTCGGGGAGTCGCCATTGCGCGCCTCCCTGGCCCGGCGGGGCTCCGTCTTTCTCTATCGTCACGCCAAGGTTCGTTTGGCGTTGCTGCTTTCAGCACCACTGTTCTGGCTCGGACTTGTCTACATCGCCGCACTAGTCGCGCTTCTCATCACGGCGTTCTGGACCGTCGATTCCTTCACCGGCGAGATCCTCCTCGACTGGAACGTCAACAACATCACCAAGGTGGTCGGTGACGCGCTTTATCACGCGGTCACGCTCCGAACTGTTGGTGCGGCCCTCCTCGTGACAGCCATCGATATCGTCATCGCCCTGCCCATCGCCTTCTTCATGGCAAAAGTTGCTAGTCGGACCGCTCGGCGCGCGCTGGTTATCGCGATCCTCATGCCCCTTTGGGCGTCCTACCTCGTCAAGGCGTATGCCTGGCGAAGCATCCTGGCTCAAGACGGAATCATCGATTGGATTGTCGGACCTCTGGGAGGTTCGTCCCCCGGATACGGTTTCGACGGTGCCGTCCTGACGCTGGCGTATCTTTGGCTCCCCTTCGTCATTCTGCCCATCTACACGGCGCTCGAACGCGTCCCCGATTCACTTCTCGATGCGTCAAGTGACCTCGGCGCCAAGACGGGGTCAACCTTTCGACACATCGTTCTGCCGCTGATCTTTCCCGGGATTGTTGCGGGAAGCATTTTTAGCTTTTCGCTGACGCTCGGCGACTACATCGCCGTCAAAATTGTGGGTGGGGCAACGCAGATGCTGGGAACGCTCGTCTACTCGAATGTCGGCGTTGCCAATAACCTGCCCCTTGCCGCCGCGATTTCGCTCATTCCTCTTGCCATCATTTTCATCTACCTCGGGGTCGTTCGTCGCACAGGCGCCCTCAACAGCCTGTGAGACACAAATGAGACTGTCGCTGTCATCCAAAATTGTTTTGTGGGTTACCACGGCGTTGACGCTCGCCTTCATCTACGTCCCGATTCTCGTTGTTGTTCTCAATTCATTTTCGACGAGTAGAACATTGTCGTGGCCGCCGCCCGGCTTGACCACAGAGTGGTGGGGTAAGGCGTTGACCAATGCGGGTGCGTTGACTGCGATATCAACGTCGCTCGTCGTCGCCGCGGTATCGACGGTGATTGCCCTATTGCTCGGAACGGCACTCTCCTTCGCGCTTCATCGCTTTGATTTTTTCGGCAAGTCGACTGTCAATCTTCTCGTCGTTCTTCCGATCGCACTTCCTGGAATCGTCACCGGAATCGCTCTCAACAATGCCTTCCGGACGATGCTCGACATGCAGTTGGGCTGGTTCACAATCATCGTCGCCCACGCAACATTCTGTGTCGTGACGGTTTTCAACAATGTCTTTGCTCGTTTGCGCCGGGTCGGGACTTCGCTGGAGGAAGCGTCCAGCGACCTTGGTGCGGGAATCTGGACAACATTTCGACTCGTGACATTCCCACAAATTCGCTCGGCCCTCTTTGCCGGCGGATTGCTGTCGTTCGCGCTCTCGTTCGACGAGATCATCGTCACTACGTTTACCGCCGGTAGCGGTGTTCAGACACTACCGATTTTCATCCTCGATAATATGTTCCGCCCGAATCAAGCGCCCATCGTCGCAGTGGTGGCCGTCGTCATGATCCTCATTGCGATTGTGCCTATTTATCTTGCGCAGCGACTCACGGCAACCGACGATCGCTAACGGTCCGGTCCCGCGACGGCCGATGCGGTGACTCCGTCAATCGTGATCTGAACCGTCGCGACGCCATCCGTTACGCCACAGGAATTCTGGGCTGGAAATTCCGGCTCACACGGGGTCGTGTTCCCCGCCAAGGCACGAGTGGCAACCGCCGATGCGGTGAGTTCCGCGTTTCGAATCGCGTCCGTCACGCGAAGAATCACCGCCGCGCCTCCTAGCCCTCCCAAGCCAAGTAACACCACCGCCCCGAACATGACGAGTGAGGTCACGCTGCCAGAGCCGCGATCTAGCGAGGAGCGCACTGTGTCACCGTGACATTTCCCATCAGCGGGAGCGGCGGCGGAAGCCAGACGTCCACACAGACCTCGAGAGGCTCGCGACGAACGGACCAGTCCCCGGACGGAACGATTTCTTCCGATGCCGACACGCTTGCCCTCTCTGGCTCTCCGCGAACAATTTTTCGGGCGGTCTCGGCGGCAACCGATGTCGCCGAGATAGCGTCCATTGACCATCGAATCGCACCGAGAACGAGTCCGACAACGATTAGCAGACTGGGAATGGCGATAGCAAGTTCAGCGGTAACGAGCCCGCGCTCGTCACGTGACGATCGACAGAGCACCGCTGATGAGGTCGGTCAGAAGGTTTTGCACCGGATTGCTCTTGAGAACGACGGCGAGCAGGCCCGCAAATCCCGCGGCAGCGACCGTCGCGATGGCGTATTCCGCGGTGGCAGCACCGCGTTCACATGTACTTGTATTGGGTGGAGTGAATGTATTGATCATTCAGCCAGAATGACGATCTCCAGGAAATTACTGTGAATGATGCGCCAACCTGTGCAAAGTTCCTACGGCGAGCGCCCTGCGGACAAAGATTTTCACTACATCACGAGATAAAGCGCCAGTCAACACGACGGTCACGGTGTTCACACTGGTCGGACTTAATGATGTGACAAAGCAGTACGGTCCATACCTCCGTCGACGCGCCATGGACCAGTAATCGAGAGACCACAAGCCAGAAAGAGCGATTCCGTCGCCGCAAATTCGAGAAATCTGGAGTGTTGTGGACACCGTGTTTGTTCATCTAGACTAAACACACACAAAAGTTCCAGAATGGGGCGACATGTCAAGGAGGACATGATGGGATCGCGAATGGCTGGGCGCACCGTGATTGTCACTGGTGGAGCTTCGGGTATTGGTTTGGGTATCTCGACAGGCTTGGCCGCTGAAGGCGCTAACCTCGTCATCGCCGATGTCAATCTCGACAACGCTCAAAAGGCCGCCGATGCTATCTCCCAGTCCGGAGGTAAGGCCATCGCCGTGAATGTTGATGTCACAAAGCGTGAATCAGTCACGGCTGGCGTTGAACGAGCGGTGCAGGAATTCGGAAAATTGGATTGCTACTTCAATAACGCTGGGTTCAACAAGCCGATGAAGTTTCTGGATGTGACCGAAGAGAATTTCACCGCAATCATGAATGTCAATGCCTTGGCTGTTTTTGTCGGTACACAAGAAGCGGCGAAACAATTCATTCGCCAAGGCACCGGCGGGAAGGTAGTCAACACCGCCTCGATCGCTGGTCGATCGGGTTTTCCGAGTTTTGCACCATACAGTGCGTCCAAGGCCGCCGTCATTTCCATCACCCAAGCAGCTGCACGGGCACTCGCCGAACACAACATCACCGTGAACGCCTTCTCGCCCGGGGTGGTTCAGACACCTCTGTGGACCGCGCTGGACAAAGACCTAGAAGAAATTGGCGAAGGCGATTCGGGTTTCGACTCCATGGCGGCGGGAATTCTCGTAGGCCGAGCCGCACAACCGGACGATATCGTCCCAACGGCGTTGTTCCTCGCCAGTAGCGATTCTGATTACGTCACGGGACAAACAATGGCAATAGACGGCGGAATGATTCTGGTCTAGCCAGAACTTAGTCCTCAACGAAAGGTACATCATGACAACGGCAACATTCGGAACCAACCAGGTCGACTGGGAACAGCGTTTGGATTTTGACAAGCTTCGCTCTGATCGACTTGTCAAATTGAAGGCTGAACTCGAAAAGTCTGACGTCGGTGCGTTGTTGGCGTTTGATTTTGCAAACATTCGATACATGTCATCGACCCACATCGGAACCTGGGCGATTGACAAAGCGATCCGTTTCGCTCTGGTTACTCGAAAATCCGATCCGATCGTGTGGGACTTTGGCTCTGCCGCAAAACATCACCAGTTGTACAACCCGTGGCTCGCCACCACGACTGCTGAAGCAGACGCCGACCCGCATGCCCCTCACCATGGGGCGGTAAAGCCACGCGCGGAATCGGGTGCACGCGCCGGGATTTCTACTCTTCGGGGGGCGTTCAACCCCGACGCGGGAATTGCCGACGAAGTCGCCGCAAAAATCAAGCGGGAACTTGAAAAGTTTGGTTTGCTCAATGAACCTTTGGGAATCGACATTGTTGAACTTCCGATTCTGTTTGCGCTTCAGCGCGCCGGCATCACCGTCGTTGATGGCCAGCAGATCTTTTTGAACGCTCGCGCTATCAAGACCAGCGAAGAAATCGGTTTGCTTACCCAGGCTGCATCGATGGTGGATGCCGCCTACGAGAAGCTTTACGAGTTTCTTCGACCCGGCGTTCGAGAGAACGAGGCGGTTGGACTGGTCTCTAAAGTTCTCTACGATCTTGGATCCGAATACGTCGAGGGCGTCAACGCTATTTCTGGCGAACGCTGTTCACCTCACCCACACGTGTATTCAGACCGCTTGATTCGACCTGGAGACCCAGCGTTCTTTGATATCTTGCACAGCTATCAGGGCTACCGCACCTGCTACTACCGCACCTTTGCGGTTGGTTCTGCGAGCACCGCGCAGCACGACGCATACAAACGCGCCCGCGAATACATGGACCGCGCCATCGCGTTGGTTCGCCCGGGTGCAACGACAGCAGACATCGTTGCCGTGTGGCCCAAGGCAGAAGAGTTCGGCTTTGCGAATGAAGAGGCCGCCTTTGCATTGCAATACGGCCACGGTGTCGGTCTGTCGATCTGGGAAAAGCCCATTTTCTCTCGCCTCGTCTCGTTCGATCACCCCGAAGTTCTTCACGAAGGAATGGTTTTTGCGCTGGAAACCTACTGGCCATCATCTGACGGCTGGGGCGCCGCTCGAATCGAAGAGGAAGTCGTTGTCACCGCCACGGGATGCCAAGTGATCACTAAGTTCCCTGCCGAGGATCTCCTGGTTGCTGGGCAACGCTACTACTCGGTGGGTGGCCCACTTCCACTCGAACGTGATTCTCAATCACACCTCAACACCGTTGCCGGTCGCGGTCAAAAAGCGTAGCGATACTGATGGGAAAAATGAAAGCCGCCGTTTACCACGCAGCGGGTGATGTTCGCATCGAAGAGCGCGATGTGCCCGTACCGTCGTCCGGCGAGGTGTTGCTCAAGGTCCTACGCTCGGGAATGTGCGGAACCGACGCATCGGAATTCAAATCGGGTCCCAAAATTTTTGCCACGCAAACTCGGCACCCCGTGAGCGGCCACGAAGGCCCCATGATTCTGGGGCACGAGTTTATTGGCGAAATTGTTGGCGATGTTGACGCATCGTCCGGATTCGCGACCGGTGATCGGGTGGCTTCGGGGGCTGGAATTTCGTGTGGAAAATGCACGCGGTGCGCGGAAATGCGCACGAATTTGTGCGAAAAATACGTGACGCTTGGTTTGAACCGCGATGGCGGAATGGCAGAATACGTTGCCGTTCCAACCAGCACACTGGTGAAAATTCCTGAAGAGCTAAGTTTGGATGCCGCCGGAATTGCGCAACCACTTGCGGTTGGCTTGCATGCCGCGCGACGTGCCGGCGTCCGCGATGGCGACAAGGTGTTGCTGATTGGCGCCGGCGCAATCGGAACATTCGTCTTGGCTGGACTGAAAAAACTTTTTTCGGCAGAGGTAACCGTGCTCGATTTCGGCGGGAGCCGGCTAGAGCGCGCGGCCAGGCTCGGGGCGGATCACACCGTTGAAGTCGGCGAAAACGCTGAAGCGGACATCGCGAAAATCTTTGGCAACGCAGGAATTGATGTGATCATCGAGGCCAGCGGTGCACCCGGCCAGCTTCAATTCGCCATTGGCTTGGTCAAGCGAGGTGGCAACATATTGCAGGTTGGTTTGCCCTCAACCAAACAAGAAATTGATGTGCACAAGATTGTCATGAGCGAAATCAACATCCGAACCACCCTCGCCCATGTCTGCGATCAAGACCTCGGACCAGCACTCGAAATTTTGGGTGCAACAACATTGGCTGCAGAGTTGATTGAGGGCGTCTATCCGCTCTCAGAAATAAGCACTCAACTTGAGCTTCTCGGCACGGGCAAAATTCAGGGCAAAGTCCTTTTCGATCCATCGCGTTGAACACGGAAATACTAAGGAGCAACAATGAAGGCAGCAATCTTTTACGGAGCGAAAGACATCCGCGTTGACAACGTGGCTGAACCCCAGTCGGTAGGCGTTGGCGAAGTACGGCTCAAACCTTTTTGGTGTGGAATCTGTGGCACGGATGTGCACGAATACGCAATGGGGCCGATTGTGATTCCGTCTCAGCCACACAAGCTCAATGGCTCGATCCTGCCTCAGATTCTTGGTCACGAGTTCTCTGCCGAAGTCTTGGAAGTTGGCAAGGGAGTGACCAATGTAAAGGTTGGCGATCGTGTTTCGGCGATGCCGTTGTTGTCCTGTGGCGTGTGCTACTTCTGTTCGCGCGGCGACAACCACCTCTGCACCTCAATGGCGTGTATTGGTTTGAGCTGCGAATGGGGCGGCATCGCAGAACAAGCGGTCGTTCCAGCCGCCAACGTCTTCACCTTGCACGACAACGTTTCGGACGTCGCCGGTGCACTCGTTGAGCCAACCGCGGTAGCTGCCTACGGTGTCGACCGCGGAAATGTTCGCCCGGGAGATACGATTCTCATCACGGGCGCGGGTCCGATCGGCGCACTGGCAGCGCTCTACGCCGAAAATCTCGGAGCACGCGTCTACGTTTCAGAGCTCAACCCAAACCGTCAAAAGATGATGAATGACCTTGGCGTTGCGACACTGCTGGACCCGACCAAAGACGACGTCATCGCCGCGTTGAAAGATGCCACCGGCGGTATCGGCGTTGACGCCGTCATCGAATGTTCGGGGAACGAACGGGCACTGCAGACAGCAATCAAAGCCGTTCGCTCGGGTGGATACGTGGTTCAGACTGGGTTGCACACGAAGCCTGCGTCAATCGAGCCGATGGAACTTGCCGAGCGCGAAATTACGTACACGGGGACCTGGTGCTACCCGGTAACGGACTGGCCACGAATCATCGACTTGATCGGTCGACGCGGACTCCAGGTTGAAAAGGTTGTGAGCTCGAAAATCAATATGGACGACATCGTGACAAAAGGCTTCGAAGAACTTGTATCGCCAACCGGAACCGAAACCAAAGTACTAGTGAGGGGACACTAATCATGAAGGCTCTGCAGTTTGTCTCAGAAGGTAAAGCCGAAGTCAACGAACTTGCTGTTCCCGACATTGCGGACGATGAAGTTTTAATCGCGTCTCGAGCGGTGGGGGTTTGCCACTCAGACATTGAGTTACTGGAAGGGCGCTACATCATTCCTTTCAGCTACCCGATTATCCCAGGACACGAATGGTCTGGCGAAGTGATGAAGGTCGGCGCAAAAGTAGCGAATTTCGCGAAAGGGGACCACGTTGTTGGCGATTGTGTCATTGGGGACGACCACTTTGGCTTTTCGATAAGTGGTGCGGCGGCGGAATTCTTCATTACGAAGGCCTCCTGGCTGCATAAAATTCCCACGAATATCTCGTGGAATAATGGCGCTCTCGTCGAGCCATTCAGTGTTGCGTATTACGCATTGATGCGCGTTGGCAACGTGAACGCAAGCGATACTCTCGTGGTGCTCGGTGCTGGCCCGATTGGACTCGCGGTAACCGCCGCGTCAAAAGCGTTGGGTGCGCGAACGATTGTTGTTGAACCCGTTGATTTTCGTCAGAAGGCGGCACGCGAACTCGGCGCAGACATCGTGTGTACGCCGGACGAAATCGCAGCGGTCCTTGACAAAGACACCGGTGGCCGAGGAGCCAACGTTGTCGTCGAAGCAACGGGTCGCCCCGACGTGATGGCAACCGCACTCGAGCTCGCGGGCTTCAAGGGACGCATCGCTTACATCGGCATCGATGTCGGCAAGTCGGCGCCGGCGCAGCTCGGATTGATTCAATCCAAGGAACTCACCATCACCGGTTCAATCGGTTCGCCCGGCGTCTGGGAAGAGACAATTCGCTTCATGTCGACAAAGAACATCGATCTCTCGCCTCTTGTCACCGCCCGGTTTGCCATCGATGACGCCCTCGGCGCCGTCGACGCAGCGCAACACCCGATGAACAACATCAAAGCTCACATCGAATTGAACGCAAGCATCTAACAAGGACGCGAAGGTGGGGCCGCCATTTCTGGCGGCCCCACTTTTCATTTCATTCGGAAGAGAGGTACTTCTGTCTATTGGGGAAGAATGTTGGCTTTGCGATAGGCTTCAACGTTTGAGAAGAAGCTCTTGGGGCTGGACCGGAAATTCAAGAAGCCTGCTTCGCGTGACTTCGTCATGTCCGTGAAGCACTCAATCTGGCGACCGAGGTCACTGTCGCTGTGCCACCATGAGGCAAGTTTGGTCACATCGGAAACGGCAAGATTGTGCTTTTGGGCGATCTCTTCCCAAACCGGTGCAGCGTCCTTCATTTGCTCTTCGAGCGGCTGGAAGTGAGATTCCTTTGGGCCCTCGTAGGGCAGACCGAAGTGTTCTGCGATCTGTGGCCACATCCAGCGCCACCGAAATGTATCCCCGTTCGCAATGTTGAACGCTTCGTTTTCGCCAGCCTTGTGTGTCGCTGCCCAGACAAGTTGTTCGCCGAGCAGGTCGGCATCGGTCACATCGACCACACCGTTCCACGACTGAGTCGATCCAGGGTAGATGAACGGTTTGCCCAGTGCTTTTTGAATTTCAGCATAGACAGAGAGAGTCAGCACCATGTTCATTGCATTGTCGACGGCATAACCAAAAATGGTGTGCGAGCGGTGAACACTCCAGGTGAATCCTTGGTCGCGTGCCGCAGCAAACAGTTCATCTTCTTGGGTGTAATAGAAATTCGGAACATCGAGGCGAGGTTCGTCCTCGTGGAAAGGAGTCTCTGCCATGACAGCGTTCGCATAATTGTCGAACGGTCCAAGATAGTGTTTCAAGCCCGTCTGAAGAGCGACGTGACGAACGCCGCCATCTGGCTTTAGTCCGGCAAGAAGATTTCGGATGGTGGCGCCGTTCACTTCAATGTTTTCGGCTTCCGAATCCTTTTTGATCCATGCGGTCATGAATACAATTTCCGGCTTCAGCCCCGAGAGCGCGGTTTTCACCTCTTCAGCGTCGAGCAAGTCAGCCTTGATGTGATGAACACCAGCCGGCAGGCCGTCTGTCCGGCGCGATAACCCGTGTACTTCCCACCCTGCATTCATCAGCTGCGTGGCAATTACTTGACCTGAGATTCCGGTGACTCCAACGACGAGTGCCTTGCGAGTTGAATCGTTGCCCATTTCTACGCATCTCCATTTCATGCTGTCGTTCACTTGAGATGAACGATACCAGAACTTCTCAACTTTGCGCCCTGGCAGCGGAAACGACGGTTTGGCCGTCATTTAGCCCGAGTCGGATACGTGTATGTTCAGACAATATCCTTGCTAACATCAAGGGAGTCTCGCTTTTAGTGGAGGAAGCTCAAACAAATTTGGCATAACGGTGTGACAGAAATTGTTGCCACACACTATGCTCGAACTATAAAGTGGCAGTCAACACATGTTCAGTACTATGGAACTGAACTCGGGCACGAAGGAGTGCAGATGGCACAGCAAAGTGAGGCGACCCTCTCGAGGGGTCCACGCTTTCAGGTCTCGAAAGGTCTGTTGACCGTTTCGGTATCGACTGTGGTTCTGTTCGTTCTCAGCGCTATCGTTGCGCCGTCGAGTGTTTCGCCAGGACCTCTGGGCAGCATGATTCCGTTCGCCGCAATTTTGGCAATCGTTGGGCTCGGTCAAATGCTGGTCATCCAGCAGGCCGGTATCGATCTTTCTGTTCCAGGATCCGTTTCACTCGCGGCTGTCATCGTTTCGGCACTACCTGAAATCGAAGACGATCGCCTTCTCCCGGCGGTAATTCTCTCGCTCGTTGTCGCCATTGCGATTGGGATTCTCAACGGATACCTGGTTGGTTTCCTCAAATTGAACCCGATCATTGCAACTCTCGGAACCAACTCGTTGCTTTTTGGCTTCGTGATGCTGATAACCCAGGGAATCCCTCGCATGACGACTGCCTTGCTGTTGTCCATCGTGAGCGGGTCCACTTTCGGGATTCCGAATTCGGTATTCTTCGCAACCGCTGTCCTCATGGTGGTCGTTTTCATTTTGCGCAAAACTGTTCCGGGTCGGCGATTTGAATCGATTGGTGCAAGCGCCCCGGTCGCAATGGTCTCTGGTTTACGGATCAAGACCCATCAAGCAATGGCCTATGTGTGGGCACAAGTTCTGTACGCAATTGCAGGGATTATGATCGCTGGAGTTATCTCTGAACCCAACGGCACTATGGGTAGCGCGTATCTCCTGCCGTCGGTCGCCGTGGTCGTTCTCGGTGGAACTTCGCTGTTAGGCGGTCGTGGCCTTCCCGCCGCCACTGTGATTGCCGCAGTATTCCTCTCCCAACTCGACCAATTCGTTCTTGCGCTTGGGGTAAATTTTGCAATCCGCACCCTCGTTCAAGCAGCAGCGCTCGCAATCGGCGTTGCAATTTACACCGTGGACTGGTCTCGCGTGAGATCTGTCCTTCAAAAATTCCTGTCGACTCAACGTCGCGGGGAGCAACAAACTTCTTTGCCGACGGCTTAGAAGCACAATATGCGTGACAGTGATGCCACGCAGTCAGATGGAGGAAACATAGATGATTCGTCGTCGTAAAGTCGCTGCAGCGCTTTCTGCTGCGGCCATTGCCGCCCTGCTGTTAGCGGGCTGTGCAAGCACTGCCACAACTGATCCCGGTACCGACGCCGCAGCGGGCGACCGCCCCGACTGGTGTGGACCAACCGAAATCACCATGGGACTCACCGATGGTTTCGGTGGAAACAACTGGCGTCTCGTCACCACTGCCTCGGCACAAGACGAGATCGCAAAGTGTTCGAGCGTCACCGAGCTGCTCTACGCAGACGGCCAGGGCGACACCACCAAGGCAATCTCGGACATCAACGCAATGGTTGCCAAGGGCGTCAAGGCGCTCGTCGTGTTCCCTGATGCAGGTCCCGCAATCCTTCCTGCACTTCGCGACGCCTACGCAGCTGGTGTTGTCACGGTTCCTTACCGTGTCGACGCGGGTGGCGTTGCTGGCGAGGACTTCAACCTTTGGGTTGGTGGCGACTTCGTGACCGACGGCAAGAACTGGGGCGAGTGGGTCAAGGCCAACTTCCCCGACGGCGCGAACATCTTGTTCTTGTCAGGTCCTGCTGGAAACAGCCAGGGTGTCGACGAGCGAACAGGTTTCGAATCCGTTCTCGGTGATGGAACCGGCGCTTACAAGTACATCGGTGAGCAGCCCTTCGAAGTTACCAACTGGGATGCAGCACTCACCCAGAAGGTACTTACCGCCGCAATCGCAAAGTACGACCAGATTGACGTAATCATGTCCGACTTCGGTCCGGTTATGGTTTCGTCACTTGGTGAATTCACCAAGAGTGGCCGTTCGATTCCTGCACTCGCAACTTCTGACGGAAACATCCTCGGTTGCTTCTACGAAGACAACAAGGACGCAAACCCCGACTTCAAGTTGATGACCGTTGCCACGGGTAACGACCACGTGCGTCTTGCAGTTCAGCACGCTGTTGCCCTCGCAACTGGTGGTGTCGTTCCCACGGCGACATCATTCGCTGGACCGGTGTTCGAGGACTCCACGTCAACGGACAAGCCCGTGCAGTGCAACCGCGACATCGACCCCTGGACCTTCCTCTCAGCTCAGCTGAGCGGCGAGGCCCAGCAGGCGCTGCTCGGTCAGTAATAGGCTCCAACAGTAATAACGGGCGCTGGGTCGGCTTAGAAATAAGTCGGCCCAGCGCACCATCTCACCGAATTGATACATCAGGAGAAGCAGAGTGGTTCAGAGCAAATCGGACAACGTGGTGATGGAACTGCGTGGGATCTCCAAGGATTACTCGGGCGTCCCCGCCCTGACAGATGTAAGCCTGCAGATCAAAGCCGGGGAAGTTCATGCGCTTCTCGGTGAAAACGGTGCGGGCAAGTCGACCCTGATGAATGTCGCCTCGGGCACCGTTGCCCCGTCCAAGGGCGATCTCAGTGTCCACGGAGAGCGCTTTGATGCGCTCACGCCAGCGCTGGCGAACAAACTTGGAATTGCAATCGTTCACCAACACCCCGCAGTGTTGAATGACCTCACCGTCTTGGAAAACCTCCAAGTGGCGTTGCCGAGTTCGGTTTTCCGAGGCCGCAGCCCCGAAGCCGTGGGAGCGAGCATCCTCGAACGGGTGGGTCTTAAAATTTCGCTCAATCTGCGCGTTGAAGATTTGACCATCGCACAAAAACACTTGCTTGAAATCGCGAAGGCGTTGGCCACCGAGCCCAAAATTTTGGTTCTTGACGAGCCAACCGCGGCACTCGGCCAGGATTCCGTAGAAATTCTCTTCCAACTCATCGCCAAGGAAATCGCAAAGAAAACCGCGGTGATTTACATCACGCACCGCCTCGCGGAAGTTCGCCAACTTGCCGACATCGTTACGGTGCTGCGCGACGGCCTGCTCAGGGCTACATCACCGATCGATAAAATTACGGACGCAGAGCTTTTGGCTCAGATTGTTGGCCGTGAATTAAAATCCACTTTCCCCGCCAAGAGTCCCGAGCCGTCCGGTGTTAAGCCAAACCTTGTGGTCACGAATTTAACGGGCAATGGCTTTACCGACGTCAGCATTCAATCGTTTCCCGGGCAAATTATCGGAATTGCGGGCGTAATCGGAAACGGGCAGTCACAATTTCTCAAGGCGTTGTCCGGTCAAGCAGAATTCACGGGTTCCATCGAAATCAACGGTGAAACCAAAACCGCACGCCAGCTAAACGGCAAGGCGGCTCTCATGCCGGCTGACCGCCAGCGCGAGGGTGTCATGATGCGAATGTCAGTTCGAGAGAATTCGGCCTTGTCATCGCTGAAACGATTCAAACAGTGGGGACTCTTGAGCCGCTCAAAGGAAGTCAATGACGTCCACGACACCCTCAGCTCACTGTCCATCAAGGCGCCGAGCCTCGAGGCGCCAGTTTCCGCATTATCCGGTGGAAACCAACAGAAGGTCGTCATGGCTCGCGCCCTGCTGTCGAACCCGGTGATGATTCTCGCAGATGAGCCAACCCAGGGTGTTGACGTCGGCGCGCGCTTGGAACTCTATGACATCCTGCGCAAGGCATCGGCGGACGGAATCCCCGTAGTCGTTGCATCGTCAGACGCCAAGGAACTGGAGGGTCTCTGTGACACCGTCTACGTGTTGTCACGTGGACAGGTCGTCAAGACCCTGCACGATGGGGAAAACCGCGAAGAGGCAATGATCGAAGCGGCGGTTACGTCCACCACGAAAGTTATTCGAATGGAACGAGAAGTTCGAGAACAGAAGTTGGGGAACGAGACGTTTGTCGAAAAGTTTCGCCGATTCCTCCGGGGCGACTACGCGCCGCCCGTGATGTTGGCGCTGGTGATGGTCGCCGTGGCAGCCATAATTCTGCCCGGTAGCTCCACTTACCTGGGGGATTTCAACATCAAATCGATGTTGCTCCTCGTCAGTGTGCTTGCTTTTGTCGGTATTGGACAGACAACGGTCATGATGACGGGTGGAATCGACCTGTCGACCGGCCCTCTGGCTGGGTTCTTGGTGGTCATCGCATCGTTCTATTTGAACGACGATTCACCGCTCACTGCCGTGATCATGGGTCTCGTCACAATGGCGCTCGTTGCAGCGGTGGTCGGCTTAGTCAACAGTTCCTTGATCAGGTTTGTGAAATTCACGGCAATTGCCGCGACCCTCACGACCTACATCGCCATCGGTGGTTTCGCGTTCATCTTGCGCCCCGAACCAGGCGGTCTCATCAGCCAGGCAATCGCTGAGTCGATGAAGTCGACGGTCGGTCCGATTCCTTACGTATTCGTCGCCGCTGTCGTCGCGGCAATTGGAATGGAGTACCTGCTTCGGAAGTCGCGCTGGGGATGGAATCTTCGCGCGGTCGGTTCACATGAAGAGTCTGCTCGGAAGCTCGGAATCAACATCAACCGCACAATAATCGGGGCCTACGTTGTTTCGTCGTTATTTGTCTTCCTAGGATCGATCCTGCTCGCAGTCCAACTTGGGATCGGTGACGCTACTCAAGGTGTGACATACACGCTGACCGGAATTACCGCGGTCGTCCTCGGGGGAACCTCACTAATGGGTGGACGCGGAACCTACATCGGAACGCTGATGGGTTCGGTATTGCTCATTCAAGTCCTCAACGCCACTGTGTTCCTCGATCTCGACCAAAAATGGCAATACTGGTTGCAGGCGGGGCTCATCCTGATTGCCGCAATCGTGTATAGCGTCGCCCGTGCGAGAAAGACCCGACTCAAAATAGCGTAAGTCGCTCGGCTTTAACTCTTTGGCTTTCAGAAAAACAGCGCGTTTGCCGTAAACGACCGAGACTTAGCGAATCTTCTTTTGTCGTGTCAACTCGGCAACCGCGGACCAGTCCAGGTCTTTGAGGTCGGGGTCGACGAGTGCCTGATCAAAGAGTTGGTGTAGCACAGTGGCAACCGGAAGCGTGAGGCCAAGGCTCGCCGCTGCATCCTCAACGAGCTTCACGTCCTTGAGGCCGAGTGCCATCGAGAACCCGCGCGGAGTGTATGCACGATTGACAATCATCGGGCCATACCCGACATACGCGGAACCGGTGAACGCGGTGTGCGTCAAAATTTCCATGAAAGTGTTGGCGTCGACTCCCGCGGATTCCACTAATGCCACCGACTCCCCGATGGCCTGGAGTGCATGGATCAGGTTGTAGTTGACGCCGAGTTTGACGAAATTGGATTTGGAATGGTCTTCCCCAACATTCCAATACTGTGCGGCGATCTTGTCAAAAATATGTCCGGCGGCATCGATATCCCCTGCCTTCCCGGCGGCAACGACAAGAAGTTTGCCGCTCGTGATTGCGATCGGGCGACCAAGCACAGGCGCCGCAATGTACCCAATCCCGTGGGCGTCATGACGTGAGGCGAGGGTTTCCGACGCGGCCGGGCTCAAGGTTGACATATTGATATGAATTGCGCCAGGTTTAGCTGTCGCGAGGCGCTCGTCGCTGAAAACGTCCAATGCGGCATCATCATTACTGAGTAACGACATCACGAAGTCGTTGCGTAACGCCTCGATCAGCTCAACCTGTCGAGCTCCCTTGTCACGAAGTTCATCGATGTCTTTTGCGGATCGATTCCAGATATCGACGTCGAAGCCTTGGTCAAGTAATCGATGTGCCATCGCAGTACCCATTGAACCAAGGCCAATGAGAGAAACACGAGTTTTATCCACCACGAGTTATCCGATCAATTCGTTGCGAACAAATTCAAGTTCCCGACTGACGTACTCGATAATGTCGCCGGTTTTCAGCTCTGGAGGCAATACATCCCACGTGTAGGTTTCGATTTCCAAGTGATCCGATAAAGGAGTTTCCCGGTGCATTGCCAGTGCTTCTTGGACGCCGAATCGAGTCGTCCGAAATGGGCCGAGTTCCTCGAGGAACACCGGCACGTGAAAATGTGTGCGCATCTCACTGGGTACTGGATTCGCCTCATAGGCGTCGAGCGCTTCGCCGAGGTTCAAAAACTTGGTGATCGTGCCGCCTTGCTTGAGCGATGTCTGGCTGAGATAGATCGTGTCCGTGAAACGCCTGAGTGCGGCGATCTTGTCGTGCGTGAGTTCCTCAACCCAGAGCGATGATGCTTCCTGAAGTTTAAAGATTGGGATACCGGCGTCAACTATTTTGTTGAGAGAGTCGGTGATGTTCTCGAAACCGACCGACTGGTGCCCGATATCAAAAACAATTCCCAGATATCGCCGAACAGCGCCTTCAGCTTCACTCAAGGGAATGTTGGCGACTTCGGCGAGTTCGCTGATGCCGGCGCGCGAATAGATTCGATTCGTGAACCACTCGATTGTTTCGTCGGTGGTTTCGAGATAACACGCGGGCTCGGGTTCGATCGCAAGTTTGACTCGGCGCCCCGTGCGTTCTTCGAGATTGCGCAAATGAGCCACCACCCGAAAAGCATTGCGCGTGAACTTAGCGATGTACGGTTCTCCTGCAACATTTGGCTTGAACGCAAGAGGCGCAGTCTGAATTGAAGGATTCACATCAGCCGGCGAAATCTCCGCCAGAATGTCGGCAATCGAATTGGTGTAGTTGACGCGGTCATCGGTGGTCCAGTCCGGTTCGTAGACCCGTTCCATCACCACTTCGCCCTTGAACGGACCGTAGGGAAAGGCATTCACTGTGTAGACATACAAGTCTTCCTTCGCCAGGAACTCGGCTAAGGACGCACGCTCGTCAGGGTTTTCCGTCAGCGCTTTCGCTGACGAAGCAGATATTCGCAGGGAAACCGCGAAGGGTTCGTTCGGCGAGATCCGCTTTTTGACCTGTGGGACGAACTCGCGGAGGCTTGCGTTCATTTCAGACCATGTGTCGCCAAGGTGCACCAGGGTCGAATAACCGAGGTGGCCCAAGCCGTTGTTGAGTTTCATGAAGCCCTTCCGCGCTGTCGTTAAAGCCAGTTTATGTGCAGTTTGACTTAACACGAAGCGTGAATTTGACCACTTTTTGCCGATTTCATAAAGAATCAATGAAAAAGAAGGAACGATTCTGTAAGGTGATGGTAAACCACCTGGTTGTCGGGTGCCAGCGCAAAAGAGGGGACGCGATGCATTTCGCAATCGGTGAAGAGCTGCGTAGAGTCCGCCTGTCGCGCAAATTGAGCTTAAGAAACGTCGCATCGGCAGTCGGAGTTTCCGCCAGCCTCCTCTCCCAGGTTGAGACGGGCAAAACTCAGCCATCGGTGTCCACACTCTACGCACTGGTCAATCATCTAGGGGTGTCGCTCGATGGGCTGATGAAGGGCATTAGCCAATCCGAGGACAAAACGTTAGACGGCTCTGATTACGAAGATGGGCACCACGGAATCGTCCAGCGACGAAGCGAGAATCCCCTGATTGAAATGGAAAACGGAGTGGTGTGGGAGCGTTTGGCTGACGGTGGGCGTGATGACGCCGACCCGCTGATGGTGACCTACGAACCGGGAAGTTCTAGTTCGGTTGAAGGCAAAATGATGCGCCATGATGCCCTCGAGTACGGACTGATAATCGAAGGCACCTTGACCCTTCGAATCGAAAACGAAGTGCACGAGATTTATCCAGGTGACTCATTTAGCTTCGACGCAAATCGTTTGCACATGTTCGAAAACAATTCGGCGAAACCTGCACGAGGAATCTGGTTTGTCATTGGCAGTAAACACGCCGAAAGTGCCGACCTGAGTAACCTCGGTCCGGCAAAATCTACGGCACCGTCACTGCCCGCGAAATCTGCTGTCGATGTCCTCAATGCGATGGGTGACGCGAAAACCCGCAAGCTGAAAGGCCGGGGCTAATAATCCCTTCGAGCTAAACCAACATGCTGAGCGGATTTTCGATTCGCGTCACGAACGCCGCCAACCACTGGGCTGCCAAAGCACCGTCTACCGCGCGATGGTCCGCGGAAAGCGTTACCGTCATCACGTTCGCAATAACGATCTGACCGTCGACGACAATCGCACGCGGTGACGCTGCTCCCACGGCCAGAATTCCGGATTGAGGCGGATTCAAAATTGCGCTGAATTCCTTCGTACCAAACATTCCTAAATTGCTGACCGCAAAACTTCCGCCGTCAAGTTCTTCTTGACGCAGTTTGCCTGCGCGCGCGCGCGACGCCATTTCCGAAATTTCTTGGCTCAGGTTGCTGAGTGAGCGTTTTTCGACGCCGCGAATCACCGGCGTGAACAAGCCGCCTTCGGTGGTGACTGCAACAGCTATGTCGGCCGACTCGTACTTGTACATCGCCTCGGCGTTCCACACCACGTTCGAGTCAGGAACATCCATCAGCGCGCTGGCGACCGCCTTCACCACGAAGTCATTGACCGAAATCTTGACGGACGAGGACTGATTAATGCTCGCGCGAAGTTCGAGCAATGCGTCGACTTTACAGTCGGCGGTTACATAAAAGTGAGGAACCGTAGACTTGCTCTCGGTCAAGCGGCGTGCAATCGCTCGACGCATCCCGGTGTGCGGAACGGTCGAATAACTGCTCGAGTGCTCTTGTGTCGCAAGTTCCGAACTCGACGAGAGGGATGGCGTGTCCGATGACATCGTGCCTGCGCCGCTCTTTGCGAAACTCTCGAGATCCCGCCGAACAACGCGCCCAAGGGGGCCCGTTCCCGAAACGCGTGACAATTCGATGCCCCGTTCCCGAGCCAACTTGCGAACTATCGGGCTCACGAACTGCCGAGACCCCTCCGGTGTTTCGGCAACTTCGGCTTCGGCCCGAACCGGTGCATCCACGGGCGACGAAGTAGTTTCCTCGACGGTGCCCACAGCGTAAACCGTGGATGTCGTGGTGCCCAGCAGCGCATCACCTACAGAGCCGTCTTCGCCAGCGCTCAGAACGATCATGATGGGGGCGCCGACGTCAACCGACGCACCGTCGGCAACAAGAATCTTGTACACGGTGCCTTCGGCATCGCACGCGAAATCTACGACAGCCTTCTCTGTTTCGATATCGGCAATGATGTCGCCGACTTTGACGGATGCACCGACCTCGACATGCCATTTCGACAGAACGATCTCGGTTGCACCGGCGGCGACCTCTGGCATCGTGATGAGAGTAGCCATCAGTTCTTTCCAAATCCCAGAGCCGCGTTTTTGAGGCCAACGACAACTTCTTCGGTTCGTGCGATTGCCGCGCGTTCAAGCACCTTTGAGATGCTCGGTGACGCTTCGCCACCGTGCACACGCTGCACCGGCTGATCAAGATAGTCAAAGTAACGGCGTTGGATTTCATCGGCCAGCCAGCTGCCGTAACTCGTTCCCTGCGCACCTTGCTCGACAATCATCACTGCATTTGTCTTTTTGATGCTGGTTTCGATTGTCGTCCAGTCAATGCTTGCGCGGTCAAGCCAGCGAAGGTCGATGACTTCGGCGTCAATTCCGGTTTGTTCGACGGCTTCCAGCGAGTGGCGCACCATTGAAAGATAGGTCAGTACCGTCAGGTCGTTCCCGGCACGCTTCACGGCAGCCTTTCCAAACGGTATCTGGTAATCGAAATCACCGACGGCAATTTCACCCGTTGAGGCGTAAAGATCGACGTGCTCGATGACGAGTACCGGATCGTTGAGTGCCAGTGCGGCATTCATGAGGCCGATGTAGTCAAAAGGATTCGATGGCGCAACTATGCGCCATCCTGGTGCGGTTGCGAAAATGCCCGCCGGGTCCATGAGGTGTTGGGACCCATACCCAGAGCCCATGGCAACCTTGGTGCGAATTACGACGGGAACCGACGCATCCCCACCAAACATGTGCCGTGCCTTGCCGATTTGGTTGAAGACCTGGTCAGCCGCCACCCACATGAAGTCCGGGTACATGAATTCGATCACGGGCCGGAAGCGGCCGTCGAGCCCCATTCCACCGCCAAGGCCCGCGAATGCGTTCTCGCTAATCGGTGTTCCCAGAACTCGATCGGGATATTTCTCGACAAGCCCTTTCGTTGCGCCGTTCGTTCCACCCTTGAGGCGGTGGATGTCTTCACCGAGTACCACGATGCGCGAATCCGTTTCCATGCGACGATCCATGACCGCCGCAACCGCATCAACGAAACGTACTTCTTCCTTTTCGCCTGTGTGCGAAGAAAATTCCTCGGTTCGAACGCCACTCAATTCCGACGCGTCGCCACGAACTCCCACGTTGACGAAGTCGGGGCTCGGCCACAGATCGACACGAATTCGCCGAGAACCGGGCTTGCCTTCAGGGTCTGGCTCGAGTAATTCACTCACGGCCAGTTCCATTGCGGACTGCGCCTGTGCTCGAACGTTGTCGACTTCGACTTGGTCGATCAATCCGAGGGCCATCATCTCGTTGGCAACACGCGTGAGGGGATCGCGTCCGCGCCACTCTTCTTCCTCGTCCTTTGGTCGGTATCCGAATGCGCTACCCGGGAACGGGCCGTTCTGGTGGAAGAACCGATAAACCTCTGCCTCAATGACCGCCGGGCCGTTGCCCGCACGAGTGTGTTCTTCGATTTCTTTCATCGCAAGGTAAACCGCGAGTGGGTCCATGCCGTCCACCCGCCAGCTGGGAATTCCGAATCCGGTTCCCCGACCAGAGAGGCGTTCTTCCGCCGTCACTTCCGAAACGTGCGTGGACACCGCGTAAAGGTTGTTCTCGATGAAAAACACCAGCGGAATATCCCACGCGGCGGTGAGGTTCATCGTTTCAAGCACTGACCCGATGTTGACAGCGCCGTCGCCGAAGTAACTCACGGTCAGATCGCTGGTACCCGAGTGCAGCTGTGCCCAGGCATTACCTGCGCCGAGTGGAACACCGCCACCAACAATCGCGTTGGTTCCCAAGGCGCCCGCTTCTTTCCATTGCAAGTGCATTGAGCCGCCGCGTCCGCGACAATATCCTTGCGCCAAACCCAAGATTTCCGCGAGTGTTCGTTGAAGTACCTCTTGAATCGGTTCGCTCACCAGATTGGTAACGTCCAGACCGTCCGGCGAGACAAATCCAATCGCCTTCGCCAAGAATTGGTGGTGCCCGCGGTGAGAACCGTTCACTGCGTCCGTCCCACGTAGTCCAATAATCGAACCGACCGCGCCACCCTCTTGGCCAATACTCGAGTGTGCGGGGCCGTGGACGAGACCCTCGCCAGCTAGTTGCAGAACTGTCTCTTCGAAGGCCCGAATGAGGTGGAGTTGACCCAGCATGGTTTCAAGCAGGTGCGGGTCGGCGTTTCGCCAGTCTTCCGGTGTGGTGCGAAGCTCCACCCAGGCTTCTTTCGGGGAAAGCTGAATTTTCTCGGTCATCGTTGACTCCAATGCGGGATGGACTGCGGCGGGTTTTGTACTTACCCATAGACTAGCAAAATGTATCCAATTGGCAAACAAAATTGTCGAAATAGGAACAAAATGGCAAATTTTGGGCAAGACTGTATCCATTCAGCGAATTGAGGAGTCGCCATGAGCTCAGGAATCCCTGGTTTACGGGGCACGGACCACATTGGTTTCACCGTTCCCGATATTGAGGAAGCAACAATCTTCTTCAGGGACATCATCGGTTGCGAACTTGTTTACGAGCTGGGACCGTTTCACAGCGACGACGACTGGATGGCGGAACATCTCAACGTTCACCCACGCACCGTCATGAAACAAATACGCTTCTTTCGCTGCAAATTCGGGTCTAACTTCGAGATCTTCGAATATGTCTCCGCTGACCCCGAGGGGGCACGACCACAGCCTCGCAACAGCGACATTGGTGGACATCATCTTTGTTTTTATGTGGACGACATCGATTCGGCCATTGGTTACCTCAAAGAAAACGGAATTCGGGTATTGGGGGAAAAGACGAATAGTTCCAATGCGAGCCTTGGCCAGCAGTGGGTCTATTTCCTCAGCCCGTGGGGAATGCAATTTGAGTTATGCAGCTTTCCGAACGGCAAAGCGTACGAGAGCGACGCAAAGGTGATGTTGTGGCATCCAGCCAGCCCAGCACAGTAGCCGCGGCGCTGCGGGAAGAAATTCTCAACGGAACACTCGCGCCAGGCGAACGCATAGTTCAGGAAGAAATCGCTGAACGATTTGGTGCGAGCCGGCAACCCGTGCGTGATGCCCTTCGCCTTCTCGAGGGCGACGGGCTCGTCACGTTGAAGGCCAATTCGGGCGCGTGGGTTTCTCAATTGTCCGAAAGCGAATGCGAAGAAGCGTATCTTGTCCGAGAGAGGCTCGAGCCGCTTCTCCTCTCGCACAGTATCCCGAATTTGACGAGCCTCCAGATTGACCGACTCGGGCAGTTAACGGAAGAAATTGAAAAGGCGACCGACACGGAAAGCTTCTTGCGCCTCGATCGCGAGTTTCACCTGTTGTCCTACGCAGGTGCCAGCGATGGGATGCTCAAAGAATTTGTAGAACGCATCTGGAACACCACACAGCACTATCGACGTGCTTTCGCGCAATTGAATGAATTCTCTGATTCCAATGTCACGCACATCGAACACAAACTCATCGTGGATGGAATTGTCCGCAATGATTCGCGTCAAGCAGAACTAGCGCTGGAGGGCCATATTCGCCGAACGCGCGTCACGTTGGCCCAACATCGAGAACTATTTAGTTGATTGACTCAGTAGTCAAAAGCAGACGTGTACCCGTTAATTGCAGGTTGACCACCAAGGTGCGCATAGAGAACCTGGCTCCCTTCGGGGAAGAACCCTTCCCGCACCAGGTCAATCATCGCCGCCATTGACTTGCCTTCATAAACCGGATCGGTGATCATTCCGTCCATCCGTGCCGCAAGTTCGATTGCCTCGATAGTCCGGGGTCCGGCAATTCCATAAATTCCATCGTGCCAACGGTCAAGGAGGACGATTTCGTCGTCCCGAACCTCACGGCCCAGTTCGATACCGGCTGCGGTTCGACGCGCGATTCGCGCGATTTGCTCTCGAGTCTTTTCCACCGTTGCTGACGCGTCGATTCCGAGAACCGATTGTGCCCGGTTTGAATGGGCAAATCCCGCGACCATTCCACCCTGAGTTGACCCGGTCACCGAACACACAATCACGTTGTTGAAGGCAAAACCGAGTTCCTTTTCCTGGTCTTCTAGTTCGAACGCCCATCCGGCAAAGCCGTGGCCGCCCAGTTCGTGATCGGACGCCCCAGCGGGAATCGGATAGGGCTTGCCGCCACGATCCTCAACGGAGGCGATTGCCTCTTCCCACGACTTACGGAACCCGATGTCAAACCCTGCCGGGTCGAGTCGGACGTCAGCGCCGAGAATTCGGCTCAACAGAATGTTGCCGGTCTTCTCGTAATTGACTTCGTCCCAGTCGACCCAGTGTTCTTGGACCAACACGGCTCGTAGCCCAAGCTTCGCCGCGACCGCAGCGACCTGACGAGTGTGGTTCGACTGAACGCCACCAATAGACACCAAGGTGTCACATCCCTGGTTGATCGCGTCAGCCGCGAGGTATTCCAACTTGCGCGTTTTATTACCACCAAACGCAATACCCGAATTGACGTCCTCTCGCTTTGCCCACAATTCGACCTTGCCGCCGAGGTGTTCGGTCAGGCGATCGAGGCGGTGAACAGGCGAAGGTCCAAATCGCAGATTGACGCGAGGAGTATTTTCGAGTGCGACACGTGACATGGGATAATACTAACTAGCGACCACGCGCCAGGTTGGTCCCATACGCGGAAAAAGGCGAGGACAATGACGTCCAACTCAACAATCGACAGTCTGCTAAACGAGGACCGGCGCTTCCCGCCGTCTGAGTCATTTGTCAAACACGCTGTTGCTCGACCCGACATCTACGTGGCCGCAGCGGCGGACCGCCTCGGATTCTGGGCCGACCAGGCCCGCGCGTTGCACTGGCACAAGCCCTTCACGCAAACGCTCGACTGGTCGAATGCTCCGTTTGCTCAATGGTTCGCGGATGGTGAAATAAACGTGGCTTACAACTGTCTCGATCGACACATCGAGGCCGGGCTCGGAAACCGCGTCGCCTTGCAATTCGAGGGCGAGCCCGGTGACTCACGCACCATTACGTATCGTGAATTGACCGATGAAGTTCGGAAGGCGGCAAACCTTCTTGCCAGCCTCGGAGTTGGGCACGGCGACCGCGTTGCCATATACATGCCGCTGATTCCTGAGGCCGTTGTCGCGATTCTCGCCTGTGCCCGAGTGGGTGCCATTCACTCGGTGGTGTTTGGCGGTTTCGCCGCCGAGAGCCTTCGCGCCCGAATTGCCGACGCCGAAGCCAAACTCGTCATCACTGCCGACGGCGGATACCGCAAGGGCGCGGTCGTTAATCTGAAGGACGCGGTCGACGAGGCCGTCGCGCAGACGCCAATGGTCGAGAAGGTTTTGGTTGTCAAGCGTGCGGATAACGACATTGCCTGGTTCGATGGGCGCGATCTGTGGTGGCACAGCGAAATGGCCCCGATGAGTGACGACCACATTGCGCAAGGCTTTCCCGCCGAAAACCCGTTATTCATTCTGTACACGTCGGGCACGACGGGAAAGCCGAAGGGAATTCTGCACACCTCGGGCGGCTACCTCACCCAGGCTGCGTTCACCCACAAAAACGTGTTCGATCTGCATCCCGAGTCGGATGTGTACTGGTGCACCGCCGACATCGGCTGGATCACTGGACACTCGTATGTCGTCTATGGCCCGCTTGCCAACGGTGCGACTCAAGTCATTTACGAGGGGACGCCGGACTTCCCCGCGCCCGGTCGATGGTGGGACATCATCGAAAAGTACAAAGTGTCAATTTTCTACACCGCCCCGACTGCGATTCGGTCGTTCATGAAGGCGGGACGCGAGATTCCCCAAGCACGCGACCTGTCATCACTGCGGGTACTCGGGTCGGTGGGAGAACCAATCAACCCGGAAGCGTGGATGTGGTACCGCGAGGTGATTGGTGGCAACAACTGTCCCATTGTCGACACGTGGTGGCAGACCGAAACGGGCGCCATCATGATTTCGGCACTGCCCGGCATCACGACGACCAAACCGGGTAGTGCACAGGTTCCGATTCCTGGAATCACGGTGGAAGTGCTTGACGACAATGGTGTTCCGGTTGGAACGTCGGGTGGTGGACTCCTCGTCATCACGGAACCGTGGCCGTCGATGTTGCGCGGAATCTGGAAGGACCCGGATCGATACACCGAAACGTACTGGTCGACTTTCGACGGTCTGTACTTTGCGGGCGACGGCGCACACCTCGACGCCGACAACGACGTCTGGCTTCTCGGTCGAGTCGATGACGTGATGAACGTGTCCGGACACCGGCTGTCCACGATGGAAATTGAATCGGCACTTGTCTCGAATCAGGCCGTTGCGGAAGCGGCCGTTGTCGGGGCTACGGACGACTTGACCGGTCAGGCCGTCGTTGCCTTCGTCGTGCTCAAGAAGCGTTCCCTTGGCGTCTCGAATCCAGAGAATGACATCGTCGCGCTCAAGGCTCATGTTGTCCATGAGATCGGGGCGATCGCCCGGCCTCGCGACATCTATCTGGTCGACGACCTTCCGAAGACGCGGTCCGGCAAGATCATGCGCCGTCTGCTGCGCGACATCGCTGAGGGACGTGAGGTCGGTGACACCACCACTCTTCTTGATACCAACGTCATTCGAGTGATTGATGGTCAAGTCAATTAGCTCGAAGACCTGAAGAACCCCTGCGCCATACCGGCGACCGCGGGCACGACGGTCAACACGACGAACGCGGGAAAAAGACAAACTCCAAGCGGGATGAGCATCTGTCCTGGGAGTCGCTCCGTCGCTTCGCGCACCGTGAATCGGGTTGATCGTCGTCGTTCCTGAGAATCCGCGCGAATGAGCCCCGAAACGGGTATTCCCGTCTCGCGAGCCGCCGCTCGAATATCGGCGATGCTCGTCCACTCCGAGTCGAGACCCCATCGTTCACCGCTCGCGCGGAGCGCTTTCTCGACGTCCTTACGAATGCCCGTGACCGACAGAATCTCGGCTACCACATCACCCATAACCCCCGTCGCCGGCGACGGTGTGGGGATCCGACGACGCAGGTGGTCCATCCACTTCCAGCCGCCGAAGGACGCACCGGCTCCGATGACAAGGCACAGCCATCCAATCGGCGCACCGAGAAGAAATCCGAGGGCGTGTATGCCAAACAACTCGGTGGCAATAAGTGTGAAGGCGGGCAGTGCGGTCAGGACCAACGCCGAATGCCGGGCCGAAGTCGAGGCGATGGTGGCCTCGCGCATTAGTTCGATGTTTGAGTCCAGTGCGTCGGCCACGACTCGAAGGACGCGCGTCCGAGGAGCCCCCGTCTCGCGGGCAATGTCCAGAAGTTCGGTGACAAAATCGTCGTCGCCCGTGAAAACAGCGTGGTGGGTGACCCCGGCGTCCAACGTCGCCGCGAGTCGTCTCAACTCGGTCGGAGTCATCGCGACACCTCGAGTAGATCCCCCACACGTCGGATCACCCCCGTGCTCAGCCGGACTCCGGATTCGGTTCTCTCGCAGTGAATGATGCGATCGAACGCGACCGTGGTGAGCCGTGCGATCGTAATGGGGTCACAACCCGAAATCATTCCGAGTGCGATCAACCTCTCGGGTACTTCTCCGAGCGTTCGCGCGTGAAGCGACGACATTCCGGGATGACCCGAGGTGAGCGCCAAAAGTAGGTCGATGATTTCCGCGCCACGAACTTCGCCAAGGATGATGCGGTCAGGGCTCATTCGCAACGATTCCCGCACTAAAGAGCCCATTGTGACCTGCCCCGCACCTTCCGCGTTCGCTGCTCGCGTGCACAGGAAGACGGCGTGAGGGTGGCGCGACGCGAGTTCGGGGATGTCCTCGATGACGAGCAGTCGCTCAGAGGAAGAAATGCGTGCCATCAACAACTCCAACAAGGTCGTCTTGCCGCTCCCCGTTGCGCCGGTGATGAGGATTGATTGATTCACCAGGTTCCCCCAATCCCACTCTGAATCAACCAGATAGTCGTCAGTGGTGACGGGAACTTGGCGTGGAAATCGAAACGTCACGATGGCACCGTCCCGCGCAACAGGAGGGAGTGCGACATGTACTCGGACCTGCCCGGCGAGCGCCGCGTCACCGAGTGGTCTCGCATCGTCGACCCGGCCGCCCGCCATCTCGACAAGTCCGACCCCAATCCGCCGAGCTTCACGAGGATCGACATGGATTCCCGTTGGGGCGAATCCACGACCATCGCTTTTCCACACGTGACCATCAGACGTGACACACAGGTCGCGGACATCGTCGTCGACCGCCGAGCTGAGCGGGCCGAGTGTTGCACTGAGAGTTGGGCTCATTGCAATAGCGTTACGCGATGTTCCGCGATTCGCTCTGGACGTCACCATCGTGGGGACAATTACGACCCTCGATCACCTGTCAATAAGTTTGGTTGCTACGCCTGCGAAAACTCAACGATGAGCTCGAGTTCAACCGGCGCGTCCAAAGGGAGAACCGCAACTCCGACGGCGCTCCGCGCGTGAAATCCGGCGTCTCCAAATATCTCGACGAGCGTGTCGCTCGCGCCGTTTGCGACTGATGGTTGGCCACTAAATTCGGGCGCTGATGCGACGAACACGACCAGTTTGACAATACGAGTGATGCGGTCCACTGATCCAATCGCCGTTTGAACTGCTGCAAGAGCGTTGAGCACGGCGATCCGCGCAAACGCCTTCGCGTCGTCTGGGCTGACCTCTGCGCCGACCTTTCCCGTAGCTGGCAGCGAACCGTCCACAAATGGCAGTTGCCCTGCCGTGAACACAAGATCTCCCGTGATGGTTGCGGGTACGTACGACGCAACGGGCTTGGCGACATCGGGAATAGCAATTCCCAGTTCAGCGAGACGCGCGGTAACTGACACGATTAAAACCCTAACCGTTCAGGGGACGCTTGAAATAGGCAACGAGTCCGCCCTCAGGCCCTGCAATGATGGTGACGAGCTCCCAACCGTCCTCGCCCCACGTGTTGAGAATCTGCGTTGTCGAGTGAATGATGAGCGGCGTTGTTGCATATTCCCACTGGCTCACGATTGCTCCGTTTCGGAAATTCTTAGGTTGACTAGGTAATCTTGAGTCTATGCCCAACCTCTATACGCGCTTAACGAACAATGTCGGATCTTGGCTGGGGCTGGGAATCATCGGAGTCATTTCCGGCGTTCTCGTGACTGTCATGATTACACCACTCCTCGCCGTGAGCGGGATTGCAATCAAGAACTCCCTTTCCGTATTCGATGCGCTTCCGGATTTCATTGAGGTCGGTCGCCAGGCTCAAAACAACGAGATTTACGCTCAAAAGAACTCGGATCCCGAGAATGGTTATGTAAAAATCGCCGACGTGTATTGGCAAAACCGAGTCGAGGTCAGCCTTGATCAAATGTCGCAATATCTTAAAGACGCCGCTATCGACGGCGAAGACCGCCGCTTCTATGAACACAAAGGTGTGGACCTCACCGGACTAATTCGCGCAGCGATTGGAAATGTCACTTCCGGAGGCGTGACGTCCGGAGCGTCGACTCTCACCATGCAACTGATCAAGAACATTTATGTCCAGCGCGCCGAAGCGTTGCCCTCCGAAGAAGATCGGGCCGCCGCCTACGCGGAAGCAACGGCAACCAGCACCGAGCGCAAGCTGAAGGAAATCAAGCTGGCGATTGGACTCGAGAAGCGTTTCAATAAGGAACAAATTCTGGAAGCGTACCTCAACATTTCCGGGTTCGGCGGAAACACCTATGGCGTCGAAGCCGCAGCGAATCGATACTTTGGTGTCAGCGCACAAGATGTCACGATTTCGCAAGCGGCATCGCTTTTGGCCATCGTCCAGTATCCGGTTTTGCGAAATTTGGCTCAACCCGAAAACTACTCGGCAAACCAAATCCGCCGCGATGACATCCTTAGGTCAATGCGTGACGCTGGACACATTACTGACGCGGAGTATCAAGAGGCGGTCTCAATTCCTGTTGATGCTAATTTTGTGAACCTCAAAGACCCCTCGAGTGGTTGTATCGCGGGCGAAAAATATTCGCGGTATTTCTGCGATTACGTCGTGAAAAACATCACCAACTTCGAAGCGCTCGGGTCAACGGTCGATGAACGCATCACGAACTGGAACATTGGCGGCTTCAAGCTTTACACCACGCTTGATCTCTCGTTACAAAAGTTCGCCCAAAAGGAAGTCTGGAACGTCCCGAAGTCCTCGCCAATCGTGAATATCGGTGCGGCGTACGACTCAGTGGAGGTCGGCACGGGCCGTGTCCTGACGATGACGCAAAACAAGATCTTTAATGACACGCTCGAAGGCGGCGGGGCTGACGCCAGTGCGGTCAACTTCTCTACCGACCGGGATTACGGCGGGTCGAGCGGATTCCAGACAGGTTCAACGTACAAGATCATGGGTCTGCTCGCGTGGCTGAATTCCGGCCACGGTCTGAGTGAAGTTGTCAATGCGAGCGAGTTTAAGAAAGACCAGTCCCACTTCTTGGACACCTGCACAGACGGTGGCGGACCGTGGGGCGGAATGTGGGAATTCAAGAACGATGCGCAAGCCCCGAAAGTGGTGACGGTGTTGGAAGCGGTGCGGGCCTCGATCAACTCTGCGTTCGCGTCGATTGGGGAACAACTGGACCAGTGCGAAATTCGCAAGATGGCGCAGTCTCTCGGGATTCACCGTGCGGACGGAGCAGTTCTGCAAACCAACCCGTCGGCAATTCTGGGAACAAACGAAATTGCCCCGCTGACAATGGCAACGGCGTGGGCTGGCATCGCCAATAACGGGAAGTTCTGCGAAAGCATCATCCTCGATCACGCAGAGGGGCCCGACGGTGCGGTATTGCCCGGGCAACCGGTGACGTGTAGTCAGACGATCGACCCCGAAGTGGCGCAAGCCGCAATCTATGCGATGAAAACGGTTATGAGCGGCGGAACGGGATCAGCGGGTAATCCCGGGGACGGCATCCCCATCTTCGGTAAAACGGGAACCACCGACAGCTCGTCGCAAACCTGGATTGTTGCGTCGACCTCTCGGGTCGCCAGCGTGGCATGGGTCGGAAACATCGTCGGAACATACCCGATGCGCTCATTCCCCAACGGGGCCCTGTACCGCCACCAAATCATGTCTGCAGTGATGCGGATGGCGAACCAGTCGTATACGGGAGCGATTGATTGGCCCGCACCCCCCTCACGCCTACTGCAGGGCAGCGGACTTAAGATTCCTTCCGTCGAAGGACTCAGCGTGGAGGAAGCAACAACTCTGCTCGTAGGCCTCGGATTCCAAGTCAAACTTGGAGGGTATGAGCCGTCCGATTTCGTCCCCGAAGGAGACGTCACGGGAACCGACCCCGGTGAGGGCGAGATGGGCGCGGGAGGGATGCTCGTCAGACTTTATCGATCATCCGGACCTAATGTGGAAATCCCCGATGTCGTGGGCATGCTCGAAGCAGATGCGAGGGATACACTAACGAACGCCGGCATATCCGTTTCGGTTAACTGTTCGGTCGCTGACGATCCGCTTGACCCGGAAATTGGCTCCGTGATAAGCCAGGCGGGGAAGAAATCGGTGACCATCACTGTCCTCAATGAAAGTTGCCCATAATTATTTCCCCGGCATTACTCGTCGGAGTTGCCGCAATTGGCGTTGGGGTCTTTGCGTATGCGTCACTATTTGAGCGCACCCGGTTCAAAGTACGGCACGATGCCATTAGCGTGCTCGAGGCTGGCGCGTCACGCATTCGAGTTCTCCATCTCTCCGACATTCACCTAGCACCGTGGCAAAGCCGCAAAATCGACTGGATTCGTGGTTTGGCGTCTCTGCGCCCCGACCTTGTTGTCGTCACCGGCGACTCTCTCGGTCACGCGGAATCCGTTCCCGCTCTGTCACGCGCGCTTTCGGCCTTTCGCGGCACCACAGGAGTCTTCGTCCACGGATCAAACGATTATTTTGCACCGCGGATGCCCAATCCCTTTTCCTATCTCTTCCGACCGTCAGAACCAGATCTGGACGGAAAGCGAATAGACACTGACGGACTTGATGCGCTGTATTCGTCACTGGGATGGCTCGACCTCAACAACGCGTCAACTCGAGTAACCGTCAATGGGTCATCGATTGTGTTCACGGGTACCGATGATCCGCATCTCAACCTTGATCGACTCGACGTTGTCGCAACGTCCGTCGACGAGGCGCGTGGTGATCCAGCAACACCCGTCGCGGCAATTGTCGGGGTCACTCACGCGCCATATCGACGTGTCGTGGACGCACTCACAGCCCTCGGGGCAGACGTCATTTTTGCCGGGCACACCCATGGTGGCCAGGTGTGCATTCCGGGGGTCGGTGCGTTGACGACAAACAGCGACCTTCCCCGTGCGTTCGCCCGAGGGGTGAACGTGTGGAAAGGTGTCGGCCGCAATGCATTTCTCAATGTCAGCGCAGGTATCGGCACATCTATTTATGCTCCCGTTCGATTCGCGTGTCCTCCAGAGGCAGTTCTCATCACGCTCACGGGAAAGGAAATCGGGTACGCTTGAGCCGTAAGTTACGGGGTGTGGCGCAGCTTGGTAGCGCGCGTCGTTCGGGACGACGAGGTCGCAGGTTCAAATCCTGTTACCCCGACTAGGTAACGAGGCCGTGTCCGATGGTCTCGTTACCTTCACCGAGTGTCAGTAGAAAAACCAATATGGACGCCTGCCGCCGCCATCTCTGCCATTGCTTTTATCGACGCGACCTGATCGACGCCGACGCACAGGTCCGCCACGACAGTCACGCTGTACCCCTTGTCGACGGCGTCGAGGGCGGTGGCACGAACGCAGTGATCGGTCGCAATTCCCACGATGTCGATACGACTTGCCTTTGCCGTTCGAAGAACATCATGGAGCGACGCACCCCCCGGCGTATTACCCTCAAACGCGGAATACGCGGGACTTCCGTCCCCCTTGTAAACCTGAACGTCGATCAATTCGGATTCCAGCGCCGGGTTGTAGGCCGAACCGGTCGTGCCCCGGACACAATGTCGGGGCCAGGTGGTCACCATGTCGGGCTTTGCCGCGAAATGGCCACCGTTGTCCCCGTCAGGTGAGTGCCAGTCGCGTGACGCGATGACGCGCGAGTAACCCGATTTATGCGCACGGATGAATGCCGTTATCGACGTCGCCGTGAGGTTCCCGCCTTTCACCCCGAGCGGTCCGCCCTCGGTGAAGTCGTTTTGAACATCGACGACAATAAGTACGTTGGTCATGATGTCCTAGAATGACGCAAGGTTCGTTCCGCAGGAATAAATCCCAGCGACGAGTTCGTCGATCGCGGGAATCGCGGTCGCATCAACCTGACCTCGCGCGACCACCACAAAGAAGAGCGGGCCGTCGCGTTCGGTAACAATTTGCCCGGCGAGTGAGTAAACGCCGTTAATCCAGCCGGTTTTCGCGAAAACGTGCCCACGCGCAACCTCGGCATTACCGACGAAGCGACTCGTGAGTGTCCCCGATTGACCAGCGACCGGCAAAGCATCCCCGATGTCGCTGAGTTCCTCGTCGCCGGTGAATATCTGTTGGACGAGTTCAACCATTGCAAGGGGCGGAATCAGGTCGCTCGCGGATTCACCCGAGCCGTCGACAAACGTTGCGCCGGCCATGTCGACTCCGTGTTTGATGAGCGTGCTCAGCACCAGTTGTTGAATGGAATTGGTGCCACCATCAAATCCCGCACTGACCGAGGACGCACGCAAGAGAAATTCGGCCAGCGTGTTATCGGAGGACAGCAACATCTGAGGAATGAGTTGGGAAACAGGAGCCGAACTGACGGCGGCGAGCTCTGTGGCGTTGCTCGGCGCACTTTGATAATCAATTTCAATGTCGCCGTCACCATTTCCGGCCTGTTGCAGCGCAGAAACAAATGCATCTGCAGCGCGGCCCGCCGGGTCAGTCGAACGAGGGCTCGTCTGCTGGCGTGAGTTTGCTCGGTCACCATCGACCATAAATGGAACTATTCGAGGCTGGTACCCGATAGTCCGTTCCGACTCGGGCCACGTCGGATGCCACGCATCGTTGATCGGAAACATCGAAAGGTCAATCACCACCCGCGTGATCGTAGGGCTCTCTGGATGTTCCTCTTGATATGACGCCACCGTCTCACTCGCAAGGTCGACGATGCTTGCTGAACCGGGATAGATAGACACTCCTCCCGCCCGGAGCGTTGGGTCCCCACCACCGATCACGATGACGGTTCCCTCGGACGATCCGTCGACGACGCGGGTTGTGAGGCGCCCGTCGTTGCCCAGAATGTCAAGGGCAACCGTCGCGGTGATCACCTTCATGACGCTCCCCATTGGTATGGGATCATTCGCATTGTTCGTGAGCAAAGTATTTCCGGAATCATCGAATACGACAACGGTCTGCGTGCCGAGAGCGGGATTATTCATCGCCCTGCCAACCGAACACGTTCGAATCCCCGACGGACTTGCCGGTTCAGACGGAACGGTCCGCGAGATAGCGGCCGGCTCAGCTACAGGGCTTACCGGACCCGACGGCAGCACATAGCCTGCCGCAAAGGACCCGCCAGACACGAACAACCCGACAATTCCCAGAATCATGACGGGGTTCAGCGAACGTCGAGGTGACGCTGACGAATCTGGCTTGTCGATTGTCAACGATTCGTTCCTCTCGGGATTCTGACTATTCCGAGCCGACTACGAGGTTCGAACTCGTGACCTTCTGTTTACAAGACAGATGCTCTACCAGCTGAGCTAAGTCGGCGACATCACCAGAGTAGCAAGTGACCTCCGGTGACGGTGGCTACTGCTGAACGCCTGCGGCGGTCACAACAGCGCCAAGAAACTCATCGATGCTGAACTGCGGCGTCGCGCTCGGGTCATACGAGGGGTTGAACTGTACGCCGTTGATGACGATCGTCGGTGTTCCCGTCACGCTTTCGAATTTCTTGTCCTTGTTGTTGATCGCGATGTCGCCGCTGATCGCACGTTCGGTGCTCGCCTTGACCCAGTCCTTGAATTGCATGTCGTTGATACACGCCTCAACCTTCGGTCCGGCTCCCGACTGCGTCGCAAAGCCGATGAGTTCTTCGTCTGTCCAACCAGGCGTTTCCTCTTGCGGTTGGTTTGCAAAGAGGGTGTTGTGGAAATTCATGAAACTGTTGGGATAATCATTTGCCACACACGCCGCGGCGTTTGCCGCACGCAGGGAATACTGGGTTCCCTGGGAACGGTTTGTCAGAATGGCAATGGGGTGAATCTCAATTGTTGCCGCGCCACGCGCAAGAAGATCGTCAATCGCGGGCTTGTTGGCTGCTTCGAACTGGCCACAAATCGGGCACAGATAGTCGACATACAGTGTGATGTCGACCACTCCCGCGCCGTTCTGGGGGCTCGCCACGGGGCTAGCGTCGGACGGGTTTGCGGGTGTCGGCACCGCGACGTTCCCAGTCGAGATTTTGATTCCGTCACTTTGCATATTGAGCGGCCCAGGTCCGGCTGGTTTGAACGCGGTGAGGATGACGGCAGCGAGCGCACCGATGACAGCAAGTGCCAAGACCCCAAGACCGAGTTGGACGAACAGACGGTTCCGCTTTTCACGCGAATTCCCTGCGAGACGCATTTCACGGGCCTTTTCGCGCGCGAGTTCCCGAGCTTCGTTACGGTTGGGGCGTTCTGCGTTCATTGGAACTTTTCCTGACTTCAGTGCGACGAATGCGCAAATGGCGGGACAACTTCCCTAGTTTAGCGCGCGAGTGCATTTCGGCAATTCGTAGATACTCTCGCCGGCGCCCGTGGGAACGCTAGCGACGTCCCACAATGGCCGCCCGACGCACGGCGATTTCGTAAAGAGCAATCGATGTTGCGATTCCCGCATTGAGCGATTCTGTTGCCGTGCCAATTGGAATCGACACAATCGCGTCACAGTTCTCCGAGACCAGTCTGGATAGTCCCTTCCCCTCGCTTCCCACAACGATGAGCAATGGGCGATCCGCGATGTCGATTTTCGGCAAAGACATATCTCCGTCCCCATCGAGACCGATAACGAACACTCCGCGTTCCTTGAAGTTCTTGATCGCCTGGTTAAGGTTCGATGCCATCGCAACAGGCAGCCGAGCGGCAGCCCCCGCGGAGGTTTTCCACGCGGCCGCAGTGACCCCAACGCTCCGGCGTTGCGGCACGATGATTCCGTGTCCGCCAAACGCCGCGGCCGAACGGATGATGGCGCCAAGGTTGCGAGGGTCGGTCACTCCGTCCAACGCAACAAACAGCGGAGTCTGCCCACGCCCTTCGACGGTGTCAAGGAGTTCGAGCGGGTGGCTGTAGGCGTAAGGCGGGACCGCCAATGCGATTCCCTGATGCACCGAGTTCTCGCCACACAGGCGGTCCATTTCAGGACGCATGATTTCGAGAACCGCAATTCCCTTTTTCGTGGCAAGCGAGAGAGTCTCTTTGACGCGATCATCAAATTCGACTCTCGAGGCGATATACAGAGTCGTTGCCGGGACGTTCGTGCGAAGCGCCTCGAGAACAGAGTTCCTCCCGTTAATGATTTCGTTATCACTGTCCTTGCCCCGGCGAACCGACTTCTGTGGAGGCTTCGAACTCGTCTTGCCGAAGCGTTCACGAGCTTCGGTCAATCGATCCTGCGCGATTTTGCGCTTCCCCGCCGGATGCCACGTTCGGTCTTCCGCCTTGGGGGTAGGTCCTTTACCTTCGAGGGAACGGCGCTGTTTGCCTCCGGAACCTTTCGAGGGGCCCTTCTTGCTCTTTGCCGCTCCTGGTCGTCCTGGCTTAACCATTAGTGATACTCCATCGGGTTGTGTCGGCGCCGTCTTCCAGCGTGATTCCCGCGGCGTCGATATCGTCGCGAATTCTGTCGGCCGTTGACCAATCTTTGTCCAAACGGGCGCGGTTGCGTTCCGTTATGAGGCGGTCGATCAGTGTTCCCAACGCTGCGTGCGTCGCATCGTGAGCAACTGAATCGACTGTCAGTCCTAACACACTCACCATCGCTGCGACCTCGTTCGCGCGGGCGAGTACCGCAGATGAATCGTTGGAATCGAGGGCCGTGTTGCCTGCGCGAACCGTGTCGTGGAGAACCGCTAGAGCGGCAGGGATGGCGAGGTCGTCATCCATGGCAGACGCGAAAGAATCAGGAACTACGGAAGCATCGTTGACTAAATCTGACGTTCGTCGAGCGAATCCGCGAATTCGATCCCATGCCGACGCGGATTCCGCGAGCGACCCTTCATGAACGTCCATCGTCGATCGATAATGCGAAGAGAGGAGGAAGTACCGAGCCGTTGCCGAATCGGTTTGAGACAACAAGTCGTCCGCCAGCATGACATTCCCGATGGACTTTGACATTTTGTGGCCGTTCATCGTGACGAGCCCGTTGTGAAGCCAGGTCGTGGCAAAGGCGTCACCCGCTGCGCGCGATTGTGCGAGTTCGTTTTCGTGATGCGGGAACCGAAGATCCAGCCCTCCGCCATGGATATCGAATCCAGACCCGAGATAACGGGTAGCCATTGCTGAACATTCAATGTGCCAACCGGGTCTTCCGAGACCCCACGGGGATTCCCACGATGCGGTTGAGGGTTCGAAGTCTTTGCGGCCTTTCCACAGTGCAAAATCACGCGGGTCTTTCTTGCCACGCTCAGAATTGGACTCATCGGATTCGACCTCGTCGGGTGACTGGCGTGTCAACTGCCCGTAGTCCGCCCAGGATGCGACGGAGAAATACACATCCCCCGAACAATCGGAGGCGGCGTAGGCATTCCCACAGTCAATCAATCGAGAGATGAGTGTGACCATGGCCCCGATGTGCCCTGTCGCCCGAGGCTCAATGGTCGGAGGCAGGATTCCCAGCGCCGAAGCAGCGCGATCAAAGTCCCGTTCAATTCGTGCCGCCAGCGCCCACCATTCCTCGGTTCCACCCACAGCCAGGATTTTGTCGTCGATGTCGGTGACGTTTCGAACGAGCGTCACCGAGAAGCCTCGATAGGTGAACCAACGACGCCAGAGGTCGTAAACGAGAGCACTGCGAAGGTGCCCGATGTGGGGTGCGGATTGAACCGTTGGTCCGCAAACGTATATTCCTACGTGCCCCGGAACACGCGGTTCGAAGTCACGCAGCGATTGCGAGAGCGTATCGAACAGACGGAGGGTCACGTGCCCATGTTACCGAGCGTTATCGTGCGACGACGTGAGCGATGGCGATGGCGGTGATCCCCTTGCCTTCGCCGGTGAAGCCTAATCCGTCGGTAGTCGTCGCGCTGACCGATACGGGTGCTCCGAGTATGCGGGTGAGTATGTTTTCGATTTCGACTCGTCGTGGCCCGATTTTCGGCCGGTTTCCCACAATCTGAACCGACGCCGATCGGGGCGCAAGACCAATTTTGGCGAGCTCGTCGAGGGCACCGCGAAGGAACACTTCGCCGCGCGCACCGGAATATCGTGGGTCGTCCGTCCCGAACACCGTGCCGATGTCACCCAGCCCGGCGCCAGACAACAGAGCGTCGCAGAGAGCGTGGGCCACTGCGTCCCCGTCAGAATGCCCGGTCAAGCCGATTTCGCCCGACCATTCGACGCACCCCAACCATAACGATTCCGAACCGCCAAAAGCATGGGTATCGGTTCCCAGCCCGACCCGAATTGAACCCGAACGCGAGGAGATATCGGCCTCTACTGTGATCTTGTGTGACCGCTCGTCCCCGGAAACCGTGCGAACAGTTCCCCCCGTTCCACGCCAAATACTGGCGTCGTCAGTGAAGTCCCCGATCGTCTCGGCAATGACCGCGGCGTACCTCGCTCCGGGAAATCCCTGTGGGGTTTGAACACGATAGAGAAGCGCGCGCTCGGTATTTTCCGTCACGATCCCCTGATCAGCCAGAACAATGGTGTCCGCGACTGGCAATACTGGAATGGCGGCGTCATTGGTCGTCACGACGGACGCGATCACGCGCTCGAATACATCAATAGGCGCACCGAAACGTGCGACGTCGTGGACCAGGACAACATCAACGGCCGGCATCACCGCCAACGCTCGTCGAACGCTGTCCGTCCGAGTGTCGCCCCCAGCGACAACCGTCGCGACAACCCCCGCTTCATCGACGATTTCCTCTACCGCCTCGAGGTGCGCCGGCGGACCGGCGATGATCAACGTGTCGGGGTTGACCCCGCGCACCACGTCAAGCGCTCGGGCGAGCATGGTCGTTCCGTCGACATCGACAAACGCTTTGGGAATTCCGCGGCCGAGCCTCAGGCCCGAACCGGCCGCAACGATAACAATCCCGACCGTTGGCATGTGCGACTACGAGGCGAGAACCTCGTCGAGACGGGTCGAGGCGCGCTCCTCGTCCGTCTTTTCGGCGAGGGCAAGTTCAGAGATGAGAATCTGTCGAGCCTTTGCCAGCATGCGCTTTTCGCCCGCCGACAATCCGCGATCTTGTTCGCGGCGCCACAGGTCCCGAACAACCTCGGATACCTTGATGACGTCTCCAGAAGCGAGCTTTTCGAGGTTTGCCTTGTATCGACGAGACCAGTTAGCGGGTTCTTCGACTATCGGGTCGCGCAGCACACTGAAGACGAGCTTGAGGCCGGCCTTATCGATGACATCACGAACACCGACGTCTTCGACTTTGCTCTCGGGAACCATAATCTCGAGGTTGCTTTGCGACACCTGAAGTTTGAGGAATTTCTGCTGTTCGCCCTGAAAATCACGAGTAGTGATGGCAATTATTTTTGCTGCACCGTGGTGGGGATAGACGACGGTTTCTCCGACTTTGAATGCCATGTAGTTGGTTCTCCTTTAGCAGAAATTCGATTTTACCACAGACGACCGCAGTGAATCTTCCCGCAGGATGAGGCCGCCGGCTCCACTAGACTGGGCGAGGAATTACCGCTCCATTCGATAAGGATTTGTCGTGAACATTCGCGCGTTTGCTAGTTCAACTCTCGCCGTCACGTTGCTCATGGGAACCGCTGCATGCGGTATCTTCGTTGACTCCGCCACACTGAAGCCTTATTCGGCGGGTGACGGACTCAATGTCAACGTTGGCGCATTGCAATTGCGGAACGTTCTCGTCATCACCGATGATTCGGGTGATGCGTCGCTTGTCGCGACGATCGTCAATGACACCACTGCTGTGCAGTACCTCGCCGTTGAGTTTCGGACCGGCACCCCCGTCGACCTCACCGTCGTCGCCAACGAGGGACTCACCAAGGTCGGACTTGCGGACCGTAACCCCGCCATCGCAAGGGGAACTGCGCTCACCGCCGGTCAGTACGTTGACGTCTACTTCCAATACGGAGAACAGGACGGTGTGATGATGGCGATTCCTGTGCTCGATGGCAGCTACGAGCTCTACGCTCCTTACGCACCGTCATTGTTTGCCCCCGAACCGGCGATCACTCCCGACGTCACTCCGTCCGCCACTCCTGAGGGCTAGAAACCCCTAATTTTTCCCTTGGCTCGCTACAGCGGCTGCACCCGCTGCCGCTGCCTCGGGGTCGAGATATTCGGCCACACCGATGGGCGCGAGGTCGTCGTCAAGCGAATACACGAGCGGGATTCCGGTTGGGATATTCAACTCGGCGATCGCGTCGTCACTAATTCCATCGAGGTGTTTGACCAGCGCCCGAAGGGAATTTCCATGGGCCGTAATCAGAACGGTCTTGCCGGCACGGATATCCGGTGCAATATCGCTCGTCCAATACGGAAGCATGCGGTCAATGACGAGAGCGAGTGATTCCGTGCGCGGAAGTTCCGCCCCTAGTTCGGCGTAACGCTCGTCGTGTACCTGAGAGAACTCTGAGTTGTCATCCAGAGCGGGCGGCGGAACATCGAACGAACGACGCCACAATTGGAACTGTTCTGGGCCAAATTCTTCGAGTGTCTGCGCCTTGTCTAAGCCTTGAAGCGCACCGTAGTGGCGCTCATTGAGTCGCCACGAGCGCTTCACCGGGATCCAGAGCCTGTCCGCGACGTCAAGCGCGATGTTTGCCGTCTGAATCGCACGGGACAAAACGCTCGTGTACAGAACATCGGGCTTGAGCCCGCTTTGTGCGAGAAGTTCTCCGGCCCGCGTGGCCTCCACCACGCCCTGATCGGACAGTCGAACGTCAACCCATCCCGTAAAGAGGTTCTTTTGGTTCCAAATCGAGTTTCCGTGACGAAGCAAAATTAGCGTGTGAGTCATAGTCATTAGCCTAACCAGCCAGAATGGTGGGGTGGTAGTCGGACGAATCACCCGCGGAACAACGGGCACGAACCGACTTCGGCGTGCAGACCGATGGCTGTGTCGTCACCCGCGTTTTCGCGGGATGCTCGATCCGCTCGTCGTCGATCTCGGTTATGGCGCGGCGCCGCACACGGCTTTGGAACTGGCGGACCGGCTTGCGCTCGTCCAGCCCCGCCTTCGCGTGATCGGCATCGAAATCGACCCCGAACGAGTGGCGAGCGCACAAACGAGCGCGACGGAACGGGTTTCGTTCGTCCGTGGCGGTTTTGAAATTCCCCTTCCCGAAAATCGAACCGCAGACGTCATCCGCGCGTTCAACGTGTTGCGCCAGTACGACGAGTCGGAGGTCGCCGAAATTTGGACGCGGGTTCAAACGAGGCTCTCGCCTGGCGGCATCTTCCTCGATGGAACATGCGACGAAATCGGTCGCGTTGCGACATGGGTTTCACTGGGCAAGGACGGACCCGAATCGTTTACCGTTTCTCTTCGCCTTGCGGAATTGGACACTCCCAGCATTGCTGCCGAGCGTCTGGTCAAAGCGCTGATTCATCGAAACGTCGAGGGTGAAGAAATCCACCGCTTTTTGCGCGACCTCGATCGCCAATGGATGGTTGCGGCACCGCTGCAGGTTTATTCACCAATTCAGCGATGGACGGCCACTGTTCGAGCGATGAAAGATTCTGGTTGGTCGGTTCAGGGAACCGCCGCCGTGTGGCGTCTCGGCGAGATTACCGTCGACTGGTCCGCAGTCTCTCCGCGACGGTAGCGCCAGCGCTCGGAGGAACAAGGACCTCCTGCGTTGCCGCGAGCGGGTGATCGTCGTGCAGGACGATCAGTTCGTCTTTCACATCGACGGTTCGCTTAATTACCGCGAGCGCCACGGGACCGTCTTCACAATGGTTCCCGGCGGTGGTGATCATGCCGATCGCAACCCCATTGACCAGCACCGAGTCGCCAGCTTCGGCGAAAACGGACTCTGAACCGTCAAGGTGCAAGCGCACGAGTCGCCTCGGCGGGTGCCCGACGTTGTGAATCTTGGATACCGTTTCTTGCCCCGGATAACACCCTTTGGACAAATGCACCGCGGTCCGTAGCCAATCGAGTTCGTGTGGGAGTGACCGATCGTCTACCTCTGCCATCGATGGACGCCCGGCCACGACCCGAAGTGGGTCGACAAGGCCAGCGTCGACAATGTCGACTGTCGGCATATCCCCGGCGGGAAGCAACGTTTCAACCCAGTTCCACGCGGGAACCGTTTGGTTCCCATACGTGACGCCGCCGGGGACCACCGTTGGCCACGGGTCGGTCCAAGCGAGGTCGCCAAAAGCGACGGCTCCTCCCCACACCGAATACTGAGCCGTCACATCGAGCGCCTCGACATCCTCCATGAAGATTCTGGCGTCAAGCCATGCCGCAACGTCTGCCCCCGGAGTCTCGGGGACTATGAGAAGTGTGCCCTCGGTCGATTCGAGCACGTGCATGCTGTGCCGGATTCGTCCGTGAGCGTCTAGTTCGAGAGCATCACGCGAGTCTCCAACCGCGAGACCGCGGAGGTCTTGACTGAGCGTCGCATTGAGGATGGTGAATCGGTCGGGCCCGGTAACGAGTACAACCCCCGCTGTGACGGAAACCGCCGCGTCCCCGTCAACCAATCGTCTCTGGTCGACGAACGGGTTCGACATCGCTAACGCTGACCGCGAAAGAGTCGAACGAGAACGACGATGCTCGTGAAGCCGATTGCGACGAACGCGAGGCCCAACAGTGCCAAGAAAAAAATCTCGAACCAGAAGATCATTGTTCTAGCCTAAACCGTATCGAGCCAACGCGACCACGATACCGACCGCGCCAATGACAAGACTTCCCGTTGTCGTGAACGCGAGGCGATTTACGAGGCCCTGCCTTCTTTGCATCAACAATTGAATAACGAACGACAACACGAGCGACGCGCCCATTGCCGCCGAAATAATGGTCGGCCACTGAGCGGATCCGAACAAGACCGCGAAAACAGTTCCCGCAATCGCAACAATCCACGAGGGGAGGGCGGATGCGATTCGGCGAGGCATGTCACCATGCTAAACGCGCCTAGACTTTAACGAATCGTGGGAGGGGTGGGCCGTGTCTCGAATACTGTTGCTTTCCCCCTCGTCCGCGCCGGTCATTCCCGCTTTGGCCCTGTTGCCACACGAATTGACCGTCGCTCCACTGGCCCCACAGTCTCTCGCTTCTCACCCCGACGTCGATCTTGTCCTCATCGACGGTGTGACCGACTTGGTCGGGGCGAAATCCATGTCGTCGACCCTCTCATCGGCTCAATTGCCCGTTCCCGTCCTCATCGTGGTGTCCGAGACGTCGCTGTCTGTCGTGGACCATTCGTGGGGGATTTCCGACTTTTTGTTGCCGTCAGCTTCACTGGCCGAAATCGATGCGCGTATCCGGCTGGCCGTTCAGTCTGCAAGCGGCGCCGTCGCAACGGGACTGAGTCACTCTGGGGTATCCATCGACGAATCGAGCTACCAGGCAACCGCTGGAGGACGTCCTTTGGATCTCACCTTCAAAGAGTTCGAGTTGTTGAGATATTTGGTCGCAAATCCGGGTCGCGTGTTCACCCGTGAGCAATTACTCTCGGACGTGTGGGGCTACGACTATTTTGGAGGAACGCGAACGGTCGACGTTCATGTTCGCCGACTCCGTTTCAAGCTCGGAGAGCGTGAATCAGTGATCGGCACAGTGCGCAACGTCGGTTACCGATTCGCACCAACAGGAGAAGACGAATGAGCGAGAAGAACCCGACGACGGGTTCCACTGGCGCGGAACTTGACGACGATTGGGGTGAGTCCCTTCCGCCGAACGACGCTACTCTTCCCCGCAATCGATTTTTCGACCGCGAGTTGTCGTGGCTTGCGTTCAACGGCCGAGTTCTCGAACTCGCAAAGGACGAATCGATTCCGATTCTTGAACGCGTGAACTTCCTTGCCATATTCGCCAATAATCTCGACGAATTTTTCATGGTCCGCGTCGCGGGATTAAAACGTCGCCTCGAAACCGGAATTGCGGTGCCCAACAACGTGGGGCGCGCACCTCACCACGTCTTGACCGATATCCATGCGGACGCCTACGCGCTGCAACGTGAACATGCTCGTCTTACCGCGGAGGTCATCCGCCCCGCACTAGAGGTCGCCGGCGTCGCAATCATGTCGATTGATGACCTGTCGCCCGCCGACCGACAGTCGGTTGACGAATTGTTTGTCTCTCAAATTTTTCCCGTCCTCACCCCTCTCGCGGTCGACCCGGCACACCCGTTTCCCTACATCTCGGGTCTCTCGTTGAACTTGGCGGTTCGGGTGCAAAACCCGAAGTCCGGTGACGAGAACTTTGCGCGAGTCAAGGTGCCCGCGATTCTGCCCCGATTTGTTGAGCTGCCCGCCTCGGGAGACGGTTCGATTCGATTCCTTCCACTCGAAGACCTCGTCGCTCACCACCTCGGTTCGCTGTTTCCCGGAATGGTAATTCTCGACCATCATTTTTTCCGCGTCACGCGAAACGAAGACCTCGAGATTGATGCGGACGACAGCGAAAACCTCCTCAAGGCCCTCGAAAAGGAACTTTCCCGACGCCGTTTCGGTGCACCGATTCGTTTGGAAATCAGCGAAGAAATGGACACCGTCACCCTCGGATTGCTCATCCGCGAACTCGGAATGGAAGAGGGCGAGGTTTACCGTCTCCCCGGAATCCTCGGGCTCGACCAACTCTTTCAAATCACTCGCGTCGATAGGAGGGATCTCAAGTTTGCTCCACACGTGCCCACAACTGTCGCTCAGTTCCAACCGTCGGAACCAGGGGCGCCGGCAGATTTGTTCGGAGCACTCAACGAGGGCGAGGTGCTTGTTCACCACCCCTACGAATCGTTCGCGACGAGCGTCCAAGCCTTTGTCGAACAAGCCGCAACGGACCCCGAAGTTCTCGCGATCAAGCAGACCCTGTATCGAACTTCAGGAGACTCCCCCATTGTTCGATCCTTGATCACCGCCGCGGAATCAGGAAAAGCAGTTCTCGCATTGGTCGAAATCAAGGCGCGATTCGACGAACAGAACAACATCACGTGGGCGAGACAACTCGAGCGCGCTGGTGTGCACGTCGTCTATGGGCTTGTTGGACTGAAAACTCACTGCAAGCTGACCCAAGTGGTTCGTCGCGAAAAATCGGGCGACATTTCCTACTACTCGCACATCGGTACCGGAAATTACAACCCAAAAACCAGCCGCACCTACGAAGACCTTGGCCTTTTCACGAATTCGGCCGAGGTTGGAGCGGAATTGACCCGTCTATTCAACGAGCTCAGCGGCTACGCAATCGAAAAGAAATTCAAACGGCTTCTCGTCGCACCGCGGTATTTGCGAAACGGTTTGCTCAAGAACATCGCGCGCGAGACCGAGGCTGCTCTCGCCGGAGAAAAGTCGGGCATACGGTTCAAAATGAACTCGCTCGTCGACGAAACAATTATCGACGCGCTCTACCGGGCCAGTCGCGCAGGGGTCCCCATCGATGTTTCCGTGCGCGGTATCTGTTCACTGGTCCCCGGTCGCACGGGATTGTCCGAGACCATTCGCGTCCGAAGTGTTCTGGGGCGATATCTCGAACACTCCCGCATCTATTCGTTCTATAACGGTGGCAAGCCCTTGATGTACATCGGCAGTAGCGACATGATGCATCGAAACCTCGATCGGCGAATCGAGGTGTTGGTCAAAATCGACGTTCCCGAGCACCTCGACCGGATCGATCACCTTTTCGAATTGCACATGAGCGACTCGTCGTCGACTTGGTCACTCGCAGAGAGCGGTGAGTGGACTCGCCACAACGGACTCGCCGGCGAACTCGCGGACATCCAAGACGCACTCATGTCCGAATACGCGCGGCGGAACTCGCGAGGAAAGAACACGTGAGCAAGACCGAGCCGGTCGTCGCAGCGGGCGCGGTCCCGTGGCGTGTCGTCAACGGGAAACTGCAGGTGCTTGTTGTTTATCGCAAACAACATCGCGACGTGTCCGTTCCCAAGGGGAAGGTTGACCCTGGCGAGACGTTGCCCCACACTGCCGTCCGAGAAATTTTCGAAGAAACAGGTCTCAAAGTGAACCTTGGGCCGTCACTTGGCTCGGTTCACTATGTTCAGCCAACGAACGGTAAACCAAAGATTGTCCACTATTGGGCGGCCGAAGTTGACCCAGTCGCAGAAGCCAAGTCAAAGTTTGTGTCGAACGACGAGATCTTTGCCCTCGAGTGGCTCAGTGCAAAGAAAGCAATTGCGGTGTTGACGTACGAGCATGATCGGGAATTGATTGACAACGTACGTTCTTTGTGGAAATCGGGTTCCACGGACACCTTTCCGCTCATTATCGCCCGACATGGAAAAGCAACCGCACACGAACAATGGGACGGAATTGATTCACTTCGCCCCCTCGTGGCACAGGGCATGCAACAGGCCCGCGACATTGCCGGTGGTCTCGCGGCTTTTGGCCCCGCGTCAATCATTTCGTCACCCGCCATTCGGTGTCTTCAAACGGTCGCGCCACTGTCATACAAACAGGGGATGGAGATTCGCGAGTCCGGCAAAATCTCGCAAGACAAATGGACAAGCGAAGGTGAGCGCGTTGTCGATTTCGTGGCGGCGCGATTGCGCAAATCGGTTCCGGTGGTGATGTGTTCACACGGACCGGTCATTCCCCAAATCGTGAGTGAAATCATCACTCAGACTGGTGGTGTGATAACCGATGACGCGCGCCGGGCTGCGTCCCTCGGAACCGGCGACTTCGCGATTTTTCACATCGCAAAGACCGACCATGGCTTACGGCTGGTTTCCATAGAAACGCACACGGCACCTTAAGAAGTGCCGGGCCGTGGGTTACGCCTCTCGGCACGTTGCCACTCGCGGTGGCTCATTATTAATGGAACCCGGGGAATCCGCACGACCCGACCGTTCCAGTGTACGAGCCTCATCGCTTTGGTTCGTTAGCTGAGTTTGCCTGCCGCCGCAAGAACCGAACAGGCATGCAGATCCCGCGCGAAGTCGGCGAGGGTCACCGCTCGTTCCAGCAGCGCACTTGTTCCGATCTCGGTCCCCGCGACGAGGGTGGTCACACCGTGCGCTTCGATTCGACAATAGGCGGCCGCGCGTTCGAGGGCATCGGAAAGTTCTCCGACGAACGCTCCTCGCAAGATCTCATCGGCAAGTTCCCGAATGTCCTCCGGGCCGGTTGGCTGCCGCGCACCGGCGACAACCTCGTCGATTGTGTTGAGGTCGTTGACACCTCGTTGGTAGGCGTGCGCGGCCGTGTCGGGATCATGGACGATGCTCGCGTGAACCACATACAGTCGCCACAGCGCACCGGGAAGCGAATGCGCGGGAGCCGATGACCACAGCTCGGCGATTTCGCCAACTCCGTATTCCCTCGTGTACTCGAGAAGCCGTTCGACGACATCGGCGGTGCCCTCATCTCGAACGCGTGCAACGAGGGCCGTTGCCGTATCGTGCGCGATCTGAAGTTTCAAGGCCGGGTCCAACGCGCCCTCAAATTGGTCGAAGGCCCGCGGTTCAACGGCGACGGGTCTGCGGGGTCGGTTCACAATCTTCAACGATAGGTGACGCCACGATGCTGCGGGACCGCAACCTTCGGTATCGTCTAAATTGTGAGCGCAGAAACCCCCTCCTCCGGCAGGGCGGTGCGCGCAATGTTTGCCGTCGTGCTGGGTGGAATTGTCCTCAGCGTCATCGCTTTTGTGTTGCGTGCCCAACCTGCGGTGCACGACTTTCTCATTCGATATCCGGGGGTGATCGCGCCATCATCGGATGGGCCCAGGGGAATTCCGGTTTGGCTCAACGTGACGCACTTCCTCAACATGCTCTTTCTAATGCTCATCATCCGCACCGCCCTGTCGATTCGCTCGAAGAAGCGCCCGATTGCATTCGTGATTCCGCGCCGAAGTGTATTCGGACAACCTCCGCGCCGAATTGGCATCACCGTGTGGTTGCACAACACGGTCGACCTGCTGTGGATGCTGAACGGTGTCGTCTACGTGGTGCTACTGTTCACGACTGGCCAGTGGTCGCGGATTGTGCCCACCTCGTGGGACGTCGTTCCCAACGCACTGTCCGCCGCACTTCAATACTTGACGTTCACCTGGCCGGTCGAAAATCCGTGGGTCGCCTACAACAGCCTGCAAACCCTCGCGTATTTCGGAGTGGTGTTCGTCCTTGCACCGCTCGCGATAGTCACCGGACTTCGACTGTCTTCCGCCTGGCCCCTAGCTGCACCGCGGCTGAACCGCGTACTGCCCGAGCGGTCGATCCGTTTGCTCCACAACTTCGTGTTGTTCGCCTTTATGGTTTTCATTGTTGTGCACGTCGGCCTTGTTCTCTTTACCGGAGCCGTTCAAAACTTGAACGTGATGTTTGCTGCGAGAAGCGATCTGAGTTACGTGGGCACTATCCTCTTTATCGCAGCGCTCGCGGGAATGACCGGAGTGTGGTTTGCGCTGACCCCGAGACTGCAAAAGGCTCTCGCCCGCCTGGCCGGCGAGGTCACGTAGAAAGACGAAAGCTGATGCAGCCCAGCCCAAAAGGCAACCGAGCATTGTGTCGTCCTCAATGGCTGCCAACCGATAGTCACCGTGCGTTTCGCAAGTAGATAGAATTGGGACTGCGTTACGGCGCGGGCCTCTAGCTCAGTTGGTAGAGCAACGGACTTTTAATCCGTGGGTCGACGGTTCGAGCCCGTCGGGGCCTACATTTGATTTATGTCGTACCGGACCAAATGTTGTGGTATCACAATTCCATTGGGGGTGCTTAATGCTCGATCCGCGTTCGATAACTATTGAGGCGCTCAATGCAGACCCCTACCCGATCTACGACGAGTTACGAAGGACTGCGCCTATCGTCTACGTGCCGCAAATCGACGAATGGTTGGTGACGTCGTGGGATGACTGCCGCGCAATCGGCGCGTTGAAAGACACGGTGCAACTCGCGCCAGGTCATCCGGTTGACCAGGAGTTTTTCGGTGGCGACAGCGTTCTGACGATGTCCGGCGACAAGCACAAGAGTCTTCGCGAGGGTATCGACCAATCACTCAAGGCTGGTCCCGTCGCCCGCTTCTTGGACGAAGGTGGACGTGACACCGTCATTCAGTACATCAACTCGATTGCCCCACAGGGACGCGGTGATCTCGCCATCGACCTCTTCAACAAAATCAGCGTTCGGGTTGTTGGAAATCGGCTCGGGTTCGACGACGTGGATGACGAGACTCTGGTTCGCTGGTTCGAAGCACTCAGCGGCGGATTGTCGAACAAAGAAGGCGAAAATGACGTCAGTAATCGAGCAATGGCAAGCCTGCGGGAAATCGACGACTACATGGGCGACAAAATTGCCCAGCTTCGCGAGAAACCAGATGAAACGCTTCTGTCACATATGCTCCATGGGGGTTTGCGGGACGGAGAAGAACCACGAACCTTCGGCGACGTCATGCCGTCGATTCGCGTCATCATCTTGGGAGCATTTCAGGAACCCGGACACTCGGTCGCCACGACCTTTTGGGGGCTACTGAATGAACCTGACCAACTGCGCGAGTTACAGGCGTCGCCGACCAAATTTGCTTCAGTCGCGCTTCGCGAAGGATTTCGCTGGATGGCACCGATCGGTGTCGTCGCGGCCCATCCGCTCACGGATTTCACCTACGCCGGGGTAACAGTGCCCGCAGGTGCGCCATTGTCAATAGTCGTCGCCGCCGCCAATCGTGACCCGGCCAAGTTCACTGATGCACATCGTTATGACATGCATCGCACTCAAACCGTGAACGCAACGTTCGGATATGGTGTGCATCACTGCTCTGGCCACCACCTCGCCAAGGGCTTGGGTGAAATCATGGTTGAAGAGACTGCTCGTCGACTTCCCTACCTCAGACTCGACCCCGACGCGGCCGCCACGGTTTCGGGATATCTGTTTCGCGGCGCGAAGTCACTTCCCGTTCTGTGGAACTAGCCGGCTACGCGGAATAGACGACGTAGACCTTGCGTAGCGTCTCGTGGACCGTCCACACACCTTTCCAGCCAATCGGGAAATAGGCGGTGTCGCCGGCCGTGAGCGTGACGGGCTCGCCGCCGTCTTCGTCGACCGTCATGCGGCCAGAAACGACCGTGATCACCTCGCCCGTGTCGGTGAATTCCCAACGCGAGGTTCCCGGCTCGGATTCCCAGGAACCGGACCACACGCCGTGTTCACTGTCCGCAAGATAAGACCGGTCACGCACCACGATGTCGCCACTCATCGGTGTGGCCATCGGTGGGGCGAGTAGCGACTCGGTGTAATCGTCCGAATTAAGGTCGTCAGCTCGAAAAACAGTTGTCATCGTTGTCTACCGTTCGTCAGTTCAGGGGATTGTTAGCGCAAGCCTAGTGCGAACAGCGTCCGGCGAATGGGGTCAAATTCACGCGAGGGACTCACGCCACGCGCGGTGCAGAGTTGAGAATCGCCCCGAACCTCGAAGCAGTTCCTCGGTAGGGCCGTCTTCAACGATGACTCCGTGGTCCATGACCAACACGCGATCCGCGATCGCCACCGTTGAAAGGCGGTGAGCGATGATTATCGCTGTTCGATTCGTCAAAAGTTTCTGTAGTGCGCTCTGAATCAGTCGCTCGCTGGGGATGTCGAGGGACGCGGTGGCCTCGTCAAGAATCAGCACTCGTGGATTGGCGATAAACGCACGACAGAATGACACCAATTGTCGTTGTCCAGCCGAAATGCGGCTTCCCCGCTTGTTGACATCCGTGTCGTACCCGTCGGGCAGGGCCGTGATGAAATCGTGTGCGCCAACCGCCCGAGCCGCCGCCACAACCTCGTCATCGGTTGCGTCGGTTTTGCCGAGTCGAATGTTGTCGGCAATGCTTCCCGTGAACAGATACGCCTCTTGAGTGACAAGAGTCACAGCTCGCCGGAAATCGGCGTCGCCGATGGTGGTCAGATCACGCCCATCGATCGTGATTGCGCCGTCGGTCGGATCGTAAAAACGAGCGATGAGCTTGGCGAGCGTTGATTTTCCCGCGCCGGTCGCTCCCACCAGTGCTACCGTTTGTCCGCCTGCGATTTCCAACGAGAACGTCGGCAAAACCGGGTTTCCCGCGGAATAAGCAAAGGACACATCCGTGGCCACGATGTTCCCCTTGGTCGCGTCAAACGGTTCGGGGTTCAGTGGCTCGACGACCGACGGCCTTTCTTCGAGAAAACCCGAAATCTTTTCCAATGCGGACGACGCCGATTGGAACGAGTTGTAAAACATGGCGAGGTTTTCAATGGGACCAAAGAATCGTCGTGTGTACAAAACGACGGCGAGGAGTGCGCCGACCTCTAATGTGCCCTCAATCACTCGAAATGACCCCAACAACAGAACTGCGGCAACCGTCAGGGTTCCAATAACTTTGAGCGCCGGGTCGTATATTCCGAAAACGTGGATTGTGCGACGGGTTGCCTCGCGATAATCCTCAACCTTGGCGGCGTAAGTCTCGCGGTCGAGGGCCTCCCGTCGGAAGGCTTTGACGGCACGAATCCCCGTCATGCTCTCGACGAATTGAATGATGAGCCGCGTGGAATAGATGCGTGAGGCTCGAAACTCTCTGCGCGACGCGTTTGAGAACCACAATGTGACCGCGACGATTGGGATCAACGCGACCGCCAGGGCAATCCCGCTTTGCGGATCGATAGAAACCAGCGCAACGGCGGTGAACACGAGGAAGAGTAATCCCGCCACGAGGTTGCTCAATCCCCCGCTCAGAAGTTCGCCGAGAGTGTCGATATCGCTCGTCTGACGGGCGATGATGCGTCCCGAGGTGTACCGTTCGTGGAATTCGAGACTGAGCCTCTGAGTGTGCTTAAATATGCGGCGACGGAGTGCGACGAGAATGTCCTGGCTCATCGAAATCGACAACCGCGTATAAGACGCAAGGAAGCCCGCTGCGCAGATTCCGGTGGCGATGAACGCGGCAACAATGAACAGGATGGGTGTGAAATTTCCACGGTCGACAGCCGCAGGCAACCCCACGTCGATTCCCCAGGCAATCAACAGAGGCCCCGCGACCTGCGCGGCAGTGCTCGCGACGACCATGACGGCGGTCCACCCAAACCGAGCGCGATGAGGCCGCACCAAAAGACCGAGGAGGGCAATCGACCGGGCGCGAATCGCCTTGTTCTCGCGAGTGGTGAAATCTTGGCGGTCTTCCCCTGCCACGCCTGTTGTGTTCACGCGACACTTCCCTCGTCGTCGACATCGATGGGCTCATCGGACAGAGACGAAATGAGATGGCGATAGACCGCCGATGTTGCCAAGAGTTCGGAATGGGTCCCGACTGCCGCGATGCGTCCCTTGTCCAGGAGTGCGACCCGATCGGCAAGCATGACGGTCGACGGTCGGTGAGCGACCACCAGAGCCGTCGTCGTTGACAACACCTTGCGAAGTGCGGCTTCAACCCGTGCCTCGGTTTCGACGTCGAGGGCCGACAGTGGGTCATCGAGCACCAATACTTCGGGCGCGGCGGCGATTGCTCGGGCCAGGGCCAGTCGTTGTCGCTGACCGCCAGACAGACTCAATCCCTGCTCGCCGATCACGGTATCGACACCGTCGGGGAGGTCATAGACGAATTCGGCTTCGGCGATGGACAATGCTTGCGAGAGCACCGCGTCAGAGTCGGACTCTGGCGCGCTCACGAGGTCGTGACGACCGAGCAAAACGTTGTTTCGAACGGTGTCAGAGAACAACGTTGCGTCTTCGAACGCCATGGCAATCCGGGTTCGGAGGGTGTCCAAACTCATGTCCCGAATGTCGACGCCGTCCAACAGAATTCGGCCGGAAGTCACGTCGTACAACCTGGCGGGCAGCGCCGTCAGTACGGTCTTGCCACTGCCCGTTGCACCGACAACTGCCATCGTTTCGCCCGGCAGAATTTCGAGCGAGACACCGTTGAGGACGTCGCGCACGGGCCCATCACCACCCTCGTGTCGATAGTGAACATCGTCGAAAACCAGGGAGCCGGCGGAACGTACCGGAACAATTGGAGCAGCTGGGCTGGTAATGGTGTTCTCGCGGTCAAAGATTTCGTAGATTCGATCGAGGCCGCTCTGTGCTTCGAGAGTCAGTGCCAACAAGTAGCCGACCGATTCGATTGGGCTGGCGAGAACGGCGGCGGTGGCAAAGAAGGCAAAGAGCTGCCCTGTTGTAAGGTCTCCCTCACTCGCGAGCCACACACCGACGAGCAAACAGGCAGCAAGCGCGAAATCGGGAATCCAGACCAGCCAGAAACCGAGCGTCGCTCGGGCGTTACCTTTGACAACCTCGAGCTGTCTTCCGTGGGATGCACGTTCAGCAAACCGAGACAGTGAGTCGCCGCCACGACCAAACGATCGCAACACTCGAATACCGTGAACCGATTCCTCGACCGACGTCGCGACGTCTCCCCACTGATCTTGGGCGGCCCGCGACAGTCCCGCAAATCGGTTGCGAAAACGGGATCCGAACACAAACATCGGTATCGAGCAAATCAAAAAGAGTATTGCGAGGGTTGGGCTCCACGTGAAAAGAATCCCAATGCCAAGCACAATGGCAATGGAATTGCCGACCAACATCACCACACCGAAGGAAACCCACCGTCGAATGAGGCTGACGTCTGTGTGGGCACGCGACAACAACTGGCCGCTCTGCCACTTATCGTGAAATGAGACCGGCAGGTTTTGCAAGTGGTCATACATCGCGTTTCGAATTCTCGAATCGATGCGAGTTCCCGGCGTTAACACCGTGACCCGTCGAAGGTAGATGAACAGTGCCTCGAACAATCCGAGCACGGCAATGAGCCCCACTGCGGGCCACACAAGTGACGGGTCATTTCCGCGCAGAGGCCCGTCGACGAGTGCCTCGAGGGCGATCGGAATGCCCAGTGCTAATCCGCTCGAAATGAGCGAGATGCCCATTCCCGCGACTAAACCGAACGTATCGCGACCAGCGAAGGGAAGAACCCGCGCCAAGCCGCGAATCGCCCCGATTCGGGGAGAGGCTTCGATGTCGACGGTAGGCATGGGTAAGAATTCAGTCTAAGCATGGCAGAATTGCGCCGTGACCGAAAAGGAACTCCTCGATCTCTGGAACCGAGCCCGAACCCATCTTGTTTTTGCTCAGTTGGCGCCGACTTTTTTACTGATCACCACGGTTGGTTTCGTCCCCACAATTCGAGACGCAGGAACTTTAGCTGTCTGGGCCACCATCGGAATCTTGTTGGCGTCGGGCATCCTCGGAGCGCTCGTTGAGTTTGCCGCGGCGCACGAAGCCCAGGCTGTTGCGCGCGACCTTTCTGCAATCGCGAAGCCAAGCCACACGACCCGCACCATCATTCGCTACGCTCCGTGGTTGGCCGTTGCAAAATTCGTGACCCCCGCAATTTTTATGGGAATCTTCGTCGCTCTTGCCGCTGCGCTCTTCGGCGTTTAGGTCGGGGCGCCTACTCCGAGCCTTCGTTGTCGATGAACGAGAAGGCCAGCATGTGGCAGATTGCTAGATGTGCGTCCTCGATGCGCCCCATGTGCTGTTCCGGGACATTGATGTGAAGAGTCGCTGCCGTTCCGAGGGTTCCCCCATCTCGACCGGTCAATGCGACGGCGTGCGCTCCTGCCGATTGTGCGAATCGAAGGGCTCGAATCACATTGGCAGAATTCCCTGACCCGCTGATCGCAATCACGATATCTCCCTGAGCGATGAAGTTCCGCAATTGCTCTTCGAAGACAATGTCATATCCGACGTCATTACTGTAGGCCGAGATGGTCGATGTTGCATCGGTTAGCGCGATGACTCGAAACTTCGCGTCGCGTTCGTAGCTCGCACCCTTTAACAGGTCGGTCGCGAAGTGGGACGCGGTCGAAGCGCTGCCTCCATTGCCGCAAGTGAAAATGGTTCGCCCGTCGGCTCGGGCGGTTTCCAGTAATTTGCGCAATTCTGCAACACGGTCCAGATTCACCGAACCCAACGCGGAACTCAGCGCTTCTCGATAGGAATCAAAATAGGTCACGGGTTAGCTCCTTTGCGCCGAGGTGAACGCCGTCGCGGTCGAATGTCGATGTCGTGATGGCCGGGGTCAAGTGACTCCAGCTCTGAAGTTCACGGTCGACGTGGTCCGTCAAGATTTGTGTCAAACGAGTGCCGACCCGCGCAACACCGCCGCCGAGAACGATTAGCGACGGGTTGTAAAGGAGGATTGCGCTGCTCAGTCCTCGCGCGAAAACTCGCGCGTACTCGGCGAGAAATTCATCATCGGCAAACAGTTCGACCGCTGGCCGTCCGTAATCTTGTTCAATCCAAAAACCGCTACACAGTCTCTCGAGACATCCGGACCGTCCACACTCACAAATTTTTGCGTCGTCGCTAACACGGGTGTGCCCTAATTCACCTGCTTCGTTTGAGGCGCCCCGCACGATCCGACCGGAACTGATGACTCCCGCCCCGATGCCCGTTGACACTGTCACATAGACGAGGTCGTCGGTTTCGTGACCCCCGTGATGGAATTCTGCGAGTGCCCCTACTTTGGCGTCGTTGTCGACCGCGAGGGGAAGGTCGAGTGTCGTGCGGGACCATTCCCCGAAATCAAATCCGCTCCAGCCTGAAACGTGGACTGATCGCTTCACTGTAGACGTTCGAAAATCGACGGGTCCCCCGAACGAGACGCCGATGGCGACCGCAGGGATTCCTCCGGATTGACAGTGCTTCTGATAGTAGGCAACCGCATGATCGAGGTTTTCGGTCGAACCAAATGTCGGCCACGTCTCGAGGTCGTGCACACCGTCGTCGTCCGTTATCGCGACTGCACACTTTGTCCCACCGATATCGATGGTCAGTGTCGTCGCCATCGATTCACCCCCGTCGGTTCCCCTCATTCTATTGCGGGTGGAACGGCTCGCTTTGGAAACGCCCCACGAGCATTCTCTCGGCGTAGTCTTCAGTCATGAACCGAGAGTCACGAATTCGCATGTGGATATTCCTTACCTTGGCAGCCATCGGATTGGTCACCGCAATGGTGTTCAACGGGATAGCCGTCATGTCAGGCCAGGAATACGCCGCAGCATGGTTCGGCACCGCCGTGGATTGGGTGTTATCTGCGGACTTGTCGATCGTCGCCATCGCGTCGGTCGTGTTCATGATCGCCGAGGCTCGGCGGATCGGGATGAAACGCGTCTGGCTGTACATCGTTCTTTCCGGATTCACCGCAATGGCGTTTACGTTCCCGCTGTTCCTCGCGATGCGAGAGCGTCATCTTGCTGGTGGCGCCACGCCACAAAAATGACGATCGATAAGTAGAGTACTTGCGCTTCGGCGATGACCCGTTCCCATAGACCGACCATGGGCTGAGCCGGGTTCGTCCACACGGACAGGAACGCGATGGAGCCGACTGCAAAGATCAGCGTCGACGTGATCGCGGCAACGGGACGCACCACCCACGGGTAACGGCGATTGAAGCGCATCGATAAGAGTGGCCACGCTGACATCAAAACAAAGGTCGCGATTGCAAACACGCGGTGCCAGAAGGACGACGAGACTTGTGACGGCGTCGCAAAGAATGTCAGCCCGTACGTTGTAAGCCCTGCAATGAAAATCGTGATGCGTCCCGGCATCGACAAGATCGGCGCCCACACCGCGGCAATGAGCGAGAGAGTTCCGCCGAGGAGAAAGAACGAGGATTGCACCCATTTGACGGGCGAGTCATCGGCGGCTAGGTCGCTAATTGTTTTGGTGACGTGGTCGTATCCCGGCCAGAGAGAACCGGCAACGAGCCAACCCATCACGGCTTGAATCGGTCCGATTATCGCCGCGATGAATGCGGGGCGACCGACAAAGTTCATGCCCACAGCCTACGAGACGTCACAGTGCGCCAATTCGACGTAACCGTGCCAGCGCGCCATCTTCGATCGGACTGTCGGGGCCGATTGCCACGCGGATGGCCCGCAAGATGAACCGTGTCAGCGGAATGACAAGCCATCGCGGTTTGGCCGTGAGCCCCAGCATCGTGCGAAATTCGGGTCGCATCGACACCACTGCGGCATCAAAAAGTACGCGATAAACCGGGCGGACCGCAAACGGCAACGGTGGTCGGCGAATGAATCCCACGACGGACCGCGTTGACTCGGTCGACACGAGTACGCGGTCCTTCCACAATTTCGTGATGGTGTCATCCATCTCGCGTCGAGAGTTCGGGGTTCGGGTCAACCCGAGTGGCGCCACCGAACGTCCCCACTGTTCGACATAGTTGTCGGCAGGGGACTCGGCGAATCCTCGCGGAATCGGTGTCCTCGCAAACATCTCGTGGGCAACGAGGAACGATTCCATAAACGCGACGTGAACCCAGAGTAGAAGGTCCGGATCATTAGCCCGATACGTGCGCGTCTCTTCCTGCCCTGTGACGTAACGGCCGGTGACTCGTTTGTGAAGGCGGTTAACGCGCGTGGCTTCCGCGGTCACAGCGGAGTGGCTTCCGAACGTCGTGACGGTCAGCCACCGAATCGTCCCCGCCAACCGACCCAGCGGGTCTTTTTCATATCGTGAATGGTCGGCAACGCCCGCCAGTGAACCGGGGTGGAGCGCCTGCATGAGAAGCGCGCGAATACCCCCGACCAGAGTCCCGAAGTCCCGGTGGACCACCCATGGCGCATCGGTCGGGACATATAATCCTCCGTCATCACCCTTTGCAATGATGTCGAGCCACGGGGGCGTTCCGTCCACCGCCCCCGACAGCAACCGTCGAAAACGAATCGACAGCCATTCCTGCACAAGGTTGTTGGAAGTCATAGTTCGAATAGCCTATGGGTACCGTCGAAATCCCCAGCCAAGGAGACCCCATGACATCACTGACAAACGCCGGCGTTCTCGTTATTGGCGCAAGCGGCGGAATCGGACAAAGCGTGTGTGCCGCACTTCACGAGTCTGGCGCGACCGTCATCGGTACGAGCCGCGACAGTGCGACATTGGCGAACCTCGCTGCGACCACCTCCAGCCAGCGGGTTCTCGACCTCGCTGACGGTGATTCCATCGCCGCGTTCTTGGATGATATCGAGGCGGATCACGTCGAACTCACCGGGATAATCGTTGCCGCCGGGGTTGTTGGCTTCGGCAACGCCGTTGACGTTCCCGCGGTCGGCTTTGACCGAATGATGGCAATCAATGCGACGGGACCGATCCACGTGCTGTCAGCGCTTGCCCCGATAGTCGGACAATCGGGAGACGGATTTGTCGTGACGTTGTCGGGAATGATTGCCGAAACACCGATGGCCGGCCTGTCCGCCTATTCCGCGAGCAAGGCCGCGATGCACGCATTCAGCGTCGCCGCTGGTCGAGAGTTTCGTCGACTTGGAGTGCGGTTCATTGACGCACGTCCAGGCCACACCGAATCTGGATTGGCGACTCGAGCACTTTTTGGCGAAGCGCCGAACTTCGGCGTGGGCCTTTCGACCGATGCCGTCGCTGCTCGAATCATTGCGGCGATTGTCAATGACGAGAAGGACCTACCCAGTTCGGCATTCATCTAGACGGTCAGCGGCGATTACTTTGCGACTTTTCCCGTCGATGCACTGGTTGCGGTCATCGTGGTGTAACCGGATTTCGACGCGGTAACCGCAACGGAAATTCGTTTTCCGCCATCACTTCGTTGAAGCACATACGAGGTCCCCGTCGCCGAAGCAATGGGGCTGCCGTTCCGAAGCCATTGTTGCGACGTTTCCACACCCGACTCCCAGGACCCGATATCGACCGTTAGAGGGTTGCCGACTTTGAGGGTTCCCGAAATTGTTGGTGTTCCGGGTGCCAACGTTAGTTGGGTTTCCCCGGAAACGGACAGCCGATACTCGCCGACGCTTCCGTAGTCGGAGTATCCATTCGACGATGCCTTTCCAACCCCGACACCGTCGACCTTGACGAAATAGGTCTGTCCTTTAGTGACCGCCACCGTGATCGAAGCCGTCAGCCCGGTGGCGGAATTCGTTCCAAGCCCCAGAAAGCTGGGGTTGGCGGTCGCTACAGTCCGATTAAGCGAATTGAGGACGGTAATCGAGCAATCGAGATTCGGGCTGCCCGAGGGGAGCGTAACCGCGATGTCAACACTTGCAGCCCCTGGTACGAAGCGGAAGTAGTCGACGTCACTTCGGGAGTGAATCGTTCCACTAGTGGACGTGTTGAGCGAAAGCGTTGTCGCCGTCCCTGCGGAGTTTCCGAAATCGTCAGCCAGAAGTGAAAGACCGTACGAACGCATGATCGCGAAGTCATCCTCGCGATTGGTTGCGCCCTGATAGTCCCCGATTGACCATTGAACGAGTGGCTGGTTGTAACCTGCACCCATGATGGGTGCCCACCCACTCCGACCCAGGTAATAGGCATTGTTTCCTTGCCCATCGTGTGAAAGCCCAAGGTTGTGGCCCACCTCGTGGCTGATGACGTCGGACAGAATTTTTCCCGAGAAACTGGGCCGACTGAACGCAAATGCCGGGGAGTACCATTCCCAGTCCCCCGTGGGGTCAACGTAATCAAAAGTTCCGACATACGCGACACCCTGACAACCCGTTGGGCACGCAATATCGGCGATTCCGTTGTTCTCATCGGTGATCAACGCACGGACTCCGAAACGGTCATCACTGTAACTTGTCCGATCAATTGCCGATTGACCCGGATCTTCCGTTGTGACGTCCACGTCGAACATCGAATAGTCCTCTGCAACGGCCGACCATGCATCGATAATGTTTTGCTTTTCGGTCGAACTAAAGCTCGCGGACCCATCAATGGAATATGCCGGCACGACTAAAGGGTCGGGATACGACCACGCGGTGTTGGTCATGGTCTGGCCATTGAAATCAAGATAAATGACTTTCGTCGATCCTGGCCGGCTGTGCAAAGCGAAGGCATCCGTGAGCGGTATATCCGAATGTATTGGCGCTGCTCGTGGTGAACCGGCCAGCCTGTGCGCGGGAAGTAGTGGTTCGACAACGAACGTTCGGCCACGAGAACCCACCTTGACCGTTTCATCGCCCACGGCGGTTAGCCACGCGTCTTTCGAGATACCCGACGACCGTTGCCAACCCAACCCCACCGAACCCGACTTCGACGACACAAATTCGCCGAGGGTGGGCTGCCGCGGTCCTGCAGAGCTCGGAACCGAATAGGAAAAGACTGAGACTGCGCCAATGGCGAGCGACAACCCGACAGAAAGGAAAACTGATCGGATGGGTTGCACAATCACGATGATACCTTCTGACCGAGGACGCAACTAAGGTTGATCTTCACGAAGACGACCGATGTCGAACGCGTCGTATCCGCAACATCCGCCGAGGATTCGCGCACCGGCAGTGACCCATTCTTCGATATTCCGTCTGGTCGCAAACTCCTCCGTTCCTGCCCACGACATTGACTTCGAATCCCAGATTTGACCGGCATTGGGGTAAACGACGAAGGGAAGATTGGTAATGGCCGAGTTGAGCGTCGGAGTCACGACAGCACGAGGCGAACAATTGATGCCCACGGCAACGGCGTTCGCAGAGCTCTCGACCAATTCACACGCTTCGGCAAACGTGCCACCCCCAGAGATTGCGCCCGGCGCATTGACGGTGAACGAAACCCAGAACGGCATTTCGACATCCTTTGATTCGATGAGGTCGAGAAGAATTCGAACTTCGGTCAAGTCGGGCATCGTTTCCAGAGCAAGCAAGTCAGGCTCAGTGTCCAAGAGAATGTCAAGCCGGCGGTCGTGATACTCGTGAATCACGTCGTCATCGACGTCGTAGTGTCCCCGGAATTCGGACCCGTCGTTCCGATGGGCGCCAAACGGTCCGACACTGGCCGCGACGAGCGTGCCCTCATTGGTCGCGAGCCGAGCCGCCGTCGTCGAATTGCGAAGGGCGCGTTCGACATCGTCGTCGGACCAACCCGCACGCAGACCACCCTCGAACGACAATTGGTAGGACCCCGTGATGATGATGTCGGCACCGGCCTCAACGAACGAACGGTGAGCCGCCGTCACCTTCTCGGGATTGGACAGCAGTAACTCGCCCGTCCACATCGAACCATCGAGCGCGATGCCCTGACCCTCCAGCGCGGTGGAGAGTCCCCCATCGAGCGTGAGGACCCCGATTTCGGTCACGCGCGCTCTTCGGCGATCGAGTTTCCCCCGTCAACGACGAGCACCTGGCCCGTGACATAGGCGGCTTCGGTGCTCGCAAGAAATCCGATACACGCGGCGACCTCGTCCGGTGTCGCCGACCTGCCGACGGGAACGGTGTGTCCCTGACGAGCTTCGTGCGGGGTCTGCGATCCGGTCGCAATCCACCCCGGTGCAACGGTGTTCGCTGTGATTCCCGATGCGGCTTCGTCAACGGCGAGCGATCGGTTCAACCCGACCATCCCCGCCTTGCTTGCGGCGTAGGACGCATCGTTGGCCATCCCCATGACCGGGCCGGTGACCGATGCGACCGAGATGATTCGACCCGCTCCACTCGCGCGGAGGGCGGGAAGAGCAGCTTTGCTCACGAGAAACGCGGACGTCAGATTTCGAGCAAGTGACGCATCCCATTCGGCTCGAGAAAGATCGGAAACTGCGCCCGTTTCGCCCGAGGTTTCCATCGGCTGGGCCATGCTCGTCATCCCTGCGTTGTTGACCACGATGTCGATTCGCCCAAACGCAACCGTGACCCGCTCGATAAGTTGATTGACCTCGGCATCGATGGTCAGGTCCGCGGGTGATGAGCCCGCCATGATTCCTTCGGCGCGCAGTTCCGTTTCGCGCTTTGCGACACGATCGCTCGCACCGGTTATATAGACGGCAGCGCCCATCCGTCCGAGAAATCGCGCAGTGGCGAAACCGATTCCCGTTGGGGAGCCGGCGCCCGTGATGAGGGCGACTCGTCCGTCGAGGCGGAACACGCTGTCGGTTGCCATGGTTCAACCGTATCCGCGCACACGCCGCTTAGCGGGTGTGACCGCCGTTCATGAGTGACATCGAAATCGAGAGCATCGCCCGGTGGAGGCGCGTGACCAACTCCCCCTGTCGAATCCCGAGATCTTGGGACACATCGGACATCGTTCGTTTTTCGATGAGTATGGCGTGCGCGACGGATCGAAGCGCGTCGGGTAACTCGGCGACAGCTTTTTCCAATTTGTCGGCCGGGATTTTAGACAGGTCCGGCTCGTCTCCGTCAAATGAGACGTCGAGGTCAAAAAAGTTTGCCATGATGAACCCTTTCTTTAGACAAAGTTAGTGCGGTGGCTCTGCACAACCGACCGCATGCCAATCCCGCAGACTCCCACCATTTTTCCTGAACGGTAGTATCCGAAAACGCAGTCGCCGGTGACGTCCCCCTCAATCAGCGTGACGTCGTCGGCGATGGACAGCACGCCGTAAGCGAGCAGGTGATTGTCGTACTGGTCTGTCCAGAACGACGGGATTGGTCGGAACGCGCCGTGTGCTTGTCCCGTGAAAACCTGAGCGACGCGTTTCGCCGTTTCGGTCGGGATGTTCCAGTGCTCGATCTGACGCGCTTCGTCGTCATAGGCGGGGTTCGGAAAGCGCGCAACGTCTCCGACGACAAACACGTTGTCCCAGGGAGTGCCGTTCCGTCGCAGCGCACGAAGGTCGTTGTCTGCGAGAACGCCAGCGGACAGATCGAGGTCGTTTCCCTCGAGCCATTCGGTGTTCTGGTGTGAACCAATCGCTTCGACCAGAACGTCGCAAGGCAGGGTGGTTCCGTCATCAAGAATGACACCCTCGACCGACGACTCGCCGACAAGGTCGGTCACGCTGGTTTTCATGCGGATAACAACGCCTTTCGATTCGTGACGGCGCTGCATTTCACTGGCGAGTTCCGTCCCCAACGATCGGTGCATCGGGTGAGTTCCGGGGGCGACGACTGTGACGTCGCATCCGAGCGTACGAGCCGTCGCTGCCACTTCACAACCGATGAATCCTGCTCCAACTATGACAACCCGAGCGCCGGGTTTGAGCTCGGCGCGAAGCGCGATGGCATCATCCAGTGTTCGCACCGCGTGGCGGCCTCGAAGTTCGCCGTTCGAAACGCTCAATCGGCGAGGCCGCAGTCCGGTGGCGATGACGAGCGCCGAAAAGGGGTGGACCTCCCCGTTCGAATCGGTCACTACATTGTGTTCGAGGTCTGCCGAATTCACGCGAACGCCTAAAATCCAGTTGACGTCGGCGGTTGAATCGCGTTGTTCAAACGCCACCGCTTCGTGACTCACCGACTCGGCCAGCACCGCCTTCGACAACGGCGGCCGGTTGTACGGTGCGTGTGGTTCATCGCCGATTGCCGTGATCGGGCCGCTGTAGCCGAAGCGGCGAAGTGCTTCCGCCGTTCGGAGACCACCCATCGACGCACCAACAATGAGAACGGGATGAACCATGAGCGTCGCTATTCGACGATGCGGATCGCCTGCATCGGGCACACATCGATCGCCGCCTCGATGTTGGCCCGCTCGGAGTCATCGGCCGTTGCCGTGTACTCGAGCTTGTCATCGTTGTTGAGTTCGAAGACGTTGGGGGCTTCGAACACGCACTGCCCATAGTGCTGGCACTTGGCCATGTCGACGTCGATCTTGATCATTCTTTCTCCTCCACAGTTGACGGGTACAGGTCTTTGGACGGTGTGCGGATTCCGCGGAACTCCCAATCGCCGCCGAGTGCGGTCGACACGACCTCTTCGCTCTCGGTGGGTTGCGCCCCGACGTCGGTGCGAATCGGTGTCGGGCCTTCGACGATGTGGTTCGTGAGGCGACCGAGTCCTTCGACCTCGACCTCGACGACATCGCCCGGTTGGACGGGACGCGAGAACGCGGGCGTTCCCGAGAACAACATGTCACCGGGGACGAGCGTGATCGTCCGGGCGATGTCCGCCACGAGATAGTGCATGTCCCATTCCATGTTGTCGGTGTTGTCTTCTTGCTTGACCTCGCCGTTTACGTAGGTGCGAATCATCTTGTTGCGGAAATCCCAGTCAGTGACGAGTCCCGGCCCGACGGGTGCGAGAGTATCCGACCCCTTGACGCGCAACATCGAGCCGGCGTCGGTATCGCGGAAGTCGTGCAGTCCATAGTCGTTTCCCACCGTGTACCCCGCGATGTATTCCGCTGCGTCCTCCGGCGCGATGTTGCGGCAGGTCTTTCCGATAACGATGACGATTTCGCCTTCATAGTTGAGCCATTTGCACCCCGCGGGGCGCACGACCGCCCCCCGGTGTGTGTTCAACGCCGTGATTGGCTTGTGGAAATAGGTCGGCGCCGCGGGCAACTTCGTCTTGAACTCTTGAGTCCGACTGTCGTAATTGAGGTGGACCGCGATGATTTTGGTCGGTTCGGACGGAGCGAGGTGAGTCGCATCGGCGATGGCGACGACCCGGCCGTCGTCTGCGACGAGGTTATCACCGTCACGCAAGACCTGTGTGGGATAACCGTCGAGGAGGATTCGGCGGTACTCAGTCACGCGACAACACTAAGTCCTTTGGTCGCGCGAATCCGCCCTCGGGCTTCGAGAACCACACGTGCACCTGGCCGGTTCCAATCGAGTTCTCGTACTCGCTGTACATCTCGCCGGGTGCGGTGAAGTTTTCCTCGCCCAGTGCGCCCGCCATCGCGAGGTAGTGGAAGAAGCCCGCTTCCGGCTTGTACTTCTTGAAGGTGTCGAAGTCATCAAGAATCGCGGCGTGGTTTCCCGCCTTCATCCACTCGAGAACCTGAAGGTCGTACTTGTACGCCTCGGGCGTGTAGATGTTCTTCGGGTCGCTCGCCTCGTGCTTGCGCAGATCGCGAAGCTTGTGGAACGTGTGCGACAACGCGCCGGACGCGAGAAGAAGAACTTTGCGATCGGAATCGCGGATTGCCTCGCCGAGTGCGCGCCCTGCTCGAATGAAGTCTTCGGGTGTTCCGGTCTGACAGACGGACAACGAGATCCAGGCTTTCTCATCGAGCCCGCGTCCAAGGTAATGCCACAAGTTGACGGTCGCGTAGAAAATCGGCAGGTGCGGGTCGGCAATCGGGGTGATCCACGTCCCGTTCTTTTCGTCGTACTTGGCGAGAGATTTCGCGAGTTCGGGGTCACCTTTTATTGCATAGGGGATCTGGGTCATCCCACGGGGAAGTTCCTCTGATGTAAAGAGGCCCGATCGTTCGGCCGCCGAGGTGATGACGAATTCGACCGTCGTCGCCCAGTGGCTGTCCAGCACGACGACAGTGTCGTAGTCGAGGGTCTCGAACACGTCCGCGCGAAGTTTCTTGAGTCCGGGGACGAGACTGAGTTCTTCGCCGTTGTTGAGATCTTTTCGAACCGCTTCCGGCAACATAATTGTCGGTACGTGCGCTAACAGTCCTGCTCCTACTACTTCGCCCATGCGTTATTCCTTCCATCCGTTCGGTGAGACAACAGTGTTTTTGACGTCGGCATAGAAATCGAATGACCACGTGCCTCCGTCGCGTCCGATTCCCGATTTCTTTGATCCGCCGAAGGGTGCCCGAAGGTCGCGGACAAAGAAGCAATTGACCCAAATCGTTCCCGCAATAAGTTCATCGGTGATACGTTTCGCGTGGTCACGATCACCCGACACAACAACGGCTGCGAGACCGAATTCGGTCCCATTCGCCATCGCAATGACCTCGTCGTCGCTGCTGAATGTTTGCATGCACAGCACCGGACCGAAAATTTCGGCCGTCACGATTTCGCTGCCAGGGGCGGGATTCGTGACGAGTGTCGGCTGGAAATAGAGCCCGCCGAGCTCGGTGTTCGGTCCGCCGCCCCAGAGAATTTCGTGGCCTTCGGCCACCGCCCGGTCGACAAAACCTTGAATGCGGTCGAAGTGAACCTGATGAACCTGAGGCCCGATGTCGGTGTCGGGGTCGCGCGGATCGCCCTGTTTCAGCGCCGAGGCTTTCTCGCGGAATTTCTCGGCGAAAGCGTCCGCGACGGACTCGTGCACGAGGATTCGGGTACCCGAAAGACACACCTGCCCCGCGTTGTCGTACTGTTCCACGGCAATTTCGGCGGCGAGGTCGAGGTCTGCGTCACCCAGGATGATGCAGGGACTCTTGCCGCCGAGTTCGAACGACACGGGGGTGAGATTGTCGGCGGCCGCGTGCGCAATAATCTTCGCGGTCGGCACCGAACCGGTGAACGAAATGCGCGAGATGCCGGGGTGGGCGGTGAGAGCCGAGCCCGCCTCGGCGCCGTAACCGAACACCACGTTGAAAACTCCGTCGGGGATTCCCGCTTCCTTCGTCAGGTCGGCGAAATACGAGGCCGTCAGCGGTGTCCACTCGGCCGGCTTGAGAACAACAGTGTCTCCCGCGGCGAGCGCCGGGCCGATCTTCCACGTTGCGAGCATGAGCGGAGCATTCCACGGGGTGATGAGTGCGGCGACACCTGATGGGTCCCACGTCACGTTGTTCGTGTGCCCACGGGTTTCAAATGCGTCATGGTGCAGGTCGTTGATGGCGTAGTCAGCGAAGAATCGAATGTTCATCGCAACGCGCGGCATAACGCCGCGCAGGTGCGAACGCAACAGTGCACCGTTGTCGAGTGTCTCAATGTTGCCGAGAATTTCGACGTTGGCCTCAACAAGGTCTGCGAGTTTGTTGAGTAGTTCGCCGCGCTTGTGCGGACCCAACTTTGACCACGCGGGGAACGCCTCCCGTGCTGCGGTTACCGCAGCGTTAACGGCATCAGCATCTCCTCGGGCGATTTCGCCAAGGAACGACCCGTCGATCGGGGACGTGTTCGTGTAGGTCGTGGGTGACGCGAGGCGTTCACCATTGACGTAATGGCGGGTATCGACGTGGACACCGGCAACATCAATCGTGTGCACGAACACCACTCCTTCGGGGCATGAAAACGAACATCATTAGGATACTAATGATTTAGCGTACGCCATACTGAATCTCGAACGCCATCCCTATTTGTCACGATTTCGGAGAACTGTCATGGTCGATCATCGCCCCCGAATTGCCATCGTCGCACGCTTTGCAGAATCCACCTCGGCAACGCGCTACGAAGCCATCGTGACCGCTCGCCGCCTCGCGGAGGGTGTCTGGGCCGCGGGAGGCGAACCTCTCACGTTCCTTGCCGTGCCGGAAAGCAACTGGACAGAGCGCCTCGACGGCATCGACGGAGTTCTTCTGCCCGGCGGTGCTGACGTCGACCCGAGCAACTACGGGCAGGCGCCGCTCACCGACGAGCTTTACGGCATGGACATAATGCAGGACAAGGTCGACATCGAACTCATCCATCACACACTGTCGGTGGGACTTCCGATGCTCGCCATTTGTCGCGGCATGCAGATTACGAATGTTGCGCTGGGAGGAACCCTCACACAGCATATGGAGAAGCCGCATCTTCACCACGTCGCGCCGGTGACCGTTGACTCACACGCTAACGAGTTGGGACTGTCTGGTCTGACGTTGAACGCGTCGTGCTACCACCACCAGGCAATCGACAAACTCGCCGAGGGCCTCACAGTGATTGCTCGCGCCGCCGAGGGACACATCGAGGCCGTAAAGATTGCCTCAGCCGGGTGGGCGTTCGGCGTCCAGTGGCATCCCGAGGACAACTACGACACCGAACCTGGCCAGCTCGAAATCTTCAAGCGCTTCGTACGCGAAGCTAATTTTTGAAAATATGATTTGATTCCATAGATAATCGTTACCTGAAAGGTCTTTTTGCGTTTTGTATCTATATTTACAAAATGTATTTAGTGTGTTATTCTCATCTCACGGTAGTTAGGGAGATGAGTTTTGTGAATAGGAAGCACTACAATTTTGTGCGCCTTGCCGAGGCGCGCGTCAACAAGGCGCTTGAGGCAATTCGCCTAGTCGGTAATCTTTCGAACAGATCCAATTATGAGTATTCAGAATCAGAAAGTAGAGCGGTCGTGGCTGCCTTAAACGCGGCGGTCGGTGATTTGCGTTCGAAATTTAATCGCTCTAACGATGCCGAACTGAGAGATTTCAGTTTTTCTAAACATGTTGAGGGATGGGACGTTCATTGAACTATGCCGCAAAATGGATCGGAACACGGAAACCATCCAACACAATTGAACAAGAATCTCTGGCCGAAGCGTTCTTTACAAACCAGGACGTTCTTACTAGTCAGTCAGTTCTGGTTCGCGAGTCAATTCAAAACGCCATCGACGCCAAATCGCCCGCGATTGACGGCCCGGTAAGGATGTATTTCAAGCTGTCCGAAACATCCAGTGACATCGCGAACAAATACTTTGCCACCCTTTACCCGCGAATCACCGCGGCCGGCCTTCAGGGGACCTGCTTGCCCACTGCAGACGAGAAATGTCGGGTACTCCTCGTGGAGGATTACAACACCACAGGACTACTTGGCGATATTTCCGCTGAGAAACCCAAATCGAAGACAGAAAACTCTTTCTGGTATTTCGCATGGGCCCGCGGAATTTCGGGAAAGAATGAAGGCACTCGAGGGAAAAATGGCGTTGGAAAAATTGTTTTTCCAAGATCGTCGAAAATCAAAAGCCAATTAATCTATTCAGTGCGAAATTGGGGCACGACCGTAAATCAGGGAATCCTTTTCGGCAATGCCCTTCTCAAAATTCATGAGTTTGAAGGCGCTAAGTACGAGTCTGATTGCAGGTGGATGCAAGAAGACGAGAATACAGGCGAGCACCGACCTTTCGTTAGCGATGAACTCATAAAGTCCTTTCGGGAAGATTGGAAAATTCTTCGCCAACCTGACGAGCACGGGACGAGCATCGTAATCCCTTACTGCGACGGTGATTTCTCTGCGCAAAACCTGGTTCAATGCATCATTCAGGATTACTTCGTCGCATTATTGGACGGAACGGTTGAATGCAAAGTGATCGATTTTGATGGTGCAGAAATTCAGTTGGATTCCGAAACGATCGAACAGCATCTAGCAGAACTGGATGATCATCTTCTCACCCGCACTTCAAAAAATGCTACCGAGATTCGGGCATTGTGCTCTCTATACCGAGCGAAAATTAACGACGAAGTATTCACCGTTTCATTGGGAATTGGAACCGACGGGTCCGCGAACAAATGGGGCGATGCCCAACTAACAGATGATCAAGTCAATTCGATACACGCGACATTAGACGGTGGCGGTGTCGTCGAATTCAAAATAGAAACTCTGATTCCACAGGAAATTGGTAAAAAGGCGATTAGAAATAAAGATTGGTTCTCCGTATTAATCAAATCAAAAACGGACGTGAATTCTCAAGCCGTGTTCGCGCGCGAGGGCATTTTGATTCCTGCCGCTGCTGACCGAACAATACGAGTGAAAGACTTTGTCACACTCGTGACAGTCACATCGGGGCCACTTGCCGATGCCCTTGGGCAGGCCGAAGGGCCGTCGCATGAACGATGGTCGGCCGAAGAAAGCAAATTCAAAGAGAAATATGTGAAGTCGCATGGCGAGGAGCTGATCCGCTACGTGAAGGACTCAGCAAACCGAGTGACGAAGCTTTTTATGACAAAACAGAATGAGTTGGAAGATTCGTTATTTGCCAAATGGTTTCCTAAAACTGATGACACTGGCTCCGGAACCAGGAAGAAACCGGGTAAGAATCCTCGCACCACCAAACCTGGACAGATGGTCGACGGTTTTCGATACGAAAAAATCGATTCAGGTTTCAAGATCTTGCCTTCCGCCGAGAACCCTGCACCTGTTGGGTCCCGAGCCATAGTCAAAGCAGGTTATTCGCAACTTTTTGGGGGTTCCCCACTATCGTTGAGCTCCGACGATTTCGATTTGCAAGACCATCAAGGAAGTTTGATTGGGGTGGAAGTAATCAAGTGGAATCAGAACCAAATGGAATTCAAAATTACTCAGAAAAATTTCGAAATACGCTTCAAAAACTTCGATAAATACCGCGACATCACAGTTGGAGTATCGAAATGACCGTAACTTTCAATTACACAGGGCGCGTCGAAGTGGAACATTTTCACTTTAGCGCTGACATTACTGAGAATTCGGGGGCATTCGAGGCAGTCGTAGGCTGGGACCTTAACGTCTACGACTTTCCTCCTACTGCCACGGTTGATGTCTATTTCCAGGGAATCTATGATCAGCTTCATTTTCAACTTGATCAGGTAGGACTTGGATCGGGTGAGAAAAAGTTGGATCTGACTTCCCTCAGGAGACCGCACGACGCGACGGTTACCCTGAAGGTCGTTCAAAAAGACGAAAATGGCATTCCATTGCTGCTAGGGCTCTTGTCCAAGTACCGACCAACGCAAAACGGTAAGGCAGTTGTTGACCACAGCATCCTGCCCACTCAACGCGACCCACACTTGCCCGTGCCATGGCGGGTGCAGACTGAATCTGGTCGACCAGTCCTACATATTTCGGACAAGCATGATTTGTACGCAAGTCTCACAAACTCCGGACTTTTCATGGCGACCGTTATACCCTCAGTAATCCAATGCGCGTTCGAATGGCTTATCTGGGAAACGGAAGGTGAAAGAGTCGCAACGTCAGTTGACGAATGGACAAAAACTTTCGTCGCCCTCGAAATAGACGAATCGCGAATTAACGAATTGATGGCACTCGAGGAGCCTGATTTCGCAGACATTCGTTCTGCGGGGGAATTAGTTCAAATGGCAATCGACAAGTACAGCACGAAACACGATCTCTTGAAGGTTGTTTCGGATCTTTTTGCGGAGGAATGATGAATACCAAGATCGAAATTCGAAAATTCAATCAGCAAGGCATCGATGAGTTCAAACAAATCTTATTGAACAGGCCAGTGGGTATGTTGAGTCGCCTGCAAGAAATTCAAACCGATTCCACCTTGACGTCGCCGATAGATGTTGCCTTCGAATGGGATGACGCATGGTCTACTCGACTTGAACTAGCCAAAGCACTCTGGAAAGCGCAAAGCAATTCGCCAAGATTTGAGCGCGAGGCGGATGACGACATGGTTTGGAACTGGATTTCATGCCGGCTGTTTTCCGCCCTACACGATCATGACGAACTGGCCGTAACTAGTGCAAAGGCAAAATCTGAGTCGATTGTGAGATGGATCGTTGAAGGCAGCAAACTTAGGCAACATCGGCATTTGATTCTCGGCCCATACACCGCCTATAAGAACAATTCTTCGTGGGGTGAGGAATATTCTCTCAGCCAGCTAGTTCAACCAATTTTGGCGCCTGGCGAAGTTGTCGAGCGCATCTCGGGAAAAATTGAACTTTCACACGGTGAAGTTGCCTTGCTCACTACCTGGCTTTACGTCGACCGAACAACTATGAATATTCGAGAAGGCATCACAAAAAAAGGCGAGCCCCAGCAGCTTAGTAAATATTTCAATCAGATTGCAAAAACCGTGAATTACCAGAGCATGACGGCCCAGGAGCTCTTGAAGTTGTTACCCAAGCATTTTGATCACTGGGTCCAGTTGGCGAAGGTCGAATGGGTTCGCTAACCCGCAACAATTAAGTCGTTAGCCATCGGATTAACATCAGTGGGTTTTGCGAAAAGTCGGGAGGCCAACTGATCTATTAATTCGTCAAATTCAACGGTGTCGGCCAGCACCAATCGATCCAAGTTTGAGAATTGCGAAGCCAGCCTCAGCTTGCGGCGACGCGTTGCGACTTCATTCGCTTCGAGAGTGATCAAATAGTTTTCTGATCGCCTATGAACATTCTGCAGCGCTCCGGCTTCCAGCTCCGCCTGTTTGTATCGTTCCCTAAGTGAAGTCTTCACCGAAAGTGAAATTGGGTTCCAACCTTCTTCCCAAAGGAGAAAATCAAACTTTGCATTGTTTACATAGGTGATTTCTGCCTGACGAAAAAAAGGCGTTATACCTGCGCGAATCAATGACAAGCCCACCAAAAGCTCCAAAACCGAGCCGCGCAATCCATTTGAGAGCGGCTTGGGAGTATTGATGGCACCCCAAACATCAAACACAAATTTGGACGGTGTTGAACCGACTGCTTCCAGGTTGGGTACGAAACGTGATAGGAGTGAAGATGCTTGACCGGAGGCGGAAACCAGACCTAAATCAATGAGGTATTGATCTGTCAAAGTTTTGCCTCCAAAACGCTAAGGATGCTCTGCACAATTTTTGAAACTACGGGAACGGCGACACTATTTCCAAACTGTCTGTACATCTGAGTTCGTGAAACGGGAACTTTGAAGGACTTTGGAAAACCCATTATGGCTTTGCATTCATTTTCCGTCAGTAATCGCAGACCAGTCGGCCCGTCCGCCACAAAAGTTCCCGTAAGCCTCTGAATCTTGTGGTACGAAGCGACCAGCGTCTTGACTTGCTGACTCGAATCGGGCGAGATAACCTCGGGACGCCCGTCGTCTTTCTTGAAGATATAGGCGGATTGCAAATGTCTACTTATGCTTCGATCATCAATACCGGTCTCTACAAACTTGCCAATGCCTACTTTTTTCTTCATCGGCTGTGGAAAGTTGAAAACAGGATTTTGTATCTTGGAGCCATCAAATCCGACGATATAAATCCGCTCACGGCGTTGTGGGACTCCAAAGTCCGATGCGTCCAGAACATCAGAAAATACTTGATACCCATTTTCTCGGAGAGACTCTTGAATAACTTCCCACGTATGCCCGCCATCGTGGTTTTTCAACCCTTTAACATTTTCCAACAGAAAGGCCGAAGGTCTTTTCTCCTTGATAATTCTCAAAACATCAAAAAACAACGTCCCCTGTGTTGCATGTTCGAAGCCTTCACGTTTACCGATTGAACTAAATGGCTGACAGGGAAAGCCGGCAACAAGGACATCGAAATCAGGAATCTCATGAGCTGAAATCTTTGTGATGTCGCCGTGGGGAGTCTGTCCGAAATTAGCCGCGTAAGTCTTTTGGCTATGTTGGTCCCATTCGGAAGAAAAAACACATTCGAGCCCATTCTTTTCGAATGCGAGTCGAGTTCCGCCGATACCTGCGAATAGGTCAATAAACTTAAGAGCCACGTGTATAAGTATCTACTCCTCATCGGACATTCAGTGCGAAGCCAATCAGTTTTGTAGCGACGAACAGTCCGCTATTTTGGGCTTTCCGCGCGCAGCGTCAACAAACGCAGGGCTTCGGCGACGTCGGAACGCTGGTCCGCCGGGATGGCGCCAGAAATTTTCTGTTCCTGCTTGTTGAACTTCGGGAACAAATCGTCCATCAATTTTTGTCCCGCTGCCGTCATGGTGACAATGACAAGTCGCCCATCTGTTGCGCTCTTTGATCGGGCGAGATAGCCGCGACCTTCGAGCGTTCCTAAGACTCCGGTCAGTGTCGCTTTTGAAAAGCCGCCTTCTTCGGCGATTTGCCTGGTTTCGATGGGTTCCCAAATCCAGGTGACCCACAAAACCACAAACGCAGTCCACGACAGGTCACTCGAGTGCAGGACCGTTCGTTCGAAGTGGTTGCGAACGGCATTAGCGGCGCGGAAGAGGTTGGACACAATCGCCATGGATTCGAAGTCGAGAGTCATGTGTGACAGGCGTTCGGAAACCTGTCGCTCGGTTTCCGCGAGGGTGTGTGCACCGGCCATGAAGTGTCTCCTGTATTCCGCGGCGACAGCCGCCCTTCTATTGTTCACGAAATCGAGGCAAAGACGGGATGCTCGTTCAACGTTTTGACACGAACGATGTCGATTTGCCGCAAAAGTCGGTATTCTCGGTGATTGTTAGCACCCGAACAATCTCGTTAAGGAGATAGTGATGTCCTCAGCGTCGAGCATCAATCTGGCCGACCTCGAACTGTTCCGCAACGGCGCACCCTGGGACGCGTTCGCCGAACTTCGAGCGAACGCACCCATCCACTTCAACGACGAGGGTGAGGACGGGAGCGGCTTCTACTCCGTGACGCGCTTCCATGACATTGTCAAAGTTCTGCGCGATTCGAACACTTTCACCAGTGAACGCTTCACCAACCTCGAAGAAGTCGATGCCGAACAAGAAGAAGCGCGTCGATCCTTGCTCGAAACCGACGGTGCTCGTCATCGCGCCCTGCGTCGACTCTTGCAAGGCCAGTTCACTCCGGCAGCCGTCTCTCGTTACGAAACCTTTCTGCGTGGCCTGACTGCCACAACTCTCGACAACGCATTCGCACAAGGCGAATTCGACTTCGTTGAAGAAGTCGCCGCCGACTTCCCGATCCAGGTACTCGCCAAACTGCTCGACGTGCCCGAAACCGATACCGACCAACTGATCGAGTGGGGAAACCGCATGGTCGGCTTCTCGGACCCGGACAGCGCGGACGTTCTCATCAACTCCCCCGAATCGGAGAAATACCGCCTCCTGCCGTTCCGTTCGCCGGCGGCCCTCGAGGTGTTCGAATACGGTGACCAACTCGCCAAGGAACGACGTGGCAAGGACGGCACCGACCTCGTCTCGGTTCTCATCAACTCCGAGATGTCCGACGGCATCCCGCTGACCGACCGTGATTTCCACACGAATTTCCTCTTACTCGTCGTCGCCGGAAACGAAACAACACGCCACACCATCACGCATACGATGCGAAACCTCATGGCGAACCCGGATCAGTTGATGTATTTGCAGGAGAACCCGGACATGATTCCGTGGGCAGTGGAAGAGTTCCTCCGCTACGCGAGCCCCGTGTACCACTTCCGTCGAACCGTCACTAAAGAGGTCGACTTCGAGGGTCACTCGTTCAAGGTTGGCGACAAGGTCGTGCCGTGGTTCGCCTCCGGGAATCGCGACGACACGATTTTTGACAACCCCACCAAGATGGATGTCACTCGCAATCCCAACGAGCACATGACGTTCGGTCGGGGTGGTCCACACATGTGCCTGGGAAACGCACTCGCGCGCATCGAACTGCGGGTCATGTTCGAAGACCTGCTGTCCCGCATCGACGCGGTCGAGCACACTGGACCCGTCGACTTCCTTCGTTCGAACTTCGTTCACGGCATCAAACACATGCCCGTGAAGGTGACGCTCCGATAGTTGGCGCGCTACTGTGCGATGCGTTCCAGGAACGCATCAACAAGAGCGAACGTGCGTTCGCGCGCGGCCGCCTCGACCGCACGGGTCTGTGCCATCATCACAGCCGGGTCCTGACCGTCCTCTTCGACTTCTTTATCGCCGCCCCAGACAAGCCACCCCTCCAACGCCGCGGCATCGAGTTCCGGGTGGAATTGCAACGCCAGCGCATTGTTGATGACGAACGCTTGCGAGGCGATGGGGTTTCGCGCGATCTCGGTTGCGCCGGGCGGGAGTTCCCAGCGGTCGTAGTGAAACTGGAACCACGGACCGTTGCTCACGAGTGACTCGTCGTCACTCCAGATGTTCGTCCATCCAATTTCGCCCTTGGGGCCCGGCGCAACAGAGCCGCCCATCGCGCGGGCGATCAACTGCCCACCGAAACAGATTCCGAGGACGGGCTTTCCGGTGGTGACGGCTTCGCGCACAAAGTCGAGCTCTGGTGTGAGCCAGTTTCCGATGCATCCGTCATCCCAGGCACCCCAGGGAGCGCCGAGCGGAATAATGAGGTCGTAGTCGGCCAGATTTGGGAACGTGAACTCTACGTTGGGGTCGCGAAATCGCTCTTCGGGGACGACAAGAATTTCTTCGACTTCATAGCCGTGATGACGAAGCCGTTCCGACACGGGACCCGTGGGGCTGACGTGGTCATGTTGAATGAAGAGTGCCTTCACGGTGAGCTCCTTTTCCTGTGCAGAGTGCACGCATTACGTTTTCCCTACGAACGATTATTTTCCGATTCTAAAGACTATTATTTCGTTTGAGCCCGAACGAAATTGTTACAAAGGAGTACCAATGTCACACGACCTCATCGCGCTACGCGATTCACTGCAAGACCAGGGTATCGATGTCCTTCGTTTCATCTATGCCGACGTCCTCGGTATCGCTCGATCGAAAGACGTGCTCGTCAGTCAATTAGACAAGGCGGCTCACAACGGCCCGGCCTTCTGCCAAGGCGTTTGGGTGACGACGACGGGTGGCGACGTACTCGATGCGGTGAACATTGCATCGGACGGACTCCAAGACCTCGTGAGTTCGATCGAACCCGACACCATCACACCGCTTCCTTTCGAACCGGGTGTGGCGTATGTCATTGCGGATGCCCTTAATCCCGACCATTCGCCCAACTTGATTTCGCCGCGGACCGTCCTCAAAAAAGTCATCGACGAATACAACGCGATTGGACTCCAGCCTGTCGTCGGCCCAGAACTCGAGTTTTACATCGCCAACATCACCGAGGCTGGAGGCTTTGAACGTTCGCTGACGCGAACGGGCCGCGTCTACACAACTGGCACTCTGGTGGACCCTGACGGAACGTTCCTGCACCTCATGCGGATGCTCGATCAGATGAACATCGGCGTGTTCGCCGGGAACCACGAATTCAGCCCCAGCCAATATGAAATCAACCTGTGGCACAGCAACGCGCTCGACGCCGCCGACCGCACGTTCTTCTTCAAAACGGCAATCAAAGACGTCGTCGCCCAAGGGGGTCAGCACGCCACATTCTTGGGAAAACCTTGGAGTGACGAGGGTGGAAGCGGATTCCACTTGCACTTCTCTGTGACGGACATGGACGGCGTCAATGCGATGCACGACGGAAACGGTGCACTGTCCAGCGTGGCGCGTCACATGATTGCTGGGCTAACAGCGAATGCACACGCGCTCACTGCGTTAACGAACCCGACCGTCAACGCGTTCAAGCGCCTC
>JAHEFZ010000015.1 GCA_024639935.1 Microbacteriaceae bacterium
CGGCGTGGGGACCCGAACCGGTCGTGAGGATGCCCACGACAAGCGTGATCGCGGTACCCGCGGTCACGAGCCACGACAGGGCGGGGACCTTGCGGAGTCCCGCGATTTGATCACCATCGATAACTCGAATCACGAGGATCGTCGCGACAGTCGTCATCGCGACCGACAAAACGAAATGAAGCCCGACAACGTAGGGGTTGAGATCCGTCCACACACTGATTCCACCGACAACCGCTTGAAGAGGGATCCCGAGCATCAACACGATCGCAAACCGCCACAGGTCGCGACGTTCCGTCCGCAAACCCCACACAGCGACGAGCACGAGAACCGTCACCACCAACAGGACGAGGGTCAAGACTCGGTTTCCGAACTCGATCGCGCCGTGGATTCCCATCTCAGGCGTGTTGACGAGAGAATCCTCCGTGCACAACGGCCATTCTGGACATCCAAGTCCCGATGCCGTCAACCTGACGAGCGCACCAGTGACGGTGATTCCGATGTTCGCGATGAGCGCGAGCCATACAACTATGCGCACAAAACGGTCCCTCACCGTGGTCGGAAACGAAAAGCGCATGGAAGCCTAACAGGTAAGATAGAACTGCGAGCTGGGTTGATTATCAGTCTATGTTCGTACCGCACGGTGTGCGGTTCGTCCGCACGATGAACGTGTAGCAGACGAGAAAGGAATTCATGGGCGACATCATCGTTGACCGACCAGAGCTCGACGGACTCGGTCAGTACGAGTTCGGATGGCATGACTCAGATTCGGCGGGGTCCAGTGCGCGTCGTGGCATCAACGCCGAAGTCGTTAAGGACATCTCCGCTCGAAAGAACGAACCGGAGTGGATGCTCGAACGTCGGCTTAAAGCCCTCGAACTATTTTTCACAAAGCCCATGCCGAACTGGGGTGCAGACCTTTCGGCGATTGATTTCGACAACATCAAGTATTTCGTCAAGTCCACGGAACGGCAGGCGCAGTCCTGGGAAGATCTCCCCGAAGATATTCGGAAAACTTACGAACGATTGGGAATTCCCGAAGCCGAACGCCAGCGACTCGTCGCCGGCGTTGCCGCCCAATACGAATCCGAAGTTGTCTATCACCAAATTCGGGAAGATCTCGAACAGCAGGGCGTCTTGTTTCTCGACACGGACACCGCTTTACGCGAGCATCCCGACATTTTCAAAGAGTATTTCGGCACGATTATTCCGAGTGGCGATAACAAGTTCGCCGCCCTCAACACCGCGGTTTGGTCGGGTGGCTCGTTCGTCTATGTTCCCAAGGGCGTTCACGTCGAGATTCCTTTGCAGGCCTACTTTCGAATCAACACTGAAAACATGGGTCAGTTCGAACGAACTCTCATCATTGCCGACGAGGATTCCTACATCCACTACATCGAAGGATGTACGGCGCCAATCTACAAATCGGACTCCTTGCATTCGGCAGTGGTCGAAATCGTCGTCAAGAAGGGTGCACGTGTCCGATACACGACCATTCAAAACTGGTCGACAAACGTCTACAACCTCGTCACGAAGCGCGCAATCGCTCACGAACGGGCGACCATGGAGTGGGTAGACGGAAACATCGGTTCGAAGGTGACCATGAAGTACCCGTCGATCTTCCTCGTAGGAGAGCACGCGAAGGGCGAAACCCTTTCAGTCGCCTTCGCGGGCCCAGGACAGCACCAAGACGCGGGTGCCAAGATGATCCACCTCGCGCCTCACACCACCTCGTCCATCATTTCGAAATCGATCGCACGGGGCGGCGGACGCGCAGGTTATCGGGGTGAGGTACGAATGGGGGAGAAGGCCCACCACTCGGCAAACACCGTTCGGTGTGACGCGCTTCTCATTGACACCATTTCGCGAAGTGACACCTACCCGGCAATCGACATTCGCGTGGACGACGTCCACCTTGGTCATGAGGCCACCGTTTCGCGAGTCAGCGAAGAACAATTGTTCTATCTACAGTCGCGTGGCATGCCAGAAGACGAGGCAATGGCGATGATCGTGCGCGGCTTCATCGAGCCCATCGCCCGAGAGCTCCCGATGGAATATGCCCTTGAGCTCAACAAACTTATCGAGATGAACATGGAAGGGTCGGTCGGCTAGTGTCCGAAACGTTGACAAATCCTTCTGGCGCGCCCGAATGGTCGGATCTGCCCGTGCAAACACGCAACGAACGATTCGCCTCTACGCAGCCCGAGGATTTTCCCGCGATTTCCGCTCGTCAGCTCGAGTGGAGACTGAGCCCTATCGACGCGCTCAACGCATTGGCCGAGGGTGAATTGGCGGGGGGTCACTATGACGTAACCGTAATCGGTGCCTCGTACGACTGGGTTCCCATGGCGACAATCGCAGGACGTGCCGGACTGCCCGAGGATCGAGTTTCCGCGCGCGCCTGGTCGATGACCAACGACGCGTTGCACGTCCACGTTGACGGCAGCGGCGATCCCGTTGTCATTCATCGCGACCTCGACGGCGTTCGAGCCGGTCACCTCGTTATCGAGTTCACGCCAAACACCCATCGGTCGGTCATCATCGAAAATCACGGCACCGTTGCTCTTGCTGAAAACGTCGAAATCATCGCGCACGACGGATCGAATGCTCGGGTAATTCACCTCAATGAGTGGGACAACCGCGCGTTACATGCTGCGTCGCACTTCGTCCGAATCGACAAAGATGCACACGTCGACCACATCCTCATCTCTCTCGGTGGTGCGGTGCAACGCGTGAATCCCGCGATCACGCTGGCGGGGACGGGTGCACGTATCGAATCGTACGGTCTCTATTTCGCCGATGGCGGTCGTCACATCGAACACCAAGTATTCGTTCATCACAAGGCCGCTCAGACTAGATCGAACGTCCTCTACAAGGGCGCGTTGCACGGCAATGGAACGCGAACCGTCTGGGTGGGTGACGTTCTCATCGGCCCTGACGCTACTGGCACGGACTCGTACGAGGCTAACCGCAACCTGATTTTGTCGGACGGAGCCCGAGCCGATTCGATTCCGAACCTCGAGATTGAAACCGGTGACATCGCCGGAGCGGGCCACGCAAGTGCGACGGGCCGATTGGATGACGAACACCTTTTTTACCTACAGTCACGAGGAATCACCGAATCGGAAGCACGACGACTCGTCGCACTGGGTTTCCTTCTGGACATCGTCGGAAACATCGGAATCGCAGAACTTGAAGAACGCCTCACCGCGACGCTCGCAGACGCACTCGACGCGGTGGAGTCAAGCGCATGACCCGCGAACTCGTCGGCACGCTTGAATCGATCGCTCCCGGTTCAGCCGTGAAGGTCGTCATCGATGACCTCCCGATTGCCGTGGTTCGCGAAACAAATGGGGAAATCCACGCCCTCGGCGACCGCTGCTCTCACGGCGACATCTCGTTGTCCGATGGTTTCGTCGAGGACGACACGATCGAATGTTGGGCGCACGGCTCAAAGTTCGGGCTCACCGACGGATTGCCCCGAAACTTCCCGGCGTTCGAGCCTGTTCCCGTCTACACCGTCGAAATCGACGGTTCGGACGTTTACGTTGACACCACTACTCGAAAGTAAAAATGGCTACTCTTCAGATCATTGACCTCCACGTTTCGATTGACGTCGACGGAGGGTCTAAGGAAATTCTCACTGGCGTGACTCTCACAATCAACTCTGGTGAGACGCACGCGATTATGGGTCCCAACGGCTCGGGAAAGTCGACTCTGGCCTACACCATCGCCGGGCACCCCCGCTACACGGTTGATTCGGGTCAAATACTGCTCGACGGCAAGGATGTTCTTGACATGAGCGTTGATGAGCGCGCTCGTGCCGGACTGTTCCTCGCGATGCAGTATCCCGTCGAGATTCCCGGTGTCTCGGTCTCGAACTTCCTTCGAACTGCCAAGACAGCGATTGACGGCAACGCCCCCAGCCTTCGAACCTGGGGTAAAGAAGTCAAAAAGGCGATGACCGATCTGAAGATGGACGAGTCGTTTGCGGCGCGTAACGTCAATGAAGGTTTTTCCGGAGGTGAAAAAAAGCGCCACGAGATCGTTCAGATGGAACTGCTCAAACCGCTTTTCGCGGTGCTCGATGAAACCGATTCGGGACTTGACGTGGATGCCCTCAAGATCGTCTCGGAGGGCGTCAACCGTGTCAAAGCGAGCACCGACATGGGCGTACTGCTCATTACCCACTACACCCGTATCCTGCGCTACATCAGGCCGGACTACGTGCATGTGTTCGTTGGTGGCAAGATCGCCGAAGAAGGCGGGCCGGAACTCGCCGACCGGCTCGAAGACGAAGGGTACGACCGGTATCTCGTGGAGTCTTCGTGAGCGAACTCGCGGCCGACCGCTTCGATACGATTCTCGAAGCGCTCAAAGACGTTATCGACCCTGAGCTCGGTGTAAACATCGTCGACCTTGGGCTGATCTATGACCTCGCCTGGGACGACGAGAACGACGCGCTCGTCGTGTCGATGACATTGACCAGCGCCGGTTGCCCGCTGACCGACGTAATCGAAAAGGAATTGGAAAACGCGCTCGACGGTGTGGTCGAACGTTTTCGCATCAACTGGGTGTGGATGCCACCGTGGGGTGTTGACCGAATTACGGATGATGGGCGCGAAATGATGAGCGCACTCGGTTTCAACCTGTAATGATCGACGTCACAGACCTCGAGATTCGGGTCGGGGCACGCACCCTGATGTCCGAGGTTAGCTTCCGCGTCGATAGGGGAGACAAGATTGGTCTCGTTGGCCGCAACGGTGCCGGCAAAACCACCCTGACAAAGGTCCTCGCGGGTGATGTGCTTCCCAACGGTGGCTCAGTGTCGATCCGCGGTGAGCTCGGTTATCTTCCGCAGGATCCCCGAACCGGCGATCCGACTCAACTCGCGCGTACTCGCATTCTCGACGCACGTGGACTCGGATCTCTCCTCGTTCAAATGGACGACGCGACACGGCTCATGGGAGCCGATGATGCGGATATCGCCGCCCAGGCCATGTCGAGATACGGAAACCTGACCGACCGATTCACTTCTCTCGGTGGTTACGCGGCCGAGGCTGAAGCCGCGTCCATCGCGCACAATCTTGGACTTCCCGACCACGTGCTTAGTCAACCCCTCGACACACTTTCTGGAGGGCAGCGCCGACGAATTGAACTGGCGCGCATCTTGTTCAGTGACGCCGAGACGATGATTCTGGATGAACCGACGAACCACCTCGACGCCGATTCCGTGGTCTGGTTGCGCAATTTCTTGGCCAATTACCGGGGCGGGGTAATCGTGATCTCGCACGATGTGGCCCTTGTGACAGAAACCGTGAACCGCGTGTTTTACCTCGATGCCAACCGCGAGCGGCTCGATGTCTACAACATGGGATGGAAACACTATCTTCGCCAACGTGAAGCTGACGAGGAGCGTCGCAAAAAGGAACGGGCAAACGTCGAAAAGAAGGCGACAACCCTTCAGTTGCAGGCGGCAAAATTCGGGGCGAAAGCGTCAAAAGCGGCGGCGGCACATCAAATGGTTGCCCGTGCTGAGAAGATGCTTTCAGGGCTCGAAGACGTTCGCGCTCAGGATCGGGTTGCGAAGTTGCGTTTCCCCGATCCAGCACCGTGCGGTCGAACACCGATCATGGCTCACAACCTCTCCAAGTCTTACGGTTCTCTCGAGATTTTCACCGCGGTCGATCTGGCGATAGACAAGGGCTCTAAGGTGGTGGTAATCGGGTTGAACGGTGCGGGCAAGACGACGTTGTTGCGCATCCTCGCAGGAGTTGACGCACCCGATACGGGAGCGGTCGATGCCGGACACGGGCTTCGGGTCGGCTATTTCGCTCAGGAACACGAAACCCTCGATATCAAGCAGTCCGTCCTGGCAAACATGTTGTCGGCGTCGCCAAGCCTCGGCGAAACTGAGGCGCGAAAGGTGCTCGGGTCTTTCCTCTTCACGGGCGATGACGCGACGAAACCCGCCGGAGTTCTCTCCGGTGGCGAAAAGACACGACTCGCACTCGCAACCCTTGTTGTCTCGAGTGCCAACGTTCTAATTCTCGACGAACCGACGAATAACCTCGATCCGGCTTCGCGCGATGAGATTCTTGGCGCTCTGTCTTACTACAAGGGTGCCGTTGTCCTGGTGAGCCACGATCCGGGCGCTGTGGAGGCACTGAACCCTGAGCGAGTCTTGATTATGCCGGATGGCCTCGAAGACCTGTGGAGTCAGGACTACCAGGAACTCATCGAACTCGCGTAGTGTCCATCACGGCGTCTTCGATTTCTTCGTCGCTTCGCCGAGCACGGACTTTCGGTTCGGGACTAATGTCGCCACGCGCCTCTTTCCGTAACGCCCAGCCGTAGCCGACAAATCCCATCAGGGCAAAGACATACCACTGCAGGGCGTACGACAAATGGGGACCCTCGTCGAGTACCGGCTTTTCCCACGGCGCGCCGGCAGGGGTGGAGGGGGACTCGGTCGCGAGCCGACCGTACCAACCGCGGTAGACCGCAGAATTGATTCGGCCGCCGATTGTCTCGAGGTTGATGGTCGCGATCTGACCGACAGGAGCATCCCTGCCGACGATGGTTCTCTCGCTGGGAATCAGGCGTGCGGTCACCTCGACGGTTCCCGATGGAACCTCGGGGGTTTCAGACGGCGCCGAGTTGTCCCCGTTTGCCGAAACCCATCCACGGTTGACAACGAACACGGTTCCACCGGCCATTTGCAACGGTGCGAGCTGTTCGAATCCGATACCCGCCGGTCCGGAACGGGTCCGAACATAGATGATGTCCGCCGAAAGATACTCGCCGGTCACTCGAACGCGACGCCACTTTTCCGAGACGTCGAACTCCGCAGGGCCGTCCAGAATCGTCGTCAACTCGACCGGTGGCAGGTCGTAGTTCGCGTTGAGAAGTGCGATCGCCGCTTGGGCTTGCGCGCGACGGTCGAACTGCCATTGACCGAGACCGACACAGGCGACGGCGAAAGCGACGGTGAAACCCAAAATTCCCCACCACCGTGGGGTGACGGCAAGCCGCCACGGGTTCACGGAGTGAAACTCGTGAGGCTCGGAACGTTGGATTCCCGAGTGCGCAGGGATTTAGACGCACTGGAGTTGACGACGTTGGCCAGACCGACCGCGACGAGCGGCAAAACGACGACCCCCGCAACGGGAAGAAGAATCCACCAACCGGGGGTGATGAAGCACAGAAACAAGCAGACGAGTCGAAGCCCCATTGCGATGAGATATTGGCCTAAACGCGATTTGCGTTCCTCGTTGGGGGAAGCCGGCAACGACGTGAGCGATTGGGTTGCCGGATTCATATCACGATTCTACGCCCACCACTACGCTGGTCACTATGACGACAGCACGTACCGTACTCATCACCGGCGGAAACCGCGGTATTGGTTTTTCAATTGCGGAAAAGTTCGTGGAACTCGGCTTTCGCGTTGCGGTAACCGCTCGTTCCGGCGAAGGACCCAAGGGCAGTCTCACCGTGCAGGCCGATGTCACCGACGGTGATTCACTCACCGCGGCGATTGCGACGGTAGAAGAGGCGCTTGGCCCGATCGAAGTGATCGTGGCGAATGCCGGAATAACGAAAGACACGCTCCTCATGCGGATGTCCGACGAAGACTTCGAGTCGGTCATAGACACCAACCTCACCGGATCATTTCGACTCGTCAAGCGGGGAATAACCTCCATGATCAAACAGCGTTTCGGCCGCGTCATCTTCATTTCGTCGGTCGTCGGGCTTTTGGGTAGTGCCGGCCAGGTCAACTATGCATCATCCAAGAGTGCTCTGGTCGGCTTCGCCCGTTCGCTGACGCGCGAACTCGCGTCGCGGGGAATTACCGCAAATGTTGTCGCGCCAGGCTTTATCGAAACTGACATGACGGCGGCGTTGCCCGCCGAGCAACAAGCCGACTACAAGCGCTCTATTCCGGCCGGCCGATTCGCCACATCAGGAGAGGTTGCGTCCGTCGTCGCGTGGCTCGCATCGGATGACGCAGCGTACATTTCGGGGGCCGTTATCCCCGTCGACGGTGGTCTTGGAATGGGGCACTGACCCCCGGTTCAGCTCGCTCTTCGGCCGAATAGCGATGCGACGAGTGACAAATCACGAACGTCAATGTTGACATCGGCGGCCTGCCGAACATCTGGTTTCGCGCAAAACCCGACGGAAAGCCCTGCGATGTTCATCATGGCAAGGTCATTAGCGCCGTCGCCGACCGCAATTGTGTCCGAAAGGGGAATTCGTTTCTTTTTGGCGTACGCCGTGAGAAAATTTGCCTTCGCTGCGGCATCAATTACTGGGCCGTAAGTTCGTCCCGAGAACGCACCATCCATGATTTCGAGACCGTTCGCAACCCACGCGTCGAGACCCAATTGAGCCGCTATCGGGTCGAGAATTTCGCGGAATCCACCCGACACGGCGATGATGAAGCCCCCCGCTGCATGAACGGAGTGGACCAACTGGCGTGCCCCGTTTGTCAGACTCACCGCTCCCACAATGTCGTCAATCACTCTGGCGGGCGTTCCGCGCAACGTTGCGACGCGTTGCGCAAGCGCCTCGGCGAAATCCATTTCTCCGCGCATCGCGCGCTCGGTCAACGCTGCGACCTGGGTGTGAGAGTCCGCCGCAGCGGCGAGTAGGTCAATGACCTCTTCGTTTATAAGAGTCGAGTCGACGTCGCAGGCCACGATAAAACGACTCACACTCACTCCTAATCGACGGTAGATTCAGGATATCGTGCTGAGCGGTTGCCCAATTCGACCAGTCACGAGGAATTGTGGGGTTTGGTTCCACGGGCGACGGCAACGTTTCGCCGCCCGATTTCTCATCTGATACAGTGGGGTGTCGTGCACACGCGACCACGCATCTCAAAGGACACCATGAAGGCTGAAATTCACCCCACGTACGCTCCAATCGTTTTCCGCGATCTCGCGAGTGGCGAAATGTTCCTCACTCGCTCGACGGCGACATCTGAGAAGACTGTGTCAATCGATGGAACCGACTATCCGGTGATCGACGTGGAAATCTCGTCGGCGTCGCACCCGTTCTACACGGGCAAGCAGCGAATCATGGACTCCGCCGGCCGCGTCGAGAAATTCAACAAGCGTTACGAGGGCTTCGGGCAGTAACGCGTTCTTTCGTTACAAAGGCCACGCGAGTCGCGTAGCCTTTGAAGTTAACCAGAGCGAGCCAAACTTAGTAGTCGTTGACAATGGCAATCGGCGTGTCCCCGTCACCGCGGTAAACGGGCCAAATTCCGTCGCCGACACGCCTCGAAGTTTCACCCTTGGTCGCAAGCCATTTCGCAAACGATTCGGCTTGGGCTTTCGCCCAGACAATTTGCGCCTCGTGTAACTCGTCGGGGGACATTTGCATCTCGGGCGCAGACGCAAATTTCTCCTGTAACGCCTTGAACACACGACCGGCGCCGACCGAATCGGCTTCGGAATCGTGCGCGGAACCGAGATCCACACCGTAAAAATCACACGCAGCTTGGAGTGTGCGGGAACCTTTGCGATAGGTGTCGACCTTCTTGTCGATGAGAAGCGGATCGACAATTGGTTTGGGGGCATCAAGGGGTGTGACCTTATTGCGAATCGCATCGTGATGAAGTAATGAAAAGTCGTAGGACGCGTTGTATGCGACAACCGGTGTGCCTTCCGCCAACAATTCTCGAAGGCGTTCAACAATCTCGGAAACCACCTCGGCGGCGGGGCGCCCTTCTGCGCGGGCGCGCTCGGTCGTGAAGCCGTGAACGCGGGCAGCAGCTTCGGGAATCTCGATTCCGGGGTCGGCAATCCACGCCCGGGCTTCGACAAGTTCACCGTTCGAATCGAGCACCCCGACAAATGCGGTGACAATCCGACTCTGCGTGACGTCCAGTCCGGTGGTTTCGAGGTCAAAGACCCCCAATCGTTCCCATGAGCTCATGCCTTCAGCCTACGCGCGGGGTCGTCATGAAACCATGAACCAAACCAACCGGAGACATACACTAAAAGCGTGGTCGTTCCGAATCCGTATGCCGATCAACTCGCGCCCCGAATAGGGATCGAGCACGTGCTCGAGGTTGACATGGCAACGACGCACTGGTGGGAATTTCCGTCGACCGCCCGCGCAGAGACGCTGGTTTTCGTGCACGGTTTCCGCGGCGACCACCACGGTCTGCAACTCTTCGCCGATGCACTACCGGAGTACCGAATCCTCATCCCCGACATCCCCGTTTTCGGTGCGACTAGCTCGTGGCCCGCGGGCGTCACCTCGATCAATGATTACGGACGTTGGCTACGTGAATTCTTGGCGTCAACGCAAACCTCAAACTGTGCAGTTCTCGGTCACTCGTTCGGTTCGATTGTCGTCGCCAATGCACTTCGCGCACCTCGATCCGCGCCGATTGTGCTCGTGAACCCCATTTCACAGCGTGCCCTCACCGGTCCAAAGCGAATCGCGGCGACTCTCGCGTCGCTGTGGTACGCCGTCGGTCGGGCGTTACCTGCGAGGAGTGGTTCCGCCTGGTTGTCGAATCCGCTGTTGGTACGGCTGATGAGCGTGATGCTGACGAAGTCTCGTGAACCGGCCCTGAGGCGGTGGATCCACGACCAACACGCGCGATATTTCTCCCGCTACTCAGACAGAAATTCGCTCGTCTCGGCGTTCACCGTCTCGACGACCGCGACAGTGGCAGACTACGCCTCCGAGGTCACAGCGCCTGTTCTGTTGATTGCCGCCGACCAGGACGACATCACACCGATTGACGCACAGCGAGACATTCAAGGAAAGTTCCCCGATGCCGAATTGTGTGTCCTGAGCGATGTCGGTCACCTTGTTCACTATGAGAAACCAATCGAGGCCGCTGAGGCGATTCGTGATTTCCTGTCACGACACCGCGCGTGAACGCTGACAACGACACGCGTTGATCTAGCGCACCCCAACGTCGAGAGGCTCGCCTCCCGTGATTCTGACGAGTTCGTCGAACGACGTCGGGAAAACGTAGTGAGGGTGGCCGCCCGCCGCCCACACGACATCCCAACTGCCCAGTGCCGTGTCGACAATCGTGCGCAGGGGAGTGGGGTGACCAACCGGGGCGACACCGCCGATTGGCTGACTGGTGTGTTCTCGCACAAAGTCAGCGTCGGGGCGATGAATGGAGGTCGCGCCGATGTGCTCAGCCACACGATCAGTATCGACCTTGTGACCACCCGAGGCGAGGATCAGCAGCGGTTGTCCGTCAGCGTTGAACACGAGCGAGTTGCACACCTGACCAATCTCAATCGCGAGTTGCTCGGCGGCACGCGCCGCAGTCGGAGAGGATTCCAACGTCTCAACGATGTCCGTCTCGACACCGAGGTTCCGCAGCGCGTTGCCAACTCGAACACCGTTCGGATGAGGGTTTTCAATTTTCTTCCAGCCCATTATTCGCGTTTCTCTAACGGCTGTTGGTCTTCAAAATCGGGAAGAGTAATGTCATCGGTCAAGAGTTCAAGTGGGTCGTTGAACTGAACGAGTTGTAGTCCGTCATCCGAATGATGAAACGAATGCACGGACCCGTTCGTGATTCGTTCCCCAAAAAATGCTCGGCCCGTCGTCGATTGCAAGACAGCACGAATCACGCCGCCGTGGGCGACGATGATGACGTTTTTCCCCTTGTTTTCGGCGGCAATCGCGTGCAGTGCAGCGAGCACCCGCGCTTTCACCGCCTCGCGAGTCTCGCGTCCAGGGACGGGGGTGTCATCGGGGTAGAACGCCTCGAGCTCTGGTCCCGTCATGCCCTCGGCTTCGCCGTAGTGTCGCTCAACGAGGTCGGCAATCGGCGTGGGAGCTGGCAGTCCTAACGTTTCGGCGATGATGCTCGCCGTTTCCATCGCCCGTGACAGCGGACTCGACGCGATGACATCCCAACTACGACCCTGCATCTTTTCGCCGGTCGCGATTGCCTGTGACCGCCCGGTCGCGTTGAGGGGAATGTCGGTGGACCCCTGGATTCGTCCGACGAGGTTCCAGTCGGTTTCTCCGTGGCGAACGAGGAAAAAGTTTGTCATGGTCTGACCAGTCTACGAGTGCGGTGACGGCGATAATGGGTGCATGACAGATAGCGCCCGCCTCACCTTTGTTGACGCCGTGATCGACGGATTCCGTGACTGGCGGTCGACCTCGGGCACAGCGACGCGTCCCGCGTTTTGGTACTGGTTCCTGTTCACGGCCCTCGCAAGCATCGTTGCGTCGACCATTGACTCGGTATTCCTTGCTCCCTCGGCGTTGGTCATCCCAGAAAATGTCGACGCAGTCACCGGGGTTCAGATTCGCGAAATTTTGGACGTGACCCTCAGCGAAAGCATCTGGACCGTGTCAACGTTGGTCACAATAGCGCTGTTCATTCCGACGTTGACGTTGACAATTCGCCGCTTCCGCGAAGCTGGATCGGCCGTGGTGCTCGCGTGGGCCGTGCACCTGGTCGGCCCGATTTCCACGGTGGCATTGTTCTCGCTCGGTTATTCAACGGCGGATCTGATTGAAACGGGTATCAGCGACGCCAACGCAGGCAACGTGCTCGTGATTGCCCTCGCCATGTTGGGACTCGTGGTTGCTAACCTCGCCGCGTTTATCGTGTGGGTGGTCGTGGCAGCGCGGCCGGCTACAAGCGCAGAGCCTCGCTGACGGTGCGGGTCGAATCAATTGGTTCTCTCGACGATCCTCGGCTCTCGTTTTTCACGCATCTGACGGACGTTGCGCTTCGCCGGCTGTCGGAACCCTCGTCTGGTTTGTACCTTGCCGAATCGACAAAAGTGATCGAGCGCGCGCTGACGGCCGGGCATCGACCGGTGTCGGTCATCACGCTGGCGAAGTGGGTCGACGGACTAGAGCCGTTGTTGGCGGAATTCGACATTCCGGTGTTCGTAGGCGAGGACAGCGAACTCGAAAAGCTGACCGGGTTTCTGTTACACCGGGGTGCCATCGCGGCGATGGAGCGGCCGGTCTTGCCGACCGTCTCCGACATCGTGAAGAATGCGCGAACAGTCGTCATTCTCGAAAACATCATCGATCACACGAATGTCGGTGCCATCTTTCGCAGCGTCGCCGGCTTAGGGGCCGACGCGGTACTGATCACACCCGAATGCGCCGACCCGCTTTATCGCCGAAGCGTGCGCGTGTCGATGGGGACGGTTTTGCAGGTCCCGTGGACACGAATCACATCGTGGCCGGCGGGTCTTCAGGAACTTAAGGACGCGGGCTTTCTCGTCGTCGCTCTCGCGTTGACGAATGACGCGGTAACCCTTGCGGAGTTGGTCGCCGAGAACCCGAAACGCCTCGCTATCGTGTTCGGGACGGAAGGCCACGGGCTCACCGCGTCGACAATCGCCGGCAGCGACCGAGTCGTCCGAATTCCGATGTCCCACGGAGTCGATTCACTCAATGTCGCGGCCGCCGCCGCCGTGACACTCTATGCACTGACGAATACGCCGTAACGCCCGTCCGTTCTGGACAATGGAGTGTGGGCAAACAGGACGGTTCCAGTCGCCTTGTCACCGTCGGTGATGCGGACGACTCCGCGACGCCGTTCCTCCACCTCGACATGGACGCGTTTTTCGCCTCTGTCGAGGAACTTGACGACCCGTCCCTCGTCGGTCAGCCGGTCATCGTCGGAGGAACCGCGGGGCGGGGTGTCGTGTCCGCAGCGAATTACGTCGCGCGATCTTATGGAGTGAATTCGGCGATGCCGATGTCGCTCGCACTGCGCCGTTGCCCGAACGCGATCGTTCGAAGGCCGCGATTCGACCGATATTCCGAAATTTCTCAACACGTGTTTGCCATCCTGCACGACGTAACCCCGAGGGTGCAGCCGCTGTCGATTGACGAGGCGTTTCTCGATGTGTCCGGGGCTCGGGCCTTATGGGGACGCCCGCTGGACATCGCGAAGGGAATTCGAGAGCGTGTTCGAAATGACGTCGGTTTGGCGGCTTCGATCGGGGTGGCGTCCTCGATGTTCGTGGCGAAGGTCGCGGGGGCGCGCGCAAAACCCGACGGCTTGCTCGTGGTTCCCGCCACCGACACGGTCGCCTTCCTCGCCCCCCTCCCCGTGACGGCGCTGTGGGGAGTCGGGGTGGTGACGGCGAAACGCCTGTCAAATTTCGGACTCAACTCGATCGCAGACATTCAACGCTCTGAAATGGATTCTCTTGTCTCAATCCTCGGGGAACGGCTGGCTCGTCACGTGCTCAACCTCGCGATGGGAATCGACGAACGCACTATCGAGGACCGCAGTAGCGAACGGAGTATCGGGCGATCGAACACGTTCGGTACTGATCTCGTGGATGTCGTCGAGATGCACCGAGAGGTTCTTCGCATGGCGACCGACGTCAGTGCTCGCGCGCGAACGCGGAATTTTCTGGCTCACACGGTCACGGTCACGGTTCGACTCGACGACTGGTCGACCGTCACGCGTTCCCACACCTTCACCGACCCGACCCATGCCACCAAAATCGTGTCCGCCGAAGCGGTTCGACTGTTCGACCGGGTCGAACGGCACGGTCATCCTGTGAGGCTGATTGGTGTTCGATTGGAAAACCTCGTCGGAGAGGGCGACATCGGTCTGCTGTGGGAGGACGACGACGGCCACGACATCGACGACATCGTCGATGCCGTCGCCGTGCGGTTCGGTTTCGGCACGGTTCAACCCGCGTCTCTCGTTCGGAAGAATCGGAAGCCGAAACCCGACTAGCGGAAATCGCGGGACTGGTGTGTACCCGCGAATTTGAGCGGTTCGAGTTTGTCGGCGACAACCGACAGGACGCCGTCGGGGGATCGTTGCAGGATTCCGCGAACAATCAGCGCGGCGCTTTCGCGGGCGACTGGCCGAAACGCCGCCCACAGCCCGCGCGAACAGACGATGTTGACGACTCCCGTTTCGTCCTCGAGGTTGAGGAAGGTGATCCCTTTCGCGGTGCTGGGGCGCTGTCGGTGCGTGACGAGCCCCGCCACCTCGAGTCGTCGGTCGGATTCGGCGGTGCGCAAATCGGCAACGGACAGCACCCCTCGTCGGACCAAGTCGTCGCGGACGAACTGAACTGGGTGAAGCCCGGGGGACACGCCCGTCGCCCAACGGTCCTGGATCATGGTGTCAATCTCGCCCATCTCGTCGAAGAACGGCAGTTGGATGGTCGGCGCGATGTCGGGCAGGTATTCGGGTCGACTCTCGGCGGCATACCCCGCCTCCCACAGCGCCTCGCGCCGGCTGAACCCGAGAACATCGAAAGCGCCGGCCGTCGCGAGGGCTTCGAGTTGAGCTCGCTCGAGTCCGGTACGCCGAACAAGGTCGTGCAGGTCACGAAAATCGCCGTGTGACTCGCGCTCGGCAACGATGGCGGCGGCGACCTTTCGTCCGATACCGCGCACGTCGGCAAGCCCCATGCGCACAGCGAAGTTTCCGTCACGGCGATGTGCCCCCGTTTCGTCGGGAGCGTTCGGGTCGAATGGTGGGACGGGCAAATCGTTGTGCAACAGACACGTGTCGATTCCGGTCGGTCCCTCGTCGATTCCCGTCGCCTCGAGCCCCGATTCGACCCCGGAACGAGCGATGCACGGGATGCGGATGTCGACCCCGTGCCGCTCGGCGTCGGCGGAGAGGGTCGCCGCCGAATAGAACCCCATCGGTTGCGACCGCAAGAGACCAACGAGGAACGCGGCGGGGTAGTGGACCTTGAGCCACGACGACACGTACACGAGTAGCGAGAACGCGATGGAGTGCGACTCGGCGAAGCCGAAGTGCGCAAACGCCTCGAGCGTCCCGTAGATCTTGTCAGCGGCCGCTCCGGTGATGCCGTTGGCGGCCATGCCCGCGAAGAGTTTGGTGCGAATCGTCGCGAGCCGCTCGATGCCGCGTTTCGACCCGATGGATCGCCGAATGACGTCCGCGTCGGCACCGCTTAAACCACCGACCGCCATCGCCATCTGCATGAGTTGTTCTTGAAAGATGGGGACGCCGAGGGTGCGTTCGAGTACGGGAATGAGGTTCGGGTGGTCGTAGGTCACGGGTTCCTGACCCGTTCGACGGCGGATGAACGGGTGGACGCTACCACCCTGAATCGGGCCGGGGCGTACCATCGCGATCTGCACGACGAGGTCGTAAAAGCGCCGTGGGCGAAGCCTCGGCAACAGCCCCATTTGTGCCCGCGATTCGATTTGGAACACGCCGATGACGTCGGCGCGGCACATCGCGTCGTACACCGCGGGCTCTTCGCGCGGAACGGTTCCGAGGTCGAACACCTCACCGAATCGTTTCTCGATTTCGACGAAAACCTGGTTGATCGCCCCCAACATGCCGAGCCCCAACAGGTCGAACTTAACGAGACCCATGTAGGCGCAGTCGTCCTTGTCCCACTGCAGGACGGTTCGGCCCGGCATGCGCGCGTGTTCGATGGGGACGACCTCGCCGACGGGTTGTTCCGTCAGAACCATCCCGCCCGAATGGATTCCGAGGTGGCGGGGCAGGGTGAGCGTCTCGTTCGCGAGTCGCACGATGTGTTCGGGGATTTCGTCGGTTTCACTCGGATCGAGCCGCCGCCACCGTTCGACGAGCCGCGACCACGCGTTCTGGTCGTCGACGCCGTGTCCGAACGCACGGGCGATGTCGCGAATGGCGTTCTTGGGTCGATACGTGATGACGTTAGTCACCTGCGCTGCGTTTCGTCGACCGTATTTCTTGAACACGTACTGAATGACTTCCTCGCGGCGGTCGGTGTCGAAGTCGACGTCGATGTCCGGCGGTTCGTCACGCAGCGCCGACAGGAACCGTTCGAACGGCAACCCATACGCGATGGAGTCGACCGCGGTGATACCGAGCGCGTAACAGACTGCCGAATTCGCGGCGCTGCCTCGGCCCTGGCACAGAATTCGGCGCGACCGGGCGAATTGCACAATGTCGTGGACGATGAGGAAGTACCCGGGGAAGTCAAGTTCGTCGATGACGGTGAGTTCCCTCTCGATTCGTTCCTGCACCTCGGGCCCCGCGTCGGGATACAGGCGGGGGACCGCCTGCCCGACCAGTTCCCGCAGCCGATCCATGACGGTCTGCCCTTCGGGCAGGTCGAATTTCGGCAGGTTCGGTGTCGCTCGTTTCAGTTCGAACGCGCATTCGCGCGCGATGCGGACGCTCTCGGTGACGGCACCGGGAAAACGCGCGAACAGGCGGCCCATCTCGGCGGGGGATCGCATGC
>JAHEFZ010000007.1 GCA_024639935.1 Microbacteriaceae bacterium
TTTACGGACTGCGAAGGAACTTCGCCTTGTACGGCGGATGCGCTAGGTGCAAACGCAACTCCCGTGAGCAGGGTGATCGCCGCGGCGACTCCTACTACCTTTGTGTTTTTCATCATTATGATGTTTCTCCTTGTTTAGATGGGCAATCTTTCGATTGCGTTGTCTCCACGATACTTAACCCTTGTACGGAATGTGCAGGGAATTGCCAGACGTTATCAAGTCGTTACACTTCGACATTCGTGAGATTTGCGGCCCATGTGCACACCAACACGGCCTTGGTTCGTTGCTTCAGCCGTCGCGAGACGTGAGGACGATGGGTCCCTCTTCGGTGATGGCAATGGTGTGCTCGCTGTGTGCGCCGCGTGAACCATCTACCGACCTCAAGGTCCAACCGTCTGCATCGGTGAAGATTTGGTCGGTGTCGCGCATGAACCACGGCTCGATGGCGATGACGAGTCCGTCGCGAAGTTTGTAACCCCGACCGGGACGCCCGTCGTTTGGGACGTGCGGGTCGCCGTGCATTTCGCGACCCACACCGTGACCGCCGAAATCTAAATTGACACCATAACCAAATGATTCTGCAACGTCTCCGATCGCAGCCGAAATATCACCGATTGTTTTGCCGACTGTCGCTGCAGCGATTCCGGCGTCGAGGGCCTCCTCGGTTGCCGTGATCACTCGAAGGTCTTCGGGGTCTGGTGTGCCGGCGACGAAGCTGACCGCAGAGTCACAAACCCACCCGTCGACACGTGCAGCAAAGTCAATGCTGACGACGTCGCCGTCTACGATGACGTAATCGTGGGGGAGCCCATGGAGCACCGCGTCATTGACACTGGTACAAATCACCTTGCCGAAAGGTGAGCCACCGAACGACGGGTGGTAGTCGATATAACACGATTCGGCGCCGGCTTCGCGAATCATGTGATGGGCCAGGGCATCAAGTTCGAGAAGGTTTACTCCAACTTTTGCCGCTTCGCGAACAGCGAGCAATACGGACGCGACGAAACGACCGGCAGGTCGCATCGCGTCAATCTCAGCGGGGGTGCGAAGTTCAATCACGTGGTGCCCTCTTCCTATCCGTGTCAGCCTAATTGGTAAAGTGTGGACGACTGTGGCAAGATTGGGGATTGTGCCAACTGGCACTCGCGATTAACGGGCCCTCTGCTTCGGGGGACGTGCCATGTTGATGACATCGCGACCAGAACCTCCCGCATCCGTCCCGAAGCGAGTGCAGAAAGCGAAAGAACAATGCAGAAATTTGATGCAATTGATGCCGCGTCGCTGCGCAGCGATGTCCCCGATTTCCGCGTGGGCGACACGGTGAAGGTTCACGTCAACATTATTGAAGGCAACCGAAGCCGAATCCAGGTATTTCAAGGCGTAGTTATCGGCCGCAATGGTCACGGAATTGGTGAGACGTTCACTGTTCGTAAGATCTCGTTCCAAGTCGGCGTCGAACGTAAGTTTCCCGTCCACTCGCCCGTCATCGATCACATCGAGCTCGTGAGCCGTGGCGACGTCCGCCGCGCCAAGCTTTACTACCTGCGCGCTCTTCGCGGCAAGAAGGCGAAAATTCGCGAGAAGCGCGATTCCTAGGGCTTCGCATCGCCGACTTTTTCGCCAAGGACGACATGCCTAACCCTTTTGTCAAAGGACTTCTCGGATTCCTTAAGGATTTAGTCATCATTGTCGTGGCCGCCCTGGTCATTTCGTTTGTAGTCAAGACTTTTTTGTTCCGCTCGTTCTTCATTCCCTCGGCATCGATGGAGGACACTCTCATCATCGATGACCGCATCATTGTGAACGAGTTGGTTCCCGACGTTTTCCCGTTGCAGCACGGCGACGTTGTGGTGTTTAGCGACCCAGGTGGCTGGTTGCCCAATTACGCGTCGCCCGACCCCGATCTCGTCACCGCGACGCTGGACCTTTTTGCGACGGTAGCCGGATTCGGAGGTTCGGATTCTCAAGACCATCTTGTCAAACGCCTGATTGGCCTTCCCGGCGACCACGTTGTGTGCTGCGATGCGAAAGGTTTGTTGCAGGTTAATGGAAAGTCCGTGATCGAGCCGTATATCGTCACCACTCCGAAACACTCGGCGTCAAGTGGCATGGAATTCGACGTCACGGTCCCGGCCGACGCGCTCTGGGTTATGGGGGACAACCGTTATGACTCAGCCGATTCGCGCTATAACCAGGACAAGCCGGGAAACGGATTTGTGCCACTTGACAAGGTTGTCGGGCGCGCGGTTGTCGTTTCGTGGCCAATTTCGCATTGGGCTTGGCTTGATAACCACTCGGATAACTTCGCGAATGGCGAGTGACCCGACACTTGACTTCGAACGCGAGTTGTTCGCGAAGGGCTGCGGGATTGTGGTCGGAGTCGACGAGGTCGGCCGAGGAGCAGTGGCGGGTCCCGTTGTTGTTGGTGTCGCAGTAATTCGCACGCCGACAGAGTTCCCCGTCGGGCTGCGCGATTCAAAATTGATCGCCGCCTCGAGACGCGAGAAATTGTTGCAGCCCGTTGCCGAGTGGGTGGATGCAATAGCCACGGGTGAAGCGACGGCTGCAGAGATTGATGAATTTGGAATCATTTCCGCGCTTGCCCGGGCGGCCGAACGAGCGTTTGCCACCCTCGCAATCGACGGGCACGACCTGTCCGGCGCTTCGGTGATTTTGGACGGTTCGCACAATTGGCTTGCGGCGTCTCTGTTGCCTCCCGTTGACATCGTCGTCCGAGCCAAGGCCGATCGCGATTGTGCGGTTGTCGCCGCGGCCTCTGTCTGGGCAAAGGTCTATCGGGATCGACTCATGGTTGCGTCGGCAGGAGACGACGACACCTACGGTTGGGTGTCGAACAAGGGATACGGTAGCGAAGGCCACTTCGCGGCAATTCGCCTACGCGGGGCGACCGACTTCCACCGTCGCACCTGGTTGTCGTCGGTATTGGCTTCGGCGCCGAAAGAATAGGATGAATGTCGATGAATGACGACGACCTTGACGCTTACGATCGTGACGCCGAACTGCAACTGTTCCGCGAATACCGTGACGTCGTGGGGCAGTTCTCCTTTGTCGTCGAAACTGAACGTCGCTTTTACCTCGCGAATGACGTTCAACAGGTCGTCAAGGAAACGGGCAACGATTTCTATTTTGAACTGACGCTCACCGACGTATGGGTGTGGGATGTCTATCGCGCCGACCGTTTTGTCAAGTCGGTCAAAATCCTGACTTTCAAGGACATCAATGTCGAAGAGACCGGAAAAAAGGAATTGAAGTTGCCGCGTGACCTCGCGATTGGCGACAACTAGGCTTTTTGCACAACCGCTCGTCGAGTCGAGTACTCCACGGTTTGGGCGGTCGCACTGCCATGCACTGGATTTCTGTCCGACCCTGTTGGGGGAGGGGCAATGGCACGCAAAGACGAACTGGGCCGATGGGGCGAGACAGTTGCCGGTGAATATTTAATGGCGAACGGATACGAGGTTCTTGATCACGGTTGGCGGTGCCGCCAGGGCGAAATCGATCTCGTGGCGCGCAGCGCAGGAACCGTCGCTTTTGTCGAGGTCAAGACCCGCAGAACCCTGCGTTTTGGGCATCCGCTCGAGGCGATAACCCCAGCCAAGTTCACACGCTTGCGTGTTCTTGCCGGTGAATGGTGCCGAATTCATCGAGTTCACGCCGGAGCAATTCGAATCGATGCGATCGGCATTATCGGCGACGGACAGGTGGTCGGCAACCTCGAACATCGGGTTGGGGTAATCGAATGAGCGTCGGCCGAACCCAGTCAATCGCTTTGTCGGGGCTCTCGGGACACCTCGTCGATATCGAGGCGGACATCGCGTCGGGATTGCCGGCTTTGGTTCTCATCGGACTTCCCGACGCCTCACTGGGCGAATCGAAAGACCGCGTTCGGAGTGCCGTCACAAACTCGGGATGCGGGATGCCGCCCACTCGCGTGACGGTCAATCTTTCGCCCGCGAGCCTGCCGAAACAAGGCAGCGGATTCGACCTGGCCATCGCGTTGGCGATTCTCGCCGGGACGAAGGACGTGCCGGCGGAATCTGTCGCATCGTGCGTTCACATTGGCGAACTCGCCCTCGACGGGCGGGTCCGGCCCGTTGCGGGAATCTTGCCCGCTGTCGTCGCCGCTCGCGATGCCGGGGCGACCCGCGTGATGGTTCCGGCGGGAAATCGAACAGAGGCTGAGCTCGTGCCCGGCATCGTCGTCGTCGCCGTGGCGAGCCTCGCCCACGCACTTCGAGAGCACGGCGCCGACATCACGGTGCCCGAAATCATTGCAATCGAATCCCCGCACCATTCCGAGCCGAGACGTCCGTCGCGCGATCTGTCGGACATCGTCGGCCAACCGGATGTCGTCGACGCTCTCGTCACTGCCGCTGCGGGTCGCCACCACATGTTATTGCTCGGCCCCCCAGGAGCGGGGAAGACCATGTTGGCGGAACGGCTCGTTGACATTCTGCCTGATCTGGGCCCCGGGGAATCACTCGAGGTGACCAGCATTGCTTCCCTTGCCCGAATTTCTGAGACACGACGGTTGGTGACGCGCCCGCCATTCATTGCGCCACATCACACAGCCACGGCCGCCGCGATTGTGGGTGGCGGGTCGGGATTGGTACGCCCTGGGGCGGTGTCGAGGGCGAGTCGTGGCGTCCTCTTCCTCGACGAGGCCCCCGAGTTCGCGTCGACCGTTCTCGATTCGCTTCGCCAACCACTCGAGTCTGGCGACATCGAGATTCATCGCGCAAACTTCAGCGCGCGCTTTCCTGCGAACGTCCAACTAGTCCTCGCAGCGAACCCGTGCCCGTGCGGAAACGCCGGAGTTGCCGATTCGACGTGTGTGTGTACGCCCGACCGACGACGACGCTATCTGGCCCGCTTGTCCGGGCCGATCCTCGACCGAATCGACATTCAGGTTCCCGTCTCAAGGGTTTCGCGCGCCCACCTTTTTGATGACAACACACCACGGATGACGACCAAACGGGCGCGCGCCAAAGTCGTGGCGGCGCGGGCGATGGCGATTGAGCGGTGGGGGCACCACCGTATTGATGCGACGGAACTTCGGTCGGGCAAATTTCGGCTCGCTCCGAATGTCGTTCGCACTCTGGATGCCGCGCTGGATCGGGGTGCCGTCACCATGCGCGGGTATGACCGAGTCCTTCGCATCGCGTGGACGTTGTCCGATTGCGATGGTTCAACCATGCCCAGCGCAGACCACATCGGCCGTGCGCTCTACCTAAGACAAGGAGTACCTGCGTGACAACGACATGGAATCTTTCGGACACCGACATCGACCGTGCGATGGCGCCCGTGAGGCCGGACGATGATCTCGCAGACCGACGCAGTGCGTTTGCGGAAGTGGCGTGGGGATTTGTGACCGAGCCCGGTGATCGGGTGGCCGGGGCGCTGATTCGACGGTGGGGCGCCCCGGATTCGCTTTCTCGAATCCTCTCCCGCCCCGCCGCGTCAAGCCTTGCGAATGACGACGTCTCGGGGGCGGAAATGGCCGAGGCGCTCGCTCGGTGGCAGCCACGCATGGACGCACCCGCTCTGTTTCGTTCGTTGTCGACCGCTGAGTCAGTCGGCGCCACGGTCGTCCGTCCGAGCGACCCGGTTTGGCCATCGGGGCTATTCGACCTTGCCGATCACGCGCCGCGAGTCTTGTGGTGCCGAGGGGATTTCCGTGCTTTACCCGCTCGTGAGAACGCTGTCGCAATCGTCGGCGCCCGTGCGTCCACTGGTTACGGTGAACACGTCGCCATGGATTTTGCTGCCGGACTCACCTCTCGAGGCTTCACCGTCGTGTCGGGTGGCGCCTACGGTATCGACGGCATGGCGCATCGTGCGACGCTCGCGTGCGGTGGGTCGACAGTAGCGGTGCTCGCCGGCGGAATAGACCAGTTGTATCCGTCGGGTCACGACGAACTTCTTCGTCGAATCATCACGAGCGGTGTGGTCATCAGCGAGGTGAGTCCCGGCGGCGCGCCGACTCGCTGGCGGTTTCTGCAACGGAACAGGTTGATTGCCGCGATCGCCGGCGCGACCGTTGTCATCGAGGCGGGGAACCGCAGTGGCTCGTTGAACACCGCGACACACGCCCGCGACCTCGATCGTCCGATCGGGGTGGTGCCCGGCCCCATTACGAGTGGCGCGAGCGCAGGTTGCCACCGGTTGCTGAGAACAAATCCTGCGACGACCCTTGTCACCAACGTCGCCGACGTTGCAGAACTGTTCGGGCATGAGCCCGACTCGGGGGGATTCGACGCCCGCGACTCCGACACCGTGATTCGGATTCTCGATTCGCTCTCGTCGACCTCTCCGCGCGCCATCGATGTGGTTGCGGCGAGGGCGGGAATCGAGGTAACGACAGTTACTGCAACCCTCGGTTCACTAGAGGCCGAGGGGCGGGCAGTTCGGTCGCTTGACGGATGGAAGCGTCGTACGACGGCGAACGGAAAAACTCGAATCGCAGGTGGGTGACGGTAATCTTGCGCCATGCTCGAGTTTGAAACTCCGTCCCACGTAATCGCACACATTTCCGACACTCACCTTCTGGGTGGCGAACGCAAACTCTTCTCAACCGTCGATGTCGGCGCCAACCTCACGCGGGTACTCGACCGTCTTCGGGCGGGTGATCAGAAAATTGATGCTCTTGTATTTACAGGTGACCTGACCGATATTGCCGAAGCAGACGCGTACCGCTGGTTGCGAAGCCAGGTCGAGCCGGCCGCCGCCGAAATGGGTGCCGAACTTATCTGGGTGATGGGTAATCACGACGAACGAACGGAATATTCGCGTGAACTGTTCGACGTCGAGAGTGATGGTGTTCAGGACCGCGTGTACACCGTCGGCGGCCTCAGAATCATTTCACTCGACACCTCTGTTCCGGGTTATCACCACGGTGAAATCGCCGAAGAGCAGCGGCTTTGGCTCGCAAACGAATTAGCAACCCCGGCACCGCACGGGACGGTTCTGGCGATGCACCACCCGCCACTCGTCGCACATAGTCCACTGGTGAGGTTGATCGAGTTGCAAGAGATGTCACTCCTCGAAACCCTCGTGCGCGGATCGGACGTTCGCATAATTCTTGCCGGGCACTTGCACTATTCCTCTTTTGGAAACTTTGCCGGGGTACCGGTTTCGGTCGCGAGCGCGACGTGCTACACCGTTGACGCGGGTGCCGACAAGTCTCTTCTTCTCAGTGCGGTGAACGGAGCACAATCGCTTCAACTCGTCCACCTGTACGGCGACTCGGTGGTGACATCCGTTGTGCCGGCCGAGACCTACGAGAACATTTCGGGTTACCCAGCAACGCTCCGTGCGATGGTGGACACCATGTCTTTCGCCGAACTTCGCGAAATGATTTCGAACAAAAAGTCCGATTTCAATTCGGCCGAACGCGAGCAGTCCGCAGACCTTTAGCGCCGAACAGTCCGCTACTCTTAAAACGCGTTGTCACCGCGAAGGTGGCAAAAATTTGAGGTGGTGTGATCATGTTCTTGAACAATTCCTATCGATTCTGGGCTGCTCTGGTCGCGATGGTTCTGTCGACCGCCGTTGCCGGGGCGATGTTCCTCGTGTCCGCAACGGCGAATGAAGAGACCGCCCCCGAGAGCGGAGCACCGACCGCGTCGGAAGCCGCCGAGGTTGCTCGAATCAGCGCCGAGTTCCCGGACTCCGCCGGCACATCACTTTTTCTCGTGTTCACCAAATCATCCAAGTTGACTGAATCCGAAATTTCTACAATCAACGACAACGTCGCCGACATCTATGTTGAGCACACTGACATCGAGTTCGCGATTCCTGCACTTGTTTCGGACGATGGCACAACGGTTTCCGCGATTATTCCCCTGGACAAGACAAATGTCGTCGACGACCAAAAAGAGCGCTACGACGACATCCGTGCCACTGCCGAGACCGGTCTATCCGGGGTAGACCTTTACCTGTCGGGGCCCGAAGGCTTCGCCATCGACATTTCCAATGTGTTTGCCGGCGCTGATGTCACCCTTCTCATCGTGACCGCGAGCGTGGTCGTTGCGCTTCTTCTCATCACCTATCGTTCGCCCATTTTGTGGATTGTTCCGCTGTTGGTTGTCGGTCTTGCCGACGGCCTTGCCGGCGCGATGGCCAAAAAGGCGGCCGATATGCTGGGCGGCCAGTTGGACGCATCGACGACCGGAATTTTATCTGTGCTCGTCTTTGGCGCGGGAACCAACTATGCACTCTTGATCATTTCGCGCTATCGCGAAGAATTGTTGAAATTCGAGTCACGAGCCGATTCCATGGCCAAAGCCGTTCGCGGAACGGCACCCGCGATCTTTGCGTCGGGCGGGACCGTTTTGGTCGTCATGGCCGTCCTACTGTTCGCGCAACTCGATTCGAGCCGAAATCTGGGTCTTGCTGGTTTCGTCGGCATCGCCGTGGCGATGATTTCTGGAATTGTGGTGTTGCCCTTTGCGCTCGTTCTCTGGCCGCGCTGGATCTTTTGGCCATTGACCCCCAAATTCGGAACGACCCCCAAGCGCGAAAGCCTGTGGGCACGCGCGGGGCACCTCATCGCCCGTCGTCCGGTGCTCTTCAGCATTGGCTCGGCGCTCCTCGCTCTCGGACTCGCTTTACCGGCGATGGGCATTCAGACCGGACTGACTGCGAACGAGCGATTCCTCACGAAGCCGGGTGCCGTTACAGGAATCGAAATCCTGTCCGACAAGTTCGAGCAGTTTCAGGGTTCGGGATTCACCATTGTGGCCCCCGAGAGCGATGTCGACAAGGTTCAGGCGTATCTAGAGGACAACAAGGACCTCCTTGTCGAAATACCCGCGCCTCCGACCTTTGCACCTCCACCTATCTCAGGATTCGACATTACGCCGACTCCCGAGCCGGAACCCACCTATTCGACGGTTGGAGAAACGAACGATGGCTGGACGCAGATTTCGGCCACGCTCGACTTCACTGCCGAATCAGACGCCGCGAAAAACGCCATCGCGACATTCCGAAGCGGGCTCGACACGGTCGGTGACGGACGGGCTATGGTCGGCGGAAACGACGCACAAGTTTTGGACACCGAACTCGCCATTGATGCCGACCAAAAACTGGTCTTCCCCTCGGTCCTCGCGGTCGTGTTCATCATCCTGGTTCTTGTGTTGCGATCGCTCGTTGCCCCCGCGATTCTTCTTGCGACCGTTGTCGCATCGTATTTCGCAGCCATCGGCTCGTCCTGGGTGTTATTTCAGAACGTTTGGGGATTCCCTGCACTCGACGGAAACGTGATCGTGCTGTCGTTCTTGTTCCTTGTCGCGCTCGGCATCGACTACAACATGTTCCTCATGACACGAGTTAAAGAGGAATCCGAAATCGTCGTGAACGGAAAGCCCGTTGGCATCAAACAGGGGATGGTGGCCGCCCTCGGGGCGACCGGTGGGGTCATCACCAGTGCTGGTGTGTTGCTCGCGGCCGTGTTCGCCGTTCTCGGAGTGCTGCCACTCATCACTCTCACTCAGATCGGTGTCATCGTCTGCGTCGGTGTCTTGCTTGACACGCTTCTCGTCCGCACTGTCGTCGTTCCGTCACTCACCTTCCTCGTGGGCGAGCGCATGTGGCTTCCGCGCAAAACGGGTGTGTCCAGCCATTAATCTGTCGGTTCAACGCACACACTGGTTGACATGAGAGTTGACGAGTCTGTCGCGCGCTACCTCTTTGAGCTCGAGGCGGCACGCGACGCGAGTTCGCACACCGTGCGCGCGTACCGCGGTGATCTCGATTTGTTTGTTCAGTCGTTGACGACTGCCGAATCCACCTCGTTAGCCGAGATCTCGCTCGAGGACTGCCGGTCGTGGGTGTGGTCGATGTCGACCGCCGGGGATGCCGCCAGTTCCATCGGTCGCCGAGTTTCGGCGGTCAAGTCCTTCTTTCACTGGGCGCACGCCCGCGGGGATATCCCGACGAATGTTGCCACACGACTGTCCGCTCCGAAAAAACCGGCTCACCTCCCGCGAGTGGTCTCGGCGTCGGTGATGGGCCGGGTTCTCAACGAGCTGGAAAATCGGGCCGCGACAGGAGATCCCATTGCACTTCGCGACCTCGCAATCTGGGAATTGCTCTACGCTTCCGCGATTCGCGTCTCGGAACTCGTCGGAATCCGCCTGAGCGACATCGATTGGTCTGATTCGACGGTCCGGGTGCTGGGAAAAGGCGCGAAGGAACGGGTAGTGCCGTTCGGTGACCCCGCGCGAAAAGCGATACGGGTTTACTGCGATATCGCTCGCCCCGAACTTCCGGTTTCGGCGGACACCACGCACCTGTTTGTCGGCGCTCGCGGAAAACCGCTGACGACGCGGACGGTTTACGGAATCGTGAGTGCAATCATCGGTGCGATGCCGGGGGCCGGACCTAAGGGACCGCATATTTTGCGACACACCGCAGCGACACATCTCCTGGATGGAGGAGCGGATCTGCGGAGTGTGCAGGAAATCCTTGGGCATTCCAGTGTTGGCACCACTCAGATTTACACGCACGTCTCGAGCGAACGATTGAAGAAGGCCTACGCATCGGCTCATCCCAGGGCGTAGGAATCGAGCCAAGAATCGTAAATGACGATTCGTGGCTGGAGGGGCAGGTACGGCGTCGGGTCGACGTATTCGCCGTCCACTCGCAACCCGAGGTGCAACGCGTTATCACCGAGGTGCCCGCCACGTACGAAACCCACGACGTCGCCAGAGTTCACGACGTCGCCGAGAAGAACCGCGGGGTCGACCGGTTCCAGTGTGACGTCGCCGTCCTCGAGCGTTCGAAGCACGATCACCCCACGACCGGCAACAGGCCCTACGAAGGTCACGCGACCCGCCACCGGTGCGCGAACTTCGGCACCGGGGGCCGCCTGAATGTCGATACCGCGATGCCCAGCCGACCACTCGTCGACCGGTCTCGCAAACTCGCGAATCACCTCTCCAACCACGGGCCACGACCAGCGGGATTCCGCGGTTGCTCGCCCCGTTGACAACAAGACCAACAGCGCAATCAACGCGGCAATCAGTGGGGGAGGAAGGCGCAGGGTTGACGTCACGCCACCACTGTCGGCCGGCAGAGGACATCCCGCACGCTATTGAGAACCAGCAGGGGAGAAATCTCGGTACGCCCTCGCTGTGGACAGCCTGTACACTATAGACACGCTCATTTAGGTGAGCGAATTCGCGTGTCCAACAGTTACACGAAACCAATGGTCCCTTCGGGGAGGAATCGGTACGGACACCAGGGCCAGACATCCGTCTGAGCGACAACCACAACAAAAGGAGAACGGCCATGGCCGTCGTCACAATTCGCCAAATGCTCGACAGCGGCGTTCATTTCGGACACCAGACTCAGCGCTGGAACCCGAAGGTCAAGCGATTCATTCTGACCGAGCGCTCGGGCATCCACATCATCGACCTTCAGCAGTCGCTCGCTCACATCGACGCGGCATATGAGTTCGTTCGCGAGACCGTCGCCCGCGGCGGCACCATTCTCTTTGTCGGCACTAAAAAGCAGGCACAGGAATCAATCGCAGCCGAAGCCGGTCGCGTCGGTCAGCCCTACGTCAACCAACGTTGGCTCGGTGGCCTCCTCACCAACTTCCAGACCGTCCTCGGCCGCCTCGAGCGCATGAAGGAACTGGAACAGGTCGACTTCGAGGACACCACCAAAGGTTTCACCAAGAAGGAACTCCTCATGAAGCGTCGCGAGCTCGAAAAGCTCCACAAGTCGCTCGGCGGTATCCGAAATCTCACCAAGACCCCCAGTGCAATCTGGGTCGTCGACGCAAAGCGCGAGCACCTCGCGATGAGCGAAGCGGCGAAGTTGGGTATTCCTGTTGTCGCAATTCTCGACACCAATGCCGACCCGGACGAAATCCAGTTCCCGATTCCCGGAAACGACGACGCGATTCGGTCGGTCGGTTTGCTCACTCGTGTGATCGCGGATGCTGTCGCCGAGGGACTCGTTATTCGTCATGACAAGCCTGCTGCGGCCGGAAATGTTTCCGCCGTTGAGCCTCTTGCTGACTGGGAGCGCGAGCTTCTCGGTGAGGTTGCCGATGTCGCGGCCGAAGCGCCTGTGGCTGAAGTTCCCGCTGATGAGACACCGGTCGCCGACGCCGACCCTACCGACAAGTAATTGACACAGAAAGTACAGACATGGCTGATTTTTCTTTAGAAGACGTCAAGACTCTCCGTGAGCGCCTTGGGACCGGAATGGTCGACACCAAGAACGCTCTCGTCGAAGCCGGCGGGGACATGGACAAGGCGATCGAAATTCTTCGACTCAAGGGAGCAAAAGGTAACGCAAAGCGTGCCGACCGCTCGACGAGCGAAGGCCTCGTTGCCGCCAAGGAAACCGCTGATGCGGTGTACATGATCGAGCTCGCCTGCGAGACCGACTTCGTGGCGAAGAACGACAAGTTCATCGCCCTCGCCGATGTGGTTATTGACGCGGTTGCCACCGCTGGAGCCGATTCGACCGAGGCCGCTCTCGCTGCCCAGGTAGGCGGTCAATCGATCGCAGACAGAATCGCCGACGATGCCGCCATCATTGGTGAAAAGGTCGAGCTTCGACGCGTGGTGAAAGTTGCCGGCTCACAGTTCGCCGTCTATCTGCACCGCACCAGCAAGGACTTGCCCCCGCAGGTCGGTGTTGTTGTGGCCTACGCGGGTAAGGACGAAGAAACCGCCCGTGCGATTGCACAGCACATTTCGTTCGCTGACCCCCAGTATTTGACCAAGGACGAGGTACCCGCCGAAGCCGTGGAGGCAGAGCGCCGAATTGTCGAAGAGATCTCGCGTGGCGAGGGCAAGCCCGAGGCTGCGCTTCCGAAGATTGTTGAGGGTCGCCTCGGCGCCTTCTTCAAGCAGGTTGCTCTTCTCGAGCAGGACTACGCGCGTGACAACAAACTCACAATCACGCAGGTTCTCGCCCAGGCCGGACTCACTGTGTCGGGCTTTGCCCGGTTCAAGGTCGGCGCCTAACACTCCGTGTCGTCGGGAGGTTCGTGGAAACGCGAGCCTCCCGACAGCATTTTTCCGGGCAACTCGATACGCTTGAGGGGAAAGAGAGGTTCCATGTCGACGCGCCGAGTCCTTTTGAAACTGTCCGGTGAAGCGTTTGGGGCTGGAACCCTGGGAGTCGACCCCGACATCGTGAGTGGGATCGCCCGCGAAATTGCCGAGGCCGCTGCCTCTGTGCAGGTCGCAATAGTCGTCGGTGGTGGAAACTTCTTCCGTGGCGCAGAACTCAGCCAACGCGGGATGGATCGGTCACGTGCCGACTATATGGGAATGCTCGGCACCGTCATGAATGCTCTCGCTCTTCAGGATTTCCTCGAACAAGCTGGTCAACCCGTCCGTGTTCAGTCGGCAATCGAGATGACACAAGTCGCCGAGCCTTATATTCCCCTTCGCGCGATTCGACACCTCGAAAAGGGGCGCGTCGTAATTTTCGGTGCTGGTGCGGGTCTTCCCTATTTCTCGACGGACACCGTCGCGGCACAACGAGCCCTCGAAATCAAGGCGGTCGAAGTCCTCGTCGCCAAAAACGGAGTCGACGGCGTGTATGACGCCGACCCGCGCACACACAACGACGCGAAAAGAATCGAGACAATCACCTTTTCGCACGCCCTCGAACAGGAACTCAAGGTCATTGACGCGACGGCTTTCGCGCTTTGTCGTGACAACAACCTCCCGATGCGAATATTCGGCATGGAGCCGGGTGGCAACATAGCGAAGGCGATACGCGGCGAAGCCATCGGCACGGTGGTCAGCAATTAATTCCCTTGTCCTCCTGCTGATTGCGGGCGGCGCGGTGGCACACGCGGGGTGGAACCTTCTTCTTAAGCGAATTGAGTCGTCAACCCCAACGGTTCTGTGGTGGATCAATCTGGTGGGTGCGGCGCTCATCGCCCCGCTCGGGATTGCGACGCTCGCAGCGGCCAACTTCGAATGGCACTGGGTGGTCCTCGCCGGTCTCTGCGGCGTGTTCGAGGTGGTCTACTTCCTGTTGCTTCAGCGGGGTTATCGCGACGGTGACGTGTCGCTCGTCTACCCGCTCGCGCGGGGGACAGGCCCAACTCTCTCGGTTCTCGGTGCGATCCTCATCCTCGGAGAGCGCCCTTCGCTCGTGGCACTAATCGGTGTCGCGGTAATTATCGCGGGCATCGGCGTGATCTCGACAGCCGGGTCCCGCACGGGAACTCGCGCACCGCTCAGTTCGGTGCTCTATGGTCTCGGCGTCGGCGTCATGATCGCGTGTTTCACGGTGTGGGATGGTTGGGCCGTCGGAACGCTAGGGCTTCCGCCGATCGGCTACTTTTGGATGGCTCTCGTCGTTCAGGCGATTTTATTCACACCGTTCGCGATCCGAGGCCGCAACAGCGTCGCCACTTTCCGCGCGCACCCGGCAGTTATCGTCGCAATTGGCCTGCTCGGGCCGGCGTCGTACATGCTCGCTCTCACGGCTGTTCAACTCAGTTCGGTGTCTCTCGTTGCTCCTGCCCGCGAATCGAGCGTCATTCTTGTCGCACTCGGCGGAGCGATTTTCTTCGGCGAGAAACATGTCGTTCAACGCGTCCTGGGGTCACTCGTTGTTGTCGCCGGGGTCGCCCTCCTCGCCGTTGGCTGAGGATTAGACTGGGAATAACACAGGAGGAAACGTGATTGCCGAAACCATCACCGAAGTGTCCGACAAAATGTCGAAGGCTGTCGACGTCATCAAAGAAGATTTCCAAACCGTTCGCACGGGCCGAGCGAACCCTGCGTTGTTCCAGAAAATTATGGTCGACTACTACGGGACGCCAACTCCACTTGGCCAGCTAGCAAGCCTTCACAACCCCGAGGCGCGCTCGCTCGTCATCACCCCCTACGACAAAGCGGCGCTCAAGGAAATCGAGCGCGCCATCGTGAACTTCCCGAATCTTGGCGCAACGCCGACGAACGACGGGAACCTCATTCGGGTAACGATGCCGGAAATGACGGAAGAACGTCGAAAGGAATACGTCAAGATCGTCAGAGCTAAAGCCGAGGATGGACGTGTTGCGGTGCGGAACATCCGGCGCAAAGGAATCACCGATATCGATGCAATGAAGGCTGATGTCGGGGAGGATGACGTTGCGCGCGGCGAGAAGGAAATTGAAGGTTTGACGAAGCAGCACATCGACGCAATCGACGACGCCCTGAAAAAGAAGGAATCCGAACTCCTCGAGGTCTGATGTCCGATTTCGAACATGCCATTCGTGACGCGGGAGCCGTCATCGAGGCCCGTACGGGCAGAAATTTGGTCGCCGCGCTCCTCATTGGGAGCGCTCTTGGCGCTGTCTTCGTATTTAGTCTGATCATCGACAAGCAATTCTTCATGCCGTTCATCGCGGGGTTTATCGGTTTTGGGTCTTGGGAATTGGCGACAATCTCGCGAACCGACAGTCGGCACGTCCCGCGTGTACCCATTCTCCTCGCCGCTCTCGCGATGGTCCCTGCCACGTTTTATTTCGGCGCATTTGGGCAACTCGTCTCTCTTGCTGCGGGTATCGGGTTTGTCATCGTCTGGCACTCGATCCAGCGCGGTCTGTCAAAAGCGGTTGTCACCGACCGCGACATGTTGATGTCCGCCTTTGCGCTCGCGTATGTTCCTTTTCTCGCATCGTTCGCCCTCATCATGACCTCGCTGGACGGTGGCGAGTGGTGGACGCTCGGAACGATGATCATCATTGCGAGCATCGATACCGGGGCATACGCGACGGGGCTCTTGTTCGGGCGGCACGCGATGGCACCGAAGATTAGCCCCAAAAAGACGTGGGAGGGATTTGCCGGGTCGGTCGTATTTGCCGTCACCGCGGGGTTCATCATCGCGACCCAGATGATTCATATCGACTGGTGGTGGGGCATTCTGTTCGGTTTAATCCTGGTCGGGACCGCCACCGTGGGGGATCTGATCGAATCACTCATCAAGCGCGATATCGGCACAAAAGACACTTCTCGTCTTTTACCTGGACACGGGGGCTTTCTCGACCGACTCGACTCGGTGTTGCCATCAATGTTCGTCGCGTCCGTTTTCGCCGCGCTGTTTTCCTAGGGCAGAATAGACGAGTGACCTTCTCACTCGTGCAAGCACCTGCTAGAGGCTACGACGTTGTTGCGGTCGACGCGTTCGTTGCCCGTGCTCAGGCCGATGGATCCTCGGTTTCGAGTGCCGACATTCGCGCAACGACGTTCCCTGTTGTCAAAGGAGGCTATTCAACGGTCGAGGTCGATGAGGCGCTTGAGCGGTTTGAGGACACGATTGCCGAATACGAGATTGCCAACCTCATCAGCCGCATCGGTGCCGAAGGGGCAACGGCCGAAGTGCGCGCGCTGGCGCAAGAAATTCTCAACCGCATTGTTCGCGAACCGGGTAAACGTTTTCGTGCAGCGCCGATTTTCACTTACGGATACAACCGAAGCGATGTGGACGAGTTCACTGATCGTGTGCGGGCGTTTTATCTTGATAGAAGCCTCTTGTCGCGATCCGACGTGCGCGGTGCAACATTTCGTCCTCAACTCGGTGGGTACCACGAGGGGCAAGTCGATGTGCTGCTCGACGAACTCGTACGTGTAATGCTTGCGGCGAAGTAGTGTCGGTCGGGTTGATTTTCGAATCCCGTCCCACCGTCACTCGCGTCGCTCTCGCGGGAGTGGCCGTTCTCTTACTCGGACCGGTCATTGCGCCATTCACGGCCTATGACCCCGGCTATGCACGCTCACGTTCCTTTTTCGGAAGCCAAACATTTCTGAACACCGACGCCGCGCAAAATTCGGTTGTCAAGGATTCCTGGTCGCTAACGTCGGGATTCTCTGCAGCCACCTCCGCAGAGGTCAGGCTGGCCCAACAATTTGCTCGGACCGAATTGGTCTCACGCAACTGGAGCGAATCCGAATTCACGTGTCTCGTCGATCTGTGGAATCGCGAATCCCGCTGGAACTACCGAGCGGAAAACCCGTCGAGCGGAGCGTATGGAATTCCCCAGGCATTGCCCGGAAACAAGATGAGTGAGGCCGGCAACGATTGGCGAACCAATCCGAAAACTCAAATAGTTTGGGGACTGAACTACATCGCAGAACGCTACACGACACCGTGTGATGCCTGGGTGCACAGCGAGATAAACGGGTGGTATTGATGGGACGGCGCAATCGACCTAAGCGCGACGAACCGGCACCAATCGACGTTTTCCGCGCGTCGGGGGGTCGTCGCACCGAATCGAAGCGCGGTGAAGAATGGGTAGTTCAGGACATTACCGAGGCGCGTGCGGTCAAAGAATACTCGTGCCCAGGTTGCGTTGTCACAATCGAGACAGGGATTCCTCACGTCGTAACGTGGCACTACGAGGGGTTGTTTGGTGAAGAGGCGGCCGTTCGCGATCGTCGCCATTGGCACACGTCGTGCTGGAAGATGTTCTGATGAACGAGATTCGCAGCACCACGGAATTGCCGGCTTTCCGTCGAGACATCGAATTGCTCACCGAGGACGGCCATGTGCTCGTTGGTGAATTGTCCGTTCCGGAATCTGGCAGCCCTGTTGGGACGCTACTTTTCCTCCACCCTCTCCCGACCGCGGGTGGGTACATGGATTCGCACATTATTCGAAAGGCTGCGCTTCGACTTCCTGCCATGGCAGGGCTCGCGGTACTGCGTTTCAACTTTCGTGGGGTAACCTCACCGCGCGGTCAATCGGGAGGGGCGTTTGGGCACGGCGTCGACGAACGCCTCGATCTCGAGGCGGCTCTCGCGTTCATCCGCGCAGAGGGGCTTCCCCTCCCGTGGGTCGTGGGGTGGTCGTTCGGTACTGAAGTTGCGTTGAATCACGCCATCAACCACGACATCGCAGGACTCATCCTCTTGGCCCCACCGCTTCATCGCACGACTCCCGCGACTCTCAAACGCTGGAATGACAACTCGACGCCGATTGTCGCAGTGATTCCGGAACTCGACGACTATCTGAAACCAGACGACGCGCGCGAACGATTCGGCGTGGTGCCTCGAATCCAAATTGTTGAAGTCAAAGAAGGCAAACACCTTTGGGTGGGGGAAAAGCAGACGTATCGCGTGTTGAGTGAGATTGTCGAGCGCGTGAACCCGTCGGCGCTTCCGCTGCCCACGACGTATATCTAGCGCAGTTCCTGCGCCGGAATCATCACCTGGCGAATGATGATGAGAACTGATGCTGCGATGGGAATCGCCACAATCGCTCCGAGGACTCCCATCAGTGCACCACCCGCGAGCGCGGCAATAATCACGAGCACACCGGGAACCTTGACGGCCCGGTTCATGATGAACGGTCCGATGAGGTAGGCCTCGATCTGTGTGTACACGAGGTAATAGACGGCGACCCAGATCGCGGTCGACGGCTCGGACGGATCGACGAGCCACTGGGTGACGATGATGATGACCGATCCGGTTACGGTACCGACAAGCGGTAGCAACGAGAACACCAAAGCAATCAACGCGAACAGGGCGGGGTACTCGGCTCCGATGAGTGTCATCGCGATAAAGCTCAGAATTCCATTCGCAAGCCCTTGGGTTCCTTGGCCGACGACATACTTGCCGACGGCGTCCACGACCTGTTCCGCGATTCCGATAAATTCCGCGCGTTTGGACGCTGGCACAAGGTTGTAAGACGCCTGTTTGATTGAGGGCAGAGAAATAACGAGGTAAATCGTAAGCATCAGGGTGAGCAGGGCACCGATGACTCCGCTTGCGAACCCTGCGCCGACACTGAGAACTCCTCCCCCAATGCTGGCGAGGTTTGCTGGGTCGCTGAGGAAAGCAACAATCGTGTCAAGCGTTTTTTGAACATCCAATGCCTCGATGGGAATGATTGCTTGAACCGCCGAAACCAATTCGCCGAGCGAGTTATAGGTTGTCAGAAAATCGAGAAGCGATCGGTAAAGGTTCGTCATTTGCTCGACGATGACAGGGATGAGGGCGAACACAAATCCCACGAATAATCCGAGCACAGCGACAACGACCACGACGATTGCGATTGGCCGAGGGAACTTCAATTCCACAAGACGGCGGACGATGGGGTCGAGTCCCAACGCGATGAACAGGGCGAATCCCACATAGGTAATCACCGTCGCCAACGTTGCGACCGCATTTCCAATCAGCAGAGCGGTGAGCACCCCGAGTCCGCCGAGTAAGCCAAGCCGGAAGGCGCCGTTGATAGTCATGTGTGCGCTTATTTAGGTGAGGTTTTGGGCGCCGTTTTTGTTGTGGTTGTCGCTTTGGGTGTTGTCGGCGCCACAGCCTTCTTCGGAGCGAGAGATTTCGCCGCGAATGCGACGGCCGTGTTGAGGTCACCGATGTAGGCCGCAATCGCATCACGCTCGGCGGCAATTTCGGCGAGACGTTGGGCGGCGTTGTCCAATTCCAGTTTTGCTTCGGTTCGGGCTGCGGCGACAAGCTGGCGAGCCTTCGCGTTGGCCGCGTCAATGGTCGATCGGGCCGCCTCTTTCGACTCAACAATCGCCATTTCTCGAATCTTGAGAACTTCGGGCTCGAGTCGGTTGTGTTCGCGCTTGAGCGCGGTCAGGTCCTTCTGCAGTTTCGTGAATTCCTCGTTTGCGGCTTTCAAATATGCCTCGTTTTGGGTCATCGTGTCGCGGTGTTGTTCGAGGAGTTGTTGTTCGAGTTCGTGGCGCCGTGCCGACACTTCGACGACGAGGTCTAGTTTCTGTCGATCCGCTTCACCGATGAGTCGAGCGATTTCTGCTCGCGCCGCGTGGGCTTCTTTGTCCATGACTAGTCGTTGTTCCGCCATCTCGCGATCGAGAAGTGCCAACTTTTCGGACATTTCTCGTTTGAGAGTTGCCCGCGCTGTAGCGGCTTCCGTTGCGGCATTTCCACGAACGCGGTTCGTCTCACGAATCGCTTCGGCACGCAGTGTTTCCACGTCCTTCTCGGCAATCGCGGTGATGTTTTCTGCGTCAATTCGGGCGGCGCTCGTCTCGTATCGCGCCTTTTCTTCGGCCGCTGCTACCAACGATTCAGCCCGCGACGTCGCTTCGCTGATGATCTGGTCCGCTTCGATCCGGGCGTCGGCGATTGTTCGTTGAGCTTGGATGTCTGCCTTGGAAATGAGAACTGTTGCTTGTTCTTCCGAGGTACGCAACACCATTTCGAGCTTGGTTCCTAGCCCCGAATATGTCGGCAAATCACCCTCGACGAGACCTTTTTTCCCTCCGAGTCGCGCGAGTTCAGTTGCGAGTTCGTTCCGTTCGGTCGTCGCCGCAATAATTTCGCGTCGCATGGCGGCAATGGCCTTGTCAACTTCTTCGCGACTGTAGCCGCGCATAACGACAGGAAACTGTCCATCAGTAGCCATTGTGACCTCCTCAAGGTACTGTGTCACTTTACCCGAGCGCACCCTTCCCGGGTAATCCGCGTTGGGGAAATCCTCAGGGTCGGTCGGCTAAACTAGCGTTTTGAGTCAAAGGGGGCGTTGTGCGTTTCATCGTGTCCGTCATCCTCTTCGGTATTGCCGCAGTCATGGTCGGTTCCGGAATTCTGATTCACACCGTCTTCTCATCGCCCGCAACAACGGTTCAATCGGTCACAATTTCTGACCCGGCCCCAATCACGGTCATCGATTCGACCTCGTTGAACGAGATTTCTTCGACTCAGAACATATCAGTCATTGGTGGGGCCCAAGGCACGATTTATGTCGAAGGCGCGAACGCGACGTCGACCGCAGAATCGGCGTCCAGCGAACGAATCGTGATGGCGTGGGGAAGGCAGGGTGATGTCCTCGCCTACATCGGAAATGTCCCGTATCAAATGATCAAAGCCAACGGTATCGAGGGTGAATTGACCGTCAAAGAATTCGCGGGGTCGGAAACCTCAACCCCGGATCCGATCGGTTCCGACTTGTGGGCCGAAGAATTTGAAGGCCAAAAGATGTTGGCGCAGGACCTCACGACTCCCAAAGGTAATCTCATCCTTATAGCGACGGACGGCGCGCTTCCCGCGCCGAAAGAAATCACCATCACCTGGAAGATGGATGTGGACCGGACCGTACCCACCACCTTGTTTTATGGCGGCCTTGGTGTCGCGTTGGTTGGTGGCGTCTTCTACTATTTGAGCTGGTGGGCAGACCGACGTAGACATCGACACCGCCAGGGTCGAATGCCGAAGGCGCCGCGACCTCCGAAGTGGCGACCCAGCAGGAAGGCTCTCGAGCCGAGGCGTCGCGGTGGACGTCGCGCGCTGGGGTTCGTCGCCTTGGCGTTTGCTGTACCCGGGTTGCTTGCCGGCTGTTCCATTTTTCCTAACATTTCCCCCGAACCCGCGGCGGTCGTCAAAACCTCACCTCGAGGCGTCGCGGTCACGGCCTCACAATTCGATCGCATCCTTGGGGAGATTGTCGCAACGTTGGCAACGGCGGACGAGCAGCGCGCAGAGGAAATCGCCGCAACTCGACTCGACGGAGCAGCACTACGGTTTCGCCTCGCTCAATACAAGGTTCGAGCGCAGAGTGAAGCCCTAGCGGATCTTTTCGCAATCCCGGCGGGCAAGGTTCGCCTGCTGCTTCCCCAGAAAACCATTTCGTGGCCCCGGTCTGTATTTGCCGTCATCGACGATTCACAATACGTGGACGCTCCGTCGGTGGCCGTGGTGATGACGCAGAATTCGCCACGCGAGAACTACAAGGTGAATTACACGATTGCTCTTGAACCGGGGGCAAAGATTCCGTCAGTGTCATCACCGGAATCGGGAGCAGCCGTTCTTTACGGTGAAACAGAGTTGCTCAGTGTAACTCCCGCACAGGTGGTTGAACGCTACGGCGACTTGCTGATTTCCGGGAAAGATAGCGAGTTTGTCAATGATTTCGCCAGTGATTCATTACAGACACAGATTGGTGCTGCTGCGAAGGCAAAGAGAGTCGATCAGCTGGGGGAAACGGCAAAGTTTAGATGGAAAGATTCGATCACCGATGACGTGCCACTGGTGTTCGCCACGGCCGAGTCGGGCGCATTGATGATGGTCACGCTCGAGGAAAAAGAGATTGTCCAGCCAGCGGTGCCGGGCGCCGCAATCACCACGACCGGTGCGGTCAAAGTTCTTTCCACCATCACAAGCTCACTGACGGGTATCGAAGCGGATTATCAGTACCAATTGTTGTTTTATGTGCCGTCACTCGGATCGACAGAGAAGATTCGTTTGCTCGGATATTCCTATGCGCTGACGTCTGCGCTTAAACTTCCCTAGCATCTGCCGCCATTCGAAAGGGGTGATCCGCGATCGCGTATTTCGACTATGCGGCCACCGCGCCCATGCACGACGCCGTCATCGCTGCGTGGACTCATGCCGTTCATTTGCGCGGAAACGCGTCCGCCACACACCGCGATGGTCAAAAGTCGCGTTTGATGTGGGAGGAGGGTCGCGACAAGATTGCCGCGTCGATTGGCGCCGTACCGTTTGATGTCACAATCACGGGCAGTGGCACTGAGGCAATCAACCTTGCCATAAAAGGACTGTTCTGGGGTCGCAACGGCACCACCACGTCACGGGCGATGGGTGCACGGTTGCCGCGACCGCGCATTCTCACGACCGAGGCAGAGCACCACGCTGCTCTCGACACAATCCACTGGCTAGTTGAGTCGGAAGGGGCAATAGTTGACTTCGTTCGAGTCGACGACACCGGAACAATCGACTTGAACGATCTCCAGTCAAAATTGGGCGACGACGTCGCCCTCGTGACCACACTGTGGACCAACAACGAGGTCGGAACGATTCAACCGGTCTCCGAAATCGTGGCGCTCGCCGAGGCGGAATCAGTCCCCGTGCACCTCGATGCCGTCGCCACCCTCGGTTACACGCCCATCGATTTCGCGCGAAGTGGACTCGCCGCCCTCAGTGTTTCGGCTCACAAAATCGGCGGTCCGGTTGGAGTGGGGGCGCTCGCCATGGCTCGGTCGTGGCCGATCGTCCCTCTCATTCACGGCGGTTCGCAACAACGCCTTCGCAGTGGATCCCTCGATGCGGCGGGAGTTTTCGCGGCCGGAATCGCCGCGGAGCGCGCCACCTCGGACATTCCAGCAAAGGCCGCTCGGCTGGCCGCGCTGCGGGACCGACTCGTCACCGGAATTCGGGAGACAATCCCGAAAGCCGTTGTTCGTGGGCACCTCGAGAATCGAACCCCGGGGAACGCGCACATAACCGTGCCGGGCCTTGATTCCGTGTCGGCATTGTTTCTCATGGACGAAGCGGGTCACGCGGCGAGTGCGGGAAGCGCGTGCCAGGCGGGGGTGCAGTCACCGTCGCACGTGTTACGCGCCATGGGTGTCGCCGACTCGGAAGGTCCGTTGCGATTCACTCTCGGACTCGAAAATTCCGAAGCGGAAATTGACTCTTTGCTCGAGGTTCTGCCGACTATCGTCGCGCGCGCGACGCACTAACTCACTCGTGGGGATCGACGTGTGCGCGGGTTCGAACGGAACTTAGACTTACCCCATGAAGATTTTAGCCGCGATGAGCGGGGGCGTTGACTCTGCGGTCGCCACGGCGCGCGCGGTCGACGCGGGTCACGACGTCACGGGCGTGCACCTGGCGCTCTCGCGAATGCCCGGATTGTTTCGTTCGGGTTCGCGGGGTTGCTGCACGGTCGAGGATTCCCTCGACGCGCGCCGAGCCGCTGGCTTGCTCGGAATTCCGTTTTACGTGTGGGACTTTTCGGCACAATTCACCGAAGCCGTTGTCGACGATTTCATCGCGGAATACGCCGCGGGCCGAACGCCGAACCCCTGCATGCGTTGTAACGAACGAATCAAGTTCGCCGCTCTGCTCGACAGAGCAATCGACCTCGGGTTCGACGCAGTGGTGACGGGACACTACGCGAACGTGACGACCGCGGCGGACGGCACCCCCGAACTTCACCGCGCGAGTGCCTGGGCTAAAGACCAGTCCTACGTGCTCGGCGTATTGACGACCGAGCAATTGCGCCACTCGATGTTTCCTCTAGGGGACACCCCGAGCAAGACGCTCGTGCGCGAAGAGGCCGAGCGTCGTGGGCTCACTGTTGCCCACAAGCCGGACAGCCACGACATTTGTTTCATTCCCGAAGGTGACACCCGCGACTGGCTTGCTGACCGTATTCCGATGGAATCAGGCGACATTGTCGACCCCAACGGAAAGGTGCTCGGGCATCACGATGGCGCCCAGTCATTCACCGTCGGCCAGCGCAAGGGACTCGGTATCGGCGTCCCCTCTGCCGACGGTCGCCCGCGGTTCGTCCTCGAGGTCAAGACCGCCACCAACGAGGTTGTGGTCGGAATGAAAGAAGACCTCGATATTGCGGAAATTGCAGGCGAAAGATTTTCCTGGGCGGGCAACGACCCGATTACTTCCGGAATCACGGTTGCCACGGATGACGGTTTCGACGAGTTCACGTGCGAGGTTCAGATTCGCGCACACGCCGACCCCGTTCCTGCCCGTGCACGAAATCGCGGGGGCGAAATAGTGGTGACCCCTGATGTCCCACTGAATGGCGTCGCCACGGGTCAAACCGCGGTGATCTATGTTGGCACTCGCGTTCTCGGTCAGTTCACCATCGATCGGACCGTCTCGGCGACGGCCTTAGTCAATTAACGGCGTGACAGACTTTCTCTGTGCGTAACGTCATCATTCTGGGAAGTACCGGTTCGATCGGTACACAGGCGCTCGATATCGTGCGCGACAATCCCGACCGGTTTCGGGTGGTGGGGCTTGGCGCCGGCCGAAACCGTGAACTCGCCGAGGCACAAGCGGCCGAATTCGGTGTCACCAACGTGGCGTTCGGCGCGAAAGACGCGGTTACGCTCATCGAATCCACCCCTGCCGATGTCATTCTCAACGGAATCACCGGCGCGGTCGGATTGGCGCCGACCCTCGCGGCGCTCGCGACGGATGCGACTCTCGCCCTGGCAAACAAGGAATCGCTGATCATCGGCGGCTCGCTAGTGAAGGACATGGCCAAGTTGGGGAAATTGGTTCCCGTCGATTCGGAACATTCCGCCCTCGCACAAGCGCTGTTAGCCGGAACCCGTTCCGAAGTCGCCAAACTCGTTGTCACCGCCAGCGGCGGACCGTTCCGCGGATTCACTCGTGAGCAACTCGCGGGCGTCACCCCCGCTCAGGCCGCGAAGCACCCGACCTGGAACATGGGGTCGGTAATCACGACCAATTCCGCGACCCTAGTCAATAAAGGACTGGAAGTGATCGAGGCACACCTCTTGTTCGACATCCCGTTCGACCGAATCGAGGTCACGGTTCACCCGCAGTCGGTGGTGCACTCTTTCGTGGAATTCGTCGATGGTTCGACGATTGCGCAATGTTCGCCTCCCGACATGCATCTTCCCATCGCGCTCGGACTCGACTGGCCGAACCGAATACCAGGGGCGACCGCCGCGATCGATTGGTCTCGTTCTCACTCGTGGACATTCGAACCTCTGGACGAGGCAGCGTTCCCCGCGGTGCGACTCGCACGTGAGGTCGGCCTCGCCGGATCCACTTTCCCCGCCGTATACAACGCGGCAAACGAAGTCGCGGTGGAGGCGTTCAATGCTGGTCGCATCGGGTTCCTCGACATCGTCGCGACAATTGAACGCGTGGTTCACGCACATTCTGGTCCCGCGCAACTCGACCTTGACAGCCTGCTCGCCGCGGATTCGTGGGCTCGCGTTTCGGCTCAGAGTTTTCTCACCCCCCACTAAACCCGTCCGAGGCCGTCCGCGGTCGCGGGTAACCTTGACTTCATGGAGATTGTGCTGTGGATTCTCGGTGTGCTGGTGTTGGCTGTCGGAATCGCCATCTCGATCGGGCTCCACGAATTTGGGCACTACTATCCCGCGCGAAAGTTCGGCGTATTTGTCGGCTCGTTCATGATCGGATTCGGCCCAACGCTGTGGTCGCGCAAGGTCGGTGAGACGGAATTCGGGGTCAAGGCGATCCCGCTCGGAGGGTACGTTTCGCTTTCGGGGATGTACCCAACAACGGCCAATTCGCAAAGGCCCGGCTTCCGAATGTTCCGCAACCTCGTGCAAGACGCCCGCGACGCATCCGCCGAAAGCATCACCGACGACTCGCGAGCGTTCTATCGTTTGCCGGTTCTGCAGCGCATAATTGTGATGCTCGGCGGTCCGTTGATGAACCTCGTCATTGCGACAATTTTGTTCGTTTTCCTATTCACGGGGATTGGAGTCGTCGGAGCGACCACGACGATTGGGTCAATCTCGGAATGCGTTCTTCCCGTCACCTCGACACAAACCTCGTGTGAATCGGGTGACCCGAAAGCCCCCGCGGCCGTGGCTGGGCTCAAACCAGGGGACCGAATCGTGTCCATCGATGCTCAGCCCGTCACGACCTGGGAATCCGGAACAGGGATCATTCGCGATTCCGCCGGACGCGAAATTGACATTGTTGTCGAACGCGACGGTCACAACGTGAGTCTCGCGGTGACACCGATCAATGCGATTCGATACGCTCTCGATTCGGCAGGAAACCCGGTGCTCGATAACGACGGAAATCCCGAAACCGCGACCGTTGGATTTGTCGGGATTGGGCACGCGATAGAACGGCAACAGCAGTCGCCGGTGGTCGCACTCGACGCAATGGGGAACAATATTGTGCAGGTCGGTGTGTTGATTCTCGATTTGCCCAATCGCATGATTCAGGTTTGGAACGCCGCGTTCGGCGCCGAAACCCGCGACCAGAATGGGCCGGTGAGCGTCGTCGGCGTCGGTCGAATCGCCGGAGACATCGCGGCAGCCGATCAATTGCAAGTGGTCGATCGCTTCGCGGCTCTCGTCGGAATCCTGGCCAGCCTCAACGTCGCCTTATTCGTTTTCAACCTCATCCCACTGTTGCCACTCGACGGTGGACACATCGCTGTCGCGTTATGGCAAGGAATTCGAAACATCGCGGCAAAGCTTCGCGGCAAACCGACACCCGGCCCGGTCGATTCGGCCCGACTTGTCCCGTTCACGATTGTCATCACCGTCGTACTCATGGCCATGAGCGCACTTCTCATCTATGCCGACATCGTCAAGCCGATAACCCTCGGACTATAGCGCTATACGATAGTGCTGTGGCAGTAAACATCGGTCTTCCCCGCGTCGTCGAGACGCTCGCACCCCGCCGTAAGTCGCGCCAAATCAAGGTCGGTAAAGTTCTGGTCGGCGGCGACGCCCAGGTCTCGGTTCAATCCATGACGACCACCAAGACGACGGACATCAACGGCACCCTGCAACAAATCGCCGAGCTCACGGCTTCCGGCTGCGACATCGTTCGAGTGGCGGTTCCCACTCAAGATGACGCCGATGTATTGCACATCATCGCGAAAAAGAGCCAGATTCCGGTTATCGCCGACATTCACTTTCAACCCAAATACGTCTTTCAAGCGATTGATGCGGGATGTGCCGCCGTTCGCGTGAACCCGGGCAACATCAAAGCGTTCGACGACAAGGTTGGCGAAATCGCCAAGGCCGCCAAAGCCGCGGGTGTCAGCCTCCGAATCGGCGTCAATGCGGGTTCGCTTGATCCCCGCTTGCTGCAAAAGTACGGTCGCCCGACTCCCGAGGCTCTCGTCGAAAGTGCCGTCTGGGAAGCAGGGCTCTTCGAGGAACACGATTTCCACGATTTCAAGATCTCGGTCAAGCACAACGACCCTGTCGTCATGGTCAAGGCGTACCGCCAGCTCGCCGAGCGGGGCGATTGGCCCCTGCACTTGGGCGTCACCGAAGCCGGCCCCGCCTTCCAGGGAACAATCAAGTCCTCCACGGCCTTCGGAATCTTGCTCGGCGAAGGAATCGGTGACACGATTCGGGTCTCGCTTTCGGCTCCGCCTGCAGAAGAAGTCAAGGTCGGGCTCAAGATTCTTGAGTCTCTCAACCTGCGTGAGCGCAAGCTCGAAATCGTGTCCTGCCCGTCCTGTGGCCGCGCCCAAGTCGATGTGTACACCCTCGCCGAAGACGTGACCAAGGGTCTCGAGGGAATGACCGTTCCCTTGCGTGTCGCCGTTATGGGCTGTGTTGTGAATGGGCCGGGCGAAGCGCGCGAGGCCGATCTCGGTGTGGCGTCGGGCAACGGCCGCGGCCAAATTTTTGTCAAGGGCGAGGTCATCAAAACCGTCCCCGAATCCGAAATCGTGGCGACTCTCATTGCCGAGGCGAACCGTCTGGCAGCCGAGATGCCGGCGAGCGAAACAGGCACTCCCGTCGTCACCACCTCTGCTTAGACACCTGCGCGAGTCCAGCTGACGCCGACCAGAACCCTCACCGCGGGCGGCGTGACCTCATAACAGCCAACTCATCGCACACACACCTGTTCCTGCAGACAAATCGCCAAAAAGTTGAGCTAGCGCGGATTTTTGCCCAAATGTCTGCAGGAACAGGTGGGGTGGGGTGTGAATGTCTGCAGGAACAGGTGGGGCCGGGTGCGGAATGCCCGAGCAGGGCGAAACGGTAGGCTGACACCCGTGGTTACCCGACTCTCTCAGCTGTTCGTTCGCACTCTGCGCGAAGACCCCTCCGATGCGGAGGTAACGTCGCATCGCCTGCTGGTGAGAGCCGGCTACATACGTCGTCAAGCCCCTGGCATCTTTGCCTGGCTGCCTCTAGGACTTCGTGTGCGTCGTAAGGTCGAGAAAGTCATTCACGACGAGATGGAACGCGCCGGAGCCCAACAAGTTCACTTTCCCGCGCTGCTTCCGCGCGAGCCATACGAAGTCACCGGCCGCTGGACAGAATATGGCGATGGAATTTTTCGCCTGCAGGACCGCAAAGAGGCCGATTACCTGCTCGCGCCGACCCACGAAGAGGTTTTCACGCTCTTGGTGAAAGATCTTTACAACTCGTATAAGGATTTGCCGCTCATGATTTACCAAATCCAGGACAAGTACCGCGACGAGGCGCGTCCCCGCGCCGGACTCCTCCGTGGGCGCGAGTTTTCGATGAAAGATGCGTATTCGTTCGACTACACCGACGAGGGTCTCGACGTTTCATACCAGGCGCAACGTGACGCATACGAACGAATTTTCACTCGCCTCGGGCTCGACTATGTGATCGTCTCGGCGGATGCCGGGGCAATGGGCGGAAGCAAATCGGAAGAATTCCTGCACCCGACCCCAATCGGCGAGGACACGTTCGTCCAGAGCGAGAGTGGATACGCCGCCAATGTCGAGGCGTATCGCACTACCGTGCCCGACTCGTTACCCATCGATGGTCAACCGGCTGCGACGGTGTTCGATTCCCCCAACACGCCGACGATTGAAACGCTCGTGGCGCTCGTGAACGCGAACCACCCGCGAACGGATCGCCCGTGGACCGCGGCGGACACACTCAAAAACGTCATTCTTGCACTGACGAATCTCGACGGTAGCCGCGAACTCGTGTCGGTCGGGCTTCCTGGAGACCGCGAGGTCGACATGAAGCGCGCCGAGGCCGCATTCGCTCCTGCGACGATCGAGCCGGCGACCGAAGCCGACTTCGCGACGAACAAAGCGCTCGTGAAGGGCTACATCGGGCCGTGGGCATCCGCCGGCCCGGTTCTCGGCGAAAAGGGCGCCGCCAAGGTTCGTTTCCTTGTCGACCCCCGCGTCGTCGACGGTACTTCCTGGGTTACCGGTGCGAACGAAGTCCACAAACATGTGTTCAACCTCGTCGCCGGCCGAGACTTCACCGCCGACGGCGTCGTGGACATCGCCGAAGTTCGTGACGGAGATCCGGCTCCCGACGGCTCTGGCCCGATTCATTCTGCGCGCGGGATGGAAATTGGTCACGTGTTCCAACTCGGTCGCAAATACGCTGAGGCTCTCGATCTCAAGGTTCTGGACGAAAACGGCAAGCTCGTCACCGTCACCATGGGGTCATACGGAATCGGTGTAACCCGCATCGTGGCAGTGATCGCCGAAACGAACAACGACGAGCGCGGGCTCATTTGGCCAATCGAAGTTGCGCCTTACCATGTGCACGTGGTCGCAACCGGTAAAGACGATGACGCCCTGAACCTCGCTGAGGGCCTCGCGGCCGAGTTCGAGACAGCCGGGTTCGAGGCGTTGCTTGACGATCGGCCGAAAGTTTCACCCGGCGTGAAGTTCGGCGATGCCGAGCTCATTGGAGTCCCGTACATTGTCATCGCCGGTCGAGGTGCGGCCGACGGGGTCGTCGAAGTGTGGGATCGCCGATCGGGCAAACGCGACGAGATTCCCGCGACGGAAGCGCTCGCGTGGCTCACTTCCGCCACCGTGCGGTAAGTTAGGGCAGAACTGAATAGGGGGTGCGCTCATGCACATCGACATCAAGAATTTACGGGACGTAGAGGTCGAGAAAGAGATTCCCTTTGAGGAACTCGCGCTCATTATTGAAGACGCGGTCGTCCGCGCCTACATTAAGCACATCACCCCGATTCCGAACGACGTTGATTACAAACCGACGGCGGTCAAGCTCGAAGACGAAAAAGGTCGCCCTCGCGCCCGCGTCGGCCTCGATCGCAAGACGGGCGACATCACGATTTTCGCTCCCGTCTATAACGACGAGGACGAGCGCACCGGCGAAGAGGTCGTTGATGCTTCTGATTTCGGTTACATTGCGGTCGCCGAGGCAAAGCGTGTCTTGTTCCAGAGCATTCGCGCACTCGATGACGAAAAGATTTTGGGTGAGTTCAGCCACAAGAAGGGCGACCTCATCTCTGGTGTTATCCAACAGTCATCCAACGCCAAGATGATCCACGTCCTCATCGGTAAGAACCTCGAGGCGGTCATGCCGTCACCCGAGCAAGTTGCAGGCGAAGATTACGCGCACGGAAAGCGCATCCGCGTTGTCATCACCGATGTGAAAAAGGGCATGAAGGGACCGTCGATCACGGTAAGCCGCCACCACCCGGACCTCGTGCGTCGACTCTTCGAACTCGAGGTGCCTGAAATCGGACAGGGGCTGGTCAAGATTGCGGCGATTTCGCGTCACCAGGGGCACCGCACCAAGATCGCGGTGTTTTCGACCGAACCGGGGTTCAACGCAAAGGGAGCCTTTATCGGCGAACTCGGTGCGCGTGTTCGCAACGTGTCCAAAGAATTGGGTGACGAAAAAATCGACATCGTTGATTACTCGCCCAACATCGCGGAATTCGTCGCCCACGCTCTCAGCCCAGCGAAGGTCACGAAGGCCGTTTTAGTTGACGCCAGCATCAATGCGGTTCGCGCTTTTGTGCCAGAGTACCAATTGTCGCTGGCAATCGGTAAAGACGGTCAGAACGCTCGCCTGGCGGCGATGTTGACTCGCGCCAAGATCGACGTAAAGAGTGACGCCCTGATGGACGAGTTACTGTAACCGCAGGGTAGAATGATTCCTGTCAGAACCTGCATCGGTTGTCGCGTGCGCGACGAACGAGACCTTCTCACGAGGGTTGTGCTGGCTGGGAACACGGTTGTGGTCGATTCTTCGGCAACAGCTCCCGGTCGCGGCGCATGGGTCCACCCGACAACGGATTGTGTAAAAAGCGCAATTTCGCGGGGCGGTCTCTCTCGGTCATTTCGTCGCTCGGGCCCATTCGATTCGGGCGGGCTTCTTGCCCACATCACCACAGAAAAGGTTGAAGGCTGATGGACCACTAATGAGCGGCTCGAAATGAGTTCCGTAACGCAGTAGTGGCGTGCCCTGTTCGGGTTACGCCTCGGACAGGAGAATTGTGGCTGGAAAACCACGCGTGCACGAGATTGCCGCTGAATTCGGCATCGAAAGCAAGCAGGTCATCGAGAAGCTGGGTACGCTCGGCGAGTTCGTCAAGTCGTCGTCATCGACGATTGAACCGCCCGTCGCCCGCAAGCTTCGAGAGGCGTTTACTGCTGATGGCCTGACCAAACAAGAGGTCGCACCGGCGCCTGCGAAAAAGCCCGCGACCCGAGCCCGACCCACCGCACACGTCGATCTGCCCGACATTCCGTCGGCCGACGAAGCGGCGAAGGCGGCGACCAATGCCGCCGCACCAACGATCCCGACCGACGGCGACGCACCGGCCGCTCCGGCGATGCCTCGCCCCGGTGGCAACAACCCTTTTATGCCCGCGCCGACGATGCCGCGTCCGGTTCGCCCGGCCGGCAACAACCCGTTCATGCCTCGTCAGGGTGCGCCTCGCCCCGGTTCCGATGCGGCGGGCGGTCCCGTCGCGCGTCCCGGTGGTCGTCCCAATGCGCCGTTCCAGCAGCGCACGGGCGGGCCCGGTCGCCCTCCCGGCAGCCAGGGCGGTTTCCGTCCGGCTGGTGCCGGCGCGGCTCCGGGTAGTCCCGGTGGTGGCCCGAGTCGCCCCGGTGGTGGCCCCGGTGGTCGCGGTCGCGGAGGAAACACCGCCGGAGCCTTCGGCCGTGGCGGTGGTAAATCCAAGGCCCGCAAGTCCAAGCGCACGAAGCGCCAAGAGTTTGAAATGCGCGAGGCCCCGAGCCTCGGCGGCGTCAAAATTCCACGTGGAGACGGCTCGACGGTCATCCGTCTTCGCCAGGGTTCGTCAATCAATGATTTCGCCGACAAGATCGAGACGATGTCGGGCATCCCCGTGCCCCCCGGCAACCTCGTGACGGTGTTGTTCCAGCTCGGCGAGATGGCAACGGCAACCGAGTCGCTCGACGCCGGAACGTTCGAAGTTCTCGGCGCGGAACTCGGGTACAAGATCGAGATTGTGAGCCCCGAGGACGAGGACAAGGAAATCCTCGACTCGTTCAACATCGACCTTGACGCGGAGGAAGACGAGGACGACCTCGTTATTCGTCCCCCGGTTGTCACGGTGATGGGACACGTTGACCACGGTAAAACTCGACTTCTCGATGCGATTCGTCGCGCCGATGTCGCGGCGGGCGAGGCCGGTGGAATCACCCAGGCCATTGGTGCCTACCAGGTCTGGACCGAGCACGAGGGAATCGAAAGGGCAATCACTTTCATCGACACCCCGGGTCACGAGGCGTTCACCGCGATGCGTGCTCGTGGTGCGCAGGTCACTGACATCGCGATTCTTGTGGTTGCCGCGGATGACGGCATTATGCCCCAAACAATCGAGGCGCTTAACCACGCACAGGCGGCGAACGTTCCGATTGTGGTCGCGGTCAACAAGATTGATAAGGAAGGCGCGAATCCCGCAAAGGTTCGCCAGCAGTTGACCGAATACGGACTCGTGACCGAGGAATACGGCGGAAACACAATTTTCGTCGACGTGTCGGCCCTCACCGGTGTCGGTGTCAACGATCTTCTCGACGCGGTGCTGCTCACCGCTGACGCGGGCCTCGACCTCGTCGCAAACCCGAACAGGGACGCGCGCGGTATCGCGATCGAGGCGAAACTCGACAAGGGACGCGGTGCTGTTGCGACGGTCCTCATCCAGTCGGGAACCTTGCGCGTCGGAGACGCCATCGTCGCCGGAACGGCTTACGGTCGAGTGCGCGCCATGGTCGATGAGCACGGTGACAAAATCGACGAGGCTTATCCATCGCGTCCGGTCCAGGTTCAGGGTCTTTCCAGCGTCCCGCGCGCGGGGGACTCGTTCATCGTGACAGACGATGACCGCACCGCTCGCCAGATCGCCGAAAAACGTGAAGCGGCAGAGCGCAACGCATTACTCGCCAAGGCGCGCAAGCGCATCTCGCTCGAGGACTTCTCGAAGGCTCTCGAAGACGGCAAGGTGCAGGCGCTTAATCTCATCCTCAAAGGAGATGTGTCGGGTGCGGTCGAAGCACTCGAAGAGTCGCTGCTCAAAATCGAGGTTGATGATTCGGTCACGCTGCGCATCATCCACCGCGGTGTCGGTGCGATCACCGAGAGCGACATAAACCTCGCCACGATCGACAACGCAATCGTCGTCGGATTCAATGTACGTCCCGACACGAAGGCGCGCGAACGTGCTCAACGCGAAGGCGTCGACGTCCGTTTCTACAACGTCATCTACAACGCGATCGACGAGATCGAACAGTCGCTCAAGGGAATGCTCAAGCCGGAATTCGAAGAGATCCAGAGTGGTGTCGCCGAAATCCGCGAGGTGTTCCGTTCGAGCAAGTTCGGGAATGTCGCTGGGTGTATCGTGCGCTCGGGAACGATCACGCGAAACGCCAAGGCGCGCGTCATTCGCGAGGGTGTCGTCATTGCCGATGGCCTCGCTATCGAGTCATTGAAACGCTTCAAGGACGACGCAACCGAGGTTAAGACTGACTTCGAGTGTGGAATCGGCCTGGGCAAGTACAACGACATTCAAATCGGTGATGAAATCGAGACGATCGAGATGAAGGAGAAGGAGCGCGTCTAATGTCTGCTCCTGACCGCGCCCGCAAGATGGCCGAACGTATCAAGGAAATTGTTGCGCGTCGCCTCGACAAGGGTCTTCGGGACGACCGTCTCGGTTTTGTCACGATTACCGATGTGCGCGTCACGGGCGACTTGCAACACGCGACCGTTTTTTTCACCGTCTACGGTACGGACGACGAACGACAGAACTCGTGGGATGCGCTCAAGTCGGCGACAGGAATGTTGCGCTCGGAAGTGGGGCGAAACATCACCGCGCGACTGACCCCGTCGCTCGAGTTCATTCTTGATGCTCTGCCCGAAACGTCGGCGCACATCGAAGACCTTCTGGCCCAAGCCAACCAGCGCGACATTCAGGTCGCGAAGGATGCCAAGGGCAAGGAATTCGCGGGGGACGCCGACCCGTACGTCAAGCCTCACGAGGATGACGACGAGGCATAGCGACCGCGAACGTGCCGCGATGACCATCGTGGCGCGGTGGTTCCGGCGTTCCGCACGTCCGTTGCCGTGGCGCGAACCCGGCACGACCCCGTGGGGCATCGTGCTGTCGGAAGTCATGGCGCAGCAGACTCCCGTCGCACGAGTTGCTCCGATGTGGCTCGAATGGGTCGAGCGGTGGCCCACGGCGACGTCGCTGGCCGATTCATCGGCGGCCGATGTGGTGCGAGCGTGGGGGAGGCTCGGATACCCGAGAAGGGCTCTCAACCTTCACGCGGCTGCGACAACAATTCGTGACGAGTTCGGGGGAGTTGTGCCGAGCGACGTGGGATCTCTCGAATCTTTGCCGGGCATCGGTTCGTACACCGCGCGCGCGGTGGCCGCTTTTGCGTTCGGGCAGCGCGTTCCTGTTGTCGACACGAACATTCGCCGAGTTCTTTCGCGTGCGGTTCTCGGTATCGCCGAGCCGGGGCCGCCGCGCACGCGCGCCGACATGGACCTCATGGAGTCGGTCCTGCCGGCCGACCCCGCCGAATCCGTCGCGGTGAATGCCGGCGTGATGGAACTCGGTGCGGTGTTCTGCACGGCCCGCACCCCGAACTGTGGGGAGTGCCCAATCGCCGAGGAGTGCGCTTGGGCTTTCGCGGGTTTTCCCGCCAACGCGGGTCGCACCCGAACCCCGCAAGCAAAATACGAGGGCAGCGTGCGGCAGGCGCGTGGAGCGATCCTCGCGCTCGCGCGCGCAAACCCCCGAGTCACGGCGTCAGACATCGCCGTCGCCGTCCCCGACTCGTCGAAGAGAGAACGAGCCCTCGAAGGTCTTTTGTCCGACGGCCTGCTCGTGAACTCGAGTCGAGGCTATGCCCTACCGGCTTAAACGTCAGTAGGAGCGCGTTTTATTCAGGCCCAGATTTGGGCTAGACTCGATCTACGCCCGCCGCACTTTCGCGACGTTCAGGGCAATTCTTCACCCTCGCAGTTCAGGGCTCCGGCCCGCGCGGGTGTGGTTGGTAATCAAGGAGAACAATGGCCCAGACTGGCCGAAGCAAGACGAACACTCGTTCGAAACGTCGTCGTCCCCTCGACGAAGAGGGCATCATCCCGATTCTCGCTCGCGCCGTGCGCGAGGTCGAGAATGCCGTCAACCGCGATGGAAAAGTGAACGGGTCGAATCGAACCAAGTTTCATGCCGCGGGCCTGCTGATTCGCGAGGAAAAGCAGAGAATTGACGAAGACAAGACGATTCCACAAAAAGAGCGCGAGGACATCAACAAGCGCCTCGACGGCCTCGCGATGATCATGGTGAAGGCTCTCGCGCGCGACCAGTCGCTCGGGTCCCTTCTCGACCCCAACGCGCCGGTTTCGCAGGCGACTCAAAAGCTCAAGCGCGACATGCTCTTGGCGTCCGGTGCCGAACTCGACATCGACGACATTCTCGTTGTCGACGAATCGCCCGCCGCATCCTCGGACGATTCCAGCAAGTCGGTTCTGCCTCACAGCGTCCGGCGCGCGGAACTTGCGAACCCGTTTCTTCCGCCCGTCTTCGCGCCGAACCCGCGTGTCACCGGACGACTTCAGAACTGGGAACTCATCGACCCGCTGTTTCGCGCGTTCGAGCAGGGCGGTCAGGCTGCCAGCATGGATTTGCCCGAGGCGAAGTCGCTGGAAACCCCCGGCGACCTTGACCTCATGCGTCACCAGGCGCGATTCGTTGAATCCGCCAAGGCGGGTCACCGTTCCTACCTTCTCGCCGACGAGCCTGGCCTGGGCAAGACGGCTCAGGCGCTCCTCGCCGCCGAGGCCACGAGTTCATTCCCGCTGCTCGTCGTGGTACCGAACGTCGTCAAGCGCAACTGGGAACGGGAAGTCGAGCGCTGGATTCCGCATCGTTCCGCGTCGGTCATTCACGGCGACGGAGACGACCTCGACGCCTTCTCGGACGTCATCATTATCAACTACGACATTCTCGATCGCCACGCGGGTTGGGCGAGCCGATTCGGTTTCGCCGGAATGGTCGTCGACGAGGCGCACTTCATCAAGAACCGCGAGTCTCAGCGTTCCACGAACGTTCAGCGCATCGCAACGGCGATTCGCGGTCGTCACGGCAACCCGCTCATGATCGCATTGACCGGAACACCCCTCATCAACGAGGTCGAAGACTTCCGCATGATTTGGAAGTTCCTCGGCTGGATCGATGACGACAAGCCGACCACGGCACTCATGGCGTCTCTCGAGGGGCTCGAGTTGACTCCGGCCGATTCCAGCTTTTTCCCCGAGGCGCGCCAGTGCGTAATCGATATGGGTATCGTGCGCCGCCGCAAGGCCGATGTCGCCAAGGACATTCCCGCCCGTCGCGTTGCCGACATTCCGGTCGAACTCGATGATGAAATCGGCCGTTCGATTAGAGACTCTGAGTTGGCGTTGATGAAGAGGCTTCTCGAACGGTACGACCGCATCATCGCGGGTCGTGGCGATCGCCATTCCGGGATCGACGAGGACATCGTTCGTTTGGTGGCGAGCTCGGAGGTCGAAGAATCCAAGAATTCAACCGCGCAGGACAACGTCTTTGCGATGGTGCGACGGATCGGCCAGGCGAAAGCAACCCTCGCGGCCGATTACACGGTGAACCTCGCGAACAGCGTCGGCAAGGTCGTGTTCTTTGCGAAACACATCGACGTGATGGATGCGGCGGAAGCACACTTCGCCAAGGCTGGATTCACAACGACATCAATTCGCGGTAACCAATCGGCCGATGCGCGAACGAAGGCAATCGACGATTTCATGAATGACCCTGCCGTCTCGGTGATCGTCTGTTCGCTCACCGCTGCGGGGGTGGGAATCAACCTGCAGGTCGCGTCCAACGTCGTTCTCGCCGAGTTGTCCTGGACGAGCGCCGAGCAAACACAGGCCATCGACCGCGTCCACCGTATCGGTCAGGAACTGCCGGTCACGGCCTGGCGCATTATTGCCGCACAGACGATTGACTCGCGAATTGCGGAACTCATTGATTCCAAGGCGGGCATCGCGGCTCGAGCCTTGGACGGCGACGACAGCGAACTCGAACAAAGCGTCTCGGTGCAGATGGCCGCGTTGATTGCGTTGCTGACGGACGCTCTCGAACAACGCCTCGCCGCCTAAACCTCGCCGAATTCGTGACCGCAGCGGCGGCAACGATACGCCGGATTGTCGTCTTGGACGACGCATCCGCCCAGAGCGATTGACCCGGAACTCTCGGCACCGAACATTTCCTCGCTCGGGAATCCGTAAATGATTTCCAGCGGGTTGGAAGTCTCGCACTTCGGACACGCGATGTCTTCGGGGTTGTCGAACAGGGTCATGGAGGTCCTTCCGGCCAAGGTGAACTTCGTCAGGCTAAACGGCACCTCGGACGCGAAACCCCGCTCCGGACTCGAAACACCCCAACGATTGCGGACCCTCTAGGGTAAGAACGTGTACGACGTCTGTGTGGTCTATCTGGTGCGCGAGCGTCGCACCTGGTTCGGCCGTCGTACCGAGGTTTTGTTGGGCGAGAAACTCACCGGGCTCGGTGTCGGAAAGCTGGTCGGCGCCGGCGGCAAACTCGAATCGGGCGAGGCGCCTGTGACCGCCGCTGTTCGCGAAGTGGCCGAAGAACTGGGGGTGACGGTCGAGGCCGCACACCTCGAACCGATCAGCCGTATCACCTACCCGTTCGTCGACCGGCCCGACTGGAGCCAACGCTCGTTCGGTTTCGTCTCTCGAATCTGGACAGGAGAACCGACGGCGAGCGAGGAGCTCGCCCCGCGATGGTTTCCCGTCAACACAATTCCGTTCGACCGGATGTGGGCGGACGCCCGGCTCTGGTTGCCGCGGGCGCTGAAAGGCGAATTCGTCGAGGCGACATATTCTTTTAGGGCTGACGGAACGATGGTGTGAGTCACCAAACGTACAACTCGCCTTTGGCCAATCGCTCGGGATAGTCGGACTGAAAGGCCTTCTGCCGAGGACATGTCGTCAACACCGATTGCATCGCAATCTTTTCGTCCGGGGTCACCCACAAGTGGTATTCGCGCTTGACCGAAATCTGTCGGGCGACATACACGCACTGATAATCGCGTCGTGGCGGCAACCACCACGATGCATCTAAGTCGCTCTTGCGACTGTTCGTCGGACCGTCAACGGCTTGCAGGTTGAGGGGGTCGTTCGCAAGAGCGACCCGCATTTCTTGGGACAAGGTGCGCGCGCCCGTCATCCACGCATTGTGCAGAGCTACGACGTGATCGATTTGGACCGCGAGGGATGTGGTCTGTCCACGAGTGAAGTCGATTTGTTTGCCGGTGTAACGATCCCGGATGACACCTCGGTAAATCAGACAACCGTCGGCCTGTGTGATCGACGAGAAATCGCGCCGCAGAATGTCGTTCCGGGTGTCGCAACCGTTGCCGTCCACGTCGGTCCAGGGTGCACCAAAACTGCCCTCGCGGTCGTATCCCGCGCTCGACGACATCGAACGGACCTTAAGCCGATTGAGCGCATTCAATGCCGAGCCGGCCCTCGCCGGAACGTCGGGTGCGTCCTCGGTGGGCGTGGGTTCGGGGCTCGCGGACGGGGCCGTCGATCCGCCGTTGCCGCCACCCAGAGAGTCGGTCGACGGCGAGTCGGGCATGAACGGCCCGACAATCGCGCCGACGATCAGGATGAATGCGATGCCACCGCACCCCAGTGTTGTTTTCTTCGCGGCCACGGGTAAAGCGTATGCGGTGGGGGCGACGCTATTCGCAGATTAGCGCAGAGATTTCTCGCATACGGGGTTGCTCGACGCTCACTCGAATCTCAAACCCTCAAAGCCCGCCCCAAGAAACTTGACCTAACATTGAACTATGACAACACCGAAGAACACGTCGCCTGCGACAACAACGACACCTACCGCCCCGACTAACCAGCTCTCACTCTGGTCGATGATCACCGGGATCGCCGCGCTCACCGTCGGATGGGTCATCCCGCTTCCTTTTGGAATCGCGGCGGTCATCCTCGGACACATCGGCCTCGTCCAGGTCAAGAAAACCAGCGAGCAGGGGCGTACCTTCGCAATCACGGGACTCGTCACGGGATACGTGAGCATCGCAATTGGACTTATCGTCACAATTCTGGCAGTGCTCTTTTTCGGTGCTCTGTTCCTCGGCGGAATGGGTTACGGCTACGGCCACATGCCCGACTTCGGTGGCGGGATGATGTTCCCCTAATTATTGGCTCCACGCTCCAGAAACGGCCGTCCTTCGGGGCGGCCGTTTCACGTCCGAGCCGCCCCTTACGCTCGTCGAATGGACTTCTGCCCGGGTGACACACGCTAATGCGCGCCGCCATTCTGATTGGGTTGGAATATCTCGGAATCATCGAATTCGACGAGTACCCTTTCGATCGCGAGGCGGTCGAAAGGGCGTTGCGCATTTGGACTTCAATCGGTCGTCTGTTTTTACTTGGCGTGATTGTTCTGGTTGAAACGAGGCTGGCATTGCTCTTCGGAATGTGACAAATGCCTTTACGCGAGGTTCCATGTAGGTGGTCGGCTTTATGGTGGTCTTCCAGCCCACACCGAAGGAGTCCGCCATCGCTATCAGCGAATCCACATGAAACTACTGAACGAGGCCGTTCGTCTTTAACTGCTCTTCGATCTGCGGGTTCGACGGTTCGGAAAGGAACTCGCCGTTCGGGAAGACAATCACGGGAATCTTCTGCAGACCGCTGATGTCGATGGCTTTGGCGCGCGCGTCCTCGTCCGCGTCGGTGTCAATCCAGTTGTACGTCACGCCGTGACGATCAAGCAACATCTTGGCGCGGGTGCAGTCGCCGCACCAATCGGCTCCGTAAACGTCGATTCCCATGGGAGTCCTTTCGGTCGGTTTCTATTGTAGTCACGACCATTGTCAGACCTAGAGTCTAAAATTTTCCTCAAGGGGGTGACAGTGTGGCCAATCGAATTCACGTGAACGGAACGGTCGCGTCCGTCACCGAAACAATGGCGATGGTGAAACCCGACGCCGCCGCTAAAATCTCGGCAACGGCGATGATGATCGACGCGGTATCGCAATTCAACGGGATGCCCCTCGATTCGTTCCTCTCCGAGGGTCTCACGCTGTCTGGCGATTGGGACCCGACTGCGATGCGGTTCTTCCCCGATCTCGCCGAATGGAGCGAATCGCGGTTCCTCGAGCAGTTTCCAACGGGGACCGTCGTCCTCGGGTTGGTCGCCGCGGTGACACGTCAATCCGCCGAAGTGCGGTTACACCCGTCTTTGCCCGTCGAAATGAAACGCGACGACGTGTCGACTAACCCGAGAGACGTTATCGACCACCTGTGGTCGAAGGGGGATATCGTCAGTGTTCGAGTTATCCGAGACCCGAGCGGCCGACTCCGACTCCGGCACACCGATGTTGACGATGACGAGCCCATCGCTATCGCCCCGCCCGTCATCGACGGGGGTGAACCGTGGCTCACGAAATCCAAGATGGACCTCATCGACTCGACTAAAGAAATGTGGGAGCGCGAGCGTCGCGAGGCCGAAGAATTCACGAAGGCCCTTGATGTTTTGTCCGACCGCATGCAATTAGACATCGACGAACTTGAACGCGCACTCGGTTCTATCGGCACCGACACGGGCGAGATTCCGGTGTTTGGCGCCGCGCCGGCCGCCGACGGACTGAGCGCCCGAGAGCGATCGAACCAAGAATTCAGCGCCGCGCAGATTCGCCGCATGATCACCAACTACAAGGTCGAACTGAGCAAACTCGTTGAACAGAATCGTCGCCTTACCGATGCGCTGTCGGCCAAGGCTCGCCGCGAAAGTGACCTCGCCGAGCAGGCAGAAGCCCTGCGCGGTCAATTGTCGAGGGCGCGTCAAGAAATCCAAGACTCGAACAAGCGCGACCACAGCGGATCGTCCGAGTCTCTTGCGGTCGCCGACCGGCGCAGTCGATACGGCACGGTCGAGGAATGGATTCGCGAAGAAATCCGTGCCTTTTGGATCGGAAATTACACGCCGGACGATCGCACAACGTTCCCGCTCGATCGACAGCCGTGGCGAGTTTTGCCGTCATTCATTCTGACGTTTCAGGCGCTCACTGACGACGGGATGGACAAAGCAATCAAGATGGCGACTCACATCGTGACGGGTCGAAACGCCGTCGAACACATCACCGAAGACCACCCGCTTCGTGAAGGTGACGAAAACAGCAAGCCAGAAGTGGTGCGCGACGATGGTGCCCTGGCTCGACGCGCTTACATTGAATCCCACACGGCGCAGTCTCGGCGCTTGCATTATTGGAAACTCAGAGACGGGTCCATAGAACTGTCGCGCGTTGGTTTGCACGACGATTTCACGCCGTAATCACATCGCGACAAAAACCTGCGCGAACACGCACAATTTCTTCGGGCACGAACGAATTCGCCAGAGTAGTGTGAAAGTCATGGTTCATACGACTGGCCCGGCTCCGTCGTTCGGTTTATCTGACGGCGATGACCCCATCTTCGACCCCTCGGCGACAAGCACCTACATCGGTCCCACGCGGACCGAAACGGACTCGCTCGGCGAGATGGACATCCCCGCCGAGGCCTACTGGGGGATCCACACCGCACGCGCGTTGCACAATTTCCCGATCACCCGTCGAGCCCTGTCGAACTACCCCGACTTCATCCGCGGTCTAGTGCGTGTCAAACAAGCGGCAGCTCTCGCCAACAAGGAAATCGGTGTTCTCGACGACGCGAAGGCCGACCTCATCGTCGAAGTCTGCGAAGAAATCTACAACGGAGCACTCCACAACGAATTCGTACTCGGGGTTTTGCAGGGTGGTGCGGGTACGTCGACCAACATGTCGACCAACGAAATCATCGCGAACCGCGCCCTGGAAAAACTCGGGCACAACAAAGGCGAGTACCACCACTTTCACCCCATCGACGACGTCAATCGATCGCAATCGACCAACGACGCGTACCCGACCGCGGTCAAAATTGCCATGGTGTTCGGGTTACAACGACTCTTGGTCGAACACGAATTGCTGACGCAAGCGTTTCGCAACAAGGGCATCGAATTCCACGATGTCGTCAAGATCGGTCGCACGCAGATGCAAGACGCGGTCCCGATGACACTGGGTCAAGAATTCAACTCGTTTGGCACGACCCTGTCCGAAGACCACGAGCGACTGTCGGAAATCATTCCGTGGCTGTGCGAGACCAACCTAGGTGCAACGGCGATCGGAACGGGAATCACCGCTGATTCGCGTTATGCCGAGGCCGCGAGTCGTCACCTCGCCAAACTGACCGGACTTCCCGTCGTGACCGCGCCGGACCTTATCGAAGCGACCAGTGACACCGGAATCTTTATGACCCTGTCCGGAACGCTCAAGCGCGCGGCAGTCAAACTGTCGAAAATCTGTAATGACCTGAGGCTGTTGTCATCGGGCCCGCAGGCCGGTTTCGGTGAAATCAACCTTCCCGCGCGCCAAGCTGGCTCAAGCATCATGCCGGGGAAGGTCAATCCCGTCATCCCCGAAGTCGTGAACCAGGTCGCCTTCACCGTTATCGGTGCCGATGCAACCGTCACCGCGGCGGTCGAAGCCGGTCAGTTGCAACTCAACGCCTTCGAACCCGTCATCGCCTCGAGCATTCTGCAATCGCTCGCGTGGCTGACGAATTCGTTCCGCACCCTTCGCGTGAACTGCGTCGACGGAATCACGGCCAACCGCGATCGACTCGCCGCGATGGTCGCGAGCAGCGTCGGAGTGATCACCGCGCTGATCCCGGTCATCGGTTACGAGGAAGCGGCGAAACTCGCCAAGCAGGCTCTTGCGACCGGAGCACCGATTCGCGAACTCGTCGTTAGCGCCGGCCTCATGTCGGCCGACGATGTCGATGCCGCTCTGTCACCGGCCAAGCTGTCCAATTCACTGGATTAAAGGTTTAGCCTCAAGCGAGCAACACGTTCTGCAACGCCCTTCGTTTCGGGATAGATCGTTTCGAGCGCGCGCGCCACGGATTCTCGGCCAACGCGTCTCGCAGCCCAGTCGTCGGCAACAAGTTCAATGGCGATGCGAATTGATTGGGTGAATCGCCGGCTGGCTTTTATACCGCCGGCGGCCGAAACTGCGAGTTGGCCGATATTGACGAGGACAGAATGTCGAAAAATAAGGTGGGCTCGTTCGTGCTCAATTCCTGCTCGAAGCAGAGCCTGCGGAACGCTGTCAACAATGTTTCGCGAAACAACTATTGAGTTGGCGAACGGCACTGCAGCGAGAATGCGTTCTGGCGAATCAACGATATAGACATGGTGATCCGCCATCCTGGTCTGTCTCGCGCCGCGAAGCAGTGGAGCAAGTTTTCCGATTTGATCGGCACGTTCATTGGCCATCTTGATGCCTGCGTCACCAAACCGGAATAAAATGACGCCGAGTGCCGCGAGCGACAACCACGTGAGAATCGAACCAGCAACGGAACTTGCCCAATTCTCAACTTCTTCCCCGTATTGGATTCGTCGAATCCATTCGGCGATGATTAGTCCGGTCGAAGCCCACAAAAGTCCAATCGAAAGGGCTAGGGAGAATAGCCATAGCCCGATAGTAAGTTGAGGGTAATTAACGAGGTTTCGTGCGTTGTCCAACAGTCGGGGAGCCACAACGGTCACCGCCATGTACGCGACTAGCAGCGAGAGAGCGACGATTGGGAGGTCGATCACGGGACGGTTAGTCTACGTCGAGCGCTCGGCGCAGAATGTCGCGGTCTGCGTCGGTGAGGTTACCCGCAAAATTGAATAACGTGAGTGACCGGTCGGACGATTCGGTGAGGCTGCGAACCATCGAATCGACAATCGTTTCGTCGCGAGGGGTCGTTGCAAAGTACCGATAGCCGCGACTTTCAAATTTCTCGCGTCGGACGAGTCCTTTGTCGCGCAGGCGATCGAGAACGGTGAGCACAGTCGTGAGCGCCGGTCGAGGTTCGACGATGGCGTCACGAACCTGGTTTCCGGTCGCCCCATCGGGCGCGTCCCACAGGATGTTCATCACGCTCGTCCCTAGCGCACCACGTTCTCGTTGCATCGCTCAATCCTTTGTTCTACGTCGTGTAGAAATATAGTAGGCTCTACATGTTGTAGAAAGTCTACAATTATAACCTGGAGGTAAACCATGTTCACACGTGTTGCAGCGATTGCAGTCGTCGCCAGCACCGCAATCCTCGCCAGCCTAACCGGCTGCGCAGGGACCCCCGTCGATTCGACAACACCCGTTGTCACCGACGTCTGGCTCCGCGCGATTCCTGACATCGAGGTCGACGGAGACATGACTGGAATGTTTATGACAGTCGAGAACACCACCGACGAAGACGTCTATTTGATTGGTGGGACCACCGACGGAACATATACGTCGGATGCGCTGGACGCACACGAAGTTGTCGAGGTTGACGGCGAGATGGTGATGCAAGACGCCGAAGGCGGAATTTTAATTCCCGCACACGGCACAACTCAATTAATGCCCGGTGGCTACCACATCATGTTCTGGAACCTCACCCAAAACATCCCCGTTGGCGCTGACGTCCACGCCACTCTCAACTTCTCAAACGGCACGAGTGTGGAAGTTCACGCTGCTGCGATGACGGTCGAGATGGGCCAAGAAACCTATGTCCCCAATGGTTCGGGGATGACCCCGTAAATGGGCGAACGCGATTCTCGCTCCGACGCCGGCATCACTCGGCGTGATCTCTTTTGGGGAGCGGGGATCGCGGTCGGCTCAGCGGCAATTGGCGACAGAGTTGGCCAGGTTGTGCGGACCACCGAATTCGAGACAGTAGTTGGTTCCGCAATTGAACCGTTTTACGGCGAACACCAAGCAGGTGTGCGAACAGGAATGCAGGCACACGGTGTCTTTGTCGCGTACTCCTTCTCAACAAACTGCAATTCAGAAACTCTTGCAGGCGTTCTTCGAGTAGCGACGTCGGAGGCAGAACGTCTTACGCGCGGAGAACCAGGACTTTCGGATACGGACCCAGAACTCGCCGCCAACCCCGCGCGTCTGACAATCACGTTCGGGTTGGGGCACACGGTCTTTGCCGTCGACAGTGGCATGGGGTTGTCGTCACAACGCCCAATTGGATTTGACGAGTTACCGGCCTTTTCGTTCGACAGACTCGAACCCACGTGGTCGGAAGGCGACTTGCTCGTACACGTTGCGGCTGACGACCCGCTCACAGTGTCACATGCAGTTCGCCACATGACCCGAGTCGTCTCGAGCATCGCGAAACCACACTATGCACAGAGGGGATTCGTGCGCGCCCAGGGCGTTGCGCCACTCGCAGATGTTCCTCGAAACCTGTTCGGGCACGTCGACGGCGTCGCGAACCCGACTACCGACGCTGAATTTGATTCACACATCTGGGCGGGCGCTGATGCTGGATGGTTTGCCGGAGGAACGCAGCTCGTATTGCGACGAATTTCGATGAAACTGCCTGAGTGGGACACGCTCGGTTCTAAAGATAAAGAGGAAGCGATCGGTCGCCGTTTATCGACGGGAGCTCCACTGACCGGAAAATCTGTTCACGATCGACCCGACTTCGACGCGGTGAACTCCCGCGGGCTCGGTGTGATCCCCGAGTTTTCACATATGCGCCGAGCGCATACAGGGGAGGGACGACAGCGATTTTTGCGGCGGCCCTTCAGTTTCGACGACGGATTCTTTCCCGATGGAACGCCCAACGTCGGGATGCTTTTCGCGGCCTACCAACAAAACACAACGGAACAGTTTTTGCCCGTTCAGCAAACCCTCGCTGACTTCGACATCCTCAATTTGTGGACAACGCCGATCGGGTCTTCCCAATTCCTCATTCTGCCGGGGTGTGATGCCGGCGGCTTTGTTGGAGAGACGCTCCTCGGCTAGAACGTTCCGATAAACGCTGATAAGGTTGTGAAGTTGCCGTGTAACGGCCGCGGAGTCAGAGCGCTTCACCAACCCGGTGCAGCACCGCGCAGCGAACCGAAAGGACTGAACACATGCCACTTGATCTTGCAATCAAGAACGACATCATCAAAGAGTACGCAACGCACGACGGTGACACCGGTTCACCCGAGGTTCAGATCGCGATTCTCACGAAGCGAATCAAAGACTTGACGGAACACTTCCAGACGCACAAGCACGACCACCACTCGCGTCGCGGTCTGTTGCTCCTCGTCGGACGCCGCAAGCGTCTTCTCGGTTACCTCGCCGGCGTCGATATCGCCCGCTACCGTTCGCTCATCGAGCGCCTCGGTATCCGTCGCTAACCGCGACCCCCTAAGTTCGAAGCCCCCGCCTCCACGCGGGGGTTTCGTCTTTCTCCGCCCAAAAACGCCCCCATCTGTTACCCTTGACAAGAGCACGGCGACCAGAAGTTGGTCCTCGGTGGTGGTTTACCGAATGAAAGTCGGTGAATTTCTACTGGTGGCCAGCGCAATGCCGGGACTCGATCCGCAGGGTCGCGTCCACGCGCACTGAAATGCAAGCCGATTTGCTCAGCACGAAACGCACCCGCCCACACGGGGTGAGTGCCGTATGTATAAAGAGGAGAAAGACCTAATGGAAGGTCCTGAAATCAAGTTCGCCGAGGCCGTTATCGATAACGGCAAGTTCGGCAAGCGCACAATTCGATTCGAAGCGGGACGACTTGCGCAACAAGCGCAGGGTGCCGTCGCCGCGTATCTCGATGACGAAACCATGCTTCTCAGCGCCACGAGCGCGAGCAAGCAGCCCCGAGAAGGATTCGACTTCTTCCCGCTCACCGTCGACGTCGAAGAGCGTTCCTACGCCGCCGGCAAGATTCCCGGATCGTTCTTCCGCCGTGAAGGACGTCCCTCGACTGAAGCAATCTTGGTGTGTCGACTCATCGACCGCCCGTTGCGTCCGTCGTTCGTCAACGGCCTTCGCAACGAGGTTCAGATTGTCATCACCGTGCTGTCGATTGCGCCCGGTGAGTTCTATGACGCTCTCGCCATCAACGCCGCCAGCGCTTCGACCCAGATCTCGGGACTCCCGTTCTCTGGTCCGATCGCCGGTGTCCGCATGGTCCTCATCGACGGCAACTGGGTTGCCTTCCCCACTGTTGACCAGGTCGCACTCGCCGTCTTCGACATCGTCGTCGCCGGTCGAGTCGTCAAGGGCAAGGATGGCAAGGACGACGTCGCGATCATGATGGTCGAGGCGGAAGCCACCGAAGGATCGTGGAACCTCATTCAGGCCGGCGGAACCAAGCCCGACGAAGACATCGTCTCGCAGGGTCTCGAAGCGTCGAAGCCCCACATTATGGAACTCGTTCGCGCCCAAGAGGAACTGGCCAAGCAAGCAGCGAAAGAAATCCAGCCGTACCCCGTGTTCTCGGACTACACCGACGAGGTGTTCACCGCAGTGTTGAACGTGGCGCTCAAGGACCTCGAGACCGTCTACCAGATTGCGGACAAGGTCGCGCGTCAGAAAGCGGACGACGAACTGAAAGACAAAGCCAAGGTGGAAATCGCCTCGCAGGTTGAGTCGGGCAAACTGCCGGCCGATGCGATCGCGCAGGTTTCGGCCGCGTACAAGTCGGTCACGAAGAAGGTCGTTCGTGGCCGCATCCTCAAGGACGGCGTCCGTATCGACGGCCGTGGCATGAGCGATATTCGTGCGCTTTCCGCCGAGGTCGAGGTTCTTCCTCGCGTTCACGGCTCGGCGTTGTTCGAGCGCGGCGAGACCCAGATCTTGGGTATCACCACCCTCAACATGCTCAAGATGGAGCAGCAGATCGATTCGCTCAGCCCGATCACGAGCAAGCGCTACATGCACCACTACAACTTCCCGCCCTACTCGACCGGTGAAACGGGACGAGTTGGTTCGCCGAAGCGACGCGAAATCGGGCACGGCTTCCTTGCCGAGCGCGCACTCGTTCCGGTACTGCCGACCCGCGAGGAATTCCCTTACGCAATCCGTCAGGTTTCCGAGGCCCTCGGGTCGAACGGCTCCACCTCGATGGGGTCGGTGTGTGCGTCGACATTGTCTCTGCTCAATGCCGGTGTGCCGCTTCGCGCACCCGTTGCCGGAATCGCCATGGGTCTCGTCTCAGACGAGGTCGACGGTGAAACTCGATACGCCGCACTGACCGACATCCTCGGCGCAGAAGACGCTCTGGGTGACATGGACTTCAAGGTCGCCGGAACGAAGGACTTCATCACCGCGATTCAGCTCGACACCAAGCTCGACGGTATCCCGGCATCAGTTCTTACCAGCGCGTTGACCCAGGCCAAGGCTGCTCGACTCGCAATCCTCGACGTCATCAACGAGGCCATCGACGGACCCGACGAAATGGCACCGACCGCGCCCCGCGTGATCTCGGTCCAGATCCCGGTCGACAAGATCGGTGAACTCATCGGACCGAAGGGCAAGACGATCAACTCCATTCAGGACGAGACCGGCGCCCAGATTTCGATCGAAGAAGACGGAACCGTCTACATCGGATCGAACGACGGCCCGTCCGCCGAAGCGGCGCGTGACCGAGTCAACCAGATCGCGAACCCCATCAACCCCGAGGTCGGCGAACAGTTCCTCGGAACCGTCGTCAAGATCGCGGCGTTCGGTGCGTTCGTGTCGCTCATGCCCGGCAAAGACGGACTGCTGCACATCTCCGAGCTGCGCAAGCTCTCGGGCGGCAAGCGCGTCGAGAACGCGGAAGACGTGCTCTCGGTCGGACAAAAGGTCCTCGTCGAAATCGCCAAGATCGATGACCGCGGCAAGCTCTCGCTTGTTCCCGTCGTCGAAGGCGAAGACGGCGGCTCGGATGCGGCTGCGGCCGACACCGAATAACGCTACACAAAAGGCGGGGGCGGGCGTCGGCTCGTCCCCACTTTTTTTGGTGTTTCGGGGTTCAAATCTGCCGACTGCTGGAGTAACATTCTGAGTGCATGGGCAAAGGTGCCCGTGTTAGGGGATCACCTCGACGGGATGAACGCCACGTGTGGTCAGCCCGTTTGAACCGAAAGGTTTTTCGTGAACACGCTGTCCGGTCTTTTAGACAACACCCAATTCAATTTGGTGTACAACATGTTCTCGCTGGGTATCGCGAGCATGCTGTTCACCTCGATTTTCCTCTTCATCGCACGTGAGCGCGTTGCAACTCGTTACCGCATGGCGGTCATGGTTTCAGCAACCGTTACGTCGATCGCTGCGTACCACTACTTCCGCATGTTTGACTCGTTCAACCACGCGTTTGCAGGGATGGCAGAGAACAACTCGGACGCCTACAACGTCGGCTACCGCTACGTTGACTGGCTCCTCACCGTTCCGCTCCTCTTGGTCGAAACCGTTGCCGTTCTTGGTTTGGCACGTATGCTCCAGCGTTCGCTCTTGAACCGCTTGGTGCCTGCAGCAGCAGCCATGATCCTGCTCGGATACCCCGGAGACGCAAAGATCGACCTCTTCGGTTGGGGTGCAGAAGTATGGTTGGTCCTCTCGACCATTCCGTTCCTATACATCCTGTTTGTCCTGTTCGTCGAACTCGGCAAGAGCCTCGCAAAGCAGTCCGCGGATGTGCGCAAGAAGGTTTCACTTCTTCGCCTCCTCCTCCTTGCGACGTGGGGCGTTTACCCCATCACGTACATCCTTGGCATGAGCGCCGACAGCTTCGACCCGTCGGCATTCGTTGCACGTGAGGTCGGATACACCATCGCGGACATCCTCGCGAAGTGTCTCTTCGGTCTCATGATCTTCTCGATTGCTCGTATCAAATCGGCAGAAGACGACAAGGAATTCGCAAAGTCGGAATTCCGCGACTAAAAGTTGCACTGAAAGCGGGGGCGGGCTTCGGCTCGTCCCCGTTTTCATTGTGCCGCGCTGTGTAGGCTCAAAGTCTCATGGCACACGTCGAACTTCCGCTTTCCGCACCATCCGTTTCATTCACGTCGACTGGCGACTGCGAGGTCCGCCGTACTGTTCATTCGAGCGGCCTGCGCGTGCTCACCGAACGCGTGCCGGGGTCTCGGTCAGTGACCATCGGATTTTGGATCGGCGCGGGCTCGCGTGACGAGGACGCAGGGCACCACGGGTCGACCCACTTCCTCGAACACCTCTTGTTCAAGGGAACGAGCACGCGCGGCGCGTTCGAGATTTCCGAAACCTTCGACGCGATGGGCGCGTTTCACAACGCCTTGACCGCGAAAGAGAGCACGTGTTATCTCGCGCGCGTGCGATCGAAGGATTTAGCCGTCGCTGTGCGCGTTTTGGGGGACCAGGTGTCGAACTCGCTCCTTCGTCCCGACGACTTCGAGATGGAACGCACCGTGATTTTGGAAGAGTTGGCCATGGCGGCCGACGATCCGGATGACGTGTGTGCGGAACAGTTCTTCACCGCGATCTTTGGAGACTCTCCCCTCGCACGTCCCATCGGAGGAACGGTTGCGGACATCGAGGGGGCACAGCGCGACTCGGTCGTCGAGCACTACGCGGATCGATACCAACCGCGCGATCTGATTGTCACGGCGGCGGGCGATGTCCCACACGACGAGCTGGTCGCAATGGTTCTGGATTCGCTCGTGGGTTGGACACTCGACGAGGGTGAGCCCGAAGCGCGCCGCCCGCAAACGGAAGTCGCAATCGCGCAACGACGCGACGTCCTTGTAACTCATCGACCACTAGAGCAAGTTGTCATCATGATGGGCATTCCCGGGGTTGTTGCAAGCGATCCGCGCCGCAACGACCTCAATGTCTTGACGTCGATTTTGGGCGGAGGCTCGTCGTCACGATTGTTCCAAGAAATTCGCGAAAAGCGCGGGCTCGCCTACTCGGTCGACGCGTTCCCCGTAATGTATTCCGACGCCGGTGCTGTGGGTATCGCGGCGGGGTGCGCGCCACACGCGGTATCAGAGGTCGCGAAATTGATGCGCGACGGACTCGAGTCGATGGCGTCGGTCACCGACGCCGAGATGAGCCGGGCTCGGGGCCAAATCCTCGGGTCGTCGACCCTGTCCCTCGAATCGATGGACTCGCGCATGAACCGTCTGGCGCGATCGGAGTTCCTTGGTGAATATCGTGACCTCGACGAGGCCGAGCGCCTGCTTAACGCCGTCTCGAGCGAATCCGTTACCGCGCTTGCCCGCACACTCATCGCCGAACCGATGAGCATCTCGGCGGTCGGGGACATCTCGCCCGACACTTTTGCTTTCCTGAGCTAGTCCGCTTTCCTGAACTTGTCACCCCTCTCCCACCTGTTTCTGCAGACAAATCGCCCTCTCCCACCTGTTTCTGCAGACAAATCGAAGAATTCGGACGCTAGCGCGCGGTTTTTGAAAAATGTCTGCGTAATCAATCGAATCTGGCACCAAATTGTCCCAAGGTGCTGGGTATTCGGGATGACTCACTAAATCGCCGTCTACAGGAGAGAACCAGCCACGCAAATCTGAGAATAAACGAGTGGATCTGAACACTGCCCTCAGGAAACTCGGTGGCGTTGCGAAGTTGAGCGAACTAAAGCGTCGCGGGGTAACCGTCGGACAGGTCGAGGCGGCTCTGGCCCGGTGTGAGGTTCTCCGCTTGCGCAAAGGTTGGTATTCGCTGACGCACATTTCGCCCATTGCGAAAAGAGCAATCATCGATCGAGGCCTTCTGACGTGCGTGAGCGCTGCGAGCGAATTGGGTTGGCCTTATCAACGAATGGAATATCACCTGCGTGCGCCACGTCCCGTTGAGGGCGTCCGGACTTCATGTCGCCGCATTGCGCCATCCAGGGCTGGGGCGAACGTTGGGCCAATCGATGTGATTGAGGACTATCTGCACTGTCAGCCTCCCGCATGGAGTCTCGCGCTCGTTGACTTTCTTACTCGTCAACAAGGCCTGTCGGAATCGCAGTGGAGAGAACTCGAATCGCGGGTTCCTCAAAACCAACGCCAAATTCTCAATCTGAGGTCCGGTGTTCCCGAGAGTCCTCTCGAATCCGTTTTCCGCTACACATTGATAAAGACGCGCTTGAGGCACGAGATGCAGGTGAAAATTGGACGCTATCGCGTCGACTTTTTAATCAATGGCAAATTGGTCGTGGAAACTCATGGTGCTGAATTTCACGCCTCGCATCATGCGTGGGAGAAGGATCGCGAACGGGTTTTGTGGCTCCGCAGTCAAGGTTGGGATGTGATCGAACTGACTTTTAAACAAGTTGAGGACTGGGGCGGCTTGGAACGATTGATTCGGAATGCACTGAAGAATCCCCGCTACCGCACTCGTTCGTTTGTGGGGCCATGAGCTCTCGTTCGCGTGCGCGGTTCCCAACTCTCGTTTCTGCAGACATGTTCAGGAAAAGTCGTGCTAGCAGCGGAAAATCCAGAGATGTCTGCAGGAACAGGTGGGGTGGGGTGGGGTGGGGGGAGATGGAGGGAGGGGCGAGGGGGGATGGCGCGTGTGGGTACGGCGCGAGAATAGGCTAGGGGCGTGAAGACAACGCGCACGATCATTGGTGTTGCCCTGATGTCGGCACTGCTCGCGTTGTATCTCGTGTTTGCCGTATACCAAGCCGCGTTGCTGGTTTCCTCTGGTCAACCGCTCACTCTTGTCTATGGGCTAGCGCTGTTCGTTGCCCCCGTTATTGGCATGTGGTCGCTGGTCCGAGAATTGGTTTTCGGTCGCCAGGCCGGCCGCCTCCTGGACAGATATACCGCCGCGAACGGCGAACCTCGAATTCCGATGATAGACCGCCACGATCGCGCCGCTGTCGACGCACTGCTCGCGGCCCGGATTCCCAATACTTGGCAGGCGGCTCTGCTACACGGATTGACGTTGGATACCGTTGGGCGTCGGCGCGAGGGGCGTGCCGCGGTGCGAGTAGCCATCACATTGGGAGCGATAGACTCGCGTTCATGACGACGGCGAAGCGTGGCGCGAGCGCGTTGTCTATCGCCTATGTCATGCCGGTGCGTAATGACGCGCGATACCTGCGAACGGCCGTAGAGAGCATTGTTGCCCAAAAGAATCCCAAGGGCACGCGAATCGTCGTGGCTATCGGTCCGTCCGAGGACAAGACGCGAGAGATTGCCAACAAGTTAGCGGAAGAGTTCCCCCTCGTTATCGTCGAGAACCCTTCGGGCAGCACGCCCGCCGCGCTGAACATCGCGATCGTGTCGACTAACGCCGACGTGGTTTTTAGGGTCGACGCACACTCCGAGCTTGAACCCGGTTACGCGAAACTGGCTGTGTCGATTTTGCAGAGCACGGGCGCGGCAAATGTCGGGGGAATCATGGAGGCGCGGGGTCACTCCTCTATCCAGAAGGCTGTCGCGTGGGCGTACGGGAACGTCATCGGGCTGGGCGGTGGCCCGATCCACACGGGTGGCGTTGCGGGCCCGGCGGATACGGTGTACCTCGGGGTTTTCCGACGCGAGGACGTGCTCGCCGTCGGTGGTTTCAACGAACTGCTCGCGCGCGGTCAGGATTGGGAACTCAACGCCCGGCTTCGTGAGAAGGGCAAGGTCGTGTGGTTCGACCCGCGACTGAAGGTCGGGTACTACCCGCGACGAGATATCGTTTCGCTCGCGCGTCAGTTTCTCACAACGGGTACGTTCCGTGCCTACATTCTGCTGGCAAACCCGAACCGCACGCGAGTGAAGTACCTCGTCCCGCCGACTTTCATTCTCGCTTCGGTCGCTGCCGTGATGGGATTCGCATCAACCCTTAACTGGTGGTGGCTTTTGCCGCTCTACGCGTATGCCGCGGTCGTTCTTGGTGGTGCATGGCTGTCGAAGGGACTCAGCCTGAAGTCCCGTATCGCCCTCATGGCTGTGCTGCCGACAATGCACCTCTCGTGGGGCATCGGCTTCTGGCGTGGCGTCCTCACGTTCCGAGGCCGCGACACCGACGTGCCACTCAATACCGCGGCCATCTCGGTGCACTCTTAACCATTCGCGCAGGTGGGTAAACTGAACCGTTAGCTGGACGGGGAAGGAATCCATGAGCTCGATTGTGGTGTGTTCGTTTTATACGGATGACGAGTATTACCGAAACGAAGCGAAGGCCCTACAAGCTGACCTCGACAAGCTCGGCGTTGATTATGTTCTCGAAGAAATCGCCAAGCAGCCGGGCCAGGACTGGGCGGACATGTGCCGGCAGAAAGTCCCGTTTCTTCAGTCGGTCTGCGAACGTTTCCCCAAGAAAAAGGTCTTCTGGATCGATGTTGATTGCCGCTTGTTGTCGTTGCCTGATTTCGTTCGAGAGTCGAGTGCGGACATCATCGGTTTCCAACGCGGCTTCGGGTCGTCGCTGACGATCGGTTATCAGAATCGCACACGTTTTTGGGAACCCTGTTTTTGGGGTGTCGGCACTGGCGAGAACGCGCGAAAGATGATCGCCGACGCCGCCGCGTTGGAGGCGCAATCGGAACTCAAAGCAACGGACGACTATTTCTTCGAGGACGGCTGGCGCCAGAACGCGGATTCACTCACGTTCCAGGTCATCCCGTCGGTGGCAGTTGTTGGCAAGGGCGACCCTTCGCTCAACGTCGAGTCGTTCTTCGTGTTCGGGTCGTCGGGTAACGTCGCAGAATTCAAAGGGAAGGTCGAACAGCACAAATCGGCGTCACAGCAGTCGTTGCGAAAACGCGTCACGATGTTCGGCAAAAAGGTTCTCCAGCGTTTCCCCAAGCCGGTTGCGCGGCGACTCGTGAACATCGCCGACCGCATCGGGGTCACCGCGATTCTCACCGGTGGGGGTTCGGTGGGAGACACGCTTTCTCGCCGCGCAATCACTCAAAAAATCTTGCGTGCCGGCTTTGACGGAAATCGAACGGAACTTGCCACGCTTTCGGTTGAACTTAACTCGACGGGTGTGACGACAAACGACGAGCGCGCGACCATTGTCGCCGCGAATACGTTTGCTCACTATTCCTCGCGTGAATCAGAGGGACATGTCACCCTGACCTGGTGGGCTCGACCGTTCCCGGGAAACTTTGGAGACTGGCTCAGCCCGCTCATCGTCGGCAATTACACGAGTGACCGAATTCTGTATCACTCGCCGACGGCACCGATCGCAGGGCATCACCTCATCTCGACGGGCTCCATCGGACGCTTCATCACGCCATCGTCCATAGTGGTTGGTACCGGAATTTCCGCCGACGATGTTGAACTTCACCCGAAGGCCGAGTACATCTCGGTTCGTGGTCCGATCACCGCAAAACTGGTGAAGGAGTGTGGAGGCCCTGATGTTGAATCTTTCGGAGACCCCGGAGCGATCATGTCACGCATCATCCCGCTGGATCGTCCGAAGAATACAAACGGCAAGACGGCCTTCGTTCGCCACTTCACGCACGGCAGCCTGGCGATGCGATTGCCCGACCATTTCGAGGAACTGTCGGTGCTCATGTCGGCGCCGGACAAGATCGCCGAATTCCTCGGTAGGCTCATCGCCTACGACCGTGTGGTGACCAGCGCGATGCACGTTTTTATCGTCTGTCAGTCCTATGGCATTCCGTGTTCTCTCGTCACGTTCGAAGGTTCCGAAGACGCAGTTCACGGAACGGGACTCAAATACGGGGACTATGCAATGGGGGTCGGGCTCGAGACAATCAGCCCTGTCAGTGTTCCACTCGATTTGCGCAAATTCTCGTTCGCCAACATCGAGCGTGACGACACCGTCTCGGAAACAAAAAAGGACGAAATCGTCGATGCGATCAAACGTGGTCTCGCGGCCGAGGCGCGATACCGTTAGGTCATCATGATCACCTTGGTGTCGAAGTTCCGGTCGGCGATGGCTGACCTCTTCCGCACGCAACGTGACCGATTCATCGTCGTCGGGTTAGTGACGTTCGGTGCTCTCGTTTCAGCGGCGGAACTTTTGTCTGCAAAATTGTTTTCGAACATCATCATCCCCGATGCAGGGGTGACGCGAACGACGAACGACATCGTTGTTCTCGCTGTCGTATTCCTGCTGGTGTTTGGCGGACTCCGTGTTTTGAACTACGGGCAAAGCCTGTATCGGGTCAACGTGTTTGAAAAGGCGTTCCACGGCAACTCGGCGTCGCGCGCGGGAGAATCATGGCGCTGGGCGACAGCGATGGAATTGACCTCGATTCTGACGATGGGGGCGCGAATCGTCGTCATCACCGCGGCGCTTTTCTTTTTGTCACCCGTGTTCGGTCTCGCGAATCTGTTCATCGCCGTCGGAATCATCCAGGTGTTCGGAATTTCACTGCGGCGCCAGTTTGTCACCCAACAGGGATTCCGCGACCAGCAAAAAGCGAAAGATCCCGCGTCGAGCGCCGACAAGGTGCGCGCGCGAATCAAGGCGGGTGAGCTCGCTTCGCTGATTGCGAGTGTTGGCGTCATGATTCTCATGGCGGCACTTATCGCGCTGACCGTCCTCGGCGACATCACTGCGGGCGCCGCTCTCGTGTCGTTCCTCGCCGTCCGTATGATTGGGCAAATGTATTCGGGAATAGCGTCGGGGCTCATGCGATTTGCCCGAGCGAGAGTGAACAGTGACTAAGCCAGCCCTCACCATTGCCTATTCGGTTTTGGCCGACGGGGTTTCACGCGTTGTGTTGCCGCGTGCCCGACAGGACACCGAAATTCTGATGTTGGTTCAGGGTTCGGGGGATGTCGCGCCACAACGACAGGACGTTCGCATTATCCGGCTCAAATCCACCGGAGTTGCCGTCAGCCGCAACGCGGCCATCCGCGAGGCTGCCGGCGAGGTGCTGGTTTTCGGCGAAGAAGACGTGGCCTGGCTGACTAAAGGACTCGCGGCAGTTCTTGCGACGTTCGAGGACAACCCGAGACTTGCGGTGTTGCTTGGTCGCGCGAACGACGAGACGGGTGCACTGCGTAAGCGCTACCCCGCTGTTCGCGAAGCGGCGACGATCTGGAACTCTGCCCGTGTCGGGACGATTGAACTTGCGATTCGCCCCGAGTTGATTCGTCGAGCGAACGTGACCTTCGACGAGGGCTTCGGAGCGGGAACGGAAAACTTTCTCGGTGACGAGTACATTTTTGTCGCCGATGCGAACCGTGCAAAGCTCAAGTGCGACTATTTCCCGATCACATTTAGCCAGCACCCCAAGGATTCGTCGGGTAACCGATTCGGCACCGACGCTGACGCGCGAGCTCGGTCCACGGTGTTCGACCGCGTCTTCGGGAGACTTGCGCCTGCGGTTCGCGTTGCGATGTGGCTACGAAACCCCGGTCGGTTCGGCTCGTTAGCCCGCGGTGTTCGCTTTGTTACGGGCGCTTTCCCGAAACTGCCCACCGAAGTGCGGTGATGACGGTTCGGTGTTCGAAAACGAACCCATCATTCTCTAGCACGGTCGCTCGAATTTTTTGAGAGGCCAAGAGCAACTCGCGACCTGCGTCGCCGATAAGCCCAATCGCCCACGACGGGATCACAAACAGGTGCGGGCGCTTCATGATGTTTGCGAGTTCGCGCGTTACGTCGACCGAACGCGCGGGGGTTGGCCCGACAAGATTGATGGCACCGTGAAGTTTCGAATCGATGAGATGCACGATGGCGCGCACTTCGTCGCGGTGACTGATCCACGGCCACCACTGTCGTCCGGACCCGACGCGCGCACCGGCGAAGCACAACGTCGCGAGTCGAAGTGGCGCGAGTGCGCCGCCGTTACCCAGAACCAATCCGGTCCTCAGGAAAACGGTTCGGCATCGGGCTTGTGATGCGTGCGTTTCCCACTCCTCGACGACGTCCGCGAGAAATCCAGCACCCCTCGAACTGGTCTCGGTCAATTCCGTGTCCCCGCGATCGCCGTAAATTCCGACGGCCGAACCCGACAGGAAAACGTGTGGTGTGATCGAAGCGTCGTTGATTGCCGCCACAAGGGTCGTCGTTGCCTCGCGTCGTGACGCGGTAATCGACTCGCGAATTTTGCGCGTCCACGGCATTCGCGAGATGCTCGCTCCCGAGAGATTGATGACCGCGTCTGCACCGGAAAGCACCGCGGGATTGAGAAGGCCATGGGCTGGATCCCAGGATGCCTCGTCAGCCCGAGTCGCCGGGCCGCGCACGAGGCGGGTGACCGCCCACCCCGCGGCCGTCAGTTCCGCGACCAGCGCTCGCCCAATGAATCCGGATGCACCGGCGATGACCGCATGACGACTCGACATTTCGATTCTTCCTTCGTTGTGTCGAAGTCTAGATGTTGTGGTCAGTCCCGACGCGTGCGGTCCGCGGGGTTCCGGCCTTTTCGAGCCCGAAGGTGATGCCGCGCCGTGCGAACAGCAAGTAGATTTCGCAGCCGAGGCAGTACCCAAAGGCGGCGTTGAGGAATGCCGCAACGAACGCAATCGCGGCGGCGACGGGAACGGCCGCAGTCATGCCAGCGAGGTACAGTACGACGCCACTGATGGTCACGATAAATCCGATGGCTTGAGCGAATGTCGGACCCGCAGGACTTTCCACATACGTCGCCGCGGTGAGACGTGGGCGAATGAATTTGGCAAAGAAGAGGCCGTAGGGCGACTGTTGGACGCCGCCGACCGCGCCCCATAGGAAAATCCCGGAAAGCACGACGAGCAAAACGTACCCGGGTGCTTCGACGTCGATGGGAGAGTTTGCAAGGTGGATCGAGATGAACACATCGACGAGCAGGAGCACGGCCGTGATGCTGGCTCCGAAACGCGGCCCTCGCGGGTCGATCCCGGTTGGTTTGTTCATATGATGGGCTCCTCGGTTGCAGTGACAGATCGGACGGGAATAGTGCCGTCTATGGCGTTGATGAACGTTTCTGCCGGGGCTATGCCGTTGATTCGCGCGCGAATCTCGCCGTCCGGACTCACGATCAGTGTTGTCGGTGTCGAGCGAATCGACAACCGAATCGCCAAGTCGAGGTGGTCAATCGCGTCGATGTCACGGTAGGCGACGTCGCTGCGAAAGTTTGCAATCTTTTCGAGGCGCGGTTTAAGTTGGGCACACGGCCCGCACATCTGGGTGGTGAACTGGAGGATTGTGATTTTGTCCGTTTCGCGATAGTCGAGCGAGATGGTCGAACCGCTTTGTGCAACGACGTCTCCTTGGCGACTTTTCCACATCACGCCGAGCAGCGTCGAGACGACGAGCAACCCCGCGACAATTCCCAGCTCCATGGCTCCACGGTATTCGCGACCGCTCGATACGTCGAATTTCGACCGCTTTTGTTACGTAACATCCGAATTGTCCGCATTGTCGGGGGAAATAGGGGAATTTAAGGAGGGTCGGGCAGAATAGAGCGATGTACATCTCTGCTCGAGTCGACTACGCGATGCGCGCGTTGCTCGAACTCGCTGCCGCTCAACGCGAAAACCCGCGGGCGCTCCTCAAAGGTGATGCGATTGCAGAGACGCACGACATTCCGACCAAGTTCCTCGTCGGGTTGCTGACCACTCTTCGTACCGCGGGCATCCTGCACAGCATGCGCGGTCGTGACGGGGGATTCCGACTCGCCAAACCGGCGGCGGACATCTGCGTCGCCGATGTCATGCGCGCGCTCGAGGGCCCGCTCGCCGAAGTTCGGGGCGAGCGCCCCGAGGAAACCGAGTATCGCGGTGCGGCGATTCACTTGCGCGATGTCTGGATCGCCACCCGCGTAGCGCTTCGAAGCGTCCTCGAAAACATGAGCCTCGCCGACATCGAAACCGGAAACCTCTCTCGCGAGGTGGCCGCGCTCCTCTCGGCGCCCGGGGCGTGGACTCGACGCTAGAGCGTTCGCACTCGATAGGCTGAACGGCATGAGTGATGTCCAGTTTCGTAGCGACGTGACGGTCGAACTCGTTCGCTCGACGGCGAACGACCGTGACGTCTTGTTCGCCGCTCGAGTCTCGACGCAGGGCGAGCAGTCTCTCGAGGGAAATGCCGACGATGCAACCGACCGCGACAAGGGACTCATCAATTACTTGATGCGCGACCGTCACGGTTCGCCGTTTGAACACAACTCGATGACGTTCTACGTGCAAGCGCCAATCTTTGTTTTCCGTGAATTCATGCGCCACCGAATCGCGTCCTACAACGAAGAAAGCGGTCGATACCGCGAGCTGCGTCCCGTATTTTACGTTCCCGGTCCTGACCGAAACTTGGTTCAGGTTGGCAAGACGGGCAGTTACGAGTTCACGCCGGGAACACCCGAACAGACGCAACTCGTCGAAACTGAAGTTCGTGCCGTCTGCACCGAGGCATACGCCTCGTACCAAAGAATGTTGGACGCTGGCGTCGCACGCGAGGTCGCCCGGATGGTGCTCCCCGTCACCATTTATTCGTCCATGTACGTGACGATGAACGCGCGTTCGCTCATGAATTTCCTTAGCCTCCGAACGATGCGCGAAGGAACACATTTTCCCTCGTTCCCTCAGCGCGAAATTGAAATGGTGGCGGAAAAGATGGAACAATTTTGGGTCGATTTGATGCCCATGACGTCGGCGTCGTTCAACGCCAACGGCCGCGTAGCACCTTAGGACGAAGGAGGCACGATGCCTCGAATCATCAGTGAACCGCAACCGCTCGAAACGGGTGCGCTTCGAATCATCCCTCTCGGCGGAATTGGCGAAATTGGCCGAAACATGACCGTCTACGAATTCGACGGCCGCCTCTTGATCGTCGACTGCGGCGTGCTCTTTCCCGAGGAAACCCAACCTGGGGTTGACCTGATCCTTCCCGATTTCACCCCGATTCGAGACCGCCTCGACGACATCGTCGGAATCGTGCTGACCCACGGACACGAGGATCACATCGGTGCCGTTCCGTATCTTTTGCGTCTTCGTGACGACATCACGTTGTACGGTTCACGACTGACGCTTGCGCTGATGGAAGCGAAGCTCAAGGAACACAAAATTACGCCGGAGCTCCGGGTGGTGTCCGACGACCAACGGCTCACAGTCGGTCCGTTCGACCTCGAATTTGTCGCGGTGAATCACTCCATTCCTGACGCACTGGCCGTCGCAATTCGCACCCCGGCGGGGCTCGTCCTTGCCACGGGCGATTTTAAGATGGACCAGCTACCTCTCGATGGTCGTCTGACCGACCTGCGCTCGTTCGCTCGCCTCGGCGAAGAAGGTGTGGACATCTTTATGACCGACTCCACCAACGCCGATGTTCCCGGCTTCACCCCGCTCGAGCGTGATATCGGACCCGTCATCGAGCAGGTCATGCACCGCGCCAAGGGCAAGGTCGTCGTCGCGAGTTTTGCCTCGCACGTTCACCGCGTCCAACAAATCGTTGATGCGGCCGTGGCGAACGGACGCCACGTCGTGTTCGTCGGTCGGTCAATGGTCCGCAACATGGCCATCGCGTCCGAACTGGGGTACATGACAATTCCGCCAGGGACTGTCGTTGACCTCAAGGACGCCGTCGAAATGCCCGACGACCGGGTTGTCTTTATGTCGACGGGGTCGCAGGGCGAACCGATGGCCGTGCTCTCGCGCATGGCGAATCAAGAACACCAGATCGAAGTCGGCAAAGGCGACACCGTCATCCTCGCGTCGTCCTTGATTCCCGGAAACGAGAACGCCGTCTACCGTGTCATCAACGGGCTCATCGCCCTCGGGGCGAACGTCGTTCACAAGGGCACTGCCAAGGTTCACGTGTCCGGTCACGCGGCGGCCGGCGAACTCTTGTACTGCTACAACATCGTCAAACCCAAAAACGTTTTTCCGATTCACGGCGAAGTTCGCCACCTTCATGCCAACGTGGCGCTCGCCATCGAGACAGGAGTACCCGCCCAGAACACGCTCATTCCCGAGAACGGCACGGTCGTCGACCTCAAAGATGGGCGGATGACGATCGCGGGACAACATGACATCGGTTTCGTGTATGTCGATGGTTCGAGCGTGGGCGAAATTACCGACGCCGACCTTAAAGATCGACGCATCCTCGCGGAGGAGGGCTTCATCTCGATTTTCGTCGCCATCGACCCACGGACGGGTGCCGTCGTGGTGGGGCCCGAGATCCACGCACGCGGCTTTGCCGAGGACGAATCAGTCTTCGACGACGTCAAACCACAAATCGTCAAGGCGCTCGCAGAGGCGGCCGCGTCGGGAACGAACGACGCCGGTCAGTTCCAGCAGGTCGTTCGACGCGTTGTCGGCCGCTGGGTCAATACCCAGCATCGCCGCCGCCCCATGATCGTTCCGATCGTCATCGAGGCCTGAATCAGCGGGCGGTGGGGTGTCGCACCCGAGTTTTCGGGGTGGTCGCGGGTAGCCTCAAACCATGGCTGGACCGTCGCGCTCGAAACCGAGTAACGCGCGGAAAGCGGCACCCACTCGTCGACTTCCGCCGGCGACTGCGCGCCCGGTGCGTCCGGCAGGCCCCAATTTTTTCGTGGTGATCTGGATGGCATTCGCCCACGTCGTAGGCGCGACCTTCCGTTTATTCCTCTCGACCAAGGTTGACAAAGAGGAACGACGAGACGGACTCCCGTTTTTCCTCCTCATCCTGTCCGGTGTCGGTGCGTCAGTGGAATGGTTCGTCCCGACAGTTGAATGGGTTCGCCGCGTCGAAGAATTTACGGTCGGAGGGCTGTTTGGTCGCATCGCGTTCGGGCTTCCCGTTGTACTAGTCCTTTTCGCCGCGTGGCTTTTTCGTCACCCAACGATCGATGCCGACAATCGCCGCATCGCGGTCGGCCTCGGTTTGTTCATTCTGTCGTGCTCGGCGCTCGCGCACGTTGCGGGCGGTTCGCCGCAGCCTTCAAACGGAATCCCGGGGATTGCCGCAGCGGGTGGGGCAATGGGCTGGTTGGTCGCGAACTGGTTGACCGAAGTCGCCACCGCGTGGGTCAGCGTCCCGTTGTTCTCCGTGTTGATCCTCGTGTCGGCGCTCATTGTGACGCGAACATCTCCGTCGCGAGTCATCGAGCGCATTCGCGAACTGGGTGAATATCTCTTCGTGCACGCACCCCGTGCGACGACACCCGAGACGGGCACTGTTCCCACCGGTGACCTGTCGAGTGTCACAAGCCACAGCGACCTCGGCGACGGACGCCCGTGGTGGACGATTCGCAAGAACGCCAAACCGAAACCATTCGACACCCCCGTCGAGTCGGAAGCGTCGGCGACCGATCTAATCAAGGACATGTTCGCCGCCGAAGAAGCGGCTCGTCAGTTCAACGGGACGAGTTCCGCCGCAGGGGAGATATCGGATGACGTGGCGACCGCCAAGATTCCTGTGACCGAGACCTCGGCACCAATCGACAACGTGGCGACGGGCGACCACCCGCGCGCCACGCCCGTTCGTTCCGGTAGGCCCTATTCGCTCCCCAGGGACACCATTCTCGTCAAGGGCGCACCGCCCAAGGGTTCGTCTCCCGTTAACGACAAGGCCATCGCCGCCATTACCGACGTGCTCGCGCAATTCGGTGTTGATGCGAGCGTCACCGGCTTTACTCGCGGGCCTTCCGTCACGCGCTACGAAGTCGAGCTCGCGCACGGCGTCAAGGTCGAGCGCGTCACTGCGCTTTCGCGAAACATCGAATACGCGGTCGCCTCGAACGAGGTCACGTTCCTCACCCCGATTCCCGGAAAGTCCGCCATCGGAATCGAAATTCCCAATACCGACCGCGACATCGTCACTCTCGGCGATGTGCTGCGTTCACCGGCGGCCATCGCAGCACGCCACCCGATGTCGATCGGTGTTGGCAAAGACGTCGAAGGCCAATTCGTCATTGCGAACCTCGCCAAGATGCCACACCTGCTGGTCGCGGGCGCGACGGGTGCGGGTAAATCGTCATTCGTCAACTCGATGATTACCTCGCTTCTCATGAAGGCAACGCCCGCCGAAGTCCGCATGGTGCTCATTGACCCCAAGCGCGTCGAACTGTCGGCGTACCAGGGCGTCCCGCACCTCATCACGCCCATCATCACCAACGCCAAAAAGGCCGCCGAGGCGTTGCAGTGGGTCGTTAAAGAGATGGACATGCGGTACGACGACCTGCATTCGTTCGGGTTCAAGCACATTGATGACTACAACCGGGCGGTCGCCGAGGGCACGGTCAAAGTTCCGGTGGGAAGTGAAAGGGTCCTCCGCGAATACCCGTATCTGCTCGTCGTCGTCGATGAGCTCGCCGACCTCATGATGGTTGCGCCGCGCGATGTCGAGGACGCCATCGTTCGCATCACGCAACTCGCTCGTGCATCGGGAATCCACTTGGTCCTCGCTACCCAGCGACCTTCGGTCGATGTCGTAACCGGACTCATCAAGGCGAACGTCCCTTCACGTCTCGCCTTTGCAGTCTCGTCGATGACCGACTCGCGCGTCATCCTCGACCAGCAGGGCGCCGAGAAATTGATCGGCCAAGGCGATGGGTTGTTCCTGCCGATGGGCGCAGCCAAGGCCATCCGCGTGCAGGGCGCGTGGGTGTCCGAAGAGGAAATTCAGTCGGTTGTCGACCACGTGAAGAAACAGGCCGACCCCGAATACCGCGAGGACGTCGCTGCCGAGTCGAGTAAGAAGCAGGTCGATGCGGACATTGGTGACGACCTCGACGTTTTGCTTCAAGCCGTCGAACTCGTCGTTTCGAGTCAATTCGGATCAACGTCGATGTTGCAACGAAAGTTGCGCGTCGGGTTCGCCAAGGCCGGTCGACTCATGGACCTCATGGAATCGCGCGACATCGTGGGACCGAGCGAGGGGTCGAAGGCTCGCGAGGTGCTCGTGTCGTCCGACCAACTCGGACCCGTTCTCGCGAAACTGCGTGGCGAAGACCCGCCGACTGCTCCGACTGCAGCTGCGCCCGTGATCGCTGCGGTTGTGGCCGATGCCGCGATTGACGCCCTCCCCGCCCCCAAGCCTGCCGTCTCTCACGTCGGCTACGACGAACTCGGAGTCGTGGGGGACGACATCGGGGTGACAGCGCCAATCCCCGCGCTCGACCCTCGGTATAACGACCCACTCGCCCCATCCGCAGAGGGGTATTCTGAGGAAGACGGCGAATCCGACGAGGACGCCTGGAACCTCACCGGCAGGGAGTGAACGTGGCAGAAACCCGACGCGTCGTGCGCGCGGGTGACTCCCCCGTCGCACCGTGGAACATCGCGAACCTCATCACGGTGGCACGAATCCTCTGTGCTCCACTTTTCGTGTGGTTAATCCTGATGGATCCGAACGGCCCGCTTCGATGGCTTGGTCTGGCGCTGTTCGTGTTCGGCACCGCGTCCGACGGGCTCGATGGGTACTTGGCGCGTTCTCGAAATCTGGGGACGAGCCTCGGAGTTCTATTAGACCCGATTGCCGACAAGGTCTTGATCGGCGCCGGACTCGTCGTATTGTCCGTGGTCGGCGAGTTGCCCTGGTGGGTGACGATTGTGGTACTTGTGCGCGAGTTCGGAATCACCCTGTATCGAATGGCGATAGTCCATCGCGAAATCCATGCGGCGTCATGGGGAGGCAAGGTTAAGACGACCGCGCAGGCTATCGCTGTCTCGTTCGCGCTCGCCCCGTTCCCCGCAATGCTCGGCGATTGGATGAACTGGTTCAACGCCGCACTGATGATTGCGGCTGTCGCGCTTACGGTCTGGACCGGAATCGACTATGTGTGGAAGGCCATTCGCGGTTGAATGAGGCGGATGATCGCACCGCGGCCCGCGTTGCCGCTCTGATCGAGGCGTTTGCCGGTTCTGGCGAGACAGTTGCGGTCGCCGAATCACTGACAGGCGGTTTGGTCTGTTCGACTCTCGTCGACCCCGCGGGCGCGTCACGGGTTGTCTTGGGGGGAGTGGTCGCGTATTCCACCGACGTCAAGGCCTCGGTTTTGGGGGTCGATGCAGGGCTGCTGGCCGCACGCGGAGCCGTCGACCCGGCGGTTGCGATGCACATGGCGACGCGCGTTCGCGCGCTGTTCGGGTCGACCATCGGTGTTGCGACAACCGGAGTTGCGGGACCCGACGCGCAGGATGGGATCGAGGTGGGAACTGTGTTCGTCGCGGTGGTGAGCGACCGATTCGAAACGACGGAGGAATGTCACTTCACGGGAACGCGGGACGAGATTCGGCGAGCCACCGTTGGTGCCGCAATCGCCCTTCTTGAGAATTCGCTAAGAACGGAATAAAACGAGCACGAATTGTGTTCCGAAAGTTGTACGATAAAAGACCGAACGGAAGGAGTTGCTCACTATGTTGATTCGCGAACAACTCGGTGGTGTCATGCGTGACATCCGCACGTCAAAGACCATGACCCTCGGCGATGTCCAGCGTGGGGCTCGAATTTCAGTAGCGCACCTGTCCGAACTTGAGCGCGGTCGCACCGAACCCTCCAGCGAAATCATTCGCACCCTCGCGGACTTCTACAACGTCTCGCAGGCCGACATCTACCTCGAGGTCGGTGCACGAATGTCCGCGAGCGACCAGCTCAACGGTCGATTCGAGTTCCAGGACCTCACGTCACTTTTGTACGGCACCCCGATCGACATCGGCTTTGACCAGGACGTCTCGCTCGACTCCATGCCGGACTTCAACAACGTCATGCCGTCTGCACCAGATCACCTGCCGGACGAACTCGTTGCCGACGTCGATGTCAAGAGTGACGCTCGGACCTAACCTCATCGAAACGGGAACCCATTGCCGGAGATGAGTAACGAATCCGTTGCTCCACGTCCGACTGAAAAGCCCGATCGTTCTGCATTCACGTGTTCCGGCATTGCCATTGTTCTCGCTCTGATCCCGATTGTCATCTGGAATTTCCCCGGATTCACGTGCTACGGATCTTGTGGTGGACTCGGCTTTGGCGGGGTCGTTGTCGTGTTCCTCGCGCTGCCCGCCATCGCGTTCCTCATCGGAATTGTGATGGCCATCATCGGAGCAGTTCGGGTGGTCAACGCTCGCCGTCAGCCGGGCGGTGGATCGACGACCAGTTCTGGCAAGTCGGTTTAGTCCCGATACGCTGGGCGAGTGAAGCACTCCGAATTTGCGTTGGCCGTCACCACCGAGTTCGGTGAACAGTTCGGGCGTACTCTCGTACGCGACGTCGTCCTTGATGAGTTTGGGCTCTCGGCCGCCGATGCTCTCGCCGCGGGCAACGCGCCGCGCGCTGTGTGGGTCGCGCTCTGTCGCGCAATGGATGTCCCGGCGCAACGGATTCACGGCGCCGGTCGTGGCGCGCCGAAGAAATAGCGCGTTCCCAGGCCGTCACACCTGATTCTGCAGACATTTCCGCCCTATCCTTTTCGTCCCTCCGGCCGTCACACCTGATTCTGCAGACATTTCTGCCCTAGCTTCTTGTTTCTGCATACATTTCTGCATAAAGGTGGGCTAGCGCTGATTTTGCGCGATTTGTCTGCAGGAACAGGTGTGTACAGGGGGTGGGCAGGGGGGGCATTGGGTGCGCGCAGGGGGAGGGCGGAGTTGCCGGCCCACCCACCACGCCACCAGCGACACGCCGCTGACGCGAGTATCGAACAAATGTTCGAACACGAGTAGAGTCTCCCCAAGAGAACTCAATAGATCGTTATCCACGGAAGGCTCGAAGCTCGGCACTCGTGTCGGTACCCTCACCTACCGTGGACATCAATCAGGACAGTTCCCGCCTTGTCCCGAAACTGCAGGCCCGGCGTCATCGGCTCGCAGAAGAAAGACAGCAGATAGGCAGCAACCCACTACACAAGGAGACACCGTGGCTACATCCACAGACCGCGATAAAGCGCTGGAAACAGCGCTCGCACAGATTGACCGTCAGTTCGGAAAGGGCGCAATCATGCGCCTCGGTTCGGAGGAACGCGCGAAGGTTGCCGTTATTCCGACCGGATCCATCGCCCTCGATGTCGCCCTCGGCGTCGGTGGGTTGCCCCGAGGACGCATCGTCGAAATCTACGGTCCGGAATCGTCGGGAAAGACGACCCTCACACTGCACGCCATCGCCAATGTTCAGGCGAGTGGCGGCGTCGCCGCGTTCATCGATGCGGAACACGCTCTCGACCCCGAATATGCCAAAGCGCTCGGAGTCGACATCGACCAACTTCTCGTCTCGCAGCCCGACACGGGCGAACAAGCTCTCGAAATCGCCGACATGCTCGTGCGTTCGGGTTCGATCGACCTCGTGGTCATCGACTCGGTCGCGGCACTCGTGCCTCGCGCTGAAATCGAAGGAGAGATGGGCGACACCCACGTCGGTTTGCAGGCCCGTCTCATGTCGCAGGCGCTGCGCAAATTGACCGGTGGGTTGAACACGACCGGCACGACGATGATTTTCATCAACCAGCTCCGCGAAAAAATCGGCGTCTTCTTCGGAAGCCCCGAAACGACTGCCGGAGGTAAGGCGCTCAAGTTCTATGCGTCTGTTCGTCTCGATATCCGCCGCATCGAGACGTTGAAAGAAGGATCGGACGCGGTCGGAAACCGCACGCGCGTCAAGGTCGTAAAAAACAAGATGGCGCCACCTTTCAAGCAAGCTGAATTCGACATCCTGTTCGGAAGCGGAATCTCGCGCGAGGGCAGCCTTCTCGACTTCGGCGTCGAACACAACATCGTTCGCAAATCCGGTGCGTGGTACACCTACGAGGGCGAGCAGTTGGGTCAGGGCAAGGAAAACTCGCGGAAGTTCCTTCTTGCTCACCCCGAGATGGCGAACGAGATTGAGACGCGCATCCTCACGGCGCTCGGCATCGGCGACGAGGTCGAAGCAGTCGCGGCCACCGGAACGGATGGCGCACCGATCGACATTTCGACCAAGGTTGCACAGCGTAACGCGGACACCGACGGTGTCGACGCGATGCTCGCGGCTCTCGAGCCCGACACCGAGTAACCCATGACCGAAATCGACCGTTCCGGGGAACGACTGGCCACCGTCACGGCGTTCCCCGGATCGTTCGACCCCACGGACACCGAGGTTGACGACAACCCTGAATCCGCGGGGGAGATGACCAAACGGGCCGAAAACATTTCGTTGTATGCGCTGACCCGGCGCGCGGTGTCGTCGCGTGAAATGGAAAAATTGCTGAAGTCACGCGACCTTCCCGATGATGTGGTTGCCGCCGAGATCGAGCGGCTTGAACGAGTCGGGCTACTCGACGATTTCGCACTCGCGACCGACCTGGCCGAACGCTTCCAACGCCGCAAAGGGCTTGGTGCTTCGGCGGTGAAACAAGAACTCGGCAAGCGGCTCCTTTCGTCCACCGCAATCGAACTCGCGCTCACGGAACTGCCGGGTGACCAGCTCGAACTTGCCACGGTCGAAGCACGCAAACGCCTCTCACGTCTCAATGGGCTAGACAAGGAAACGCTCAACCGTCGCCTTTACGCGTACCTTCAACGACGCGGTTTCCGCGGGTCGGAAATCTCGAACGCGATAAAGGCGGCGCTAGCCGAATCGGCCGATAACGTCGCTCGAGTCACCTTTCGGTGACATCGCGCCCCCAAGCGCGGTAAAATCGGGGGTTATGAGCACGACACTCGACTCACCCCGCACCTACGAGGTGCGGACGATGGGGTGTCAGATGAACGTGCATGACTCCGAGCGGTTGTCAGGCTCGCTTGAAGCGGCTGGCTACATCCCAGCACTGGCCGGTTCCGAAGCGGACGTCGTCGTGCTCAACACCTGTGCAGTCCGTGAAAACGCTGGAAACAAACTCTACGGAACCCTAGGTCATCTGGCATCCGTGAAACGCGATCGCGACGGGATGCAGATCGCGGTCGGAGGATGTCTCGCGCAAAAAGACAAGCACGACATCGTCTCGAAAGCGCCCTGGGTCGACGTCGTGTTCGGAACGCACAACATGGGGTCTCTGCCCGCACTCCTCGAACGTGCCCGTCACAACGACGAAGCCCAGGTCGAGATCCTCGAGGCGCTCGACGTGTTCCCTTCAACGCTTCCCACCAAACGCGAATCGACGTATTCCGGATGGGTCTCGATTTCGGTGGGCTGCAACAACACCTGCACCTTCTGCATTGTGCCCAGCCTTCGCGGTAAAGAAATGGACCGTCGCCCAGGCGATGTCCTCGGAGAAATTCAGGCACTCGTCGACGACGGTGCCATCGAAGTCACCCTCCTCGGTCAGAACGTCAACACTTATGGAGTCGAATTCGGCGACAAGTTCGCGTTCGGCAAACTACTGCGCGCTGCCGGCGAAATCGATGGTCTGGAACGCATTCGTTTCACGAGCCCTCACCCTGCCGCATTCACCGATGACGTCATCGACGCGATGGCCGAGACCCCCGCGGTCATGCCGAGCCTTCACATGCCATTGCAGTCTGGCTCTGACGCCATCCTCAAAGCGATGCGGCGTTCGTATCGTTCGGAGAAGTTCCTCGGCATTCTCGACCGTGTTCGAGCCAAGATTCCCAACGCCGCAATCACGACAGACATCATCGTCGGTTTCCCCGGTGAGACCGAAGCCGACTTCCAAGAGACTCTGCGCGTTGTGCGATTGGCACGATTCAGCGCGGCTTTTACCTTTCAGTATTCGATCCGTCCTGGCACGCCGGCGGCGGGCATGCCCGACCAAATTCCCAAGGCGGTCGTCCAAGAGCGCTACGAGCGTCTGGTCGCGTTGCAAAACCAGATCGCGCTCGAAGAGAACGAGGCACAAATCGGCCGAGACGTGAACGTACTTGTCGCAGCGGGTGAAGGACGCAAAGACGCAGCGTCATTGCGAATGACCGGTCGCACCGAAGATTTCCGTCTCGCGCACTTTGAAATTCCTGCGGGCTCGGATGTTCCACGGCCTGGCGATGTTGTGACCGTAACCGTGACCGCCGCGGCGCCTTATCACCTGCTGGCAGACTCTGGCGACGGGTCGCCTCTGCGCATTCGTCGCACGCGGTCGGGGGATGCCTGGGACCGCGCCGAGGCCGAGTCCTGTGCGGTCGGCGACGAACCCGCCACGGGGAACGTTTCGCTGGGGTTGCCGGGTATCCGAACGAGCCTGCTGGGCTAGTCGTGATCCTGGCCATCGTCGGTGCGACAGGCACGGGTAAATCCGACCTCGCGCTGGATGTCGCGGAAGCACTCGCCAGCCGGGGACAGCCCGCCGAAATCGTCAACGCCGACGCGTCACAGTTGTATCGCGGGATGGATGTCGGCACGGCAAAGGTTCCCGTCGCCGAACGTCGCGGCATCGCACACCACCTGTTCGACGTCCTCGACGTGACCGATGAAGCATCGGTCGCCCAATACCAACTAGACGCCCGATCCGCGATTGTAGACATCGAATCGCGCGGTGCGGTGCCCATCGTGGTCGGTGGTTCGGGTTTGTATGTCTGGTCGGTGCTCTACGACTTCGAGTTTCCCGGGACCGACCCGAAGGTTCGTTCACGATTAGAGCAACGACTCGAGAACGAGGGGAACCACGTCCTCGCCGCCGAACTTAAGGCCAAGGATCCCGACGCGTATGCCGCGATCGACCCGCGCAACGAGCGCCGACTGTTGCGCGCGCTCGAGGTCATCGAGATAACGGGGAAACCGTTCGGATCGGGACTCGGTGCAGAAGACCGACCCTGGCGACCAGCGACCATCATCGGCCTAAGAGTCCCTCGCGATGAACTGATCGCCAGGATCGACGTTCGCGCGGCGGCGATGTTCGCGAACGGGCTGGTCGACGAAGTTCGTGGGCTCATCCCGCGAGGAATTCAACGTGGGGTTACCGCGTCGCGCGCGATCGGATATTCGCAAGCGTTGGGAGTCGTTCACGGCACCATGACCGTCGACAACGCGATCGACGAAACGGCGTTGCTCACCCGAAAGTTCGCCCGCCGCCAGGTCAGCTGGTTCGGACGAAACCCGCAGATTCGGTGGTTGGACGCGCCCGTTTACGTCGACGCCGTCCTCGCCCAATTTCTGAATGAGCGGACATCGCCGACAACGACCGACTGAGACATCCTGCAAGGTTTCAGTGGGACGGGACAATGTTTACCTTCCACTAAACCGAAGTTATCGCGTTAACACGATTTGGGCTTCGGCGCGTCAGATGACTCAGCTCGGAATTCAATACACGAATGGCGAGCCTAATAGTCTGGGCGCATGACGCGGGCGCTCAAGATCACGCGGAGTCACGCGACCGGCAACGATTTCGTGCTTTTCGCTGACCCCGCGGGAGAGATCAATTCATCGGCCGAGAAATACGCACGTCTGGCCCGTCCGCTCGAAGGCGGCGGCAACGTCGACGTGATTCGCGCGATTCGCTCGGGAAACCTTCCCGAAGGTCGCGCGCTCCTGACCAACGACCCCGATGCCGAATGGTTCATGGACCACCGCCATCGAGACGGTTCCACTGCCACGGCGTGCGGGAATGCCCTCCGCGTTTTCGTCGCATATCTGTTGGCCGAGAAACTCGTAAGCCTGACGAACGGCGACCGAATCGCCATCGCCACCCGAGACGGCGTCAAGGACGTTCAGGTCGGTGCGGGCGGGATGTTCCGGGTTGACTTGGGACGTTGGAGAAGTAACAACGGACCCCGTGAACCGAGAACGGGGGTGATTTTCGTGGACCCCACGTCGGATGTGCGTGGGCCGATCCGCGTCGAGCCGCTCGTGCCGCTCGTCGATGACGGCATCGGTCGTATCCGACTCAGCCCGGTGGACGGCGCACAGAACGATTCTCCTTCGTGGGCAATCGCAGCCGTCTCCGCGGCCCTTTCGACACGCCATCGCGAGGGTTCGGGCGCCCCTCATCACTGGCGGGTGGACATGCCCGGGGGCTCGCTCGGTGTTCAGATGTTCCCCACCGAGGATGGCGAGCACGTCTCGATCTCGGGTTTCGCGGAAATCCTTGACTCGGGAGAAATTCAAATTTAGGCGCTGGGCACCGCGAATCGAATAACTCGAAACCCTTTTGAAATCTTTGCGGTCGACACCTCGGCGTCGGGCCAGCGTTCACCCAGCCACTTCTGAAGCGACTCGGCTCCGAGGCTCTTGGCGACCACGAGCCACGCCTCGCCGCCGGGGTTGAGCCGCGGAATCCACGTTTCCAGAATCCCGTGCAATTCGGCTTTCCCAACGCGGATAGGGGGGTTCGACCAAATGGTGTCGAATCGCAGGTCGGCGGGAACATCGTGGGGCAACGCGACGGAAACATTGGATACCCCGACTCGCGCCGCGTTTCGGCGCGTCAACTCGAGTGCCCGTTGGTTCACGTCGATCCCCCACACGGGCGTATCGGGCGAACGCAGGGCGGCGGTCAGTGCGATCGGACCCCATCCACAGCCGATGTCCATGACGGTCCCGATCGGGTCCGGAACCGTCTCGAGCAAAATCTTGGTGCCCGTATCAATGTGTTCGGGACTGAATGTCCCCGCCGCCGTCTCGAGGGTGAATTCGCGACCATCGAGGACGGCCCGGATCTCGCGCGAGGTCCACTCGCCGTCACCCGGATCGAAATAGTGATTCATTACTTTTTCGTGCCGAGAACCTCGGACACGTCGACACCCGCAACGAGGCACGTCGATACCAGCGCGCCAACCGCGGCGATCGACGCCTGCATGCGTTCTTGCGTCGCACCAGCGAGGTCGTAGTACACGGTCGAATCGGCGTCGAGCCCCTTTTCGAGTGCCGCTTTGAGGTCTTCACTCGTCGCCAACTCTGTTGCCTTTTGGTAGGCGACGAGGAGCTCGTTGCGGCTCTTGTTGAAGGCAGTGGCGACGTCCTCGGTCAATCCGTTTGGGTCTTTCGTGACTTCAACGATGACGGCGACGGTTTGCAGCATTGACTTTTGCGCTTGCGACCACACGGTGCAGGCCTCTTTGTCGCCAGGGTCGGCGGCTGTGGTGCAACCCGACAGGACGAGTGCAGAGGACAGGGCGATGGCGGTGACGATTCGGCGCATACCCACAACTTTACTGTCGGTCGTCTCGCCCGTCGCGATAAACTCGTCGCATGACTAAGACTCGTCGCGTTCTCGTCACCGGTGCCTCCAGCGGGATCGGAGCCGCCACCGCGCGTGGGCTTGCGACCCGTGGTTTCGACGTGGTCGCCGTCGCCCGTCGTCTTGACCGGCTCGAGGCGCTGGCGAAAGAGACGGGCGTGACCGTCCACAAACTCGACGTCACCGATTTCAATGCCATCAAGTCACTCGCCGCGGAACTGGCGCCCGCCGGCATCGACGCGCTTGTCAACATCGCGGGTGGAGCGACGGATGCGGCTCTCGTCGAAGACGCCGATCCCGATTCGTGGCGCGCGATGTTCGAGGTCAACGTTCTGGGTGTCCAACAGATGATCGCCCACTTCCTGCCGTTGTTGCGGGACGCGGCCCGTACGAACGGTTCTGCCGACATTCTCACTGTCA